>JAFVTS010000022.1 GCA_017503105.1 Clostridia bacterium
TACTTAATCTAGCTTTCTCTTACTTTTTTGAGTTTCTTTTTTCAAAGTGTTCTTAACGAGATTCTTCGCACTTTTCAGTGCTTCTTAATCGTTCTTGTTGTTCAATTTTCAATGAGCAAGTTCGCGCTCCCTCGCGTGCTTTCCGCGAGTCAGCCTACCTATTATACACGATTTATTCCCGTTTGTCAATACCTTTTTTCATTTTTTTTGAACTTTTTTTAATTTTTATTTTTTCGAGCCTTAAATTACCGAAAGCGAGCTATTACCGAAAGCGGGCTATTATATATTCTTATATATAAATGAAGAAAACGAGTTTTTATGCGTCAAAACAAAACGCGTTTTGGACGGAAGATACGAAACCGCGTCCAAAACGCACAAAAATCACGGAGTAAAACTCAAGCGCCCACCCGTTCTCAAAATCAAAGTTGCGTCACGCGGATGCCGATCTTGTCGGGAAGCGAAGACGCGTAAGAAACGACGAAGCATTCCTCACCCAAAAGCACTACCCTCGACGACGCCCCCGACGACGTGTCCGTAAACCTCGGAACGAACCGTTCTTTCCCCGACGCTTTAAAGAGAGCCTCTTTCATAGTCCAAAGGCGCATCAGCATTTTGCTTTTCATACCGTCGGGAGTGTCACAAAAGAGAGAAAGCTCGCGCTCGTTAAGCATTCTTTCCGCAAATTTTTCAGAGCGCGGCGCACCCACTTTTTCTACGTCCACACCGACGGGCGCGCTTGACACCGCCACGGCCAAAGCTCCGCCCGAATGAGAGATGGAAACGTAAGCGTACGGAGAGGTCCACGCACCGATGGCGTTCTTTGCAAGACCGAGTTCGCTCGGAGTTTTGGCAAATCTCAAACCGAGCGCCTTCTCCAAAAGCCGCCACGAATAAAATTTTTCAAGAAAAAGCCTCTCGTTTTTTACGAGAAGAAGCTCCTCGCGCCGCCCTTCGTGCTCTATCAAGGAAGCGTCAGCTCCTCCGCGCGGCAAGGCTGCGATATAGACGTCGAGGAATTCGGAATTTTCGGTTTTTAAATAAAGTTCAGAAAACATAGCTCTACCGCCCGTCCGTGTTATCCTTCGTTTTCATTATGCAGCAAGCAACGCTCACTGTCAAAAAAGATTTTAGGGAAATTAAAGATCAAGCACCATTCTTACGTGCGGAATATTGTCCTCTAAATACGGCTCAGAAACGGCGACGAAGCCCACTTTTTCATAAAAGCCGCGAGCCTGACACTGTGCGCTTATCGTAACTTTGTCAGCCGAGAAATACTTTTTCGCCGCCTTTAATCCTTCCTTTAATAATATAAGACCTATACCTCTGCCACGCCCCTGCTCTGTGGTGATAACTCTGCCGACGGACGCCGTGTCGTAAGAGACGCCCCTGTCAAGCACTCGCAAATACGCCACGATCTTGCCGTCCTCCCTTACCGTGACGTGATAAGCTCCGAGGTCCTTATTGTCAAGGTCCTGATAAACGCAATCCTGTTCAACGATGAAAACCTCAGCACGAGCCCTCAGTATTTCATAGAGCTCCGTCGTGCTGAGCTCGTCAAATCTCTTTACTTCGATATTCATAAAAACCTCCGCGGTCGATTTTTAAGTAAAAGAAATCCCCAAGGATATTTCCTCGGGGATTATGGAGCTGCTACCCGGATTCGGACCGGGGACCTCATCCTTACCAAGGATGTGCTCTACCAACTGAGCCATAGCAGCATTGCCACAAGAACTCTCGTGACGGAGATATTATATCAAAAAATACTCGCTTTGTCAAGAGTTTTAGAAAAAAAGTTTTTATTTTTTGGTTTTTTTTAAAATCCGCGCTTTTTCACGCAAAAGCGGCACTTTTTCGCCGAAGCTTAAAACGGGGTGAAGCATCGCGTTTTTCGACGGCTTTTTCTTTTTTTCTTGACATTTCGCGTTTTTGTGATATAATAGTTTTAACATCATTTGGCCTAAAAAGACTTTCGGAGGGAGAGACGGATGAAATCCAAGGAAACTATCGTTAAATATACCGCCACGGCTCTCCTCGCCGTTCTTCTCCTCATTTCGGCAATATTTATGATATCCGGGTGGAGAAACGGGCACTTCGACTCTTTCGATTCTTTTCGCACTTATATAATCTCCTTCGGCGTTTGGGCGCCCATAATATTAACTCTCATTCAGGCGCTTCAAGTAGTAATTCCCGTTTTGCCCGGTTTCCTCGGTTGCATAGTAGGAGCGGCGCTGTTCGGTGCGGCGGGCGGATTTTGGACGAATTACATCGGCATCAGCCTCGGGTCGATAGTGGCGTATTGGCTGGCAAGATGGTTTGGAATAAACATCATCGAAAAGATGTTTTCGCTCAAAAAATACGAGCCTTATATAGAAAAAATCCAAAAGAGCAAAAGCTACACGACCCTTTTGTTTCTCTCAATCCTTCTTCCTTTGGCTCCCGACGATTTTCTTTGTTACTTTTCGGGACTTATCAATATGCCGGCTAAAAAGTTCACGGCAATAATCCTTTTGGCAAAGCCGTGGTGCATTTTATTTTACAGTCTTTTCTTTGCGTACTTTATTTAAAAATCAGGAGAATCTTATGATAGGATTTTATAATTACACGGTTATATTGACGTATATCGGTACGGCCTTCGGCTTCGTGGGGATCACCTACGCGTGGGCAGGCAATTTGAAAGCGGCGCTCATCTGCCTTATGTTCGCAGGTTTTTGCGATATGTTTGACGGCAAGATCGCTTCGACAAAAAAGCGAACGCGGCAAGAGATGCGCTTCGGAATCCAGATAGACTCGCTAAGCGACCTCTTCTGCTTCGGAGCTCTTCCCGCTATGATCACGCTCTGCGCTTGCGGGATAAAGCCCCTCAACACGGCGATCGGTGTAATTTACTTCCTCTGCGCCCTCATCCGCCTCGCGTGGTTCAACGTGGACGAGGAGGAGCGCCAACTGACCGAAGAAGGCAGTCGCAAAACTTATCTCGGTCTGCCCGTTACCTCTTCCGCAATCATCGTGCCCGTCCTTATGGGCACGGGTCTTTACTTAAGACTCCCCGTTGACAAGATCTTCCCTTGGATCCTCCTTGCCGTAGCGATAGCTTTTATCACTCCCTTTAAATTAAAGAAGCCCGCGCTCATCGGCAAGCTCGTGCTGCTCGCTCTCGGCGTGCTCGGTCTGGTTATGGTTATCCTCGGCCTCAGAGTATGAAAAACACATCAGGCTCCGTAAGCTTCTTTTACGGCACGGTTTTCGGCAGAATTCTTTTAAAAGCTTTTATGTGCCTGCGACTTGATAAGGTCGCGGTGCGTTTCCTTCATTCTTCCCTCTCAAAGCCTATGGCAAAGCGCTACGTAAAAAAGAATGGCATCGACGTCAGCGAAGAGGAATTAAAGTCTTTCCGCTCATTCAGAGAGATGTTCATAAGAACGAGGGAGCAAAAGGCACCCGATATGACACCTGAGCATATGATCAGCCCGTGCGACGGATGGCTCAGCGTCTTTTCGATAGACGAGGACAGCCGATTCGCGATCAAGGGCTCGTCGTACAAGCTCTCGGATTTCTTGAAGGACGAGGAGCTTGCGCGCTTATATCACGGCGGCACCTGTCTTATCTTCCGCCTTTGCGCATCGGATTATCACCATTATTGCTATATAGACAACGGAAGGCAGGGAGAGAATCACTTCATTCCCGGAAAGCTTCACAGCGTTCAGCCGATAGCGTGTGAAAAATACCCCGTCTACGTACTTAACAGGCGCTCCTGGTGTCTTCTTGAAACCGACAACTTCGGGCCCGTCGTCCAGTGTGAGATCGGTGCTTTGATAGTCGGCGGCATAGTTAACGAAAAAGAAAACGCCGCGTTCAAAAAAGGCGAGGAAAAGGGTCGCTTTGAGCTTGCGGGGTCTACTATCGTCCTACTCCTTGAAAAAGGGCGCGTCGAGCTCACCGAGTCTATACGCAAAAAGCTCACGGAAGCCGAAGAAGCGCGAGTGCTTTTGGGCGAGTGGGTTGCGACCGCGATATAAAAGCCCTCACCCGTGTTGAGTTTTTACAGTTTTTATAATATATCTAAAACGAAAAGAGAGAGCCTGACGGCACACCTGCTCTTCTGCAGATCGCCCGCCTACTTCTCTCTTTTCGTTTTTTATTTTTCTGCCGAGCCCGAAAGCGGGCTGTCGGCGCTTTTATTCTTCGCAGTTATACTCCGCTATGTAAGGCAGATTTCTGTAAAGCTCCGCACAGTCGAGTCCGTAGCCTATAACGAAGGTGTCGGGAATGGTGAAGAGCGCGATATCGGCGTTGAAATCAACGACTCTGCGCGAGGGCTTGTCAAGAAGCGTTACGACGCGCAGCGACTTGGGAAAACGGCTTTTCAGAATTTTCACCACCTCGGAGAGGGTGCGGCCCGTGTCGATTATATCCTCAAGAACGACTACGTGATATTTGCTAAGATCCCTGTCGACGTCCATCGTGATATTGACCTTGCCCGTGGAAACCGTGCCGCTGTAATAGCTCTTCGCGCACATAAAGGCGATCTCGCACGGAACGCTTACCGAACGGCAAACGTCCGACATAAACACGAACGAGCCGTTGAGTATACCGATAAGCAAAATCGGCGTGCCGTCATATATCGTGTCAAGCTTCTGTCCGAGCTCGGCGATGGCGGTCTTTATCTGCTGCTCGCTTATAACGACTCCCTTGATCCTTTTTTCGAAATCCATTTTAGAACAAATCTCAACCATTGAATTTAAGCTCCTGAAAATGTTGTTTTGACAGCACTCGGACATCGCGGAAATTCGTGCTTTTTTATATTATAGCACTAATTTTGTCGAGTTTCAATATAATATTCGTCTTTTTTCGAAAAAATAATTACTTTTTTGAAAAGGCGATTCGAAGAGCTGAGCGCCGCCCAAGGCAAAAGACGGGCGGGCGGTTATTTCCGCGCTTTACTCGTTTTCGTTGTCTTGAAACAGAAAAACTATACTTTTTACCCATTATTCCCGCAAAATATTGACATATCACTTCATTTTTTGATATAATCTAATTAAAGAAACACAAAAAAGGATTTCTTCGTTATGAGAATGATCAAACTATTTTCTTTTGCGTTCTTCGCGCTCGTTATGACGCTCCCGCTTCTTTCGTGCAAAGAGGAGATAAGAGGGTGTGATAAGCCCCCCTCTGCCCGACTCGCCTCGGAAGAGGACGTCGTTATCGCTAACGGCGAGGGGAGCGACTACGTAATAATTTTCTCCTCGGATGCGAATCAGCTTGACGGTCAGATGGCAAGCAGTTTGAGGTCCTCCGTGCGCTCGGCGCTCGGCATCAGCCTCTCATCAAAGCCCGACACCGTAGCAGAGAAAAAATACGAGATCCTCCTCGGAAACACGAACCGCGCTCTGTCGGGAGAGCTTTTAAAAGCCGTCAAAGCATACGACCGAGACGGCTCCGAGCTTCTCGTCTGGGGCTTTATGGAAAAGGACGGCAAGCTTGCCTATACCGCCAACTGTGCCGAGGCGTTCGAAAAAGGTGCTGCCGACATCAATTCGTTTATCACCTCCGACGGTTTTTCCGTCCCTCGGGATCTTGTTTCAATATCTTACTTGACTCGCGCGGAGTACGAAGCAGAGCTCGAAGAAAAAGAAGAAGCCGAATACGAGGCGCTGATAGACGCGCTTATAAAAAAGAATGCCGAGTTCACCCTGTCACAGTTTGGAGGCGCGGCGAGGGAGATCGGCCGATCGCCTTTCGGGCGACCCGATTTTTATCCGAGCGAAGGAATGCACCCCCGCCTTCTTATCACAGAAGGAGTACTTGACGAGCTGCGGAATTTTATTAACAGCGAGGAAAGCGCGGCGCTGAAGTCCGCTCTGTTTACGGCTGCCGACAGCGACGGGTGCCTGAGCGGCTTTCCGATAAACTACAAAAACGGAGTGCTCTTCAGATATAGCGAGATGACTCTTGCCGAAATCGAAGCAAAGGCGCTTGCCTACCTCATAACGGGCGACAGAGTCTACGGCTACGAGGCAATAATCGCCGCAAAGAGCGCTCTTCTGACGCTCGTTTATCCAAAGGAGCTCCATATGGACACCTATCACGGAGCGAGCCACACGATGACCACCGTAGCGCTCGTTTACGATTGGTGCTACGACCTTCTCACAGAAAGCGACAAGGCGCAAATGATGGGGGGCGTGTCGAATTTAATGTGCCCTCAGCTCGAATACGACCTGTTTCTTGAGCCGAAGCCCGAAATAGGCGCGGTGTCGGGGCACGGCACGGGGCCTCAATTTCTGCGCGATTACGTCACGGTATCGCTTGCGTTCTTCGACGATGCGCCTGAGCTTTGGGAGTACGTTGGCGGAAAATTCTTCGACGACTTCGTGCCCGTAATAGAAGTTTGCTACGAGGGCGGCTGGGGCTCGCAGGGCTCGGGCGGCTACGGCACGTCGAAATACTATCTCTACACCTGGGCGGCATACGCGATAAAGACCGCGACAGGCGAGATGCCTTATAAAAACATCGATGGCGCGCGTCTTTCGGCGCACTTCTGGCAGAGCCACCTCACCTCGGCAGGCACTTATTTTCAAAGCGGTGATACCACGGCTATGCGCGACGGAATAGCCGCAGAATGGTTTTACCTCTTCCCTGCGGCGGCGCTCTACTCCGACGAAGAGCTCGCTTACGCAGCTTACAGAGCAACGGATGGATACGAACGGTATTTCTACAACTTCTCACACGCCGTGACCCCCGCTCTTATGACCGTTTTCGCATCGGCATTCCCCGATTTTGACAAAAACGCGGGTGAAATTCCCGACACGGTACAGTACTTCTCCTCTCCTGCGGGGCAAATGACCGCCCGCTCGGAGTGGGGCGAGGGGGGAGCCGTTGCCTTTATGAAGATCGGCGAGATGACTATGGGTAACCACGATAATTACGACCACGGTACCTTTCAGATATATTATAAAGGGCTCCTCGCGGCAAGCTCGGGCTCGTATGATAAGTACGCCTCCGACTCACACAGATATTACAGGCAGTCCACCGTTGCGCATAACGGACTTCTCATCTTCAACCCCAAAAACTCCGATAAAGACCCGATAATCAAAAATGGCGTGATAACTAACGCTGCACGCTATTACTACTCGGGAAGCCAGAGAAGGCGCGAAGAAGCAGCAACTATGGACGTCTGGCTCTCAGGCGAATACGAGCTCGGTGTGGTAACGGGCGTCAGCTATGCGTGCGCCGAGGGCAAAAGCGAGTACGCGTACATCGCAGGCGACATCACGAAGGCGTACCCCTCCGACACGGTCGATTACGTCGGCAGAAGAATGCTCACCGTCTTTACGGGAGACGACGAGGCGCCGATGTTATTCTTCACCTTCGACTCAGCAGACGCAAAGAGCGCCGATTTCAGAAGGACGTTTCTCCTTCATACGGTAGACGAGCCAACGGTTGACGAAAAGACCCTCACGGCAGAGGTCCTCGCTAAAGACGGCAGGCTCGTGCTCCACTCCGTTGCCGGTGCCGACACTATTATGAAGATCGGCGGCTCCGGTTATGCTTATTGGATAAGCGACGCGGATTACGTAAACCCCGACGGCACGCCGAGCGGAAAGAACTGCACGGACGCCTACACGGTGAGCGACAGAGCCGACACGGTTTGGGGCAGAATAGAGCTCTCACGGATAGGAGAAAAGCGAACGGATATGCTGACGGCTATGTACGTCACGGACAAGAACAGCAACAAGCGCCTACCCGTGTCGAGAATTTCAAGCGATACGGTCGAGGGCGCTGCCGTTGGCGACGTCTTTGCCGTATTCGTAAAGAGTGCGGAAAGAGCCTACGACAGCTTCGGATTCGAAACGGTCGGAGAGGGGCTCTTCGATTACTATATTTCGGGTATTGAAACGGGAACTTGGCGCGTTTTAGTCGACGGAGTAGGAGTTGCAAGCGTTTATTCGGACGATGACGGCGGATTCGTTCGTTTCAGCGCCCCCGCAGGAAGAGTAACGCTCGTCCCCTGCGGCGACGTTATAGGCTCTAACGGCGGACGCATAGTATACGAAACGGGCGGTGCCGTTCTGCCAAGCGGAGCACCCACCGTGTACAAGAACGACGAGCAAGCATCTCTTCCCGAAAATCTTACCAGAGGAAACGACGTTTTCGTCGGCTGGTACACGAGTCCTACGTTTGAAGAGGGGACCCGTGTTGAAAAAACGCCCCTCGGAGGGACGGGAACGCTGAAGCTTTACGCAAGGTGGCTCTCCGAATTATTCTGCGAGGATTACTCAAGGAGCGAGGTGAACGTCAGCGGCAAGCAAGGAGCTGTGGGCGGCGTTACCTATAACGCAAGCTCAAAGGTCGGCGCCTCGTTCGTCACAGGCTCGGACGAGAGCGGAAGATTTCTCACCTGGAGGGTCGGAGAAAACGACCCGCATTTCCACTATATAAACTACGGAAAAAATATATCGACCTCTTCGGCTGACGATATGTGCGTGACCTTCACGGTTTCCTTCTCGCCGAGCGAAGGGGCGCCAATGCCGAGTTCCGATTTCAGGATAATCTCAAAATCCGACGTGAACGGGAACGAAATTCCCTCGAAAAGGATTGGAATCTTCCGAATAGCGGAAGGCGACGGTGACGTTTATATCGGTGACACGAATACGAAGATCGCCGAGTGCGAGGAGGGAAAGATCACGACCTTACGGCTCGTGCTCGATTTCAAAAGCGGGCGCATCCTCTCATATGACGGTATGGGCGACCTCTGTGCATTTACGAGCTTTTCCGTGCCTTCGGGAACGGGAGCGGAGAGCACCGCGGAATGGATGAAGTGCTTTAACTCCTACGTTTTCTATTGGTACGGGCACTCTTCCCTTGACGGTGCCGCTATGCGCGTGTATTCCATAAAGGTGGAAGAGGGGAATCGCGTACTTAAAGAGGCGGAGGACTCAAACAAGATATCGTACGTGCTCGGCGGCGGAAGTCTTCCCGAAGGAGCTCCGAGATCGTATTCGGACGAAGAAGCAACGCCGCTTCCGACACCTACGAGGGAAAACTCAAAGTTCTACGGTTGGTACACAGACGAGAGCTTTTCCGAAAAAAGCCGCACCGAAGAGGTACCGAAGGGCACGACGGGCGTATACACGGTGTACGCAAAATGGGGCACGGTCTACGTTGACGCAAAATATAACGAGGGCTCGCTTGAGGTGACGGAAGCAAACAAGTATCTCGACGGAATCACCTATAAGTCCAAGGATAACGTCGGCGCGTCGTTCATAACGAGGCTTGATGAAAACGGCGATGCGTACGTCGAGTGGACGAAGGGTGAGTCCGATCCGTTTATGCACGCGCAAAGCGCGGAGAACAATTTCGCAACGTCCTCAGACACCGCCTTCAGCTACACGCTCTCTTTAAGGAGCATATCGGGCAAAGAGCCGATAGGCACAGACCTGCGCATAATATCGAAAGTAAACGCGGAGGGCGCCTCGGCCACGGCAAAGCTGACCGTGCTTAAAACCGATACCGAGGGGCGAGTCACGCTCGGCGACGGAGAGGACGTCGTCGCCACTCTTTCGGATAATAATATCACCACTGTCAGAATAGTAGTCGACTTTGCCGAGGCAGAGATAAAGGCATACGGCGAGCGAGGGGACTTAACGGCGCGATGCGCCTTCTCACCTCCTGCGAACACGGGAGCTAAAACGGCTCTCGAATGGCAAAGACTCTTCACCTCTTACCTTCTTTATTGGTACGGCGGAATAGGAGATGAAGACAGCTCTCTTGCGATATACCGTATAATCATCTCGGAGGGTAACGTATTCGAACGGTAAAACAAAGGCGGAGGCACTGTATTACAATGTCTCCGCCTGTTTTTTTATTCGGTTATCCCCGAATGCGACAGCCCCCCTTGCTTAAGTCTATCGCTTAACCGAGCCTTTCATACTCGGCAAAGGGATCTATATTGCCCGAGAATACGGGCTTTATATAATGCGTGAATTCTATCTTCTTTTCGCTTATTCTGTACTCGGGAGCAAGCACGGGACCGCAGGACGCCGAACCAATGCCGCTGTTGCGGTAATCTACGATGACGGTCGTTTCCCTCTCGGGCACGAGCTCGTAGTCGTGAGCCACACCCGTGAGATACTCGGGCGAATAGTGCGAAACGGAGAGCGAGAACTTATCGGCAGCGAAGTAAAGTCCTCTTCCCGCAGGTGTAGTTACGTCTGCGAAGCGGCATCCGACGTGCGCCGAATTTTCTTGGGGTCTTACGTAGGGCTCAAAGTTTGCAGTCGCGGTGGTGCGGAAGTATGAGAGGCGAGAGGCAAGCTTCATATCCTCGTACGACTCGTACGGGCCGTAGCCGAAGTACCTGACGTCCTCAAAGCCCTCTTTGAGAGTATACTTAAATCCGAATCTCGGAAGATAAGGAAGCTCTACGTTCACCATACCCTGCCAAAGAGGTCTTTTCTTGCCCGCTTCCCACTCGTCGAGCACGACGCTGTCGGTCACGTCTGCGGAGCAGTCGATCTTTATCGCTCCGTCGTTTTCAAAGATATATTTGAGAGTCATAGTCGCGACGGGGGCGAGAGCCTTTGCGGCAAGGGAAACACGCGCGCTGACCTCGACGCCATTCCCGTCTGCCGTAGCAGACGTTCCGTAGCAATTTGTCATAAGACGGTCGAACCCAAACTTCATCCATTCAAGCTTTATGCGTCTGTCGTTATCCGTCGGAGCGCGCCAAACGGTAGGCACGACGGCAGACGCCAGCATCTCACCTCCGAAGGCGACGAGGCTTTCTATAAGTCCCGTATTCTTGCTTATCCTCGCCGTCGCGTCACCGAAGACGACGATATAATCGGAAGGAGTTTCTGCAAGGGTCGGAGCGGCACCGCCGCCCTTTGCGCCCTGCATACGAAGAGAGTCTGAAATAACGAACTGCTCACTCGCGACGGTATATCCCGCTTCGGACCATTCCGTGGCGTCTGTGCGCTTCAGATATACCGAGAGCGTCACCACTCCATCAGCCTTTACGGGCTCTATTGCAAATTCCTTTGTCTCTTCGGGAGCTATGTCAAGCGCACCGAAGGTCTTCGTCACTACCGCCTTGCCGTTTACCTCGGTAACGCAGGTGAGCGAGAGGTCGGAGAGGCTCTTGAAGCACCTGAGGCTCTTGACCTTCAGGACGCCGTCGCAATATTCAAAACGCGCGGGGCTCAACACCTCTTTAAGCTCAAGAAGTCCCGTGTGCGGTCTTCTGTCGGGATAAACAAGACCATCAACGCAGAACGAGCCGTCGTTCGGGAAATCGCCGAAATCACCGCCGTAGGTGTACTCGGGCTTCTTAAAGACGTTTTCTCCTCTCGCGACGGAATGGTCGATGAACTCCCAGACGCATCCGCCGAAGAAGCGATCGGAGGAATATATCAGCTCCCAATACATTTTAAGGTCACCGGGACCCGCGCCCATCGCGTGGCTGTACTCGCAAAGGAACACGGGCATCTTGCACTTTTCGTCGTCAAGATAGTATTCAAGAAGCTCTTCCTTCGACGGATACATACGGCTCTCAAGGTCGATATACTCGCGGAAGCTGTCAGCGCTCGGAACGGAGGGGTCAAGCCTGTCTGCGTGCTGTTCTATGGCGCGAGCCTTTCTCGACTCGTCCTCCGCGTGCACGAGGCGCGTGTTATCGCGCGACTTATAGTATTCCGCCATACGCTTATGGTTTATGCCCGCTCCGCTTTCGTTTCCGACGGACCAGATAATTATAGACGGATGGTTTTTATCTCTTTCAAGCATACGCTCCGCGCGGTCAAGGTAGCTCTCTGCCCACTCTTCACGGCAGGTGAAGTTATGAGTGCCGTAAACACCCATTGAGTGGCATTCAAGATCCGCCTCGTCAACGACGTAGATACCGTACTCGTCGCAAAGCTCGGTGAAGCGCGGGTCGTTCGGGTAATGACTCGTTCTCACCATATTTATATTGTGTTGCTTGAAGATCATAATGTCACGGCGCATATGCTCCATAGGAGTTGCGTGACCGAGAAGAGGGTGGCTGTCGTGGCGGTTTACGCCCCTTGCCTTTACCTTCTTTCCGTTTATAAGAATAACGCCGTTTTTCACTTTTATGTTTCTGACGCCCGTTTTTATGCGGATGATCTCAGCGCCCGCGGTAAATTCAGCCGTGTAAAGATAAGGGTCCTCGTCACTCCAGAGCATCGGTGAGGAAAGAGCGGGAAGAGATATCTTTCCCGTGCCGTCTACCGAGGCCCCTCCCGAGAGCACGCACTTGCCTTCTTTGTCTGAAATTCTAACGGAAACGTCAAGCGGAGCGTTCGTCCTTACTTCTATTTCGGGAACAGCCTCAGAAAAGTCGTCGCTTATATCCCACTTTATGAAAATATCCTCGACTCTCGCCGCGTCGCGCTCAAGAAGATATACCTCGCGGAAAATACCCGAGGCGCGGAACATATCCTGGTCTTCAAGATACGAACCGTCACACCATTTAAGAACGAGAAGCTTCACCGTGTTCTCTCCGTTTTTAAGAAGCTTCGTTACGTTGAACTCGCTCGTCATATGGCTGACCTGGCTATATCCCGCGAACTCATCGTTGACGAAGAGATAGAAGCAGGAGTCCACGCCCTCGAAAGTCAGCATATAGTCCTTACCCGTGTTAAGTTTTTCTATGAAGAACCGTCTTGAGTAAAGAGCTGCGGGGTTGCTGTTCGGAACGTGCGGCGGATCTTTCGGGAAGGGGTAATTTATATTCGTATAGTTCGGCGTGTCATACCCTTTGCCGAGCATATTCTGCCAATTCATCGGCACGGGGATCGTGTCGTCGGTAATAAGATCTGCGACGGTAAATCCGTCAACGTCTGTAACGGACGGATAAAACTTAAAGTCCCAAACGCCGATAAGAGTCGTGAAATACTCGCTGTAATCCCTTTTTCCGAGCGCGGCGTTTTTCTCGCTCGCATAGGGGATAAAATAAGCGTGAGGACGCTCGCATCCTACGTGAAGGCATTCAAGACTTTTGTGATAATCTTTAATTCCGAGTGGCATTTTAGCTACCTGCTTTCATAGTATTTTTAAACTTATTATATTTCTTTTTTAAGCCCGAGTCAATATAAAATTCTTGCCAAAGTATAACGTTCTTGCAAAAAATCAAAGTCTTACGCTGACCTCTCCCGTGCCAAGATGCTCGATCTCTCCGCTCTCAAGTAAAAGCACAAGAGCACCCTTATCGTCAATATCAAGCACACGCGCGGAATATTCGCACGAAAGCTTAATCACTCTTACGTCCCGTCCTATAAGAACGGAATGCTTCTTGTACTCCGAAAGCACGTCGGAAAAGCTCTCGCCAAGAGCGAGATATATCTCTTCCGTTATAAAAGCGGCAAGCAGCTCTTTTGAAGGCACGGCCTCCATATGCTCCGAAAGCGCCGTCGCTATATCCGAAAGAGCCTCGTCCGAAGGCGGAAAAATATTCAATCCTATGCCGAGCACGGCGTGAGTTATTTTGCCGAATTCGTCACACGCCCCCTCGCATAGGATCCCCGCAAGCTTTTTTCCGTCAAGGAAAATATCGTTCACCCACTTGATACCCACCTCTATCGCACAGAGCTTTTTTACCGCCCTTGCAACGCACACGGCTGCCGTGACGGTAAGCTTCAGAGCATCGTCGGGCTCCATTTTCCTTTTCAGAAGAAGGGTCATATAAAGTCCGCCGCCATCCGAGGAAAAGCTCCTGCCAAGCCTCCCTCGCCCCGCAGTCTGCCTTTCCGCGATAAAAAGCGCGTCACGGGCGGTGTCCTTCGCGACAGCCTTTGCGTCCTTATTCGTAGAGTCCGTTTCTTCGAAAGAAATTATATCAAGCTCCTTCGGCACGGCTCTGCACTCTGAAAGCAAAGTGCGAAGGACAAATTCAGCTTTTTCGTTTCTTTTTTTCATAACACATCTCCGTTTTTTAATTCTATCACAGATACGTAAAAAAGTCAACCGAAAGAAGCGTGATAAAAGGAAAATATCGTTCTCGGGACTTGAAATGTTTAATTTTTTATGATATACTAAAAAAACGAGGGAGGATATCTTATGAAAATTTTATTCGCATCGGATATGTCGTTTAATTACTTTTCCGAGTTTCCCGGAAAAGACGCCGTAAAAAAGACAATGGAAAACACCGTCAAGTATTTCAAGGCGGCTGACTTCAGCGTCGTCAATCTTGAAAACATTCTCGGAAACAAGGAAGATCACACGCCTATTCCCAAGGACGGTCCCAACCTTATGTCGTCCGAAGACTTCGTGGAATACATAGATGTCTTGAGTCCCACAGCGGTCGGACTTGCCAACAACCACTCGCGCGATTTCGGTCCCGCTCCGCTCTTCCGCACGATGGAGATTCTTAAGGACCGCGGATATCAGGTATTCGGCGCGGGTAAGAATATCGAAGAGGCGTATAAGCCTGCCGTTTTTGAAAAGGACGGTGTCAGAGTTGAGGTCTTTGCGGTCTGTGAGAACGAGTTTGGCATCGCGGACGACGACCTTGCGGGCACGGCGGGTTACAAGCTCGGACGTGTTAAAAAAGCGATAAAAGAAGCTCGCTCGCGCGGAGCCGTTCCCGTGATATACTTCCACGGCGGAAACGAAAGGAATCCCTTCCCCTCGCCGGGAAAGACCGAGATGTACCGCAACTTCGTCGATATGGGAGCCGCGGCGGTCGTTGCTATGCACACCCACTGTCCTCAGGGCTACGAGATATACGAGGGTGCGCCCATCGTTTACAGTATGGGCAATTTCTACTTCCCAAAACCGGGGCTTGAGCACACGCTCTTCCCCTCTTGGTCTGTCGGTTATATGTCGCTTATCGACATCAATAACAGAGGAGCAAGCCTCGAGGTCATTCCCTACAAGTTTGACAGCACGTCACACACGCCTCTTCTTGGCGAAGAGTTTGATTACTTCACGGGCTACCTTGATCACATCAAAGCACCTATTCAAGATGAAAAAAAGATACGCGAGCTCTTTGACTCGTGGTGTATGATCGCGGGCATCGGATGCAACGGTCAGCTCAGCTATATGAAGACCGTCAGCAACTTTACATCAGCCAGCCTCGACGAGTACACGAAGACGGGATCAAGAAATATGACCCTCCTTAAGAACGTCTTCTCTTGTGAAGCGCACAACGAGCTTATCACGAATTCTCTTGATATAGTCTATAACAGAAAGATCGACAAGGCGCTTTCGGGGGTTGATTATATCTGTAAGCTTCAGCAGCTTAAATACTGATCAGGACTTCTTAAAAATCGGCAAAACGCGGAGTTTTAATCTCACCTGCTTTGCCTCTTGACAAACCCGAAAAAATATGATATACTAATACTTGATCAAAGGCTGTGATCGGAAGAAGTAGTCTTGGAAGCGCGACAGCAAAAAGAGACGGGGCGTATCGGTGCAAGACCTCGGCGCGTGCGAAGATGAAGCAGTCCGTAAGCCCTCGGAGGGAAACGCGAGATTTCGCGGAGTAAATGCCGAGCGGGTGCGCCCGTTAAAGCGCTGGAGTGTGGCTTTCGCACTCGTCGAGGTGCTTATCGCGAGGTAAGCGCGAAATCACGGTGGTAACACGATTTTTTTCGTCCGTGGCATTTTTGCCGCGGACTTTTTTATTTTTCCGCGGCGTATAATAAATAAGGAAAACAAAAAGGAGAAACGAAAAATGAACAAGAAAATTTTAAAGTTGCTTGAGAAAAACGCAAGAATATCCGACGCGGATATCGCCACTATCACGGGTCTTAGCGAATCCGAGGTAAAGGCCGAAATAAAAGAAATGGAAGACGAGGGCATAATACGCGGCTACAAGGGCATCATCGACTGGGAAAGAGTGGATTCCGACGCGGTAAGCGCGATAATCGAATTGAAGGTCACGCCGACTGCGGGACTCGGCTTTGAGGACGTTGCGGAGCGCATTTCCCGCTATCCCGAGGTGGAATCCGTATCTCTTATGTCGGGCGCTTGCGACCTTATCGTCACCGTTAAGGGACGTACCTTCCACGAGGTTTCCGATTTCCTCGCGAAGGAGCTTGCCGTAATCGACTCGGTCACGTCGACGGCGACGCAATTCATTATGCGAAAATACAAGGAACTCGGCTTTGAGCTTACGAGCGAAGAAAAGGACGAAAGGGGTGCCTTCTCTTTATGATAGATTACACGAGCGTCCTATCAAAAAAAGTAACGGAAATAAAGCCGTCGGGCATCAGAAAATTCTTCGATATAGCAAATACGATGAATGACGTCATCTCACTCGGCGTCGGAGAGCCCGATTTCAGAACTCCTTGGCAAATAAGAAGCGCGGGAATACGCTCGCTTGAGCACGGCTCGACAAGGTACACGGCAAACAGAGGTCTTGAGCCGCTCAGAGAAGAGCTCTCCGAATACGTTTGCAAAAAATACGGCGTGCGCTACGACCCGAAGACGGAGATACTCGTTACCGTCGGCGGAAGCGAGGCGATCGATATGACGGTAAGAGCGCTCGTCGATCCCGGGGACGAGGTGATAATCCCTCAGCCGAGCTACGTTTGCTACGAGCCGATAACAACGCTTTGCGGCGGTGTTCCCGTGATAATAGAAACGAAGGCGGAAAACGGATTCAAGCTGACGGGCAGCGAGCTTGCCGCCGCCATAACTCCGAGAACGAAGCTCCTCATCCTTCCCTACCCCTCAAACCCCACGGGTGCCGTAATGGAGAGAGCTGATATAGAAGAGATAGCCGAGGTCTTGCGGGGAACGAACGTTTGCGTCATCTCCGACGAGATATACGCCGAGTTGACCTTCGGCGGCACCCACGCCTGCGCTCCGTCGGTCGCCGACCTTAAAGAGCGCACGGTGCTTATCAACGGCTTTTCGAAAGCGTTTTCTATGACGGGCTGGCGCCTCGGATACGCCTGCGGTCCCGCCCCCCTCATCACCGAGATAACCAAGATACACCAATACGCGATAATGTGTGCTCCCACAGCCTCGCAATATGCGGCAGTCGAGGCGCTGCGCCATTGTGACAAAGAGGTTGAACGTATGCGCGAGGAATACGACGACCGTCGAAGAATTATAGTAAACGGCTTCAACGCGCTCGGACTTGAGTGCCGTGAGCCGAAGGGCGCTTTCTACGCCTTCCCCTCTATAAGATCAACGGGACTTACGAGCGACGAATTTTGCGAGAGGCTCCTCGAATCAAAGCACGTTGCCGTCGTTCCCGGTACTGCGTTCGGCAAATCGGGCGAGGGCTTCGTCCGCGCGTCATACTGCTACTCAATAGACCACATAAAAGAAGCTCTTTCAAGAATAGGAGAGTTTTTGAAAGAAATAAGAGCTTAATACGGTTTTTATAAGAAAAGAGCAAAACGGAATTTTCCGTTTTGCTCTTTTTACGTTTCGCATAAATGTAAAGTTTGATTTACGTATTACGCCGTAAAGATACAGATCTTTTCTCGCAGCAAAGGTTATCTTGACGGCACCCGTGTTAAATTTTCACTTAATAAGCGGCAAAAGAAACGTCATTATCGGCAAAGTCACGACGGACAGAAGCGTTCCCGCAAGAAGCATACTTGCCGCATTCCTTTGCCCCTCTCCGACCATCTCGGAATACGTCAGCACCACCGCCGCAACGGGGCACGCGCTTATGATGAAGAACACGCTGCCGAGTGTCGGATCTATCGGCAGGAAGAAGACGAAGGCAAAAGCGACCACGGGCATAACGAGCTGCTTTATTGCCACGGTTAGGTATATTCTGTAATCGGAGAATATTTCGCCCACCCGCATCGTCGCAAGGCGCATTCCCAATATCATCATAGAAAGGGGCGTTGCCATTTTCGCCGCCGCGGTTATCATAGATAAAAGGTCCTTTTGCACCGGTATCTCGCCTATGAATAAAACGAGAGCCAGAGCCGTGCCGAGCACCGCGGGATTTAAGAATATTTTCTTAACGCTGATATATTTGATATCACGCGAAATTATCGCCGAGCCGACGGTCCAACCCGTTATATTCATCATCATAGAATAAACGGTAGTGTACAGTATGACCTCTTTTGCCACCTCCGGCGGGAAGAGCGCCTCTATGATAGGTATTCCGAAAAACGCGCAGTTACCAAAAGAGCTTGCGATAGTAACTATTCTGTACACCGTCTGTTCCTTGCTTTTCTTATTTACAAAAAGGAATACGGTCCCCATTATCAAAAACGGAACGACGGTGGCGAGTATCGCGAATATACCTATATCAACAAGCTTTTCCACCGAATACTCCGCGCTCTTGAACGTGTATACCGCAAGGCAAGGCTGGCATACGTAAACGAGTATTTTAGAAAACCCCGGTATACACTCCTCGCCAACTATCTTCTTTTTTACGAGAAGATAGCCCGGTATTGCCGCCGCTACCAAAACGGCTACTGCAACAAGAGCAATGAAGAATACCTGCATATTTCTCTCCTTTCTTACGTCCTTGGGTCCCCACGCTACGTGAGAGGACGCCGAGTTCAGTCCTCTTTTATGAATTCTCTGATTTTGTGAATACCGTTCTGAGGTATGGCAGCTATAGGCATTTCGTGAAACTTCTCTTTTACCTCTACCGTCTCACACCTTGCTTTTACTTCCTTCGGATATAAGTAAAGCTCTGCCGCATTGGCGAAGAAATCCGTGAAGAAATCCGAAAGCTCTAAGTCAGCGTAAGCGTTTTTGACAGGAGCGCTCTTATAAATAAAGCAAGTAACGCTCTCTTTTCCGTTTTTATCGTTGCTTGAAAGAGAAAGATCGACGTAGGCGTACGCCTTTCCGTCGCTGTTAAGAGAGAGGGAGAGTGCGATCTCTACTATTTTATTAAGACCGTTCTTATCATACTCTTCCAAAAAGCTTTTCGTGGTATATTCCGAATAAGGAGAGAAATAGTATCCCTTATCTATTCTTGAAGGTGATTGGTCGGTTTTATATTCCTTTGCTAAATCGACCACCGTCGCTTGTGTTACGGGTGCGCTCGGCGTTCTTCCGTTATTATAATCGTCGATCATCGACTTAACGCTCGCTATCTTCTCAAGCCTTTCATCGATCTCGGCATAACTAAGCTCCTCAAGTGTGGGCTTGCCCGACTCCTCGACCCTGTTTCCGCCCTCGTCAAGCTTAAAGGTCGTCTTAGTTCTCACGAAAGCAAGATTGACGTGTGAGTAAGCAAGGTTTAAAAATTCGTTGCACTCAGCAGGAAAACCTACAGCCGCCTCACCGCTTGAGCCGTATATGACCTCCCACGCGCGAGAGGACTTGTAAAGCATCTGTGCCGCCTCCTGATAGGATTCGTAATCGTATCCCATCTTCTCCGCGTCCTTCGCGAAGAGCACGTCGAATCCCTGCGTTCCGTAGTGATACTCAAGAACCTGATCGGCGCTCTTCTTTATTGCCTCCTCAGTCTTGTCGCTCATCCTCGTGTTCTTGTCGTAAAGATAAGTACCGACGAGTATCTCCTTAAGATACTGCTCCGATGAGCGTTTAAAGCCCTCGCCAAAGGTTCCCGAGCCGTCGGGATCCTGCATAGACCAGAAATCCTCCGAATCGCGAGCGTAGCTTATATTTCGTTTTTCAGGATTTTTAAGCTCGGCGATATAAGTGGGTTTATATACGGAAACGAGGTACGACGCCACCTTTTCGTCCATTCTGACGCCCTCGTACTCCATAACCGCCTTTCTCGCGTCAATAAAATTGATTATCCCGAGTACCGTTCCAAGTATTAAAGCAAGACCTGCCACCGCCGAGACGACGATCACAAGGATGTTTTTCTTTCCTTTCGGACTTGCGTCGTTCTTTTTGTTTTTTATATTCTTATCAGCCATTTTTATCCTCATCCGTTAAAAGCGCCAAAGCGTATTCCTTCATAATATTTTCACATATCCGAGTCACCGACGGCGCATCCGTTACGCGAAGCGAAACGCACGCCATACCCGACGCCGCTCTTACAGACATTCCTCTGTGAGCCTCCATAACGGCGCCCCAAGCGGCAAGATTCGGACTTTTCGTGAAGAACGAAAGCACGTTGCCACTGTAATCTATCCTTGAAAGCCCCGCCTCGGTCGCTATCGACTTTATAAGCGCGACATTCAAAAGTCTTTCAACACTCAGCGGCACGTCACCGAATCTGTCGCAAAGCTCGTCGGAAACGTCGTCCTTATCCTCGGCGCTTTTAATAAGCGATATCTTCTTGTACATTTCCATTCTGTGCGAGCTCTCCCGAATGTAGCTCTCGGGAATGTGCGCACTGACTTTTATATCTATCAGAGTTTCGGGCTTTTCTTCCCTCACTTCGCCGCTTTCCTCAAGCACCGCCTCGGAAAGAAGCTTAACGTAAAGGTCGTATCCGACGCTGTCTATATATCCGTGCTGCTCCGCTCCGAGCAGATTTCCCGCGCCTCTTATCTCAAGATCTCTGAGCGCAACCTTGAAGCCCGCGCCGAATTCGGCAAACTCGCGTATCGCGCTGAGTCTTTTTGCCGCCTCCTCGGAGATCGCTTTCCCCACTCTGTAAGTAAAGTAAGCGTACGCCTGCCTTGCCGAGCGTCCGACTCTTCCTCTTATCTGATGAAGCTGAGAGAGTCCAAAGCGGTCGGCGTTTTCTATAATAAGAGTGTTTGCCGAGGGAAGGTCAATTCCCGTTTCTATTATCGTCGTGCAAACGAGTATATCCACCTCAGCGTCGACGAGCGCGCGCCAGATATCCTCGATCTCATCCTTATCCATCTGCCCGTGCGCAACCGCGACGCGCGCCATCGGAAACGCTGTGGCTATCTTATCCGCCGTAAAGCCGATCGTGCTGACCTCGTTGTGAAGGTAAAACACCTGACCCGAGCGGGCAAGCTCTCTTTCTATCGCGTCGTAGATAACAGCCTCGTCGTGCTCAAGGACGTAGGTCTGGACAGGCTTTCGCTCACCCGGAGCCTCGTCGAGCAGGGACATATCGCTGATGGCGTTCATCGCCATATTCAGAGTTCTCGGTATCGGCGTTGCGCTGAGCGTTAAAATATCGACGTTCTTCGCCGCCGCCTTCAGCTTTTCCTTCTGCGCGACGCCAAAGCGCTGCTCTTCGTCTATTATAAGAAGTCCGAGGTCGCGGAACTCAAGAGATTTCGATAAGAGCTTGTGCGTGCCTATCAGCACGTCTATCTCTCCTCTTTTTACTCGGCGAAGAATATTAGCCTGCTCCTTCAGCGTTCTGAAGCGCGTGAGTATCTCCACCGTAACGGGGTAGTTCCTCATACGCGAGCTCGCGGTTTCGAAATGCTGGAGCGCAAGAACCGTAGTCGGCACGAGTATGGCGACCTGCTTGCCGCCCATTATCGCCTTGAACGCCGCGCGAAGCGCAACCTCGGTCTTGCCGAAGCCGACGTCGCCGAGCAAGAGCCTGTTCATAGGAACGGGGCGCATCATATCGCGCTTTATATCATCTATCGCAGAGAGCTGAGAGTCCGTTTCTTCAAATCCGAAGTCCGCCGCGAACGAGTCCTCAAGCTCCGAATCGGGCGGAAAGGCAAAGCCCGGCATTCGCTGTCTTTGCGCGTAGAGGTTTATCAGCTCCTTTGCCATATCCTTCGCCGCGCTCTTTGCGCGGGTTTTGGTTTTCACCCAATCGCCGCCGCCCATCTTCGAGAGCTTTACGCCACCCGATGAATCGCGGCTGCCTATATATTTGCCGATCATATCAAGCTTATCGCAGGGAACGAAGAGCTTATCCGTGCCGGCGTATTTTATCGTAATATAATCCTTGGTAACACCGTCGACCGTGACGGTTTCGATGCCCTCAAACATACCTATACCGTAGTTGAGATGCACCACGTAATCACCCGGGGAAAGGTCGGCGTAGCTGATGAGCCTCTCACCGGCTCCTCCCGCCTCCTTAAGTATGCGCCGCCTGCGCCTGTTTGCCATTATTCTTTTTCCCTCGTCCTGAGCGGTCGAGAGCACGGCAAGCTTCGGCATTATAAGGTCAAAGCCCTCACACGAGCCGACACCGACGTAAACGCCCGTGTCCATAGCCGAAAAGAGCGCGCCGTCCTTCAAAACGGCGTTCGGTATTCCCGCGTCGCAAAGAGTATCGGACACGGACCTTGCCCCCTGCTCGCTCTCCGAGAGCACGAGCACGGAATAGCCGCTCTTTTTGTAAGTAAGAACGTCCTCGACGAGCATCCTCGGGTTTGAGCCGTACGCGACCGTCCTTCTGCATCTGAAGCCGAAAAGCCCCGAGAGGCGCTTGTTTTTGACACCGCCCGCGAAAGAATTGACGTGAACGGTAAAGGAAGAATCAAGAAAGCCTTCGAACTTTTCTTTGTCCACGGCAGGTGAGCATAAGCTCGCCTTCGTAAGCCCGTTTTCTATAAGCCCCTTGACCGTCCCCCGAAGCGCTTCTT
This sequence comes from Clostridia bacterium, assembly GCA_017503105.1. Taxonomy (GTDB): domain Bacteria; phylum Bacillota; class Clostridia; order Oscillospirales; family CAG-272; genus UBA1740. The sequence continues at coordinate 22,404 of JAFVTS010000022.1, forward strand.
CGAACTTTTCCAGATTCGCGCGACACTCGTTGGTGCCTAGGACAAAAACGGCGTGACCCGTGTCGGAAAAATAATCAAGAAGGCTCACCTCTGATTCATAAACGGCAGAGATGAATTTATCCGCAAAATTCAACACGCCCCCCGCCTCAAGGGAGGCAAGCTCGCTTTTAAGACGCGTAAGCGACGTGTCGCTCGGAGCTTTTTTTATAAGGTCTGCGAGAGCCTTTTTTATAGCGGCGCGAGCACTCTCGTTTACGAGGAGCTCCCTTGCGGGCAAAAGCTCGAAGGACGAAAGATTCTCCTTGCTTCTTTGCGTTATCGGATCAAACGCGCTTATTCGGTCGACCTCGTCGCCGAAAAATTCTATACGCACGGGAAGAGCGGCTTCCGTGCCGAAGACGTCAACTATACCGCCTCTTACGGAATACTGACCCGCATTGTCAACGGCGTCAACTCGCGCAAATCCAAGCGTCTCAAGCTTACCTACCAGATCCCCGAGTGCTATTTCGTCACCGAGCGACGCGAAGATACGAGAATTCAGAAGAGTTTCGGGAGGAGCGGTTAAAATCGCCGCCGCCCTCGGCGTTGTGACCACGCAGTCGCACGAACGCGAAACAAGCGCGGAAAGCACCGATAGCCGCTCACGCTCCGTGTCGTGAGAGGCACCGATATTGTAAAATACGAAGTCGCGCTCTTTATAGGTCAGCGCGTCAAGACCGAAGGACGAAAGCCTTTGGCAAACGGAGTCGCGCACAGCCTCGTCCGAGCAAAGGACGAGCGCGGGCTTACCGCCAAGACGCCTCGCCTCGGTCACAGCCTCGGCAAGAAACATCATCTCCGCCCCACCCGAAAGTCCGTTTACGACGGCGGGGTGCGCTCGCTCGCTTGCAAGCTCGGTCCTCATTACGCCGAGAAAGTCGGAAAATTCCTTATCCCTTCCGATTATTCCGGAAAACAAATTCATAAAAGAACCTCGATTATTTTGAAAAACGGCTCATCGCGTCTTCCGTTTTGTCCGCTATTATAAGACGCGCAGCCTCCGCGATATCGTCAAATCGCTTTGCGATCGCCAGAGCGTCCGCTTCGGACAAGCGCCCGAGGACCCAATCCGCAAGATCGTATTCGGGCGTGGGCTTTTTACCAACACCTATCTTGATCCTCGGAAAATCCTCCGACGAAAGGTGGGCTATGATGCTTTTCAAGCCGTTGTGACCGCCCGCCGAGCCTTTTCTGCGTATGCGTAAAAGTCCCGGCTCAAAGCTTATCTCGTCGTGAAGCACGAGCACGCGCTCAGGCGGTATTTTATAAAACGCTGCCGCTTCGGCTATTGCAGTTCCCGAGTTGTTCATAAAGGTCTCGGGCTTCATAAGGAGCACGCGCACGCCGTCAATCTGCGCCTCGCCAACGAGAGCGTGAAACTTCGCCCTGTCGATCTTAACGCCGTACTTCTCGGCGATGTGATCCAACGCGGCAAAGCCGATATTGTGCCTCGTTTTTGCGTAATCGCGCCCAGGGTTACCAAGACCCGCGATGATGAACGACACGGGACCCGTGTCGTTTTTTTGTTCAATTTTTTTGAAAAGATCGAATATATTACTCATTTTTTATCATCTAAAGTCATCAGTGCCGAGGAGAAGTCGGAGGGCATACGCCAAGCGCTCCTCGGAGAGAGCGAAACGATTCCGACAGAAGGCGCGTCGGGCGTGCAAGAGCGCTTGAACTGTTGGGTCGTAAATCTGCGAAGGAAAACCTTGCACCAGCCGCGCACGGTCTGCTCGTCGTAAACACCGTCAAAGGCACTGAGCGCCATACGGAGAAGCTTCTCGGGGGAGCATCCCTCTCTTACGAAGTGGTATATGAAGAAGTCGTGAAGCTCGTAAGGTCCGACGATACCCTCCGTGCACTGCGCGATCTCTCCGTCCTTCGGCGGAAGAAGCTCGGGGCTGACGGGGGTTGCGAGTATATCCCGAAGAATAGCGGAAACGTCCTTATCACCGCATTCACTCGCGTAATTTTCTACTATCGCTCGCACGAGGGTTTTCGGCACCGTGGCGTTGACGCCGTACATAGACATATGGTCGCCGTTGTAGGTCGCCCAACCGAGAGCCGCCTCGGAAAGATCACCCGTGCCGACGACTATACCGCCCTCGGCGTTCGCTACGTCCATAAGCACCTGCGTGCGCTCACGCGCTTGCGCGTTTTCATAAACTACGTTGTATTTTTCGGCGTCGTGACCGATGTCCTTGAAATGAACGCCGACCGCTTCTTTTATATCAATGCATCTGACGCGCGCGCCAAGGAGCTCGGCAAGCCTTTGAGCGTTGCTCTTTGTTCTTTGCGTCGTTCCGAAGCAAGGCATAGTTATGGCGCTTATGACGCTCCTGTCAACGTCCTTTCCGCGAGCCCTGAGAATATCCGCCGCGCGCGCCATAACGAGAAGGGCGAGGGTTGAATCAAGGCCGCCCGATATACCGAGCACCATAGTTTTGGAATAAGAGCGCTCAAATCTTCCTGCAAGACCCTGTGCCTGGATCTCAAACGCCGTTTTACAAGCAGCCGCCCTCTCGTCCTTATCCTCGGGAACGAAGGGAGTCCTTGAAAAATACGGCAGAGCCGTTTCGGTCATTTCGAATTTAAGCGAGAGCTTTGCGCATTTTGTCGTCGGATACCCTTCGGAGCGGTAAAACGCCGCTTCGAGGTCAACGCTCATAGAAAGCTCTTCCTGGGAAAACGGCTCGCGGCAAGCTACGTTTCCGAGAGCGTCCGCGATAACGGAATATCCCGAGCACACGCTCTCCGAGCCGCTCTCACCGACACCCGCGTTTGCGAATATCACGGCGGAAGAAAGGCGTCTTGCCTCCTCCTTTATCGCCGCGCGGCGCATCTCCGATACGCCTATCCCCTCTGCCTCCGCTGCGGGAATCACGACGACAGACGCGCCGCAATTTTTGCAAGCCTCGCCAACGTCGGAAGCAACGGCAATACGAAGCCCTCTCGGGTAATCGAGCTGAATCGCAGCAGATCTCATCAAGGGAACGTTTTTTTCTCCGATAACCATTTCCGTGTCTTCGAAAAGCTCGGAAAAACATCCGTCACCGCTCATCGCGATAAGCGCCGCGACGGCGCCGCCCTTTACGAGCGCCGTACAGTTATATACGCACGCTCCGAGGACCGTCGGAAGACCGATGAAGAAGAGCGCGTCAAACGAAGCCGTAGCCTTTGCGAAGTCCAAAAGCGCGGACTCCGCCGCACGGGTCACGGCACTGTTGTAAAACATATCTCCGCACGACGCGCTCGTAAGCGTGAGCTTCGGAAAAGCCACGATCTTTGCGCCTCGGGCAGAATATTTTTTCGCCTCTTCGATACAAGAGGCAAGATTATATTCGACGTCACCGACTCTTATATCGGGAAGAGCGGCGGCAAGCTTTATAAATCCGTCTTTCATAATTGTTATCCTTCCGTGGACGGTTCTTTGACGAGAATGAGCTCGTTTGCGTAAGGAAGTCCTGCTATAACGTCGCAAAGCTCGTGCCATTCGGCAAGCTTATGCGTTTTTCTCGCATAGTAAATATTTATGAGAACCTCGTAATTCATCGTTACCGTTCTCATCTGATTGAACGAGGACGGGAGAAGCTGGATCATATTGTGCCAATGCGCCTTGTCCTTCGTTTCAAGATACTTTTTTCTCTCCGACTCAAGAAATTCTATGACGGAATCCATAACGCGCGCCGAGTCCTCGGTCATTCTTTCCATAGAAAAGTCCTCGCGCACGAATTCCTTTGCCTGTATCTTATGCATCGTTGAGCAGGAGTTTGCGACCGTTCCGACCTTGTAGGTATCAAATTCCTTCCACCAATAAAGGGGAGCCGTAATATCCATCGTCACGAATATCTGACGGAGAAATTTTCTGTGGTCGCTGCCCGCCTTGGCAAGCCTCGCGGCAAGAGAGAGGTCGTTTGGTCCGAGAATGAAATTCCCCTTTTCGTCATACGAGCTGTCCATTCTGTCCCAGCTGTTGAGCGGATTTCTCGCGCCTCTTATCGCATTTTCAAAATTCATTACGCTCACGCGTTCGATCTTTATCATTTTTTATCTCCGTTTCGGTAAAATTTATCGGACTTTGCCGTCTTTGTCAACGTATAGAATAAAAATATTCCTCCGCGGCACAGGCGTAAAGGTACATAGCCTTAAGATACTCAACGGAAGCTTCGCTCGTATCCTGTGCTCTCATCATATTCGCCGCCATCTGATACGGCGAGATCTTTATAATGCTGTAATCGTGACCGTCACTGAACTCAATAGTATAAACGTCGTTCATTCCGAGCGGGTCAGCGATGCTTATTACGTACTCGTATTTTCCGTCCTCGGAGGGCTTCACCGCCTTGCCGTTGACCGTAAGGTCGCGCACGGAAACGTACGTGAATTTAGTTAAAATATAAGTTCCGTCCTCGTACATAAAGGAATTTGAATTTATGCGAAGACCGTGAATATCGCCAAAGCGCACGTATTCCTTGTAAAGCTCGCTGTCCACCGAGTCCGCGACGAGCTCGCTCGTCACCGCGTCAATCTCCTCCGCGGTATAAGCATACCCGAAATTCGGAAGCTCCTCTGCGGGAATGTTCGCGTTTGCGCCGCTGAAGTAATTTTTACGCATATAGGCAGCATAGTTTAATACAGCGCGCGCGAGCTTCACCGTCGGCTCACCAAAGCCGTTTTCTTCGTCAAGCAAGTGCTTGAAGTATTCAAGCGCGGAGGTCTTATAGCTGTCTTTTGCGAAGAGCTCCGTGCCGCCATCCATACCGTAAAGATAAAGCGTGTGTCCGTTTTCCGCACTCAGACTCAGCGTCAGCTCTTCGTCAATATCGAGGAAGCTCATACCGAAGGAGTACTTTAAAAGCCCCTTGTACTCGCCGCTCTCGACCACCTTTCCGTTCATAAGCGGAATGTCCGTATATTCCGAGCCGACCTTCAGCCTTACGCAAGCGTTGTTTTGATAATCGTTAAGTGCAGCGCGGGGAATGTTCATATAAAAATTCAAATAAAGCTTATCCTTAAGCTCTGCGGAACGGGCAATAAGAGTTTTATCGTGCTCAGAGCGCTCAAGATAACTGTCAGAAAAATACCACGCAAAATCGTCAACGCAAAGAAGGTCGCCCGTAAGCATCTTATTCGACGAATAGAAAAGTCTTAAGCGTGTGAGCGTATAGTCCTCAAGCGCACCCGAAGGCTCATTTTTCTCGGCAGGCACTATCTGCTTGATCATTGCATCCGTAAGGAAGGTAACGTCCTTTGCCACGAGAATACCGTCAGCGTAAAAATCAAAGGCGTTCTCCTTCGGGCGAACGTGCACCGCTACGGTCGTGCTGTCAAGATCGGAAAGATAAATACCCGTTTTTATTTCTTTGCCCGCGGAATAAATATAAATCTCGCGCGTTGAAGTGTTATATTTAGCGAGTATGGTATCTAAGGTGACCTTTCCATCAAGACCCGTAAAGGAGGATCTCGTTCTGAAGATCTCCATAGTTCCCGCGACCGTGTCGAAGGTGTACGGCGCTCTTACCGACGCGGAAAGAACGAAGCTCTCCCCCGCCATAGCGTCGTGAAGCTTGTTGTAATCCGCCCCCGTCGTGTAAACGTCGGCGTAGGCGTCCGTGGACTTATACCCTTCGGCGTAGTAATCCTTGTGCGCCTTGCCCCAAACGAGCTCGCCGTACTCAAATCTTATCGCTCCGTCGGGAGTTTTGAACTGAATGCCCCCGACGCTTCCCGTGATAGAGGACGCGTAGGCATCGCCGTAGATATTGTAATTATTACCGTTGAAATCTCCGTGCTTTACCGTGTCGTAAACCAAAGTTTTGGCAACGCTGAGAATGAGTACCTCGTCGCCCTCAAGCACGAATCCGCCGCAAAGATGGACGTAAGGAGCCGAAGGGGTTTGTCCGTAAGCTTCGGAAAGCTGCGTATAGAAAGCCGAAGCGGCATCCGCCGCGACGAGCCCCTCCGTGGTCTCAAAGCTGTATACGACAGCGCTCTTTCCCGAGCTTTTACGCACGAAGGTGCCAACCTCGGCGAGTCCCGCGACGCCTCTTTGCGCCGTTGCGTCCTTATCCTCGACGGTATAGGAATACCTTCCGCCCTCTAAGAGCTCTTTGATCGACGCCTTAACGTCGTTGTCGTAAGCCTTATCTTCGGTGGGAATATCGTCAAAGCCCCACCCAAACGCCATTTTCCCCGACGCATCCCCGTCGGAAGAATCGAGAGCCTCCTTCATTTGTCCTACGTCCATCGGCTCAAAAACCGCCGACGCACCGAGGGCACCGACGGAGAGAAGTGTGCTTGCGATAATCAAAAACGCGAGTACTTTTTTCATAACGGTCTCCAAAATTTTAAAAATTAGTAACATATTTATTTTAACATATTAAAATTATTTGTCAATAGCGCGCTCGTAAATTTATTATTTAATTTACGATTTAAAACGTTTTACACGCCCGAACGAAGAGAATTTCTGTATTCCCTCGGCGTCATTCCCTCGTATCTGATAAAAAGCTCTGAGAAGTACGACGGTGTCGCGAAGCCGCAAGCCTCGGAAACGGACGTGATGCTATCCGCGGTGGAAACGAGCATATCCTTTGCCACCTTGAGCCTGTAACGTATCACAAAGTCCTTGAAGCCCATACCCGTGTTAAGTTTTAAGAGCCTGTTGATGTGATTGGGATGGTAGCCGAATCTTACCGAGAGCTCCTTTGCAACGAGTCTTTCGGAGTAGTGCTCCTTAATGTAAGAAATTATCCCGAGCGCCGTTTCCTGAGCACCGTCGGTATGAGATCTCGAAATAATTTTGAGAAGAAGACTTTTGAGCGTGACGGATGCGAAATCGCGATAATAGAGATCTCTGTTAAAAAACAGCATTCTTATCTTATGCATATCCTTGCCGAGGGTCGGGTCGTCAGACACGAGAATATGAGTCTTAAATTCCTCGGGGAGGTACCCCGTGTAAAGTTTTTCGGCTCTGAACGCCTCATACGGAGCAGGAGTGATGACCTCGGTCTGCTCACTTCTGTCAGCGGTAAAATCAAAGTTCAATACCGTCAGGAGCATCTGCGAATTTGAAAAGCGGAACTCGTAGTCCGAATACGCGGGAATGTAAACGAGGCTTCCCGCGCTGAGGGCGTGAGGCGTGCCTTCAATATTTAAAACGGCGGATCCCGAATTTACGTAAAACAGTCTGTGGTCAAGACCTACCACCCTGTATTCTCTGACGTTTTTTGAGCTCACGTCAGCCGCCATTCTGACGAACGGGTTTAGCTTTTCTAACATAGCGAACCTCTTTTTTTGTTTGATTTGTTATAGTTTATGTTGTTTTTTTGCTATTATTATAACAAAACTTATGATATAATGTCAAGTAGTATGCGATGTTTTTCGACAAATACGCAAGTGCTGATCGGAGGTCGGAGCAAATGACGAAATTCACCGTGGGACTTCCCATTGCAGAAAACGACTCCTTCGTTGATAAGATAATTGAATATAAGGAAAAGATCTCGGAGGTCTACTTCTCGTGGGGGAATTTCCCGAGCGGCAGAAGCTCTCAGGTCGGATACGTTACTCCGTGGGAGGCTCAGGCACGGCAGATAGAGCTGCTTGACAGACTTAACAGAGAAGGTCTTGCCTTCAATCTGCTCTTCAACGCCAACTGCTACGGCGAGAGGGCGCAGGCAAGAGCTCTTTTTGAAGAGATAGGCGAAACGGTAGACTACGTCGCCTCGCGTTACCGCCTCGCGTCCGTCACGACGACCTCGCCGCTTATAGCGAAGTTCATAAAAAACAATTTTGAAGGCATAAAGACCAGAGCCTCGGTAAATATGGAGATCGGAAGCGAGGAGGGCTTTACCTATCTTGAGGATTACTTCGACGGCTTTTATATGAAAAGAGAGCACAACAGAAATCTGCGAGTTATCAAAAAGCTTAGGGGCTGGTGCGACGAGCGCGGCAAGGAGCTTTATATGCTTGCAAATTCGGGCTGTCTTAACAACTGCTCGGCGCACGTCTTTCACGACAATCTCGTCGCACACGAAAAAGAGATAGCCTCTAAAGATAACGCCTATGACTTCACGGGCGTTTGCAGAGAGTATTTCGGCAAGGACGGACGCATCGACAGCTATCTTCGCGTGACCAATTTCATAAGACCCGAGGATATAAGCCTCGTCGCAGAATATTTTGACGGAATAAAGCTCGCGACAAGAGTGAACCCGAATCCGCAAAGAGTGCTTGAAGCCTATATGAAAGGGCGCTTTTCGGGAGCGATAACGTCGCTTCTTGAGCCCGATCATACAGGGCTGTTCTACCCCAAAATTATAGAAAATTCAAAGATCGACCCCGCGTGGGTCAAAACCGTTCTGAATTGCAACAAGGACTGCCGCGCGTGCGGATTTTGCGACAGAACGACCGAAAATGCAATAATTAAATTGGAGGATATATAAATGCTGACAAGTCAGAAAATCAAAGAGATCGCCCTTGCGGCAGGCGCGGACAAGTGCGGTATCGCGCCTATGTCACGCTTCAAGGGTGCGCCCGACGAGATGAACCCGCAGTTCCTCTTCCCCGAAGCGAAGAGCTGCATCGGCTTCGTTTTCAGAATTCCGAGAGGCGTTCAAAGGGGTATCGAGGAGGGTACGCAGTTCTATCAGTACCCCTCTATGGCGTACGGAGGAATCAACGAGATCTTCGCGCCTTCCGTTCTTTATCAGGTAGGTAAAGCTATCGAGGACGAGGGCTACGAGGCGTTCGTTTACCGTAACACGGGTGCGCGCGGAGTCGTTTCGGATATGGACGGAAGCCCCGGAAACACACTCTCCCCCGAGGAGCAGATAGAGGTCGCAGAGCACGCGAGAACCGCAACTGCGCACCACAGAAGCGTGCAGTTCACAAGACCCACGCGCGACATCAACGTAGCGCCCGACCTTCAGTTCCAGTTCCGCCTTGCTGCGGTTGCCTGCGGACTTGGCGAGATCGGTTGGTCAAAAATGCTTCTCACCCCCGAATTCGGACCCCTTCAGAGAGTCGCGTTTCTCTTCACCGACGCGGAGCTTGAATACGACGAGATGTATAACGGCGAACCTCTTTGCCGTAAGTGCGGCGCGTGCGTAAGAGAGTGCCCCGGCGGATGCATTCCCGCCATCAACTCAGGCAAGACCGTTCACGTTGAGATAGACGGAAAGGTATGCGAGTGGGGCGATATAGATATGTGGCGCTGCTACGCTTACTACACTCACGCGGGCAGATATTACAACCCCTTCGTTCCGAAGGAGGTCTTCGACAAGAACGAAAACGGCACTCTTGATCTTTTCGAGAAGCCCGGCACCGTCGCAAACGAGAAGGAGATTATGAAGGTCTACACGGCTCTTCAGAAGTACTTCCCCTCTTGGGTCGGTTACAATATGGCAAAGTGCGGCGGCTGTATCAGGGCCTGCGTAAGTATGCTTGAAAAGAAGGGCGGTTGTATGGAAGGCCGCTTCAAGGAGCCGCTTCGCACCAAAAAGGCTTGGCGCCTTGACAGATGACGGAAGGAGTTACGAAAAGAATGATTACAGCAGAATACATAAAGCAAAGAGCTAAGGAGCTCGGCGCGGCGGTCGTCGGAATCGGAAAGATATGGGATGAGCCCGACAAAAGACGCGACCCTTATATGATCCTCCCGAAGGCAAAGTGCGTGCTCGGCTTCGGCTTCCCCGTTCCTCGCGGACTTTACAAGGCAATGGAAGAGAACCGCCAGTTCTACACCTATACCACCGAGGGTGTCAAGTACATAGACGATGAATTTGCGGAGATCTTCCTCTTCAAGATCGGAAACCTTATTGAAAACGAGGGTTACGACGCTTGCCTTCAAAGAGCAGTTCCCGGTCTTAGAGTCAAGGGTGACAAGACCACCAACCCCGAGGTCGGCGACACCTTCGAGCTTATTTCCGACCCCGTAGAGGATGGCAAGCCCGCTCCCGACGTTATAATAGACTTCGGAAAGGCTGCCGTAGCCTGCGGAATCGGCGAGATGGGTCTTAACGGCAAGATAATCGCCAAGGGTCACGGTCCTTATATGAGATACGCGTTCATTATTACCGATATGCCTCTTGAGTGCGACGAGCCCCTTACCGAGCAGCTTTGCGACAAGTGCGGCGAATGCATAAAGGCTTGCCCCGGCGGCGCCGTCAGCGAAGACGGTCTTGACACCTGGCAATGCTCGGTATACTACAAGGGCGCTCACAAGTCCAACGTATTTATGAGGGACGACTTCCTCCTCGGCAACCCCGAGCGCGAGGCGATAATCAACGGCGAGAAGAGATTTGACGCGGAAAGCGCGAGAGCCATTTATCCCGAGCTGAAGAAATTCCTTCCCACCTTCAAGGGATACGCTCCCTGCCTTTGCGGAAAGAAGTGCGACATCGCCTGCTACAAGCACTTAAAGGAGATCGGTAAGATATGAATATGAAAGAAAAGATCATCGCGATAGCGAAAGAAAACCAAGCGGACGCCGTCGGCTTCGCTCCGATTTCAAGATTTGACGAAAACGATCCCGTTTTCAAGATTATGCCCGAGACCAAGACGGTCATCTGCCTCGTTTTCAGAACTCTTCGCGGAATGTACCGCGGAATCGAGGAGGGCACGACCTACTATCAGTACTCCACGATGGCTGTTGAAAACCTTGAGGAGACCGTAATGCCCGGCGCCGCTCTGCGTGTCGCAAACTACATAGAAACGGAAGGCTACACCGCCCTTCCCCAGCGCCGCCATCAGATAATTATGGCTGAAAAGGACTCCACCAACCCCGAGGTGCTTCACGACCTCATCTACCGCGACCGTCCCGAGGAAAACCAGATGAACTTCATTGATTCCGCGGTCAAGTGCGGTGTCGGAGAAAAGAGCCTTCACGGCGTGCTTCTCACCGACGAGTTCGGCCCTATGGTCAGATATTGCTTCGTTCTCACCGACGCCGAGATCGAGCCCGACGAGGTAATAAAGCCTCACCTTTGCGACGGCTGCGGCGACTGCGTCAAGGCGTGCCCGGGTCACGCGATATCAAAGGACGGCTACGTTGACGTCTGGCAGTGCGCTACGTATTACAAGGGCGCGTCGGGTATAAGAAACCCCTTTATGAACCCCGACGCCTTCCCCGATCTTGACGACCGCCTTGCCATCATCGCGGGCGAAGCCGATCTTTCTCCCGAAAGAGCAAAGGAGATCCTCGCGAAGATCGCGTTCTATCCCCCCGTAGGACAAAGCTACTGCGCTTCTATGTGCGGCAGGCTTTGCGACATCGACTGTTACGTTCATCTTGAAAAGAAGGGCGTTCTCAAAAGAAGCTTTGCCACCGAGTTCAGAAAGCGTGAGAAGTGGAGCTTCGACATCTCGGATTACGACGTTATCAAAAAGTAAATCAAAGTTGACAAAAATCCCTTGCAAAAATTTATTTGCAGGGGATTTTCTTAACACGGGGTGGCACTTATTTTCAAAAATCAAAACAAAAGCGAGTCTCTTTCGTTTAGAAAGGGGCTCGCTTTTGCATATCATTACATATTATATTATTGCTTTTTCATTCTGCTCGCGAGGGGTCTCTCCGCCATCCTCAAAGAGCAGCCTTGCGCCGAGTCTGTTGCATTCGGAGCAAAGATATTCCGCGATCTGATCACGGTTCTTTCCGTCGTCAAAAAGCTCGCAAAGACTTATTTTTTTGCTCACAAGGAGCTTTTTCGGTTCGCCTTTTTTAAAGTACGAAACGTAGATCGGAACGTCCATTCCGTGCTTGTAACAAACGCCAGCAAGCATAACGCAGCCCTTGTGGAAGCCTTCAAGCACGTCAAGATATCCGTTGTCCGAGACCTCGGGAAAGATTATCACGCTTTTGCCCGCCTCAAGAGTCTTAACGCTCTCAGTCAGCGTGTGCTTGAACCTGACGTCCTGATACGTCGAAATGAGATTAAGCCCTGCGTAAAACAAGCGCGTGAGCGGAGATGCTATCAAGCAAAACAGCCTTGCCAGATGTATATTCCAGCCCTTCTTTTCGTGATAAAAAACCTTTGACTGATATTTATAGAGATTCACGAGCCCCGAATTCATCTCGAAAGCACCCCAGAATCTGAAATCGACCTCGCCGTAAAGCTCCCACGCAAGAGGCGCTGCGGTGCCTACGTGATTGCAAAGAATTATAGCGGGCCCCTCTATGCGTCCGTCCTCGTATTCAAAACTCGTTTCTTTAATGAAAAGGCGCATTACGCGCTTCATTCCTTCAAACCATAACGAGCGTCTTCTCGGCGCCTTATTTTTCTTTTTCATACCAAGCTCACTCCTTCCGAAGCATTCCCATCAAGGGAAAACGGGCCGTCATTCACGAAAACGGCGCCGCTCTGTTTTTTCAAATACAGGTCTATTTTATCATACGCTCCGCAATAAGTCAACAGAAGCGCTCCTTTATCAACAAAAGTTGATTTTCGGCAAAACAGACCGTTTTTTAAAAAAAATTTGCCCGTATTCGAAATTTTTTTAAAAAAATACTGTACAATCGCGAATTTTTGTGCTAAAATATCTCTGTTAGAAAATTTATTCGCCAAAAGCGAGGAGGAGAACAAAAATGAAGAAAATTTACGAAGGAAAAACAAAGGATGTCTTCGAACTTGAAAACGGCAACGTGCTTCTCAAGTTCAAGGACGATTGCACGGGCAAGGACGGAGTGTTCGATCCCGGCGAAAACGCCGTCGGACTTACTATCGAGGGCATTGGCAGAGCCAATCTTGAAACGTCCGTTCACTATTTTGAGCTTCTCAAGAAGGCGGGCATCAAAACCCACTACGTCAGCGCAAACGTCGAGGACGCCACTATGGAGGTTCTCCCCGCTGAGTGCTTCGGTAAGCCTCAGGGCGGCGGCGGTCTTGAAGTAATATGCCGTCTTGTCGCAACGGGCAGCTTCATCAGAAGATACGGTGAGTACATAAAGAACGGCACGCGTCTTGAGGGCGGCTACGTTGAGTGCACGTTCAAGAACGACGCTAAGGGAGATCCGCTCGTTACGGGCGAAGGTCTCGTTGCCCTTGGCATTATGACTCCCGAAATGTTTGAGAGCCTTAAGGAACAGACCCTTAAGATCACTAAGATCGTCGCAGACGACCTTAAGTCGATCGGCCTTGACCTTTGGGACATCAAATTCGAGTTTGGCTACAACAACGGCGAGGTAATTCTCATCGACGAAATAGCGTCGGGAAATATGAGAGTTTACAAGGGCGACACTATCGTTGAGCCCGTCGAACTCACCAAGCTCATTCTTGCAAAGAGATAATTTTATTTGAAAAGCGTTCGGCTAATGCCGTGCGCTTTTCTTGCAAAATAAACGAAAATCTACTAAACGGAGAGTTGCAGAATTGAAAGAAGCAAAGCTTGTAGAGCACAACGGCTCACCCGCCATATGCGTTGACGGGGAGATCTTGCCGCCGATGATGGCGACGATAAGGACCAACGTCTTTACCGACGTTATGTTCGACCCCGATTACTTCCGCTCCCTCGGCGAGAGCGGCATTCGCATATTCTTCCTTATTCTTGATACCGATTGGCTAAAGCCCGGTGCGTTTGAGATATTCAAAAAAGAAGCGGATATGCTGATGGAGGTCTGCCCCGACGCGTACATCGTACCGCGCCTGAGCACCCACCCGCCGATCTCTTGGTGCGAGGAAAATCCCGACGAGCTCGTAAAGTACAGCGACGGCAAAATAAGACCCGCCGAGCTTTATACCGAATCTTATATAGCCACCCTTCCCGGAATGTATTCCTTCGGCTCGGAGAAGTGGCGACGCGACGCGGCTCGCGCCGTCGAGGAAACGATGGACAAAATAGACTCCCTGCCATACGCAGACAGAATCATCGGCTACTTCTTCTCCGCGGGCGGAACGAGCGAGTGGTACTACATAAACCCTATGCACTACGGCAATAAGGTCGTTTACAGCGATTCTGGCGGATTTGAGCAGACGGCGGAGCGCGTCAGCGAGGACGTCGTCGGCGACACGAGCCCCGCGTTTAAAAAAGCATTTTCCGCTTATTTGAAAGAGATCTACGGCACGGACGAGGCACTTCGAAAGGCTTGGGGTGACGAGAGCGTCAGCCTTGACGAGCCGCGCATACCCACGGGAGACGAGAGATATTTCATATACGGCGTGGACTACGACCTGACGCATCCCATAGGTCTTCGCGCAAACAGTCCCGCGCCCCCGACGCCGACCAACGGCACGAACAACGGTCTTTTTATAAATATGGAGAAAACGAGAGTCACCTACGACTTTTACAGAGCGCTCCACCTGATAACGGCCGACGCCGTGATACACTTCGGCAAGCTTGTGAAAGACAAGTATCGCGGCAAAAAGCTATCGGGCGCTTTCTACGGCGCCGCGGCTTCAACGAAGTTCTTCGACTTCGGAACGGTGGGGGGCGTGTCAAAAATTCTTGAGTCTCCCTACATCGACTTCCTTGCTTCGCCGAGCGTTTACGAAAACCGTCAGCTCGGCGGCTACGCAGGACAAAGACAAGCCACCGACTCCTATCGCGTACACGGAAAGATGTTCGTGTGCGAGGACGACACCCGTACGCATCACGAAAACGATTTCTACCGCGACGCCTTTGAGCTTTACGGCATAGAGGACACGAAAAATATGCTCAAGCGCGAATTCGGCAGAAACGTCTGCACGGACGTTCAGGCGTGGTGGTTCGACCAGATAGTAGGCGGAAAGAGATACAAGGACCCCGAGATATACGAGCTCTTTAAAAAGCAACAGGAGATAGCCAAGGACTTTTATAACGGTGACAGACGCGCTTGCTCCGAGATCGCGTTCATTTACGACGAGGAAAGCTACGCCGTCGTTTCAAACGAGTCAAGCGTTCAGAACGTAGAGCTTTTACGCAACTACGAAACCGACGTCGTCGGCGCGCCGTACGCGAGGTACTTCCACACAGACCTCGACCTTGCACCCGATTATAAGCTTTACGTCTTCGTCAACTGCTACTATCTCACGGATGCCGAGCGCGAGCAGATAAAGCGTAAGCTCCGCAAAAATCACGCCACCGCCCTCTTCCTCTGGGCAAGCGGTCTTATAAATCCCGACGCCGAGAAAATACAGGGCGCGGAAAACGTCGAGGACCTCGTCGGAATGAAGATAAAGGAAGAGGACGCCGTCCGTTACGGAAAGTTCAGGATAACGGGCGAAGGCTTCACCAAAAACCTTGACCGAGGCGAGATATACGGCGACTTCAAGCGCCGTATGTGGGCAAACGCCTCAAGCTACACCGCGCGCGTGCGCTCGTCGAAGGTATTCCTCACCCCCGCGTACACCGCGGACGACGAGGGAGCCGAGAATTTAGGCTATTTTCTTGACACGGGTGCCCCCGCTCTGTCCGTTAAGGAGTGCGACGGCTACACCTCGGTTTACTGCGGCTCGAAGTACGTATGCGCCGATATCCTGCGCGAGGTCGCAAGGGCGGCGGGCTGCCATATCTACGAGGAAACGGGTGACGTTATCTACGCAAACAGACGATTCTTGACCCACCACGCGGCAAGCTCGGGGAAAAAAGCGATCCGTCTTCCCGCACCGAAAAAGGTCACCGACGTCTACACGGGTAAGTCCTTCGGCGTCACGGACGTAATAGAGCTCGAAGTCCTGAAGGGCGATACGCATATGTTCAAGCTCGAAGAAGTTTAATATTTATGTAAAACTCAAAAAAATCAGAACGATTTATACTTGTTTTTAAAGAAAAAAAGTGCTACAATAAAATAAAAAACGAAAAGAGGCACGAAAATGAATTATAGGCTCCCCGAAGAATGCGGCATCTCCTCCGCCGCTATTGAACAATTTATAAGGACTCTCGAAGAGAACCATATGTTCACCCACGATATCATCATCGCGAAGGGTGACGATATTATCTTTGAGAATTATTGGGCACCGTTCCACAAGGACTTTCTTCACAGGCTTTATTCCGTGTCGAAGAGCTTCGTTTCCATCGCGGTCGGATTTGCCGAGCAGGACGGGCTTGTAAATCTTGACGACCCCATCAGCAAGTACTTCCCCGAGGAAGCGGCGTGCGCGACTAACGAGCTTATGAAGACGCAGACCGTGCGCCATATGCTTATGATGAGCACGACCGTAGAGCAGGAGGATTGGTTTAAGAAGCGCCACCCCGACAGAGTCAGACTCTATTTTGAAAATCCGATCACAAATCGCCGCCCCGACGGCACGACCTACAATTACGACAGCACGGGCTCCTTCGTCCTCGGCGCTATGGTCGAAAAGCTCACGGGCAAGACTTTTATGGAATACCTTCGCGAGAAGCTCTTCCGCAAGATCGGCGTTTCCGAAGAGGCGACCTGCTTAAAATCCCCCGGCGGATATTCGTGGGGCGACTCCGCTTGCCTTACCACGGCGCGCGATCTTCTCCTCGTCGCACGCTTTATGCTGAACGGCGGTAAGTGGAACGGAGAGCAGTTGCTTAACGAGGAATACGTCAAGGCTGCCGTTTCAAAGCAGATACACAACGACGTAAACGCCATATACAACTTTGATACACTCGGTTACGGCTATCTCATCTGGCGCACCTACGACGACTCCTGGTTCTTCAACGGAATGGGCTGTCAGTTCGCCATCGCCGTTCCTCACAAGGACCTTATAATGGTCTACAACGGCGACAACCAGGGCAACCCCATCGCAAAAAAGGTCATCTTCGACAACTTCTTTAACCTTATAGTACGCCCCGAGCATAATCTCCGCTGCCCGAAAAAGGCGCAGGCGAGCCTCGCCGAATACGCAAAGACCCTGAAGCTCGGCACCATCTGGGGCGACACCGAGAGCTCTTTTGCGGAAAAGATCAGCGGCAAGCGCTTTGAGCTCCGCCCGAACAAGATGGGCATTAAGTACGTAAAGGTAACGGTAAACGGTGACGAGGGCACCTTCGAATACGAGAACGAAACGGGCGAGAAAAAATTCGCCTTCGGTCTTGGAAAGAACGCCTTCGGCAGCTTCCCCGAAGAGGGCTACTCGGACAAGATAGGCTCGGAATACGCGCCCGGCAGATTCTACAAGTGTGCAGTAAGTGCCGCTTGGGTCGAAGAGCAGAAGCTCTTCATCCACGTTCAGGCCATCGACGATTACTTCGGCAAGCTCAACATCACTCTCGGCTGGAAAGATGAAAACACTCTCGGTATTGATATGACGAAAACGGCGGAGGACTTCTTCAGAGAGTACGAGGGATACGCCGAAGGCTATGCCGAATAATAAAGAAAAAAGAGGGCATACCAAATAAAAAAAGGCAAAATTATGGTTATAGATTTTCATACTCACGCATTCCCCGACGCAATCGCCGAGCGAGCCATCAGCGGTCTTGTAAAAGCGGCGAACGGCGCGTTTTTGCCCTGCTCGGACGGCACGATAGCGGGTCTTATCGGAAAAATGGACGAAGCAGGCGTTGACGTGTCCGTCCTTCAGCCCGTAGTTACCAAGCCGAGCCAGACGGAGAGCCTTAACAGATGGGCGAAATCCGTCGAATCGGACAGAATCGTGCCCTTCGGCGGCATTCATCCCGAAACTGACGATTACAAGCGCGATATTGATTTCGTTGCGAGCCTTGGCATAAAAGGGCTTAAATTCCACTGTGAGTATCAAAACTTCGTTTTAGACGACCCGAAGATGCTTCGCATATACGATTACGCGTTTGAAAAGGGCTTGATGGTGCTTCACCACGCAGGATTCGACCCCGCGTACAAGCCGCCGTTTCGCTCGTCTCCGAGGCAGTTCAGAAACGTAGCGAGGCAGATGAAGGGCGGGACATTGATAGTCGCGCACTTCGGCGGTCACGCCCAATGGGACGACGTTGAAAAGTATCTCGTCGGCGAGGACGTATACCTTGATACCTCAATGGGACAGAAATATTATCCCCCCGAGCAGTTTATTTCAATCGTCAGAGCCCACGGCGCCGACAAGATCCTTTTTGCCACCGACGCCCCCTGGAGCCGCGCCGACGAGGAGATAAGAATGATAAAAGAATCGGCGCTCACGGACGCCGAAAAGTCAAGTATACTTTACAAAAACGCACAAAAGCTTTTAGGTTTGTAAGCTTTTACCCCATACCCGTGTTAAATTTAACACACAAAACAGAGCCACGGCGAGCAAAATCGCCGCGGCTCTGTTTTTTCTGCCGCGGGCGGCTTCGCCCACGCGAAGCCGCTCATCGTGCCGACCGTCGGAGTTGTCACAAATCGCCTTAATTTCGCATTTTACGCCTTACGTTTTGCAAACTTCATTCGGTTTGCAAGCGGTTTATAAGCTTTAAAGAAACTTTAATGTTCTATGAAAAACGTTAAAATGTAATTTTGAGGACTGTGAACTTTTTTCTTAGTAATTATTGACAAATTTAAATGTAAGTGTTATAATGTTTTTGATGCGAGAGCATTAAAATTTTGAAAAGAAAGGAAAAACACACTATGAAAAAGAGAATAATCTCTCTTCTTCTCGCGGTTGTAATGCTGTTCTCGTGCCTGTCGTTGAACGTCTTTGCAACCGAAGAAAACGCTGTGAACGGCGGTGCAGCAGAGGCATCCGTTGTCTCCGACACATTCACCGATCACGACAGCACGGATATCTCAGCGGCAATAAACGCTGCAAAGATCCCGAACTCTCCCCACTCCTACTCTGACGGTACCTCGGGTATCTCAGGTGGCAACAACGTATCTATCAAATACGAAAACGGCAAGATCGTAAAGATTGCAGGCAACAATTCTCAGTCCCGTGTCGAGCTCTCCGGCCACACGAACCTCAACGGACGCTATATCCTTCAGAACTACACCGCGTCCAACGTTGCAATCGGCAAATCCTTCGTTCTTCAGGCGACTTGGGAATTCACCGACGCCTTCGTCAACAAAACCGAAAGCTTTTTCCAGATCTCCGACTACGTCGCGACGAACTTTGGTGCAGGTTACAGCGGTAATCCCTACTGCTACACGACTGACGGAGTTTTCCCCACTCTTCTCAGCGTTAACAGCTCGATGCAGCTCACTGCAAGCGTTGCGGGAACGAACAACAGCCGTACGAACGTTGTAATTGCGCAGCTTTCAAGGAACGTTGAGTACACCTTCTCCGTGTTCGTCAACCCCTCTTACGTTGACGAGGCGACCGACACCTACGGCACCTTTGACGTTTACGTAAACGGCGAGCTTGTGGAAGGCGGCCTCAAGTTCTGCAACAAGCATATGAACGACGGCAACTTCACCTTCGACGAGAAGATCCCTTACGCTAACCAGGATCAGTGGTCTAATCTTGGCGGCAAGGTTCTTAAGGACGGCGCTACCATCTACTTCTTCTCCGAGACTGTTCCCGAGAACGTTGACGAGATCCTTGCCAACTGCGGCATCACCTGTGCAGGTACGTATACCGCAAAGGCAACGGGCAGAACCAAGACGGGCGTTAAGGACTACTCTCTCGGCTTCATCCGTTTCCAGATGAGCTCAACGACCTATTCCGATACTCCCTTCTACATCGACAACCTTATGTGCTACTACACCGACGAGTTCAAGGGTACCTTTATTGAGCACGAGCTCACGAGCACTCACGCTCACGACTTCACCAAGGATACCGTTGAGGTAGTTACCACCTGCGCGCTCTGCGACGGCAAGAGAGTAGAGACCGCCGTCATTGATGCAAACGGCGACAAAGTCTGCGACGTCTGCGTCGGCGAGCTTCCCGTCGGCGGTCTTATGACCCCCACCGAAATAAAGGAATCGGGCATCAACTACGTTATTTCCACCGAGCTTGACGCCAACAGCTCTTGGGTAGATCAGGTAAAAGGCACCGCCAACGGCAACCAGAACGGCTCCATAAGCCTTCGCGAGACCGATGACGGCAACGTCTACATTGCGTACGGTAAGCCCACCATTCCTGACGCGAACGGCGCTTACGCTCAGGCAGGCACCTTGGCGGGCGGACGCGAGTCGGCTTTGCAGAACCGCGCAACTCTCGCAGGTCAGGCTTACACGATCGCGTTTGATATGATGCACGACGGAACGATCAACTATCCCTTCCTTCTCGACCTTTATTCCTACACCGCGGTTGCGGGAACGAAGGATGAGAACGGTATTTATACCACTATCTCTCAGACCAACGCCATCAACTGGCAGCCCATAAAGATGAACTCCGACGGAGCTCTCTATTACAGAAACGGTGTTACGGACTCTTACGTTTACACAGGCGTTAAGATCCCCACGGACGAGTTCCACAACATCGTCTTCTACCACAATCCCGCGGACAACACCTTCTCGCTTTACTACGACGGCGAGTGCGTGGCTTCAGACGTTCAGGCACTTCCCTCGACACAGATAGCTGCTTCAACCTGGACCGCAACCGAGGCTGCAATGAGAGCAAGATACGGCTCTTACGTTCAGGACTCCTACTTCAAGGACGGCTACTTCACTATGAACGGTGCCGCTGACTTCACTCTCGGATTTGCAAGATTCCCGCAGTTCAACTCTCACGGTGCAAAGGCTATCGACGGCACGAACGTCATCCTCAGCGAGGACGGCAAGACCGTCACCGAAGGCGAAAACGTCTTTGAGATCGACGGCTTGAAGTACGCGGTCTCCGCAGACGGAAAGACCTTCTTCTATCCCAGAGAGTACCACGAGACCGATTACTTCGCTCTTGACAACATTAAGGTTTACTACACCGACGAGTGTGTTGAGTGCGCACACGAGTACACGCTCTCCCACACTCACGATCTTGAAAACGGCGTAAACAACGTAGCTTACTCCTGCAAGTTCTGCGACAAGGTCGTAGAGGCAAAGGTTGCTATGAGCAACGTCGCGGCATTTGACGGAAGCGGCAAGATCCTTTCCGTTTCCGAGATCAAGGATCTCCTTGGCGAGGACGTGCTCTACACCAACGACCTTGAGTCGGGCGCGCACGGCTTCAACGGAAACTACGTTAACAACGGCAATATCCTTAACCTTATAAAGGATAACGACAACACCTACCTTTCTCTCGGTAAGGGTACGGACGGCGCAGCGAAATATCAGGGCTACACTCAGTACAACCTTATGGGCAGCGGTACTTACAACGAGCTCAGACAGTATCCCGCTCAGCACTTTGACGAGATCAAGGGTAAGGCTTACGTGCTCTCCACTGACGTTTGCATTCCCGAAAATTCCGCAATAGCTCTTAATCCCGAAAGTTACGGAAAGCTCTTCGTAACGATGTCCTACGCGTCGGGTACGAACGGCTGTACCACGCTTGCCACGGGCGTTGACGTCATAAGATGGAACCCCATTTTGCTCGGTGCCGACGGTTCTCTCAAGTACTATAACACCGCGACCTACGTTGATTCCGGCTTTGATCTTACGGTCGGCGAATTCCACACGGTTGCAATCCATCACACTCCCAAGGGCGACGCTAACTCCCCCATCAACACCTACGACGTATATGTTGACGGCGTGATGAGAGTTGAAAACGCAACGGCACTCTCCTCCGCGGAAGGCGCTAAGCTCGTTTACACCTCGGGTGACATCGTGATCGGCGACAAGACCTACAACATCACGGCTACGGGCGCTCAGGACTACATCCCCGGCGCTGTTCAGTCTATGCAGCCCAACGTTACCACCAACTTCACGAGCGACATCATCTACACCGATAACTACAAGGCTTATTACGCAGACAGCTACACCGAGTGCGCTCACAAGTACACCGATTCCACCGCTTGCGATTGGTGCGGCAAGACCGTAGAGCTTACTCACTGTGACATCTGCGACGGCAAGGCTATCTCCGAGAACGCAGCAGTAGTCGGCAAGTCCGTTTCTCTCGGCGAGCTCATCGATATGAACATTTACGTTAAGTATCTTGGCAACACCGAGGGCGTCTATGCAAATCTCTTTGCAGGTAACAAGGAAGTTTCCGTTGCTCTTGACGAGCTTACCGCAGACGAAAACGGCATCTACAAGTTCTCCATCGCTCTCAACTCCATTATGATGGCAAGCGACGTTACCCTCACGCTTGACGACGGCGAATACAAAACGAGCGTTATGGAATACGCCGCAGAGCTTATCGAAATAAGCGATAACGACACCGAAATAACTCTTGCAAAGGCACTTCTTAACTACGGTGCTTACGCACAGGTCTACTTCGCAGAAAAGAACGAGGACGCATTCATCGCCGAGCTTCTTGCAAACTCAGTACTCGACGAGGCTGACAAGGGATTGCCCGAGCTCAACGTAGAGACTCTTGAGCAGTTCGCATTCTCCACCAAGGGCGCAGCGCAGAACGTAACGTTCACGGCAGTATCCCTTACTCTTTCCGCAAAGACCTACGTTAACCTTTACTTCACCGCACCCGAGGGTGCTACCGTTAAGGTCAACGGCAAGACCTACACACCCGCAGACGCAGACGGCGAATACTGTGTAACTCTTACCGTATCAACCCCCGACAAGGTAATTGACGCCTTTGAGGTCGCAGTTACCGACGGTGAGGAAACTGTATACGCTTACGTTTCCGCGGCGAGCGCAATATATGCAGCTCTTGCAAATAACGCCTCGAGCGAAAACCTCATTAACCTTCTCGCGGCTTATGCAGCATATGCGGAATGCGCTGTTGCATACGTAAGCCTTAAATAATCCAACGGAGGTAATAAAAATGAAAAAGTATAATGCTCCCGAGATTGAAATAATCGATTCTCCCGACGTTGTCGTTACCTCCCCCGAGGTAGAAACCGAAAGGATTCCTCTTACGGCTACAAACGATACTCTTTATGAAGTATAATTAAGTCGGCACACCGACTGCCGCCCGAGGCTGAAAAAGCCTCGGGCGGTTTTTTTACCTTCCCCTTTTTGGGGAAGATGGATTTTGGCGCAAGCCAAAAGACGGATGAGGTTCAGGATTACTTTTTCGCAAACTCGGCGGTTTAAAACTCGGCACTTTATAAGAATGTTTTACTGAAACCTCATCCACCACTTCGTGGTCCCCCTTCCCCAAAGGGGAAGGCTAAGAGAGCAACGCCCTACGGGAGGATTTTAATTTCGCACTTCGCATTCCGCATTCCGCATTCCGCATTCCTAATTCCTAATTTCGCATTCCGCATTTGTAAAATCGTCCGACGTTTTAGAAATAACGCCCAAAGCGCGTTACATTTTGCACAAAAATAACATTTTTTATTTGTATATATTGCTATTTTTTGTTTTTTTTATTGATTTTTTTAAAATACAATGATATAATTTACTTGATGTTAATACATCAAATAATTATAAAGAAAGGAAAAACACACTATGAAAAAGAGAATAATCTCTCTTCTTCTCGCGGTTGTAATGCTGTTCTCGTGCCTGTCGTTGAACGTTTTTGCAACCGAAGAAACCGCATCGGACGAAACCCCCTCGGTTGGCACCACGGTCGCCGACACCCTTAAGGCTCACACCGATGCAGAAATCAAAGCGTACATCGATGCGCTTACGGACTCCGCGTTTATGTTCCACGACGGAACGACGAGAAGCCTCAACGGTACTAACCTCAACGACTCCGGCACGCGCTTCACCGTTACGGAGGACGGCAGACTCGTTGTAGGTCCCGCAGTTACCGCAGGATACGAGGCACACTTCAACCTCACAGGTCACTCCGTCCTTGACGGACGTACGAACATACTTAAAAACTATAAGGCGAACGACGCCCTTCACGGACAGAGCTTCGTTGTACAGGCAGACATAGAGCTCACCGATTACTTTATCGGTCTTAACACCTCGCAGCGCCTTCTTCAGATCACCTCCTACGCAGGCTACGGTACGTATAACAATACTACCAGCAGACCCAAGGCGCTTCAGCTTCAGCTCCTTCAGATAGCGGGCAACAAGCTCCAGGCGAACATCAGAGGCAGCGGCTACCAAAGCGTTGCTGAGCTTAAACCTAACACCGTTTACAGCATTGCAGTGCACGTAAATCCCCAGGATATTGATTTGGCAACGAAATCTTACGGCTCCTATGACGTTTACGTAAACGGAAGCCTCGTTGCCGAAAGACTCGGCTTCTTAAGTGAGGGTGCCAACAAAGGTATCACAATGCCCGAGAACCAGCCTTTCTTCCCTGACGGCGTTTTCAGCGATAACGCGAACTCCATCCTTAAGGCGGGTCAGACGGCGTACTTCTTCACCGACACTATGCCCGACGTTACCACCGACACGGATGCTGACGGAATTCCCGACATTTACGAGGGCGTTTGCGGCATTACCGCAGAGACCGTTCCCACCAAGGTTGAGCTCATCGGCACCGCAAAGGGCGTGCAGGACTTTGCTCTCGGCGGTCTCAGATTCCTTCAGATGGGTACGAACATCGTTCACACCGAGAACGCGTTCTACCTTGACAACGCTTTGGTATACCGCGCTGACGAGTACGTAAACGTACTTGAGCACGCACTTGTGAAGGGTGAGCACACTCACGACTTTACCAAGGCTACCACCGACGTTACTTACACCTGTGCAGTTTGCGACGGCTATAAAGTAGTCACCGAAGCTCTCGATGCTAACGGCGACAGAGTTTGTGACGTTTGCGTAGGCGAGCTTGACGAGGGCGGAATCCTTTCCACCGACGAGCTTGCAAATTACGCGGACTCCGTTCCCTTCTCCTCGAACACGGGTAGGGGTAACGGCATTACTGACTATCGCGGCGCTATCTCTCAGGTCACCGATGATAACGACAACACCTACACCAAGGTAGGCGCACCCACTAAGGAGCCTACCACTATAGACACGGCTTATATGAACCTCGTACAGTCGGGCTTCGGCTATCCCTACCAAGGTCCCACCCTTAACAACTTCGAAGCCCTCAAGGGTAAGTCCTACGTCGTTTCCGCTGATATGAAGCTCTACGACACGATCGACGAGAGCATCGGACACCTCAACGTTCTCGGAACTATGTCCTATCTTCAGGGCTCCGACGGTTGCACCGCTCTTAACGCTCTTAACGTAGTATTCTTCCTCCGCATCAACGTAAAGACGGGCGTGGTCGAATACCTCGACGCTGCAAAGGGCGCGAATTCTTACGTTTCTACGGGTATAAGCATTAAGGACGGAAAGTTCCATACTCTTGCCGTTCATCACACTCCCGCAGAAGTGGGTGCTGAGAACACCTACGACGCTTACATCGACGGAAGACTCGTTGCGTCCAACGTTCAGGCTCTTACGAACGATCAGAACAAGCAGATGACCTTTACCTCGGGCGAGCTTAATTACGCCAACTCTACCGTTAAGCAGATAACCGTTAACGGTGCTGTCGATTTCTTCCCCGCTCTTGCGAGAACTCATCAGCTCTCCGATTCCATCGTTGCCAAGCTCACGGCAGATCAGTACGCTTGGGATAACCTTAAGTTCTACTACGCAGACACCTTCTTTGAGCACATTCACGATTACGAGCTGACCCATCAGCACGATCTTGAAAACGGCACGAACCACGTCACCTACACCTGCTCCGTTTGCGGACTTACGAAGGAAGCGACCGTTGTGATGTCCGACCGCGCACAGAGCGGCGTTCTTACTCCCGACGAGGTTGCGGCTCTTGCAGGTGCTGAGAATATGCTCGCATACGGCGAGTGCACGGATGACAATCCTTTCGCAGGACTTAAAGAGTCCGACTCTTGGGAGGCAATAAGTGTCGTAACCGACGAGGCGACGGGCAATAAGTACATCAAGTACGGCGCGTCTACCGCCACAGGCAATGGCGGATGCTACATCCAGAAGACGACTTCTTTGTCGGGCAGAGGCACCGTTCCCAAATATATGGATCAGGCGGGCAGGGCGTACGTAATAAGCGTTGACGTTATGCACTACGGCGCGGCTAGCTTGAGCCTTTTCGAGATTATCTCCTACACGGCAGGTACCGACGGTATTTCCGACGGCTCGAAGATGGACACCGTTAAAATTCACCCCGCAAAAATCTTTGCGGACGGTACTCTTCAGTACGACACGGACGGAACCCAGTCGTACACGCCAGCAAAGCACGCTGACGGAACGGACGTCGTTCTTGACGCAGGCAAGTTCTACACCGTAACCCTTCATCACACTCCCGCGACCAACACCTTCGACCTCTTCGTTGACGGCGAGTGCGTTGCAAACGACATAAAGGCGCTCGGCGACGCAGGCCACGCGGCTTCCTCTTGGACCAGCTCGGCTCTTATCGAGGGCAAGACCATCACTATGGAAGGTGCTAAGCACTTCACCCCCGGTATTATGAGATTCACTCAGCTTGGAAATACCACCGCGGGTCCCGACAAGGATTACATCGCGTTCGACGCACCCAAGCTCTACTACTCCGACGTTAACTACGAGTGCGCTCACAGCTTCGTTAACGACACCTGCGAATGGTGCGGCAAGTACGAGCCCCTCACTCACTGCGACATCTGCGACGGCGAGGTTATCTCCGAGAACGCAGCAGTAGTCGGCAAGTCCGTTTCTCTCGGCGAGCTCATCGATATGAACGTTTACGTTAAGTATCTCGGCGACACCGAGGGCGTATACGCAAATCTTGTTGCAGGCGCTAAGGAAGAAGCGATCGCACTTGACGAGCTTACCGCAGACAAGGACGGCACATACAAGCTCACCCTTCCTCTTAACTCCGTTATGATGGCAGAGGACGTTACCCTTTACCTCGACGGCGGCGAATACACCACGAGCGTTAAGGAATACGCAGAGGAGCTCATCAGCATCACTACCGACGAGGTAGAGAAAAAGCTCGCTAAGGCACTTCTCAACTTCGGCGCAGCAGCTCAGGAATACTTCGCTGTAAAGAACGACGACGCGGCTCTTGACGACGTCCTTGCAAACGCAGGACTTGCCGAGGCTGACAAGACCGTTACCGACGTAACGGCAAGCGACGCCTTCGCGGCTATTGAGTTCGCTCCCGTTGACTCCGATGCAAACGACAACGTTGCCTTCACCGCAGCTACTCTCACCTTCTCCTCCAAGACCCACGTCAAGATATACTTCACCGCATCCGAGAACGTGAAGGTTACCTTGAACGGAAGAAATCTCACTCCCGTGGAAGAGAACGGCGAGTATTACATCGCTTATACGGTTACGAGCCCTGCTGACCTTATGAAGGTTTCCACCATCGTTATCACCGACGGCGACGCAAGCTATCAGGCTGACGTCAGCGCAGCACTCCTCGTTAAGCTCGGCGTTGAAAACGCAGCCGACGCAGACCTCGTTCCCCTTCTTAAGGCGTTTGCGTATTACGCAACTTGCGCGGCTGAGTACGTAGCTTAATTCAGGCGGAGGTGATTATAATGAAAAAGTACAACACTCCCGAACTTGAAATAATCGTTTCTCCCGACGTCGTAGTTACTTCTCCCGAAGTCGAGACGGAAATCATTCCGATCAACGGCACTTCGAGCGGTAG
The DNA here is from genome assembly GCA_017503105.1 of Clostridia bacterium. Lineage (GTDB taxonomy): Bacteria > Bacillota > Clostridia > Oscillospirales > CAG-272 > UBA1740. The sequence continues at coordinate 49,826 of JAFVTS010000022.1, forward strand.
CCTTTACAACACATAATAAATAAGCTCCGACCGATGCCCGTGTCACAAAATCGCGGGCATCGGCACGGACAGGCGAGGTCTGTTTTTGTTGAAACAGCACAAAATATTACGTGTTTTCTTCCATTTTATACTACTTTTGTAAGAAAATTTTGTGATATATTGACAAACGCTATTTTTAGTGGTATAATAGTTTTACACTATTATTTTCAGCCGAAGCGTTTGCTCGCCGACTTGAAAATGCCGTTTCTGCCAAGAACCTTTTGGCAGAGGGCGGTAGATATGTTGTTGATTACGAGAAAGGAAAGGCGCTATGAGAGAAAAATACGTTTCACCCGAAATCGAGTTCGCAAGCTCTTCAAACGACATAGTCGCAACCTCCGCTTCCGTAGAAACCGGAAGAATACCCTTCTCCGCAACGCAGGCTTACAACGAGCTTGATATCAATACGGAAAGCCCCGAGGATACGAACTACAACGTAAACTGAGTTTGATTTTCCGAACGAAACAAGGCATCCCACAGCTGTGGGATGCCTTGTTTTTTATTATTATAATTTCGCCGTTTATTTTTTCTCTTCTTTCTTAAAGTTAAGAAGGATTATTCCCGCGCAAACGAGGAGCAAGGACAAAACGACGTTCAGGACCTCAACGTTCGACGATTCCGTGAGCATAAGCCACGAGAGAAGGACGCCGAAAACGGGTGTCATAAAGTTGTATATCGAAACCTTCGACACGGGGTTATACTTGAGAAGAATACCCCAAAGCGAGTACGCGAGAGCCGAGAGAAGAGCAAGATACACGAGCATAAGCACCGCTTGCCACGAGTTTACGGTAACGCGTCCGCCGAAAGCAAGTCCGCCTAAAATCATCACGGCTCCGCCGACAATGAATTGGTAGCCGCTTATAATAACGGGATCCTCGTGCTTTGAAAAGCGCTTCATCAGAACGGTAGAGGTCGCGTACGCTATCGCGGAAATTATGACGAGCAGATCTCCTATTTCCGCCGTAAGCTCAAGACCGTTAAGGTTTATGACAACTATTCCCGCAAAGCCGAGCACGCAAGCGAGGAGCTTTTTCCAACCGAGCTTTTCCTGTCTGAAAACGAGGCTTGCGATAAGGATGGCGAAGAACGCGCCCGAGCCGCTTGCGATAGTGCCCTTTACACCCGAGGTGTAGGAAAGACCGAGATAGAAGAATATGTACTGAAGAACGGTCTGGAAAAGGCTGACCGTGAGAATGCGTCCCGTATTTGACAGACGCGGATAAAGAAGCCTTCCGCGAGCCACACTGAATATAATGACGGTGAATATTCCCGCAAGGAAGAATCTGAGTCCCGCGAAGAGCACCGTCGACGGAACGCTCGAATCAGGACGCATCAGCTGATAGCCTATTTTTATACACGGGGTGGCACTTCCCCAAAGAGCGCAGCAGAAAATCGCAATAATAGCAATTACGACGGGCTTGCGCATATAAGGGGCGAAAAAGCCCTCGCTGCTTTTTTCGTCAAGCATTTCAAAGCTCACTTTCGTGAAGTTTTACGCCGCGTGCGCAGAGCTCACTCTGAAGAGCCGCAACGTCAAGTTTTTCAAAATCGTCCGTCATTGCCGCCGCAAGACCCGCAGCCTCGCCCGTTACGGCGCAGTCGGGAATTACGCGCGTGATGTCCCACATCGCGTCGGTTACGGAAATACATCTGCCCGCGGTGATAAGATTCTTCACGTCCCCACCGTAAAGGGCGCGGAAGGGAATCTCAAATACGGGTCCTCTTTTACGCCAATCGGAGACCATTCCGACAGAATCCTCAAAGCGCGTGTGAACCTCGGACTCGTCAAGCACGTATTTTCCGACGATCTTTCTCGTCATTCTGATCTGCGGTATCGTCGCTATTGTAACGGGCAGAATATCGGGCTGCTCCCCACGTCTTTGAAGTAAATTGTTAAGAAGGGATCTGTGCGACATTTCGGTCATTTCGGAAAGCTCCTCTCCGTCAACACCGAAGAAACGCTTATCCGCAAGAAGCTTTACCTTGTTTTCGCTGCGGTTGCCGTCGTCGGGCACGTCGCAGAAGCCGAGCATATTAAGCTTGTATTCACCGCCCGCGACGAAGTAATACCACGCCGCAAGGACGTTACCCTTGTTGTGAATGGCACACTCAGCCCCCGCAAGATTGCATATATCGGCGTCACCCGTGGCATCAACAACACTTCCGACCTCAATCGCCTGTCTTCCGCTCTTGCTTTCAACCGTAACGTGGGTGATCTTGCCGTTTTCCTTCCTCACACCCGTTGCAAGGTATCCGTAAAGGATCTTTACACCCTCGCCGAGGAGAAGCTCCTCTGCCGCAAGAGCAAAGAGCTGAGCGTTGAACTGCACCTCGTATCTTCTTCCGGACGCACGCTCCTCAACACTCGCCTCTCGACCAAGCCAAAGCTCGGGATACCTGCCCTCGTAGCCATACTTAATAGAAAGCTTTAAAAGCTCCTCTGCAAGTCCGAAGGACACCTGTCTGCCCATACCGTCGCAAAGAGGAAGATATATCGTTACAAGACCCGACGTTGCGAGTCCGCCGAGAATAAAGGATTTTTCAAGCAGGATTACCTTTTTGCCGCTTCTTCTTGCCGCAAGTGCCGCCGCTACTCCCGCAACACCGCCTCCGCATACGAGCACGTCACATTCGTGAGCCGTTTTCACAACGAGCTGTTCGCTAAACTCTTTAACATCAGACATTTTCTGTTCCCCTTGATTTTTATTTGTACCCTATTATACTATAAATATAAATAAAAGTCAAGCACAAAATGCGTAGCCGCTTGACAAACGCTCCATAAAATGTTAAGATAGAAGAAAACCCGATACGGAGAAATGCTATGCACACGTTTAAAATATGTATGACCGTTTTTACGGTAGTTCTTTTGTGCCTGTTTATCGCCTTAGCGCTTGTAAACGGCGTTTTTCACCTCGTTTATCACGATTTTTACAAGAATGCCGAGCGTGATTTCAAGATCCCGGGGCTGAACTCGGGCTTCGTTCCGCAAGGAATAGAGGAAACGCCTTCGGGAATTCTCATCTCGGGATATATGACGAAGGACAGAGCCTCGCGCATTTACGTTTTGAAAGACGGCGACGCCTCGGCAGTCGAGCTCTTCAACCCCGACGGCACCCCGTACACAGGGCACGCGGGCGGTATAGACGCCTATTTTAACACGGTTTTCATCACGGGCGATATGACGACCGAGGTCCTCTCCCTCTCCGACCTGACGGACGGTGACGGCAAGGCAAAGGTCATAGGCTCGTTTGACCCGGGTCTTGACCCCGCGTGGTGCACCGTTTGGGGTAAATATATCCTTATGGGCTCATTCGCCAACTCCGAGAGCGACGACTATCCCCCCGACGCGGGCGAGATATTCACAACTCCCTCGGGCGACAGAAACACCTCGCTCATAAAAGCGTTCAGATTAAACAGCTCCTTCCCCCTCGGCATCGACCCCACCCCTGCTTTCGCTATATCGTCGGGCGAGAAGGTGCAAGGACTCTCTTTCGTAGATGATAAGACGCTCGTCCTCTCCACCTCCTACGGACTCGGCTCATCAAAACTCATATTCCACTCGGTCGACAAGATGAAGGAAAAGAGCGGAAGCTATTCCCTCTCGGACGGCACGACCGTTCCCCTATATTACCTCGACAAAGAGAGCGAAACGCGAAGCGTAAAGGCACCTCCGATGTCCGAAGAGCTTATGATAAAGGACGGATATATCTACGTCCTCAACGAATCCGCTTGCAATAAGTACGTTTTCGGCAAGCTGCTCGGTCAGTATAGAATTTATCGCTATAAGATCTGATTTTTCAAAAGAAAATCCGAAGATACCCCACCCCGTGTGAAGGTTTCTTCGGATTTTTTATATTTTATCTTTCAGGCGCGCGACCAAAAGACCCGACGCGACACCTATAACGACGCCTGCGACGGTGCCCGAAACGAGAAGGACGGGCAGATAAAAAGTCACGAGCGAGAGCGTTTCCATTACAAGAGAAGCGGCGATTATCTGCGCGACGTTATGTAAAACGCCGCCGACCACGCTGACACCTACGGCGGAAAAGACACGGCACTTTTTCAAAAGGATCATTCCGACAAGTGCCAAGGCGGCACCCGAGGCGGAATAAAGAAGTCCGAGCACGTTTCCGAAAAGCAAAGCCGAAAGTACCACGCGCACACCCGAAACGACAGCGGCATACCACGCACCAAGCGTGTAGAGCGCAAAGACCGTCGCGACGTTGGCGAGTCCGATCTTCACCCCCGGGATAGGAATGAAAACGGGCAAAAGATGTTCGACGTAGGAAAGAAGCATCGCCACCGCAACGCAAAGGGAGAGGACGGTGAGCGTTTTAACGTTTTTCTTGGAGGTGTTCATCGCTCGCCACCTCCGAATATCTCCACTCTGACGCGGTTAGGCAAGCAGGTTATGGTTTCTCCGTCGTAGGAGATGCCCGTCCTGTGCCTCGTTATGCAGGTCTTGTCGGGGCAGGAGGCTTCCTTCATATACGCCGCGCCGTCCTTTATGACAAGGACGTTAGTGCCGCCGTTCAGGGGATATTCGCCGTTTTCCGAAAGCGAGTATTCCGCAACGACCTCTCCTCCCACCGTCACCCGTGCGTAGGCTCCGCCCTTTCGCGTGAGCCTGAAAACGAGAAAAACGGAAAGCGCTACGGCAAGAATTACAAGCACGAGAAGCGCGTCAAAGAATAAGGTCTTGTTCCTTTTTCCAAAAACGACTCCCTTGTCACTCATTTTTGCCAATCAGCCTTTCCGTTTTTTCGGTTAAAAATGTTTTTTAGTAAATAATGCGCAAAATTGCGTTTTAACGAAGCTCTGCCGAATCAATGCGCGAGCCCAAGATTCCTACGGCAAGCCGCCGATTCTAAGCAAATACGCAAAATGGGTTTTTGATGAAATTGAGTCGGTTCAAAATGCCACGCCCAAGATCCCTACGGCGGCATTGCAGAAACGGCTCAAGTTTGCAAAATGGAATTTTGATGTAGTTGCAACTAATCAAGGCGCAAGCCCAAGATCCCTACGGCAAGCCGACGATTCTAAGCAAATACGCAAAATGGAATTTTGATGAAATTGAGTCGGTTTAAAATGCCAAGCCGTAGATACCTACGGCGGCATTGCAAAAATGGCTCAAGTTCGCAAATGGAATTTTGATGTAGTTGCAACGAATCAAGGCGCAAGCCGTAGATACTCTACGGCAAGCCGACGATTCTAAGCAAATACACAAAATTACTCGAAATGCGAGCCGCAAAGGAAGCAACCCTCGTGTATACATCCCACAGGACAAACGTCCTTGCAGGTTCCGCAACCCGTGCACTTGTCGTAATCTATTACGGCAAGATTGTCTACGAGAGTTATTGCACCCTCGGGACAGTTCTTCACGCACTTTCCGCAGGCTATACAGCCGTTGGAGCAGTATTTACGAACGTCGGCACCCTTTTTGCGGCTGTTGCATTTTACTACAACACGCTCGGTGTCCTTGATGAGATGAATAAGTCCGTTGGGACAAACGTCAACGCATATGCCGCATCCGATGCATTTGGTCGGATTTATGTCGGCAACGCCGTTTTCGTTTATCTCTATCGCGCCCCTCGGACACGCCTTCATACAGTCGCCGTAGCCAAGGCAGGCATAGATGCAGAATCTGTCACCCGAGAAGCTCATATTTGCCGCGTGACAGGTCTTGGGACCTGTATAGATATACTTCTTCTCCTCGGGACGGCAAGCACCGTTACAAGCAACGTAAGCCACGCGCTCGACAACGTCAGCCGCCTCGACTCCGAGAATTGCGGCAACGTTCTTCGCCGTTCCGTCACCACCCGGGATACAAAGGCTCGGATTCGTTTCCTCACCCTCGGCAAGCGCCTTGGCGTAAGAATCACAACCCGAATATCCGCAGGCACCGCAGTTAGCACCGGGAAGACACTCTCTTATGGGTGCGAATTTTTCATTTTCCTTTACCGCGAAGAATATCGACGCGACCGTAAGAAGGACGGCGCAGATCACCGCAGTAGCAAGAAGGATCAGTACGGGAATTAAAATTTCCATAGCTTTTCACTACCTCCTTTCCATCAGGCGAGCAGCGTTTCAAAAACGCCGCTGAAGCCTAAGAAGGCAAGAGAAACGATAGACGCCGCAACAAGCGTGACGGGCAAGCCCTTCATACACTCGGGCGCGGGGCAATTCTCTATTCTTGAACGAACGCCCGCGAAGAGCACCATCGCAAGAAGGAAGCCGATTCCGACGCCGAGGGAGGATATCATTGATTCAAGGAAATTATATCCGTCGGTGATGTTGTTGAGCGTTACGCCGAGAACCGCGCAATTCGTGGTTATAAGAGGAAGATAAACTCCGAGAGCCGCGTGGAGGGCGGGAATAAACTTCTTCAGCACTATCTCAACGAACTGAACGAGAGCCGCGATAACGAGAATGAAGAGTATCGTTTCAAGATATTCAAGCTTGTTGGGAACGAGCAGATAGAAGTAAAGAGGATAAGTCACCGCCGTTGCAACGAGCATAACGAAGGTAACGGCGATACCCATACCGAAGGCTTGATTGAACTTCTTGGAAACGCCGAGGAAGGGGCAGATTCCGAGGAACTTCTGAAGCACGTAGTTATTGACGAGCACACCCGCCATAAGAATGAGAGTCAGCTGTTTTAAATATTCCATTATGCTTCACCTCCCTCTGCTTCTTTTCCCGCGGGTGCGGACACCTGATCCGCGTTTGCGGTGAGCTCAGCGGTCTCGCTGCAAGCAGTCTTTCCGCAAATGCCCGCGGAGGGACAGCCCTCACAGCCCGCAAGCTGCTTTCTCTTTTCCTTACCCTTGTTAACACCTATCTTATTTATAATTGCGATAAGAATACCGAAGACGAGGAAGCCGCCCGGTGCTTGAGTAAGAATGGGAAGATAATATCCGTTTTCATTGAAGAAGGGTATCTTGTAGCCCGCGAAGGTAGCCGCGCCGAGCACTTCTCTGACAGTTGCCATAGCGAGAAGGGCAAGAAGGAAGCCAAGACCCATTCCAAGTCCGTCAAAAGCGGAATCCACGACGCCATTTTTGCTTGCAAACATCTCCGCTCTGCCGAGTATGATGCAGTTAACGACGATAAGCGCAAGATAAACGCCCATCATATCGTAAAGAGATGGCAAGTAAGCGTGCATCAAGAGCTGAACCGCGGTAACGAAGCCCGCTATAATAACGATATAGCAAGGGATTCTGACCGTGTCGGGAATGACCTTCCTGAGCGCGGAGATAACCACGTTTGAGCAAATAAGAACTATCGTTGCCGCAACACCCATACCGAGAGCGGAGATAACGCTGTTGGTCATTGCGAGGGTGGGGCAAGTGCCGAGCACGAGCACGAGCACGGGGTTTTCAAGAATCAGTCCTTTAAGAAGGAGCATAAGCTTGTTGTTTTTCATTTACGTCTCCTCCTTTGGAAATAGATAGCAACACCCAAAGCGGCGATGCCTATAACGATCACGGAAGCTCCGATGGCTTGGTACGTCTTTACTTCCTTTTCATACTCCGTGTCAACGTACTCAAGAGCGGCAAATACCGCGTCCTCGATACGCACGGAAGTTACCGTTGCTTTGGTGACGAGATCGGCTTTCGTGCTGAAGTTCATTCTGTTTATACCGACAAAGCTCTCTTCGAGTCTTTTTACGGCGGGGGTGTTAAGATAAATGTGCACGCCCTCGGTCTTTCCGTCGCCCTCTTGCCAGGACGGGCTGAGCGACCACGAGAGAAGGTCGAAGCCGACGACCGTGAAATCGTTGTCAACGGCAAACACGAAGTTCGACTCTATCGCGCCAAAGCCCCAAGGGTTGAAGGTCTCGCCGTAAACGGCGTAGCCCTTTCCGCTCTTTTCCTTATAAACTGCAATTTTATAAGGTACCCAATTCTTGTCGATGGATTCACCCTCGAGAGCGACGCCACTCTTCTTTGTGAGGAGCTCAAAATCGCCTGCACCGACGAGCATTTCCTTTGCGTGGTTGAATATTTCTTCCTCAGTAAGCGGAAGTATCACTTTAGGATCGGACTGCTCGGCTGCGTCACCCGCGTCAAGAGCAGTGAGACGGGCGGTCGGAATAGCGTCGGCCTTTGCGGCGAGTATAAGCTTCACAGCCGCAAGCGCGTCGGAAACAGCCTTTCTTACAGCCGTTGACGAATACGTAGCACCCGTAACGAGAGCTACGTCATCGACGGAATCCTTGCCGACGAAGTTGTTAACGGCGTCTGGCATTTTATCCTTGCCGATCGTGTCCTCGTATTTTGTTATATATACACCCTTGACCTTTCCGTCCATACCTACTCCGACGGTGAGGTCTATCTCAGCCTCAAAGCCTTTAGGAATAACGAGCGTTACGGCGTAGCCCATTCCGTGCTTCTCCTCGTAGACCTCGGAAACGTAGCTGTCCTCTCCGAAATCGGGAAGCCCCTTCATAGGGTCACCGAAATCAGCACCCGATTTATCACCGCCGAACACCGCTCTCAAAGACTCGGTTCTGGCAAGTCTTTCGTTTTCGGCAATTTCGGGAGCCGTGAAGTGGTTGATAGTTGCGAGAAGCGCCGCGACTATCAGGCAAATCGTGCCAAGAACTATGGCGGGGGTAAAATTCTTTAATTTCAATTTCATTTCTCCGCACCTCCGAGGGGACGCTTAAGGGTCCATTTTTCGATATAGGGAGAAAGGATGTTCATTATAAGGATAGAGAACGAAACACCCTCGGGATAAGTTCCGTAAAATCTGATGAGCACGGTTATGAGCGCGCATCCGAAGGCGAATATCATCTTACCGAGCCTCGTAATGGGGGTGGTCACGTAGTCCGTTGCCATAAATACGGCGCCGAGAAGAAGACCGCCCGAGAGGACGTGATAAAGAGAAACGAGGGGGTTGCCCGTTATCGCAAGCGAGAGCACGAAAACTCCGCCGACGAAGATAAGGGGAACCTCAAAATGGATTACGCGTCTTATAACGAGATAAAGGAATCCGAGAAGGATAGCCGCGCCGCAGACCTCGCCTATCGCGCCCGACTTGAAGCCGAGGAACATATCAAGAAGCGAGGGGAGCGCGTCGGACTCCTTGGAAAGGAGCTCAAGAGGCGTTGCTGACGTCGTAAGGTCTGCCACCTCGGGCTTTCCGAACGCGAGAGATGCTCCGCCGCCGACGGACGCGGTAAAGCAAAGAGTCATAAAGATACGGCCCGTGATGGCGGGGTTAGCAAAATTACAGCCAATGCCGCCGAATAGGCACTTTACTACGATTATCGCGAAGAGCGAGCCGATAACGCATTGCCAGATAGGAACGTCGGCGTGCAAATTAAGGGCAAGCAAAAGACCCGTAACTACCGCGGAAAGATCTCCGACGGTCTGCGGTTTTTTTGCGATAAGATTAAAAAGAAATTCACCGAGTACGGCACTTACGACGCAAGCGGCAATGACCGCGAGAGCGCGGATGCCGAAAAGAAGCACGCCCATCACCGTCGTCGGAACGAGGGCGATTATCACGTCAAGCATAATGCGAGACGTGGACGCTGTCGAGCGGATATGAGGAGATGATGAAATTACAAGCTGCTTATCCATATTATTTATCTCCTCCCTTCTTGCCCGCAGCGGCGGTGCTTGTTTTGTATTCTCTTACTGCCGCCTTTGCAAGACGGTTGTTTTCAACGAGCGGACGCTTCGCGGGGCATACGAACGAGCAGCAGCCGCATTCGATGCAAAGTCCGATCTTCTCGTCCTCGAGTCTTTCGCACATCTCACGCTTGTCGGAAATGTTAAGCGCTCTTGCGAAATAGGTGGGCTGAAGACCCATCGGACACGCACTGACGCATCTGCCGCAGTGAATGCACGCGGTGGACTTAGGCGGTGCCGCATCACGCTCGGAGAGGACCGTTATCGCGTTCGTGGTCTTCAAAACGGGGTGCGCGTCAGTCCAGACCGCAACGCCCATCATAGGACCGCCGAGGAGGATCTTTCCGATCTCACACGACGTGCCGCCAACGAACTCTATGACCTCGCCAAGGCTCGTGCCTATGGGAGCTATGACGTTTGCGGGAGAGGCTATAGCGGAGCCGTCAACGGTTATCACCTTTTCTACAAGAGGCATACCCGTCTTAACGTAGCTCGCAAGGAACGCAAGCGACGTGACGTTCATAACGATAACGCCGACGTCCGCAGGCAGCTTTCCTTCGGGAACGACAAGACCCGTCGTATTGTATATCAGAATCTTTTCTCCGCCTTGAGGATAAGTAGAGGGCATCGGGCATATTCTGACCTTTGGCATATCGGCGAACACGTCTTTGAGCTTTGCGATAGCCTCGGGCTTATTCTTTTCAATTCCGAAAACGACCTCTTCAAAATCGCAGAAGCGGCATAACAGCTCCACTCCCTCTCGGAGAAGATCCGATTTTTCGACCATCGTCCTCGTGTCGGACGTGATATAAGGCTCACATTCCGCTCCGTTTAAGACAAGGCGCTTGATGATCCCCTTACCTATCGCATCGAGCTTCACCGAAGTCGGGAAGCCCGCGCCGCCGAGTCCGACAAGACCGGAGGCTCTTACCGCCGCGCTGAAGGATGCGAAGTCCGTGATCTCGGGTACGCGAAGATCGGGGTCGGGGGTCATCTCACCGTCCGATTCTATTACGACGGAGTCTATTTCCTTTCCCGCCGAGACGAGTGTCTTTTCAATTTTCTTTACCGTTCCCGAAACGGATGAATGTACGGGTGATGAAACGTAACCCGCCGCTTCTCCGACGAGCGTGCCGACGTATACCTTATCACCGGGCTTTACGACGGGGGTCGCAGGCGCGCCGATATGATGAAGCATAGAGATCGACACCTGAGCGGGCGCAGGCATTCTCACGGGGATCGCCTCAGCCGTATTCTTTCTGTGCGGAACGTGTACTTTTCCAAGCTTGAATAACGACATCTTAATTCCTTTCTTGATTACTCCTTTAGTTAGGGAGCCAATATTTTACATACTAATTATAACACGCGGAAGCTTCAAAGTCAATATAAAAAGATCGTTATAAAAATAACTATTGACGCCGTGCGTTTTCACACTTTTTCCGTAAATACGTGTGCACCGCGATTGACATTTGAGCGCGTGAATGCTATAATATTGAAAGAGCCCTCGCACGGGAATAAGCAATTTTTCTCCGAGGGGCGACTTTTTATTCAAAAAACGAGCATAATCTCAATAAAAAATGAAAGGACGCGTAAGTATGCGGCTTTTTACCGTCTTTGCGGCAGTTGCGGCTGTCGCGATGATCTTGGCCTTATATTGCGTTTACCGCAAGGTCTTTTACAATTCGCGAAAAAACAGGTCGAGCGACCCCTACGCAGCTCTTTCAAGCCCCTATCTTGAAGGAATGCGCGACGTCGTAAGGCAGCAGATAGACGACCTTAGTATGTACCCGTGTGAAGAAATCCGTATAAAAGCAAAAGACGGCAAGATGCTTTACGGAAGGTATTACAAGGGGGAGGACACAGCACCCGTGTGCATTCTTTTTCACGGGTACAAGGGCTCGTCCCACACCGAGCTCTCGGGCGCGGCTCTTATGATGCTCTCACACGGCATCGGCGCGGTAGTCGTCGACCAAAGAGCGCACGGAAACAGCTGCGGCGTCACGGTGTCGTTCGGTATAAAGGAGCGCTTCGACTGCCTTCGGTGGGCAGATTACGTGAAAGAGCGCTTTGGAGAGGACAGAAAAATAATTCTTTACGGCATTTCTATGGGCGCGGCGACCGTCCTTATGTCGACGGAGCTTGAATTGCCGAGGGGAGTTTGCGCGGTAATTGCCGACTGCCCCTACTCCGAGCCGTCCGCGATAATCAAGCGGGTCCTCAAAAACAGAGGGCTTCCGCCGAAAGCCGTATACCCGACGGTCTATCTCTCTGCACTCGTCTTCGGACGCTTTGATCTCTCCGCCGCCTCACCCCGTCTTGCGGTCAAAAACGCAAAAGTGCCCATTCTCTTGATCCACGGCGACGCAGACGATTTCGTGCCGCACTCGATGAGCGAGGATATATATAACGGCAATACTCTGATAAGCAGGCTCTTCACCGTCGGAGGGGCAAAGCACGGTGCAAGCTTCGCCGTCGGGCAGGAGCGTTACGTGCGAGAGGTCTTATCCTTTATAGATGAAAAAACGCGCTGAGCAAACGAAAGGAAACGATATGAAAACAGGAGAAACACTTCACGGCTTCAAGGTCGAATCATTCGAAGCCATACCCGAGGCAGAGGGCGTGCTTTGGCTCTTAAAGCACGAAAAACTCGACACGCCCCTCGCCTTTCTCGAAAGAGCTGACTCAAACAAGAGCTTTTATATAGCCTTCAGAACGCCCCCGAAGGATGACACGGGCGTCTTTCATATAATCGAGCACTCGGTTCTTTGCGGCTCAAAGAAATTCCCCGTCAAGGAGCCCTTCGTAGAGCTTCTCAAAAGCTCTCTTAAAACCTTCCTTAACGCGATGACCTACCCCGACAGAACCGTCTACCCCGTTTCGTCACGCTCCGACAAGGATTTTCTCAACCTTATTGACGTTTATATGGACGCCGTTTTTCATCCTTTGATGCTCGAAAACGAGAGCATTTTTATGCAAGAGGGACACAGATATGAGCTTGACGGCCCCGACTCGCCTCTTACGCTGAACGGCGTCGTTTACAACGAAATGAAGGGAGCTATGTCGTCTGCCGACGAGATCTCGTCCGAAAAGCTCCTTGAGATGCTTTACCCGAACAGCCCGTTCGGAAAAAATTCGGGCGGCGATCCCGAGGCGATATGCGATCTGACATACGAGGGCTTCCGTGCCGCGCACAAGGAGCATTATCACCCGTCAAACGCTTATATTTTTCTTGACGGCGAGGTCGATCTCGACGCCGTTTTGCCCCTCCTCGACTCTTATTTGAGCGAGTATGAAAGAAGGGACGACTGCCCCTCGGTCGGCGAAGATACCGCCCCCGAAAACGTCACAAAAACCCTCGAATACGAGATTGGCGCAGAGGAAAACGAGGACTCTCGCACACGCGCTTACATCGGTGTCAGGACCTTCGATTTTGACGACGTAGACTCGGGGCTTGCGCTCTCCGTCCTCTCGGACGCCATAGCCGGAAACAACGAGGCTCCGCTGACGAAAGCCTTTCTCGACGCGGGGCTTTGCGAGGACGTTTCGGTCTTCTCCCTCGGCGACGGAATAAAATACGGCTCTTACGCCGTTGAACTCAAAAACCTCTTCTGCTCTTCTGACGAGGCTTTTGAGTTTTTATCGAAGACTCTTGCAAAAATAGCGGAAAACGGAATAGGGAAAGAGCGCCTTGAAGCTTCGTTGAACGCAAAGGAATTCAAGCTGCGCGAGAAGGACTTCGGTTCGATGCCCAAGGGACTCATCTTCGGGCTTGCTATGCTTGACACGTGGCTCTACGGAAACGATCCGTCGCTCGGTCTTAAATACGAGGACGCTTTAAGGTCGGTAAGAGCAATGCTCCAAACGGACGCCTCCTTTGAGCGTATGCTTAAAGACGTGTTTATAGATAATGAAAGAAAAGTACGCTTGATACTCAAGCCGTCGAAGACCCTCGGTAAGCAAAAAGAAAAGGACGAGCAAGAAAAGCTCGCGACGATAAAATCGGAAATGACAGAGGAAGCTCTTGCCCTCCTTTGTGAGAAGAACGAGCGCTTAAAGCTTTGGCAAGCGAGCGAGGACACCGAAGAAGATCTCAAAACGCTCCCTACCCTTGAGGTTTGCGACATACCGAAAGAGGGGTCGTGGACGCCGACGCAGGCGAAAGAAATAGCCGAGGTACCCGTCCTCGTTCACGAAATTCCGACGGGCGGGATATCTTACGCGGAGCTTTTGTTCGACGTGTCCGATCTTGACGGAGAAGAGCTGTCGCTTATCGCCTTCCTCTCCTCTCTTCTCGGAAGGTGCGCCACCTCTTCTCACTCCGCTGACGAGCTTGCTCAGATCAAAAAGCTAAAGCTCGGCTCCTTCGCGGCAAGTGCTGCCGTTATAGCGCGAGATAACGTGCCGAAGCCATATTTCTACGTTACGGCAAGCGCTCTTGACTCGGAGCGTCAGAGCCTTGCGGATATCGTTGGCGAGATTTTAAACGAAACGGTATTCACCGACAAAAAAGCCGTCAAAAATCTGCTGACGCAAAAGCTCATCTCGGCAAAGGAAGCCTTCGTCACTTCAGGACACGCCGCCGCTGTAAGAAGAGCAAGGGCATACGTCAGCTCTCTCGGTGTCTTGGCAGAGCATATCTTCGGCTTTGAAATGTACAAAAGGCTGAAGTCGGCAGTGGAAGACTTTGACAAAACGGGTGACGCGCTTGCCGAAAGGCTTGCGTCGCTTTTAAAGAAGATCGTCACGAAAAAAAGGCTCACCGTGGCTCTTACGGGCACCCCGTGTGACGCTTTTATCGAAAATCTCACCGATATTCCCCGTGAGGTGGGCACGGCGCCGACGGCTAAAAGCTTTGCGCCCTTTGGGTATCTCAACGAGGGGATAGTCATTCCCTCTCGCGTTTCGTATATATCGAAATCCGCTACTCTCACGGGTACGGGCGAGTCATTCACGGGCTCTATGCACGTGCTTTCAAACATCCTCTCCTACACCCATCTTTGGAACAGCATAAGAGTCAAGGGCGGCGCTTACGGAGCGGGCTTCACGATGCGTCAATCGGGCGATGCCTCGACTTACTCGTACAGGGACCCTAACCCGAGAGCGTCGATAGAGGCGTGTGACGAATCGGCAAGCTTTTTACGCGCGCTTGCCGAAGAGGAGGACTCTTTCGACAATTATATAATCGGCACCTTTGGCGACTACGACTCGCTGAACTCCGCAAGAAGCGCAGGCGCTGAGGCAACCACGATCTATTTGATGGGGAAAACGAAAAGCGACGAGCAGCTCATCAGGAAAAGTATGCTTGAATTTGACAAGAGTGAGCTTTTAAGGCTCGCGGACATCGTAGAGGGCTTGATGAAAAACGGCGGCATTTGCGTTGTCGGACCCACCGAGCAAATAGACGCTTGTATGGACGTTCTGAAATCCAAGGTTGAAATTTAAAGCAAACTAAAGTTTACAAAAAGCAAAAAAATCCCCCGAATATTTTGACACGGGTCAAGGTATTCGGGGGATATCTTTATATTTCCGTTTCTTCGTAAGGAGAAAGGATGAGAGCGTCGTCGAAATCAAACGCGTCGGGAGTAAGGTCGTCAAAGAGCCCGTAATGAAGCGGTACTGCGCACTTTGCTCCTATCTCGTAGGCAAAGTCCGCCGCGTCCTTTGCGTTCATATTGTTGCCGACGCCGTTTATCGGGACGAAGGCGTAATCAACTCCGTCCTCGACAAGATCAAGCACGTCGTCTATAACGTCGTAATTGTAAAGCGTGTCGCCGCTTACGTAATAAGTTTTCTTACCGTCGTCAAGAATGAATCCCGCCGCGGTAGGGTCACTGTGCTCCGCCTTTACGGAATAGAAGGTCACGCCGCCCTGACTCCATACGGTATGGGGTGAAAGACGAATGTAATTATGTCCGTTCTTATACTTCACGAGCTGTCTGTAAGCCGCCTCGGGAGCCATTACGGCTATGGATTTCTCGGTATCCGAAAGGAAACGTTCGAGCGTTTCGGGGTCAAGATGGTCAAGATGGTCGTGCGTTATAAGAATAACGTCGGGCTTTACGTCAAAAAAGCTCTCGTCGACGGGGATGCGCCTGTGCTTCGTTTCGTTTATCTTTCCCACCGAATCCGAAAGGTACGGATCCACCATTATTTTTATCTTTCCCGTATCAAAAAGCAGTCCTGCCTGCGTCAACCACGTTACTTTCATAAAAACCTCCCAAATAATTTAAAAACGAAATAAAAGCTCTCCGAGAACCCCTGCGCACACGCCTATCGCGGCACCGCAAAGCACGTCTTTTATAAAATGTATTCCGAGAAGCACCCTCGCCGCACACATCAATGCGGCAAGCCCCCACAAAACGCCGCCCGCCGGCGGACAGGCGAAAAAGACGAGCGTTGCTATAACGAACGCGGAATACGCGTGTCGGCTCGGGAAGGAGTCAGAGCCTTCCGAGGCGCGAATATCCGAAAAAGCCTTTTTCCTCGGTGAGCTCTTGTAAAAATCAAAAACCTCATACGGGCGCGGCGCCTTTATTATACTTCTCGCCGCTCCGACCGCGAAAAACGGAATACCTGCCGCTATCAGAAGCCTGAGAATTTCAAGATACCTTCCGTCCTTGAGATTCATAAGCAAAAGCGTGCCGTATGCCAAAACGCAAAGAAGAGATACGAAATGCGAGAAAACGCCAAGGGAGCGATACAAGAGCTTCCTTTCGTATATTTTCCTCAAAAATTTCTCTCGCGCACTCATCAGCGTACCATTTTAAGAACCACGAGCTTATAGCTTTGTCGGGGATCGCGGAAGCCTAGGCCGTACGCGCGCTCATAAAGATTATATGCTCTGTCGCGGTCGGTGTTAACACCGAGACCGAACTCCAAGAGGCATCCAAGGGTATATATTCCCCTTGCGTGACCGATCTTTTCGCAAAGCTCGAGTATATCAAGCGCGGGATCGATCTTTCTCTGATGGAGCAGGCGCATAGCCCGTGAGAACATCCCTCTCGTCAGCTTGCGCTTTTTACGGTCAAGAAGATGCACGACGCGCGCCTTTACCGCGTCGGGTGCGGCGTTGGAGCTGATGAACAGGTCTATTGCTTTTTTATAATCAAACGCGACGCCTATGCCCTCGGCATAACATCTTCCGAGATCGAACAGCGCCGACTTGTCGCCTTTTTCCGCCGCGCTCTCATACCAATAAAACGCAGCGCATCTGTCCTTAGGCGTGCCGACACCGTGCTCGTAGCAATAAGCGAGCCTTCTTTCGGCGGGGAGATAACCCATCGCCACCGCTATTGCGTACGCCTTGTAAGCCTCGGCGGGCGAGGTCTGCTCAAGAGCCGTTCCTCTGTCAAAGAAGTCCTCTCTCCTTCGCTTCAGCTCCGCCGCCTTCTGGGCGCCGCTCTGCGAGCCGAGCTCCTTTGCAAGGTCGTAGTATTCTATCGCTGCGGCGGAATTCTTCTCAACCTCTTCCCCGCTTCTGTAAAGGTCGCCGAGTATCTCGTACGCCTCAGCGCTTCCGCACTCTCCCGCACGGATAAAGCAGCGCACCGCCTCGTCAATATTCTTTTCAACGAACTCACCGCTAAGATAGATGCCGGCAAGATAAGCGTAAGCGTCGCTGCTGCCGTGAGCGGCGGCGTTATCGAGATATTTTATGCCCTTTACCGCGTCCTTCTCGCATCCAACACCCTCAACGAGGGCGGCGCCGACCGATACGGCGGCGGAAACGTCACCCCGTCTGACGAGCATCTCATTCAAATGTAAAAACGCCGTATCTATACCGTACTTACGGGCGTCTTTGGCAAGGTCACGCAATATCCCGTCGTAATTTTCGGGTGCGGGAACTGGGGGCTCCTTTGCCTGGACGGAGCGAAGCTTGTATATCGTTTTTATGGCGTAGATGGGCGGAACGAAGAATTTATCAAAGTACCACTTTGCGTAAGCCTCCGACTGCGGTGCTCCGACGCCGTTGCAGTATCTCATCGCAAGCTCGGCGGTGGATTCCTTATCCTCACAAAGCGCGGCGAGGTAATAATAATACGTAGCAAGCTCCTCGCGTCCTTCGGACGAAAGCTGCTTCGCAAGGGCGGGATAGGCGAGCTCGCATCCGAGAACCGCTGAGTAAAACAGCCAGAAACGGGCAACCTCGTCACTCACTCTTCCCGCAAGTCTTGAATATCTGTACGCCGCCTTTGCGTCGTTCTTTTTAGCCGCACGGAGAAAAAGCTCCATCGCCTCGTCAAGATCGCGCGTAACGAAGGTTCCTCTCTCGAGTATTTCTCCGAACTCACGCTCAGCCTCTGTAAACTGCATATCGGAAAGCATAAGATAAAGCTCAACGGCTGTGTCGTATTCTTTTTTCTTTACAGCGCTCCTGGCTCTTATCAAAGCCTCCTGCATCTGTCCTACGGAATAAGTTATGCGTCTTCCGCAAGCCGGGCATACGAGCTTGGTATATTCCCCGACGTAATCGCAATGATTGCACTTAATCAAAACCGCTTTTCTCCTTTTCTCCGCACGCACTCTCTTTTTCGGCGAATAACGAATATTTCTTTACAACTAATATTTTACAACACCTCGCGCGTTTTGTCAACTATACTTAAAAAAATATTTTCATTTTCACGCGCCGTTATCAAAAGCGCTTACGAAAAAACTCTTTTTTCACTTTTTTGCCAAGCGTCTTTTTCTCCGACGCACAAATATTTTCTTCTCCGAGGGAAAAAATATTTGCGAAGGCTTAAAAAGCCCGAAGAAAGGAGAAAAAATGTTTTTTAAAAAGCCTGATATGAAATGCGCTCACCCCTGCCTTTACGTTGCGGTGGGAATGATAGCAGCGCTCGGCGCCGTTGCCTGCACGAAGCCCGGCAGACAGTTCATTAAATCGAAGATCAAATGCGTGGAGAACAAGCTCGAAAATTGCGGTGCTCTTTCCTCGTAAAGAAAACCGCTCTGCGGCTTTTTGCGCTCGCGACGTGAAAAGCCGCGTTGCGCTCGGTAAGGTACATACGGCGGCTTTGAACACAATAAATTTATTTTTTATTTCACTTCCGTAACAAAATTCTTCACATCCATTTCACAAAATAATATTATACTTTAATTGAAAATACGTTGCGATACTGCAAAAGCCGTCTAACGGCAGATCGGAGTTTTCTATGAATTTTATAAAAAGAAGATTCTTCCCCGCGGTTCTCGTTTTTGCCTCGCTTTTGACCGTAATCTCCCTCTCGTCCTGTTTTACCGTCGAGGACATACCTCAAGAGCTCTCGCAAAAGGACCCCGTAATACAGGGCGGCGACACCAATACCATCTACATCAGCACCTCGGACAGCGCTCAAAGCGTTGCGGCGGCGAAGGGGCTGCTCAGTGCCGTCAGCATCTCGTCTACCTTTGAAATAGAGTACGAGTCCTTCTGGGGTCCGTACGTCCAGGATGCTAAATACTCCGGCTCGGGCGTGATATACAAGCTCGACAAAAACGCGGGCGACGCTTACGTCATAACGAACTACCACGTCGTGTATAACTCGGCTTCAACGTCGGAAAACGGGATCAGCAATGACATATCAGCGTTCCTTTACGGACAGGAAACGTCAAAATACGCAATGAAGGCTGAATACATCGGCGGCTCTATGCTTTACGATATCGCCGTTTTGAAGATCAGCGGCAGCCGCGTCTTGACGGAAAGTTGTGCCGCGCCCGTCTCGCCTTCGAATTCCGACGAAATAAGCGTGCTTGACACCGCCATAGTTATCGGCAACCCCGCGAGTCTCGGCATCTCGGCAACGACGGGAAGCATCAGCGTCGACAGCGAGTATATAACGATGACGGCGCCCGACGATAAGACGCAGACCGCGATGCGCGTCATAAGGACCGACGCGGCGGTAAACGGAGGAAACTCGGGCGGAGGACTCTTTAATACCAAAGGAGATCTCATCGGAATAGTCAACGCAAAGATCACCTCCTCGTCAATAGAGAATATCGGATACGCGATCCCCGCAAACGTCGCGGTCGGAATAGCCGAAAATATAATCTCTCAGTATGACGGAGCGGAGCCCGTCACTCTCAAAAAGTGTATGCTTGGCATAACGAGCGGCGTAGCGGCG
Source organism: Clostridia bacterium (assembly GCA_017503105.1). Taxonomy (GTDB): domain Bacteria; phylum Bacillota; class Clostridia; order Oscillospirales; family CAG-272; genus UBA1740. Next base: position 69,606 of record JAFVTS010000022.1, read on the forward strand.
CAAAAAGCGGTGCTTGACAGCGAAACGGGCAGGATAAAGAGGACTGAGACCGTTGCGATAGCCGATATAACAGAGGGCGGACTTGCTGACGGGATCCTTGCGGTCGGCGACATCGTAAACAGCGTAACGGTGGGCGCGATGACCGTGAATATAACGAGGGCACATCAGCTCTCCGAGCTTATGCTGAGCGCCCGCGCGGGTGATACGGTAACGTTCTCACTTGTGCGCGAGGGAAAGCCGTTGAGCGTCAGCATCACTCTCACACCCGAATGCGTAACGGAGATCCAATAAGTAAATTATAGTTGACATTATTTAAAACAAACCCACACCCGTGTTGAAAAACGCGCGGGCGGCGCCTTCTCTTTTTTCGGAAGCGGCGTCGTCTCTGCGCGTTTTTTATTTTGTGTCGCCCTGCGATCCGCTCAAATTTTGACCGATTTGCTTAAAGCGCTTCAATTTGCACGAAAAATTAAACATTGAACGGTAATTTAAGCAATGATTATTGAAAGCAAAACGCGAAAGTTCCGAACCGCGTTGGTCATTTTGTACAAAACCCCTTTTCCTAATTTAGGCAGAACGCTATTTTTTATTATTTTGATTTAAAAAAATTGACACTTTATTTAAATTATGTTATAATGTTGATACTAAAGCGGCATTATCCTTTTCAGAGGCTCAAATCGTTTTGAAAAAATAACGGAACCGCATTTAAACGCTATGAATTACAATAAACATTTAACAACACAAAAGGAGTACAAAATGAAGAAACGTATCGTTTATCTTACATTATTCACGGTGATGACCGTAGTCGCCGCATTACTTTCTCTTTCGCCGTCCGTAACCGTCGAAAGGGAGCAAGCCGAGCAAAGCGCGGTCCTTTTGTCGGAGGAAGCCAAGAGAGTGGTGTTAGCCGACGAAAGCGGCACGGACTTCACCCTTTATTTCAGCTCCGACGCGATGCAGGCGGACCAGGCGTTGACGAGCGAGATATCAAAGCTTGTGTACGACTTTTACAGCGTGCGTATGCGCGCAAAGTCCGACGCTGCGTCAAAACCGGCCGAAAACGAAATACTTATAGGAAGGACCAACAGACCCGAATCCGAGGAGTTTTTAGAGGCAATTACAGCGTCTGTGGCAAAGGAAGAGGATCTTGCCTGGGGCTTTGCTTTTATAAACGGCAAGCTCGTTTATACCGCGAACAGCACGCTCGCCTTCGATTACGGTAAGGACGAGTTCCTGAATTATCTTATTGAAAACGATTTTACCGTTTCCGAGGACCTTTTCCGCGTCAGTATAAAAACGAGAGAAGAGTACGACGCCGAGATAGAGGCGGACGAGGAGCTCAAGCGTCAGAAGATATTGAACGAGCTCAAGGAGAAGAACGCGGCGTTCAAGCAAAGCGACTTCGGCGGCGCGCCGAAGTCTATGGGCACCTCCCCCTATGCGCCCCCCGTTCTTTACCCCGTCGAGGGAATGCATCCGAGAATATTTATCACCGAGGACAAAATAGGCGACGTCCTTGAGATTATGAAGGACCCCGCTTACGCAGGCCTTGTCGATACGTTTTGGATAGACGTGAACAAAAGCGGCTGCACGGACGGATTCCCAACAGTTGAGTTCAAAGACCCGAACGACGAATACGAGGATGATTATTACCGCTACGACGTTAAAATCATCTCGGCTCTTCAGAACAAAGCGTTCGCATACCTTCTGACGGGTGACGAGATCTACGGCTACGAAGCAATAGTCGGCGCGAAAAATATGATAATCACCCTGAAGTATTCCACCTATATACATATGGACCTTTACCACGGCGCATCTCACGTTATGGACGCCTTGGCGAAGATATACGACTGGTGCTACGACCTTCTCACCGAAGAGGACAAGAATCACTTCGCTGCAGGCGTTTCCAACGTTCTCGGTCCGCAGATGGAGGCGGGAATGCGCTTCCCGCCCTCGGGAATGAACGGCGTTTCGGGTCACGGCACAGGCCCCCAGCTCCTTCGCGACTGGATAATGATATGCATTGCCTTCTTTGACGAGATGCCCGATTGGTGGGAGTTCGTCGGAGGCAGATTCTTTGAAGAATACGTGCCCGTCATAAACGAGCACACCAAGAGCGGTTGGGTCACTCAGGGAACGGCGACGTACGGTCCGGGAAAATTCTCCGAGGCTATGTCGGCGGCGTGGCTGCTCTACCTTTCCACAGGTCAGCTCCCCTACAACGAGGACGGACTCAAGCTCGCTCCTTACTACGTCATAAGCCACCTTCAGGCAAACGGCAAATACTTCCAGACGGGTGACGGCGCGAGAAACGTAGCGGGCGGCTCGCTTGATTACGCTTATCTTTACGACGTCGCGGCGATATTCGGAGATTCCACCCTTACGGGTTATCTTTACAGCATAACGGACGGCTTGAACAGCGCGGCAAAGCCCGATTGGGGCAACGACGCCCCTGCGGCAAAGGTGCTTGCTTACATCTCCTATCTCCCCGAGCCCGACGAAAACTTCTTTGACTCCATTGATACTATTCAGTATTTCGCGCATCCCGCAGGCACGATGACGGCGAGAAACTCGTGGGATGAGGACGGAGCCGTTGCTTATATGAAGATCGGAACGATGACGATGGCAAACCACGACATCTACGACCACGGCACCTTCCAGATATACTATAAAGGACTCCTCGCGGCTACGTCGGGCACGTACAACAAGTACGGCTCAAACGTACACAGATATTACCTTCAGTCAACCGTTGCGCACAACGGTATTCTCGTATTCAATCCCGCGTTTGCCTCAGCCACCCCCGAACTCGGAACAGACCCCGAAACGGGTGAGCCCAATCCCCTTGACGTCACGAACGGTCAAAGATATTTCTACTCGGGCAGCCAGAAGCGCCGCGGCGAAGCGGGCACTATCGAGAATTGGCTCGGCGGAAACTACAATATGGGCGAGATAACGGGATACGATATCGGATATTCCTATGAGGACGGCTCGGCGGAATTCGGATATATAGCGGGTGAAATATCGAGCTCGTACGATGTGGAAACGGTCAAATACCTTGAGCGCAGAATGCTCACGCTCTTCACCTCCGACCCGAATTACCCTATGCTCTTCTTCACCTTCGATACCGTCGAAGCAACGGACGCCGCATTCTCAAAAACATACCTTCTTCACACGACGAAGGAGCCCGTGATAGATGAGGAGAATATGAGCGCCGATATAAGAGAGGGAGAGGGACGGCTCTTCGTTCAATCGCTCTTCGGCGCTGACGTTATAGAAAAAATAGGCGGCGAGGGACGCGCGTATTGGATCAACGGATACTACGATACGGACGGAACATACGTAGAGGGCAAGAACTGCGTCGATACGTACGCCCCGCACGACAACTTCAATCGATTCTGGGGAAGAATGCAGCTTCGCGCCTCGGGTGACGCTACGACCAGGATGCTCACGGCAATGTTCGTCACGGACGCCGAGAACGAAGAAACACCACTCTTTGAAAAATTCTCAAGCGATGCGGTTTACGGCGCTAAGTTCCGAGATATTTACACTGTATTCCTTACTACGCGTGAGCGCGCTTACCAATCCTTCTCATTTGAAACCGATGGCGTAGGACTTTCAAAATACTACGTAAGCGGTATCGAAGCCGGAACGTGGAAAGTCTCCGTTGACGGCGTTACCGTCGCGACCGTCGCGGTGGATGAGGAAAGCGGATTCGCAAGCTTCACAGCCCCCTCGGGCAACGTCCTCTTCACTCCCACCGAAAACGTAATCGGCGCAAACGGCGGCAAAATAAGCTACGTAACGGGCGGAGGCATACTCGGACTCAACGTCCCGTATTCTTACAGAAACGAAACGGCAACACCCCTGACGACCGACGTTACTCGCGGCGTTGACACCTTCCTCGGCTGGTATACGACACCCACCTACGACGAGGGCACCGAAATAAAGGAAATCCCCGCAGGACACACCGGTACGGTGAAGATATACGCGAAGTGGCTCTCCGTGTTCCTTGACGAGGACTTCTCCGAGAGTAAAATAAACCTCTTTGAAAAGAACCAGACGATAGGCGGAATAGGTTACACGGCTCGTTCGAAAAAGGGTGCATCCTTTATAACCAAAACGGATGCAAGCGGAACACCTTATCTTGAGTGGACGGAGGGTTCTGCCGATCCGCTTATAACCGTGACCGATACCGTAAAGAACTTTGCCGCTATGAGCACGGATGACGAAACCGTCTCATACGAGCTCTCCTTCTCAAGAGACGGTGATAATCCTATAATTCCCTTCCATCTTCGCGTGATGTCAAACGTTGAATACGGAACGGGTGCACTGCGCGTGTTCGGAGAGACCCGAATCTTCAACGTTTCGGGTGACGGAAAGGTAAGGCTCGGCTCGTCGGGTCCCATAATCGGCGATATTTCGACAGGAGATATACTCACCGTCCGCATCGCGCTTGACTTCAAAAACGAAACCCTTACGGCATACGACGAAAACGGTGCGGAGATACAAAGCATCAAATTCACAGTTCCCGAGAAATCGGGCGCTCCGAACGGCATAGAGTGGCGCAAGCTGATGAAGCAATACCTCGCTTATATGTATCCCTCGGGAGCGTCGGACCTTGGCGGTTCTTTGAGAATATACGGCATTAAGATCTCCGAGAGCAACACCCTCTACAACCCCGAGCTCGCAACTCGAGCTATAGAATATGACACGGCAGGAGGCACCCTCGCCCCCGACGCGCCGTTCTACTATTCAAACGAAGTTGACACGCCCCTACCTGAGATAAGCAAGAAAAACGCGCAGTTCCTTGGCTGGTATACCACGAAAACATTTGACACGGGTACCGAGATAACCGTGATTTCAAAAGATACCGAGGGTCCCGTAAAGATCTACGCCAAGTGGCTGATGTCCTTCATCGATACGGACTTTTCCGACAATACTTTAGCTGCCAACGACACCAAGAACGGCTCGGCTGACGGTGTAGACTTCCTCACCACGGGCAAGACGGGAGCCTCTGCCGTTACCAAAACGGACGCAAACGGAAAAACTTATATCGAATGGGTCAAGGGCTCAAGTGACACTATTATGAGAATAATCAATAACAACGATAACTTCTCAAATATGGCTTCGGGCAAAGTAAGTTACTCCCTCCGCCTTTCAAAGAAGGTCGGCGCACCCATTCTGTCAACGTCCCAAATCGTTCTTCAGTCAAACGTCGCGGCGGACGGAACGGACAGAGTCTTCGGAGGCTTAACGCTCTTCACTATCGATAAGAACGGCGGCGTTATAGCGCCGAACGGTGCGGAGATAGCGAAACTTGAAGATAACGTCATATCACACGTGAACTTTACCCTTGACTTTGAAAACGGGCTTCTTACTTATTACGACGCCAACTACGCGGAGGTTGCTTCGTACAGCTTCACGGCGCCCAAAAAATCGGGAGCCGCAAGCACCGCGGAGTGGCAAAGACTCATAAGGCAATATCTACTTTACTTCCGCGCGAACGACAATTCCATAGATCCCACGAGTACCCTGCTCATTTACGGCGTCAGCATTAAGGAGGGCGACCTCTTTAAAAACGCAGAGCTGCCCGACGGAAACGGCATAATCTACAAGACGAACGGCGGCACGCTTCCCGACGGCGCACCCGCAGAATACGACCCCGCGCACGGTACGCTGCTGCCCACCGACCTTCACCGTGAAGGTTACGTCTTCGGCGGCTGGTATCAGAGCTCAAGCCTCACGGGTGAGCGCACGGATTATATCCCCGCAGGCTCAACGAAGCCGATCATCGTTTACGCTAAGTGGATAAAGGTCGTAGTAAACGAGGATTATTCCTCCAGCGACGTTGACGTTCCCGAATCCACGACCAAGGACGTCGCAGGGATCAAATACAACGCGGGAAGCGCCGGCGAGGCAAAGCCCGGCTCCTTCCATATAACGGAGCGTGACGGAAACGGAAACGTCTATTTAAGATCCGCGACGAAGGGCAAGGCAACTATCGTTTGCATACTGTCCGACAGCTACAACCTTTCGCACTTCGCGACCCCTGAGATCTCGTTTGAATTCGACCTCGGCGCACCCGAGGGCGCGAAGCTCGCAAGCTACACTTTACGGCTTGCGACAAGCGGAGGAAACTTTGGCGAAAAGCAGCTTCTTTCCTTGAACGGAGCAACGGGCGAGGTGAAGCTTATAAACTCTGACAAAGTCATCGGTACGGTCGGCGAGGGCTTTACACGCCTGCGCATCTGCGTAAGCTTCAGCGCGGAAACGGTAAGCGCATACGACGAGGGAGGCAAGCTCATCGACAGCATATCACTTGGAAGCGTTCCCACGGCAAAAGAGAACCAAAAGCAACCCGAGAGCTGGGTCGAGTGGCAAAAGGTCGCGGTAAAATATCTCTTCTACGGTATGCTCTCCCGCGCTTCGGGCGTTCCGAGCACGGAAAGCTCCGAGCTCCTCTTTGACAACCTGAAGATATACGACGGAAATCCGTTTATAAGCTTCGCGCAAAGCATTCCCAACCCTAATTTCATAAGCTACGTGACGGGCGGCGGCACTCTTCCCGAGGGTGCGCCTTGGGAATACGACCCTGCGGTAGATACCGTCCTGCCGACGCCCGAAAAATCGGGCTCCGTATTCGGCGGATGGTACACCTCCTCCACCTTCGAAGAGGGTACCCGTGTTGAGAAAATAGCCGTCGGAACGGAGGGCGAATACAAAATATTCGCAAAATGGCACGGGGCGTTCGTCGCTACGGATTTCAAGGGCGCTGACATTAACGCGACGTCCGAAGCAAGTGACACGCACGGCAGCATCAACTTCGTTACCAAGGGCAAGGCAGGCGCATCCTTCAAGTCAACTGTTGACAGCGAGGGCAGACCTTATCTTGAATGGGTAAAGGGCTCGGCGGACTCGTTGTTCAGCGTTTACAACGAGAAAAGCAATTTCTCAACGATGGAAAAAACATCGGCAAGCTATTCGCTTCGCCTCGGGAAAAAAGCAGGTGCGCCCGTAATTGCGAGCTCACAGATCGTTCTTGAATCAAACACCGCCGCTGACGGCACGCAAAACGTCTGGGCAACGCTGAATCTTCTGGAAATAGACGCAGCGGGCAACGTCATATGTGCTTTAGGCGAAAAAACCGTCCTTGCTGCCCTTGACGAGGAGGGGATAACCGACGTCAATTTCGTCATCGACTTTGAAAACGGCGTCATAAGCTTCTATTCCGAGACGGGCGAGATATATCACTCCGTTTCCTTTGAAGCTCCCGCAAAGTCGGGTGCCGAGAGCACCGCGGAATGGCAAAAGCTCATTCAAAAATATATGCTCTATTTCAGAGCGAACGACAATTCACAGTCGCCCGAAAGCGCCCTGCTTATTTACGGAATAACGGTCGCCGAGGGAAATATATTCGAATAATGAAGTAAGGATCGGCAGCGCGGAGCTTTCGTCCGCTCTGCCGATCTTTGCAATTTCAAAAACGGCTTTTGCGTTTTGCACAAAAAGTTTTTTTAATTTTAGTACAATATGCACAAGCGATTTGTAAATAAATAAAAATTTGAAAATTTTTTCTTTATTTTATATTGACAAAGCGTTTTAAATATAATACAATATTAACACCGATAAGCAATTGTGGATATGCACTTATTTTTATACAATCGCTTGCAAAAAAATATATAATATAAAAGGAGATTTTCAAAGTGAAAACGAGAATCAAAAGCTTCGCGTCCTTATTTACCTCACTCGTTCTCGTCCTTGCTGCCGCTATCGCGGTGGGATACTTCGCATTCGCGGACGGTATCACGGATGAAGACGAATGCCGCGACGTGATAATTCAAACTGTATCGGACGATGCGGAAAGGATAGTTATAGCAAGCTCCGACGGAACGGAGTACGAGATGTATTTCAGCTCCGATGCGATGCAGGCTGACCAAGCGTTGGCAAGTGATATATCTAAGCTCGTGTACGAGCTTTACAAGGTCAGACTTCGCGCAAAATCCGACGCGGCAGGCGCCGTCTCGGATAAAGAAGTGCTGATAGGAAGCACTAACCGCCCCGAATCGGAGCAGTTTCTTGAGATGCTCAACGCCTCGGTAGAGCTTCCCGAGGATCTTGCGTGGGGTTATGCCGTCATAAACGGCAAGCTCCTCTATAACGCGAACAACGCGACAGCCTTTAATCACGGCATAGAGGAATTTATTTCCTATCTTACGGAAAACAATTTCACCGTTGACTCCGACCTCTTCGTTTTAAACACGAAGACGCGCGCGGAATACGACGCGGAAATAGAGGCTGACGCGGAGCTGAAGCGTCAGTTGCGCATCAAGGAGCTCATCGCCATAAATTCCGCCTTCACGCAAAGCGACTTCGGCGGCGCCTTCAAGGAGATGCAGACCGACAGATACGCCGACCCCACGTATTATCCCGCACCAAATCAGCATCCCCGTCTTTTCTTCACGGCGGATAAGATAGACGAGATATACGACAACCTTATGAACAACCCCGATTTCAAAACCCTAAGGGAAATGTTCTGGAACTTTGCAAACGCAGAGAACTTCACAGGTATATTCCCTGCAGAATATAAAAACGGCGTAGAGTATCACTTCAATGCCACCATTCTTGCGCAGATGGAAGCAAAAGCGCTCGCTTACATCCTCACGGGTGACGAGATCTACGGCTACGAGGCTATAATCGGAGCAAAGAACGCGATGCTCACGCTTCATTACATTCCCGAGCTTCATCAGGACACATACCACGGAGCAAGCCAGGTTATGGTCAATGTTGCAAGAGTCTACGACTGGTGCTACGACCTTCTCACAGAGGATGACAAGAATCAGATAATTGCAGGTGTTTCCAACGTCCTTGCTCCTCAGATGGAGAACGGTATGCAGTTCCCACCGTCGGGAATGAGCGCCGTTTCGGGTCACGGAACGGGACCGCAGTTCACAAGAGACTGGGTGACTATTTCGCTTGCGTTCTACGATGAAGCGCCCTCTTGGTGGGAATTCGTCGGCGGAAGATACTTTGAGAAGTACGTTCCCGTCATCGACTACTGCTACCAGGGCGGTTACGCCTCTCAGGGAACTACCACCTACGGCGACTCGAAATACTTCACCAAGGGCTGGGCAGCCTGGCTCATAAAGATGGCGACGGGTGAGTTCCCCTACGTTGAGAATTTCCACCTCGGCGCTTACTATTACTTCAGCCATTTTCAGCCAAACGGCTATTACTTCCAGACGGGTGACGGCGGAAGAAGTGCAAAGGGCTGCGGCATTGACCCCGCCTTTATGTTCATCTCAGCAGCACTGTTTGACGATCCTGTAATCGCAAATATGGCTAAGAAATATTCTAACGATTACACCAAATTCTCTTATGCGTTCACAATGGAATACACCGTGTGCACCGTGCTCATCTGGCACACCTACGGTCCCGACCTCTCGGAATACGACGAGGAAGAATTAAAGATAGACCTTATTCAGTACCTCGACTTCCCCTCGGGAACGATGACCGCAAGAAACTCGTGGGATAATGACGGCGCGGCGGCTCTTATGCGTATCGGCGAAATGACGATGGCAAACCACGACCTTAACGACCACGGAACGTTCCAGATCTATTACAAGGGGCTTCTTGCAGGCACGTCGGGAGCTTACAAGGAGTACGGCTCTTACGTTCACAGGTATTACCTTCAGGCAACGGTTGCGCACAACGGTCTTCTCGTATTCGACCCCGCGCTTGCAGACGCTGATCCGATATACGGCACTAAAGCCCCCTGCAACGAAGATGGGTGTGACCATACAGAGTGTACGGTAGACCGCGACAACATCTTAAACGCAAAGCGTTACTACTACTCCGGAAGCCAGCGCGCCAGGGGAGAGGCAGGAACTATTGAAAATTGGCTCTCAGGCGAATATAATATGGCGGAGGTCTACGGTGCCGATTGGGGCTACGACCTTATCGACGGCGCGGCAGAATTCGCTTATATTGCGGGAGATCTTACAAGCGCGTACGATCTCCAAACAGTCAAATACGTCGGCAGAAAGATGCTCACCGTCTTTACCGACGACCCGAATTATCCTATGCTCTTCTTCACCTACGACCAGATGACGAGCGTCGAGGGCGGCGAGAACTTTACTAAAACCTTCCTTCTTCACACAGTAAAAGAACCCGTGATAGACGAGGAAGCGCTCACTGCGGTCATAACGCAGGATCAGGGCAGGCTGTTTATGCACTCGCTCACAGGAGCGCAGAACATAACCAAAATTGGCGGCGAGGGCAAGGCTTATTGGGTAAACGGGAAGAACTGTACCGACCAATATTCCCCCACGGACAACGCCAACGTTATCTGGGGAAGAATTGAGCTTTCGGCTACGGGAAATCTCTCCGACAACTTCCTTACCGCGATGTACGTTTCCGACGCAACGAACGACACGCCCCTTGAGGTTGGCAAGATCTCAAGCGACTACGTTGACGGCGCGGTCATTAAGAACAAGGTTATCGCCTTCACCAAGACCGATATAAACGCACAACAGTATAAGGAATTCTCCTTCACCACGGAGGGGCAGGGACTTTACGACTACTACGTTGCGGGAATCGAGACGGGAACGTGGAGCATCAGAGTCGACGGTGTTGCCGTTGCTACCGCTTATTCTAACGAAGGCGGCTCTATCATCACGTTCACAGCACCCGCAGGTAAAGTAACCCTCGTTCCCGGAAGGGACGTTATCGGTGCAAACGGAGGAAAGATCAAGTACAACGCTCTTGGCGGAAAAGTGCCGGACGACGCGCCTCTTGCTTACAACAACGAAGAGATCACACCTCTTCCTCAGAATATAGTAAGAGGCTCCGACACCTTCCTCGGCTGGTATACATCTCCCACATACGAGCCGGAAACGTACGTTACGGAAATTCCTATGGGACTTTCCGGCGCCTTCGTCGTTTACGCAAGATATCTCTCTACGCTTGTGGACGCCGATTTCACCGATCCCGACTTCAAGCTTGACGTTACGGAAGGAAACGCAGCAAACATTATTAACTTCCAAGCCTCGAAAAAGGCAGGCGCATCCTTCATCACGAAGACCGACGAAAACGGCGTTCAGTACGTCGAATGGACGGAAGGAAGCCAGGACCCGTTAATTAACTACTCAAACAAAACGTCGAATTTGTCAACGATGAGCTCAGATGACGAGTGCGCGACCTTCACCATCACGCTGTCCAAAAACGGCGACGAAGCGATGATTGGGTCGCAGTTCAGAATCTACACGAAGAAGACGGTGTCCGGAGCCAGCGTAACGACAAGACAGTACATCTTCACCACCAGCACGGCAGGTGAGGTAAGGCTTGGAGATTCGATCACAGGACCTCTCGTTACCACACTTACCGACGAAAAGACGACGCTTAAATTCGTTATGGACTTCAAGAACGAGGAGATCCGCGCGTTTGACGAGCAGAACAATCCTCTTGCCTCTATCAAGGTCAAGGTAAAAGCTGCATCCGAGGCGGCAAATATGTCCGAGTGGCGCAAGCTTCTTAACGAAGTCGTCCTCTATTGGTACGCGGCATCTCCCGAAGACGCCGACGCGTCTATGCGTATCTACGGCATTAAGATAGAGGAAGGCGACAGAGTCGCGGCGGCTCTTCCCGAAAACGCCATACTCTACTCTCACGGCGGCGGAAAGCTCCCCGAGGATGCTCCCAAAGAATACTCCAAGCAAACACCTACTCTTCTCCCCATACCCACCAGAGAAAAAGCTGTATTTGAAGGCTGGTATACTACGCCTTCCTTCGAAAACGGAACAGAGATAACCGAAGTTCCGATAAGCACCGAGGGTCCCTTCACCGTTTATGCTAAGTGGACGTTGATTCCCGATGACGGCTCTATCGTATATCACGTAGGAGACGGCAAGCTTCCCGAAGGAGCTCCCACCTTCTTCTCGAAGGATTCTCCCACCAAGCTTCCTACTCCCACTACCAACAGAGCGAGGTACACCTTCGTCGGCTGGTTCACAAGCCCCGACTTTAAGGATAAGACCCTCGTGACTGAGGTTCCCACGGACACCGAGGGCTGGTTCGAGGTCTACGCGAAATGGCGCTTTGAGCTCTTCGAGGACTTCACCGAGGTCGACGTTGATGCAGCCGAGGAAAACACTACGCTTGAAAACGGCTTGACGCTCCGCGCAAACGCCTGCCCCGGTGCAACGTTCATTACAAAGACCGATGAAAGCGGTAAGAAGTATCTCGAATTCAACAAGGGCACTAAAGACCCTGCAATAATTATGACCACGGGCAATATCGCCAAGTCCGCCAACACCTCCGTAAGCTACGAGATAGTGATAGGCGTAAACGGCGATGCTCCCATTGTAAATTACACCTTCCGTACGCTTGCAAAGGTTGACGTAAACGGAGACAAACTTGGCTCCAACAATCAGCTTTATATGTTCGGACTCAGATCCGACGGAGCGTACCTTTCAGCCGACGGATCAAACAAAATTCCTGCGGATGAGACCGCCAGATTCGCCGAGTTCAAGGACGGAAAGATCACGATAAGAGTCGAAATAGACTTCAAGAACGAGCTCATAATCGGTTATCGTGACGACGGCACGCTCGTAACGTCTCCCCTTGTAATTCCCGAATCCTCGGGCGCTAAGAACGGTCTTGAGTATATGAAGACGTTCACGGACTACGTGATGTATCTTTACTCTCAAGGAGATTCCTCGTCCTCTGCCCGCATCTACTCTATAAAGATAGTTGACGACAAGATATTCGGCAAGGATGTGAGCAGCCTTATCAATTACAATATGAACGGCGGCACTCTTCCCGAGGGCGCTCCCGAGAATTACGACCCCGATCAGGCGACCGTCTTGCCCACTCCTTCGAAGGACGGGTCGACCTTTGAGGGCTGGTACACGACGGCTGACTTTGAAGAGGGCACGCTTATCACCGAGATCCCCGCAGGAAAGTCGGGAATCTTCGCCGTATACGCGAAGTGGACCGAAAACGGTAAGATCAACTATAACCTCGGCGGCGGCACTCTTCCCGCGGGAGCTCCCGAAAGGTTCGATCCCGACGGTGTGACCGTCCTCCCGATACCCGAAAGAGCTAACGCAAGCTTTGGGGGCTGGTACACGAGCGAAAGCTTTGATGCCGCCACCCTTGTTACGGAAATTCCCGCAGGACTTACGGGAGAATACACCGTTTTCGCAAAGTGGAACGTCGTCGTCTTTGACGAGGACTATTCAAAAACCGTCATTGACGTTACGGAAAGCACCTTTAAAAAAGACGGAATAACCTATAACGGCGGCACGGAAAAGGACCCGAGAGAGGGTGCATCCTTCAAGACCGAGGAGGACGAGAGCGGTAACAAGTATCTCGTTTGGACCAACGGTACGGAGGACCCGATGATCACAGCCACGGGCGGCGCGATAGCTTCGATGGCACAGCCGTTCGTAAGCTACGAGATCCGCATCAGAAGAAACGGCGACGCGCCCTTTATGCAAACGGGCGCCACCGTAAGAGCGCAGTTCGACGTCAGCGGAAATAAGCTCAGCCCCAGCGCACAGATTCCCCTGTTCGGCACGAAAAAGGACGGTGGCGTTTATCTTGCAGGCACCGAGCTCCTCGGCACGGTTTCCGCGGACGGTTCCGAATTCGTTATCAGAATTGTGATAGACTTCGCAAATCTCAAGCTCTACGGTTATACCGACGGCGGTGAAAGAGTCGAAAAGAGCTTCTCCATTCCCGCGAAAACCGGAGCTTCAACAGGTGAGGAATTCCAAGACCTCTTCACGACTTACGTCCTCTATTGGCAGGGCGGAACGACAAACTCCGAAGAGGGCTCGTCTATGATCGTTGAAGGCTTAAGGATCGCCGAGGGCAATCTCTTCGAATAAAGCTTAAAATTTAACACGGGTACGGCTCGGAAAGCACTTTCCGAGCCGTATTTTTGCAAAAAATAATCGGGCAAGCCTTTTTCAAGGCTTGCCCGATTTGGGTCGTTTTCGCGTATTTTATTCAAAGAGATTGCCTTCCGCAACGGTTATTTCGTAAATGCGGAGCGACTGTGATTCGGTGCCCGAGTTGCTGTACCAATAGAAGTGATATTTAGTAAGACACTTCTTCCACTCGGAGGCACTGAGGCTGTCTGCCACACCGTCGCCGTCGACGTCAATGGACGGCGGGGTGAGCGCTTTGCTTGCCGTTACCGCGCCCGACTCGTCGTAGATCTTGATAAGGGCGTTCGCAAAATCAAACACCACTCTGGCGGTGAAGATCTCACCGTCCGAAATATTTCCTATCTCAGTCGACGTGCCCGAAAGAACGATCTTCCCCGTGCTTGAGATCGTGAATATCGTAACAGAGCCCGACGTAGCGTTCGTCACGGGAGAGGTGGAATTTATGCGTATATGTCCGCCGATGATACCGTCCGTTCCGTTTTTCGAGAAGGAGAACAAGAGACTCACCTCGTCTTTGTCCGTCGTGGCGAAGTTATCGGTCACGCTTGTGGAGCTGAAATGCGAATCCTTCGTTCCCTTAGTCCATTCAAGATAAGACTTGCCGTTCTCGTCCGTCTTTGTCACGAACGACGCACCGCCCTTTCCCGAGGACGTGAAAGCCAATGTTTGATACGAAGCGTTTTTCGTGTCGTCAGTGCTGATACTGACTCCCGTAAAGTCCGTGTTGACGTACGTGTAATTCCATTTTGCAAAGACGGTGACGTCCTGACAGAATTCTCTTCCGACTATCTCGGAGATCTCCGTACCGTCGTTGAACGTCGGAGTCGTGTACCAGCCTCTGAATATGCTTTTATCCTTCGTAGGCGTAGGAAGAATAAGCCTGTCGCTGCTTGCGTAAACGTCAGACGTTCCCTTAGGAAGAGTGCCGCCGTTCGTAACGTAACTTATTTTAGCGACGGAGGTGGGTGCAAACGAGTTGCCCTCGTCTATTTTAACGCCGTAAATCTTAATGATACTGTCATCGTCGCTCTTCGAGCTGGTCCAGAACTGAGCAAGAGCCTTGTTATGGCACTTCATAAATTCAAGTCCGTCCTCGGCAAGCGACTCTGCGGGAACGGCAAACGCAACCTTCCCTATCACCTCACCGTCCGCGTTATAAGCTCGCATCGTAAGGTCGGAGAAGTTCACAGCTATGCGCACCGTTGTTATCTCGGAGGGAGTGATAGTTCCGATGGCCACGGAGCCGCCGAGCTTCACCGTTCCGTCTGCGGCAACGGTCAGCATATTGGTCTTGATGCTGGTGCTGAGCGCCGTTCCGTCCGCGGTCAGATAAGCAAGAAGTCTGAGCGTCGTCACGGGCAAGCTCTTTCCTGCTTCAGCGGAGAAGCGGAAGGTGTAGGAAACCTCGCTCGAAGAAAGATCCCGAAGAGCCTTATTCGCAGGCATAAAGGACATTCCGGGGTCGGACGAGCCCGTTATCCATTCAAGATAATTGCGTCCCGACGCGTCCGTTTTCGTGGTGTACGAAGCACCCGCCTTGGAGCCGCCTCCGTAAGCTATCTGATTAAGAGTCTTCGACGCCTCAAAGAGGCTTACCTCGGTTTTTGAATAGTCCTCACTCAAGAGCACGCTATACCACTTCGCGTAGACCGTGAACGTACCCGAACAATCTGCGGGAACCTCGGTCACCTTAGAGGAGAGCTCAAGATCAGATGACGTATACCAGCCCTCAAAGACGCAGCCTTCCTTTTCGGGCGTAGGAAGAGGTGTCGGCGCGTCGGGATTGTAGTTCTCGGGCGCACCCTCGGGAAGCGTGCCTCCGTCGGTTACGTATTCAATGACCGTTCTCGGAGAGAGCGTTACGTCGCCCGCAGGAGCGGTAAAGTTAAGGAATTCTCCGTCCGCGTCTGCCCTGACGCTTGCCACGGTGACTCCGTCAACGACGACGTCCCAAATACCCTTGCAAACGCCGCTTACATAGTAATCAAGCAATGCGCCGTCCGAGCCCGTATCTGCGCTGAATTTCTTATACGTCGGCTCCCTGTCGTCAACGAACAGAGCGACCGTATTTTTCACTCTCACACCCGAGATGCCCGTATCCGTGTTAAGTTTTTCGACCTTCAGGCTCACCCCGTCCTCCGTGTCGGAAACGTACATAGCCGTCAGAAGATTGTCGGTAATATTGCCCGTCATATCGATCTGAAGACGTCCCCAGATCGTCTTATAGTTATCGCTCGGAGCGTATTGGTCGGTGCAGTTCTTGCCGTTTATCCAATAAGCATACCCATCTCCGCCGATCTTTTCTATTTTTTCGGCACCGGATATGAGATTTACGCTGAGCTTACCGCCGTAAGCGCCGTATACCTCCGCGCTTCTTCCGTCATCCGAGATAACGGGCTCGGAAACGGTGTGAAGAAGGAAGCTCTTCGTGAAGTCCGCGCCCTTTGAGGTTATGGAATCGAAGACGAAGAACATCATCGGCGCTTGTTCGTCGCCCGTGTAGAGCGTGAGCATTCTTCTGCCGACGTAATCGGCGGGACTGTGCCCCGTGTAGGGGTCATAATAAGCCTTTGTG
Source organism: Clostridia bacterium (assembly GCA_017503105.1). Lineage (GTDB taxonomy): Bacteria > Bacillota > Clostridia > Oscillospirales > CAG-272 > UBA1740. The sequence goes on from JAFVTS010000022.1 coordinate 86,133, forward strand.
ACGTCGCCCGCGATGTAAGCGTATTTAGACGAGCCGTCCTCGTTATAGGCGTAAGAGTATGCCATGACGGTACCCGTGTCGTAATTTCCGCCGAGCCACGAGTCAAGCGAGCTCGTTTCGTTTCTGTGGACCTGGCTGCCCGAGTAATAATAGCGCGCGGCGTTCGTGATGTTGTTATAATCTACGGTACAAGTCTCGTGAGTGCAAGCTTCATCCGAGCACTGTGCCTTCGTTCCGTATATCGGTTCGTCGTCCGCGAGTGCAGGATCGAACACGAGAAGACCGTTGTGCGCGACAGTTGCCTGAAGATAATACTTATGCACGTACGAGCCGTACTTGTTGTAAGTTCCCGAGGAGCCTGCGAGCATACCCTTATAGTATATCTGGAAGGTTCCGTGGTCGGAGATGTCGTGGTTGCCCATCGTCATCTCACCGATCTTCATAAACGTGACAGCCGCATCGGACTCCCAAGAGTTTCTCGCGCTCATAAATCCGTTTCTGTCACCGAAGTATTGGATCATATCAATTCCGTCACCGCGAGTCGCATACTCTTCTTTGGTTTCAGCAGGGATATAGGAAGAATAGATAAGCGTCAGAGGCGCCGTGATCTCGTCGGCGGAATTATAGAAGAATCTCGTAAATCCGTTTGAATAATGCCTTGCCGCCGCGTATAGCGCGGGGTCGTTGTAAAGTGCCGCACCGAGAAGCATATACTCGTGCGTAACGCCCGAGCCCTGCGCGCCTCGTCCTCCGTCACCCGTGGAGAAGTACTTATCAGCGCCGTTTACGTGGCTAAGGAGGAAGTAAGCGCCCTTTTGCGCATCTTCCTTGTGGGCGGGGTAAATTCCTGTCGAATTGTTGATAATGAACGATGACAAAAGAGCGTAGAAATACTTGGAAAGACCGTATCCCGCCGTTCCTTGCGATACCCAACCGGACTCGTACATTACCTCCCATACCTTTACGTACTCAGCAAAATACTTGCCTCCGATATAGTCCCACCAGCTCGGCTCCTCGGTGTAGAAGCAAAGAGCTATGCAAAGATAGTCCTTGACGAACTGCGGTCCCGTTCCGTGACCGGAGATGTAATTCGTGTTTGCTATGGAGCTTGAGAGCCCTTGCTCCTTGCGGAAGAAATTATATTCCATCGCGGGGCAAAGTCTGTTCTGCACACCGAGCACGAGCTGCGTTTTATCGGTCTCCGTCAGAAGGTCGTAGCACCAGTCGAAGACTTTGATCACGGTCATAAGAACGTGCGAGGGACCGTGATAAGGATCGGTATGCTGCTCCGTGGTGTACATTATAGTCAAGATGGCATTTTTCACGGCGATGATAGCCTCATAGCCGTAAGACGCGTCACCCGTTAAAACGTAAGCGAACGCCTTCGCCTCAATTATCGCAAGAGTATCGACGTCGTATCTGTAAGTAACGCCGTTCTTTTCGTTCGCTTCAAATACGCCCGTGAAGTTCTGAGTGTTGGCGAAAGTCCAGAGAAGAGAGACCGCCGACTGCATTTCAGGGTCACTCAGCAGCGCCTTTATAGCGGGAAGCTGATCCTTTGTGAAGTAAAGATACGGATGCGACTTGCCTGCGGGCGTTGCGAGCGGATCAGGATAGGTGTTGGCGGGAAGCTTTGCGTACTCACTCATAGTGACAAGGGCGCCGTAATCAACGTTCTTGTAATTGTCCTGCTTTCCTACAAGCGGATGTTCGAAATCGGATTTGTTCGTCGAGGTGCCGCCCGTATAGCCGTCGTAAAGACCCGTAGCGCCGTCGATGTACTGATTTGACGGGAGGTTGTATTGGTTGGTCGTGTCAACTACGTAGAAATCGTCCGTGGCAAAGGTGGAATTCACGCCTTTCAGCTCATCTATATATTCACCCGTAGCGGTGAACTTCGCATAGACGGTAACGACACCCGCCTTGATCGGCGGAATCTCGGTTATTTTCGTTTCGTAGCTCTGAGAGGTGAACCAGCCGTCAAAGGTATAGCCCTCCTTCTCGACTACGGGAAGCGGCGTCGGCTCGTCGTAAGAATATCTTGACGGAGCGTCAAGAGGCAGCATCGCGCCGTTCGTGTCATAATTAAGGATTCCGCCCGAATACTCGCACACGGGAGTCGCGCCGAGGTAGACCGAAACGTCGTCGAACAAGAGCTCGCCTTCCTTCGTTCCGGAGGTCCAGAAGTTGATAATTATTCTTTCTTTATCCTTGCCCGCATCCGTGAACTTGACGTAAAGGTCGGTATTTAACTCGGAAATTCTCGTGCTTGCCATAAGATGCCCGTCGCGATAAGCGTGGACGTTGTCCTCCCCGGGAATATCTCCCGCGCCAAAATCAACGACGAAGGAATATTCCTGCCACTCGGAGGTCAGCGTTCCTATCGTATAAGTACCGCCGAGCTTGACGTTTCCGATAGAATTCAAATTGAAAAGAGTTGCCGTCTGATCAGCCGAGCCCTCGGCGGGATAGTGCCTGAGTCTGAAGTTTGCATCGGCAACGTCAGCTTCCGTTCTCGCGAGCTTAACGGTATAAGTCAAGACCTTGCTCGCGTAGGTGCCCGTCGCGGGGTCATACATATGCGGCTGGGGATCAAAGGTGTTGTTCGAATCGCTTTGAGAGTCGGTTCCTGTGCCCGACGCCTTATAATGCTTGACGTAATATCCGCCCTCGCCGTCATCTACGAGCTCGTAGGTAGATCCGCCTTTACCGCCGAGATTAAGTCCCTCACCGATTTTTTTACCGGAATCGAAGTTCGTGTTCATTACGCAAACAGTAGGACTCAACGTGAAATTGGAATCGAGCGCCTCTATTTCCTCGGGGGTGAAGAAAACGCTTTTTCCGTTGTTGCCGACGGAATACCAGCGCACGTCAGCCCCGTTTACGAGCGGTGTTACAAGGCTCGTCGCGCTGACGCTCTCACCGGGCTTGAAGACGCCGACCTTCGTTCCGTCCTCGAAAACGCCGTTCTTAAGATTTGCGATAACGTAATCCCCGTCGGCAAGTCTGTCCGTTCTGTAATCAAAATACTCCTGTGCCCTCGCTCCGTATCCTCGAAGAGCCGTCAGAAGCGCTCTGTTCGAATCGTTGAGAGCCGAGCCTATGGTGTACTGAAGTATACTGTACTTGCTGAGTGAGCTGTAAGTATATTCCGTATCTCCGACGTTTTTGATATACGCCACCGAATAGACGTAATCCGTCATCTGCTTTGCCGCAAGCCCGCTGTACGTGAAGATCTGACACCTCGTGCCCCCCACGTTCTGCCAGCCCGCGCTTTTAAGATCCACAGCGCTCGCCGCGCTCTCGTGCGTGAAGCTTGAGGGAAGCGCTTTTCCCTCCTCCGCCTCCCAGACGAGCATTCCGTATTCGGCTCCCGCCGGAATTTCTCCAAAATCGACGGCGTAAAGAAGGTATACCGTTTCCTTAAGAGATAGCGTGTTCGCCTTTATCTCAGGCGCGCGCGTTCCCGTATTCTCCGTTTGCGCCGATGCCGTGAACACAGCGATAAGCACGGTCAGAACCAACGTTATAATTACGCTGAATATCCTGTATCTTCGCTTCATTTTTTTGCCTCCGTTTACGTCCTTAAAGATTTTTATGAAAATTAAACAAATACCATATTAACATTTTAACACTAATTTATACTTTTGTCAACTATTGACACAAAAAATCAAGAGTTTTGACGCAGCTTGGCATAGTCAAGCGCGGACTTTACAAAACGAGCTGCGGTAAAAGACGCATAAAAGTACCGCCGCAGGACTTATTTATTCTATTCCGCCGCGGCCGCTCTTTCCCGCCGTTTCATAATTTGAAATAAACTCTTGACTTTTTCAAAATTTATGCTATAATATAGTAAAATAATAACTGCAAAACTTACAAAAACCGTGACGAAGAGAGTAGCCTCGCAAGACGGGCGTCCTAAAGAGAGTCGGGATGGTGGGAACCGACGGAGCTTATGCGATACTTGGCGAAGATCACTTCCGAGTTGCTTCCCGAAAGGCGTTATGCCGAGTAGAAGAAGACGTCCGCGCGAGCGTAATACGCGCGCATATTGACACAGATATGTTGACGGTGGTTTGATTTTTCCGTTTCCATAGGGGACGGATTTTTTATTTTTCGGTTAATATTATCCTAAAGGGAGATTTGATATGGCGATTTACGAAAAGGTTTCCACAGACCTCGGCTTTGTGGAAAGAGAAAAGGCGACGAGGCGCTTCTGGGAGGAGAACAAGATCTTCGAGAAGAGCATCGACGAAAGAAAAAACGGAAAGAATTATACGTTCTTTGACGGGCCTCCCACGGCAAACGGAAAGCCTCACATCGGTCACGTGCTCACACGCGTTATCAAGGATATGGTTCCGAGATACAGAACGATGAAGGGTGATAAGGTGCTCCGTAAAGCGGGCTGGGACACGCACGGTCTGCCCGTTGAGCTTGAGGTCGAGAAGAAGCTCGGCATCGACGGCAAGGAGCAGATCGAGGGCTACGGTCTTGAGCCGTTCATCGGTCATTGCAAGGAATCCGTTTGGAAATACAAGGAGATGTGGGAGGACTTTTCCGCGACCGTCGGCTTCTGGGCTGATATGGACGACCCCTACGTCACCTACACCAACGATTTCATAGAGTCCGAGTGGTGGGCACTCAAGCAGATATGGGACAAGGGTCTTCTTTACAAGGGCTTCAAGATAGTTCCCTATTGCCCGAGATGCGGCACTCCCCTTTCCTCCCACGAGGTTGCGCAAGGATATAAGACCGTTAAGGAGCGCTCTGCCGTCGTTCGCTTCAAGTGCATCGGTGAGGACGCATACTTCCTCGCTTGGACGACGACCCCCTGGACGCTTCCGTCAAACGTCGCGCTTTGCGTAAATCCTACTGATACATACTGCAAGGTCAAGGCTGCCGACGGTTACACCTATTATATGGCGAAGGCTCTTCTTGACAAGGTCCTCTCCCCTCTTGCAAAAGAAGGCGAGGCGGCTTACGAGATAATCGAGGAGATGGTCGGCCGCGACCTTGAGGGCAGAGCTTATATGCCTCTGTTCGATTACACGGGCAAGGAAGCCGAAAGACAGAAGAAGAAGGCTCACTTCGTCACCGCCGACTCTTACGTTACTATGTCCGACGGTACGGGTATAGTTCACATCGCTCCCGCCTTCGGTGAGGACGACTCGAGAGTCGGAAGAAATTACGACCTTCCCTTCGTTCAGTTCGTTGACGGCAAGGGCGAGATGACCAAGGAAACTCCTTACGCGGGCGTTTTCGTGAAGAAGGCGGATCCGCTCATTCTCACCGAGCTCGAAAAGGACGGAAAGCTCTTCGACGCGCCGAAATTCGAGCACGATTATCCCCACTGCTGGAGATGTAACACCCCTCTTATCTACTACGCTCGTGACACCTGGTTTATCAAGATGACCGCAGTGCGCGAGAATCTTATCAGAAACAATAACACCGTAAACTGGATCCCCGAGAGCATCGGTAAGGGCAGATTCGGCGATTGGCTTGAAAACATTCAGGATTGGGGTCTTTCGAGAAACAGATATTGGGGAACGCCCCTTAACATCTGGGAATGCTCTTGCGGACACAAGCACTCCATCGGCTCCATCGCAGAGCTCAAGTCTATGTCCCAAAACTGCCCCGACAACATTGAGCTTCACCGCCCCTTCATTGACGCGGTTACGATCAAATGCCCCAAGTGCGGCGGCGAGATGAAGAGAGTCAGCGAGGTTATCGACTGCTGGTTCGACTCGGGCTCTATGCCCTTCGCGCAGTGGCACTATCCCTTTGAAAACGAGGAGCTCTTCAAGAGCCAATTCCCTGCGGACTTCATCTCCGAGGGCGTTGACCAGACTCGCGGATGGTTCTATTCGCTTATGGCGATCTCAACTCTCATCTTCGACTGCGCCCCCTATAAGAACGTCCTCGTCCTCGGTCACGTGCTTGACAAAGACGGACAGAAGATGTCGAAATCCAAGGGCAACGCCGTAGACCCGTTCGAGGCGCTTGAGGCTTACGGTGCCGACGCTATACGCTGGTACTTCTATTCCAACTCCGCCCCCTGGCTTCCCAACCGCTTCTTCGGTGACGCCGTTATCGAAGGACAGAGGAAGTTTATGGGCACGCTTTGGAATACTTACGCGTTCTACGTTCTTTACGCGAACATAGACGGCTTCGATCCCACGAAGTATACTTTAAACAAAAACACCCTCTCCGTTATGGACAAGTGGGTGCTCTCAAAGCTCAATTCCACCGTCAAGACGGTCGACTCCTGCCTTGAGAATTACAAGATCACCGAGGCGACGAGAGCTCTTGAGAGCTTCGTTGACGCTCTTTCCAATTGGTACGTGCGCCGCTCAAGAGAGCGCTTCTGGGTCAAGGATATGCCCGAGGACAAGGTGAACGCTTATATGACCCTCTACACCGCCCTCGTCACCCTTGCGAAGATCTCCGCGCCTATGGTGCCATTTATGACCGAGGATATTTACAGAAACCTCGTTTGCTCCGTTGACAAGAGCGCTCCCGCTTCCGTCCACCTTTGCGACTTCCCCGTGGCGGACGAGAGCCTTATAGACAAGTCGCTTGAAGAGAATATGGACGAGGTCATCGACGTCGTCGTTCTCGGACGCGCTTGCAGAAACGCAGCGAGCATCAAGAACCGTCAGCCCGTAGCTAAGATGTACGTCAAGGCCGAAAAGGCTCCCGAGGAGAGCTTCGTTTCCGTTATCGCAGAGGAGCTTAACGTCAAGTGCGTTGAGTTCACCGACAACGTCCGCGAGTTCACCACCTACTCCTTCAAGCCTCAGCTCCGCACCGTCGGACCTAAGTACGGCAAGTACCTCGGCGCTATCAAGAACGCCCTTTCGACCCTCGACGGCAACGCCGCAATGGACGAGATAGACGCGACAGGCGCATTGAAGCTCGACCTCGGCGAGACCGTCGCAGAGCTCACGCGCGAGGACCTTCTTATAGAAATGACGAAGAAGGAAGGCTTCGAATCCCTCTCCGATAAGGGCGTCACCGTCGTTATCGACAAGAATCTCACCCCCGAGCTCATCGAGGAAGGCAACGTGCGCGAGATCATCTCCAAGATCCAGACGATGCGTAAGGATTCGGGCTTCGAGGTTATGGACAACATCAAGGTCGCCTTCTCGGGCAACGCCGCTATTGCGGGCATCGCAGAGCGCAACAAAGCCGAGATAATGGACGAGACCCTCGCTGTCGAGATCCTCTTCGACACCACGCTTACCCACGCAAAGGAATGGGGTATCAACGGCGAGAACGTCACCGTTTCGGTTGAAAAGATCTGATTTTTTGAATAACAAAAAGCGAACGCTTCGGCGTTCGCTTTTTGTTCGTCCCTTTTTTGTTATTTACTCGTTTCCAAGCAGCCAATCTGTGCTGACTCCGAGGCACTTGGCAATCAGCATAAGCTCGTAATCCGCAACGAAGCGCGTGCCGATCTCGATTCGGCTGATGCTGTCGCGCTCGATTATCACACCCGCCACCTGCAGCCTTGCCGCAAGATCGGTCTGCGAGAGCCTTTGCTTCTGCCGCGCCTCGCGCATTCTGTCGCCGCAGACGTTTTTCTTTCCCATATAATCGTAGATTTTCATTTTTCTCTCCTTTTTCATTAAATAGCTTTTTGTGTTAAAGTTAGGAATTATTCTTGACTTTAACATATTTTTATGCTAAAATTGTGTTAAAGATAAGAATTCGGGGAAATTTTTACCTTTTCTTGTCAATTTTTTGAAAAAAGGAGATTTTTAAAATGAAAACCGTATCAAAGCGCCTCTTCTTGGCGCTTGTATTGCTTTTTGCGCTTCTCGCACTCCTGACAGGAATAAGCACCGCCCTCCCCGAGCACGAAGAACCGCAAGCGAAAGCACAAATTCCCACCGTAAAAGCGGAGCTCTCCTTGGAGGAAACATCTGCGGCAAGCATAAGCTACGGAAGTTTAGTAACGTCTTGGGATGTTTCCGCTACGAGCCAAGATAAGGTAAAAGCTACCCTTTATAACGATCCTAAAACATACGGATACCAAGGATATTACATTCTTGCAATTTCGGGCGCGGGAAATATGAAGGATTGGAGCCCGTCTTCCTCTTGCCCTTGGTACGGTTCATATTCCGATAAGATAAAATATGCCGTAATAGAAGACGGCGTTACCACTATAGGAGATTCCACCTTCTATAACTGCGCTACCCTCTCGGACGTCACAGTCCCAGAGAGTATAACCTCGGTTGGCAACAGCGCCTTTTACGGTTGTGAAAGTCTTGAATCCATAAACATTCCGGAAGGCGTCAGCAGAATAGGCGGTTACGCGTTTTACGGCTGCCTGAATCTCACAAGCGTTTCGATTCCTTCGACGGTAGCTTCCATCGGTAGCTGCGCGTTTAAAAATTGCTCAAGATTGAGCACTCTGAATATTGGAAACGGCGTGAACTATGTAGGTTCTTCTGCATTTGACGGATGCGACTCGCTTTCCTATAACAAATACGACAACGCGTTTTATCTCGGCAATTCGGAAAATCCTTACACCGTGCTTGTAGAGGCGAAATCTTACGCGATAACAAGCGTTTCCATTCACGAAAATACTAAAGTTATATGTGACAATGCGTTTTACAGTTGCCAGAGCCTTACAACTGTAAATTCGCCTGCGGGACTGAGATTTATCGGATATAACGCTTTTGCTTATTGCGGTGCGCTTTCAGAATTTGATATCGGTAAGGAAGTACATTATATTGATATAAACGCGTTTCTGAATTGTACCAACCTCAAGAGCATCGTTATTCCACTAAGTGTTATTACGATTAACAAAAACGCGTTTCTGAATTGTACGGGGCTCGCAATTTATTGTGAATCGGATTCCAAACCCGAAAAATGGGATACCGATTGGAATCCCGATCAAAGACCCGTTACGTGGGGATATACGAGCGATCCCAACGGAAAAGCCGCCAATGAATGGAACATCTCCGCTACCGCATCCGATAGCGTTATCGCAAGGCTCTACGCCGACCCCGCAAACGAGGGCTATTATAAGCTCGTTATCTCGGGCTCAGGAGAGATGAACAGCTTCGCTCCTCCCGATTATGCGCCTTGGTATTCGTCTTACAAAAGCACTATAAAATCCGTTATAATTGAGAACGGCGTGACCTCTGTCGGAAAATTTGCGTTCTATGATTGCGAGAGCCTTTCGAGCGTTGTAATTTCCGACAGCGTAACGATCGTCGACGATTTTGCATTTGAGCTTTGCACGGGCCTCGCAAGTGTGACTCTCGGAAACGGAGTGAGCACTATCGGCGAGTGGGCATTCTATCTTTGCAAAAGCCTTCCGAGCATTACAATTCCCGCAAGCGTAACGACCATCTGTGATTATGCGTTCTGCCTTTGTTCGACTCTTGCGAACGTGACAATTCCTAACAGCGTTATCTCTATCGGCTCCGAAGCCTTCTCAAGTTGCACCGCTCTTACGAGCGTGACAATTCCTAACAGCGTTACCTCTATCGGCTCCGAAGCCTTCTCGGGCTGCACCGCTCTTACGAGCGTGGCAATAGGAAACGGTGTAACGACGATTGGAGATAAAGCGTTTGAAAACTGTCGGAGTCTTGCGGGCGTGACTATCGGAAACCGTGTGACCTCTATCGGCAAACACGCGTTTTACAATTGCGATAATCTTACAGATATTGTGATTCCCGACAGCGTAACGATTATCGGCGATTTTGCATTCGAGCTTTGCACGAGTCTCACGAGCGCGGCTATTGGAAACGGCGTAACTACTATCGGTGAGTGGGTATTCGAATCTTGCACGAGCCTTGCAAGCGTGACAATAGGAAACAGCGTAACGTCTATCGGAGCTGATGCTTTCTCCGGATGCACGAGCCTTACGAGTATTATAATTCCCGACAATGTAGAGTCTATCGGCTTTTGGGCATTTAAGGATTGTACAAATCTTAGGGTTTACTGCGAAGCTGCGAGTCAGCCGGAAGGCTGGAATGCAGATTGGAACCCCGTTCCTTGCCCCGTCGTTTGGGGCTACGTCAGAGCCAACGTCCTCACCAACCTGACCCTTGGCTCTATGCTTTCGGTCAACGCGTTCGTGAACGTGGATGACGCCGAGGGCGTTACCGTGCGCTTCACTATGGGTGAAAAGATTGCAACTGTCGGCGGTGTTTACGACGCGGGCACGGGCAGATACAAGTTCACCTTCGAGGGCGTTTGGCCCACCAATATCGGTGACACTATTGTGATCGAGGTCTTCAAGGACGGTGCTCTTATAGCTTCCGTCAACGATTACAGCGTGAAGGGGTATTGCGAAAACCTGCTCGGAATGAGCAAGGAAGAGCTCGGTCTTTCCGATGCGAAGTATGCGGCGATAAGAACTCTTATATGCGACCTGCTTGACTACGGCGCGGCAGCACAGAAGTACACGGACTACAAGACCGACGCTCTTGTAAACGAGGGCATTGAGGGCTCAAGCGAGTTCACGCCCCTTACTTGGACGGATATGAAGGTGAGCTACCATAAGACGGTGGACGGCACAAGATTCACCGCGGCAAACCTCTACTTTAACAACGCGAATCAGCTAATCTTCAAGTTCCGCGCGGCAGACGTGGAAAAGCTGACGCTTCGCCTCTTTGTCAACGGCGTTATCACGTATTATACGGCAGATGACTTTGTAAACAACGACGGTGTCTACTCGTTCTATACCGACAAGATCCGCGCGACGGAGTTTGACGACGTTTACTACGCGACGCTTATATACGACGGTGTAGAGGTGCAGACGCTTGCTTACAGCGTCAGGTCTTACGTATATTCGAAGCAAAGTGCGTCAAATACGACCCTTGCCGAGCTTGTCAGAGCGACTTACAAGTACGGACTTTCGGCAAAGGCCTACGCACAGGCAAACTGATTTTTAAAAAAGGAGAAAAGAAAAATGAAAAAGTACGTATCCCCTAAAGCATATATAACGGGCGCCGATGAGCTTGCCGACGTTATCAGAACGTCGGGCATAGAAGGCGATGACGACGAGATCGGCGGCGGAAGCTCGGGCGGCGACGTTGAAACGCCCCCTACAAGCTCGGGACTTTATAATTTTTAAGCAAAACGGACTCGGCGAAAAACCGAGTCCGTTTTTTACGTCTGAGCTCGGACGGATGGAAAAAGTGTTGTCAGCGGTCAAAGAAAAAAGACAGGAGCACGGAATCCGTGCTCCTGTCCCTTGAAAACAAGTTCTTGCGGAGAAGTTTCGGGTACAGCCCTCCGAGATTCTCCGTTTTTATTTAGTTTTAAAACAGCCTGCCCTCGACGATCTTGATGTCATCAACGATTATCGAAGATGCGGGATCGCGATCCGACTCGGGGTTGGAATAACTGATATAGAAGAGATAGTTCTGCGCTATCTTCTGCCATTCGGCAAGCGTTGTCGGCTGCGTGCCCGTCTTTACCGTCGGGACGGTGGGCGTTACCTGCGCGAGGACGTTGCCGAGAGCATCGTAAGCGTATATCTTACCTGCCGCAAAATCAATCGTGATCTTGAGAGTAACGAACGTCTTTTCATTCACCGTTCCGAGAAGGGTGGAAGAGCCCGAAAGCCTCAGCTCACCGTTTTTGTTCATCGAAAGAATTGAAACGATGCCCTGGTTACCGCCCGACGACGGCAGACTCATACCCAAGGTCGAAAGAGGCACGTCCTTAGCCTTCCTAAGCTTAAGCTCGTAGGAAATAGCCGTTTCGGTGAAGTGAGTGAGGTTATAGGAATTGCTTCCGTAAAAGACTATGCCGTTGGTATTGCCCGTCTTTGTCGAATAGCTGTTCGTTGCCACGAGGTAGGTGTTGCCGTCCGCGTCGAACACGGTCTTCACCGAGCAACCTGAATTGTTCGCGTTATAGGTGTAGGGTCCGACGGCCTTTAAGCCTTCGGCAAAATCAAGCTCTGTGACGTCAAAGGTCTCAACGAGCATAGGGTCTATCCATTTTGCGTAGAGAGTGACCACTCCGCTCGTTCCCGCTGCGATTTCCGTCACACGGGTACCCGCATCGAAGGTCGGTGTGGTGTACCAGCCGCCGAAGATCTTATCGCCGTTCTTAATGTTGGTGGGAAGTGCGGTCGTCTCGGTCGAGGAGTAGATTCCCATTGCGGTAGCGTCGAGCGTGCCGCCGTTCGGAACGTATTTGATATAATTCTTAAGCTCGGAGGCTTCGGACTTCGCAAATGCCCTGCCCTCCGTGACCTTGATATTGTCAAAGGCAAGCGCGCAACTCGTGCCCTCCGAAGACTGGTTTACCTCTACGCGGAAGAATATCGGCTTGGCAAGCTTTTGCCATTCCGCAAGATTTGCAGGCTGCGTATATCCCGAAGCTGCCGTGGGAACGGAAAGTGCCGCGCTCGCGAGCACCGAACCGTCCGCGTTATAAAGATAGACCTTGGATTCCGCAAAGTCGATAGTCATACGGATGGTCGTGAAGCTTTCCGAGACAGTAATGCCGCTGACGGTCGTACCGCTAAGCTTGACGGTCGTTACGTAATCGCCGAAGAACGAATATTTTTTCGCCGTTGTAAAGGTGAGAATATCACTCAGCGTTCCGTAACTTCCTCTGCTCGTCGTGATCATCATCGTAAGATTTCCCGTCGAATAACCGGCAAGCTTCGCCACGTCAAACTCATAAGAAACGGCGGTTTCGGTGAAGTTCGTAAGATTATAACCCGAGCTCGATGCGTAAACGCAAGAGTTCTTGCCCGTTGAGGTGACTCTCAGGTAAGTGTTGTTGCCCGAGGTGACCGTATAGTGCGTAGAGCCTGCCTTAAGCTCTCCCGACGAGCCCGCGTTATAAGTAATTGATCCGATAGTTGACGTCGTGCTTTCGGGAACGGCAACGCTCGTGCTGTCGTATCTTTCATTTATCAGCACCTTGCGCCATTTCGCGTAAAGCGTAACCGTGCCGCCGCCAAGACCTGCGGGGAGCTTGGATACGAGCTCTCCGTCCGCACAGCTCTCGGATGCGTACCAGCCGAGGAACTCGTCAATACCTCTGGTGGGTACTGCCGTGATAGGCGTTTCCTCGTTTACCGAATAATACTCGACAGCGTCCGCGGGAAGAATACCGCCGTTCGTTACGTAATTTATCTTTCCGTACTCGACACCCTCGATCTCGGGAGTCAGAGTGACCTTTCCGCCGGGTGCTTTAAAGTTCGCGATGCCGCCCTCTTCGCTGACCGTGACGGATGCAACGGTCACTCCGTCAACTCTGACGGTCCACGTGTCCGCCTTAAGTCCCGAGATATAATACTCGTAAAGTCCGTCACCCATAACGCCGAGGGAGAACTCCGTCATTCTTTCCTCCGTCGAGTCGATAAATCCGACGACGGTTTCGTGGATGACCGCGAATTTAAGAACGTCCGTTTCATAGCCGCGAACGTCAAGCTGCTGCTCGTTTTCAGCGTCCGTGACGTACATCGCGGTAAGGAAGCTGTCTGAGAGATCGCCAGTGGCGTTAAGCTCTATGCGTCCCCAGATATTGTCGTAATTGTCCGAGGGTGCGTATTGGTCAAGACAGTTTTTGCCGTTTATCCAATAAGCGTATCCCTCTCCGCCGATCTTTCTGATGCTGTCAGCACCCGAGAGCGAATGAAGAACGAGCTTACCTTCACCGTCCGTGATAAACGCAGTCTTTGCCTCGGTATCGACCTCGGGCTCCTTCATCGTATGAAGAAGGAAGGTCTTGGTAAAGTTCTCGCCGCCCGTGACGCTCGTCATCTGATCAAAGGTGAAGAAGAGCATCGGGTAATCGGGATCACCCGTATATACGGTGAGCATTCTTCTGCCGACGTATTTGACTGTCGCGGAGCTGTACGAGGGCGTAATGTCACCCGCGATGTACGCGAATTTGGACGAGCCGTCCTCGTTATAGGCGACCTCGTGTCCGTAGACCTTGCCCGTAGTTGCTCTTCCGTCCGTCCATTCGGAAACGCTGTTACCCATACTCGGGAACGCCTTCTGGCTGCCCGAGTAATAATAGCGAGCAGCGTTTGTGATATTGTCGTAGTCTATGGTGCAGGTTTCGTGCGTGCAGGTTTCATCCTTGCACTGCGCCTTCGTGCCGTAAACGGGCTCGCTGTCGGCAAGAGCGGGATCAAACACGAGAAGTCCGTTATGCGCGACGGTTGCCTGAAGATAATACTTATGCACGTAAGAGCCGTACTTTTTGTAAGCTCCCGAGGAGCCCGCAAGCAAGCCCTTATAATATATCTGGAACGTACCGTGATCGGCAATATCGTGGTTCGCCATAGTCATCTCGCCGATCTTCATAAACGTAACTGCCGCGTCGGAGTCCCAAGAGTTTCTCGCGCTCATAAAGCCGTTGGGGGAGGAGAAGTACTGGAGCATATCGACTCCGTCACCGCGGTTTTCATATTCACCCTCGGGAACGTCCTCGCAGAAGAACGAGCCGAAGACGAGAGTCATAGGTGCCGTCATCTCCTCCGTGAAGCTATAGCTCCACTTGGAATAACCGTTGGTATAATATTTTGCGAACGCCTCAAGAGCAGGATCCTTGTAGAACGCCGCCGCGAGAAGCATATATTCGTAATTTATGGACGAGCCGTTAGGATATCTGCCGCCGTCACCCGTGGAGAAGTAACGATCGTTGCCCATTATATGGCTGTTAATGAAGTACGCGGCCTCGCGTCCGCCTGCGCCGTCGTCGACGGCGTACGAGGGTGTAAGACCCGTGGAAGAGCGAATGACCCACGCCGCCCACATATTGATAAAGTACTTGGACGTGCCGTACGTCGCCGTACCCTGCGATGCCCACGCGCCGTTATAAGCGTAGTCCATTACGGGCGCGTACTCCGCAAGATACCTGCCGCCGATGAAGTCCCACCAGCTCGACTCTTCCGTATAGAAGGCGAGAGCGACGGTTACGTAATCTCTTATAAACTGCGGACCCGTGCCGTGACCGTTGACCGCGCTGGGAACGGGGTTGTTTGCAGCAAGCCCCTGCTCCTTCTGGAAGAGGTTATACTCAAGCGTCGGACACATAAGGTTCTGCACGCCGAGAACTATCTGAAGCTTATCCGCATCGCTCATAAGATCGTAGCACCAGTCAAAGACCTTTGCCACGGTGACCATAGTCTGGCTTGCGCCGTGATACGGGTCCATATGGATGCGGGGAGAATAATCAAGAGTAAGCATTGCGTTCTTCGCGCCGATTATTGCCTCGTAGCCGTAAGACGGGTCACCCGTAACAATGTACGCGAACGCCTTTGCCTCAAGCACGGCAAGAACGTCGGTCGACCATCTCTCGGGTCCGTCATCCGCGACAGCACCCGACCACTGCGGGAACTCGCCCGTGAAGTCCTTGGTGTTTGCATACGACCAGAATTTTCCTGCCGTAGCGTAGAATTCCGACGAATTGAGCGTTTCCAGCAGCTTGCCTACATCGTCCGCGGTAAAGAAGAGATAAGGATGACTCTTGCCCGCAGGTGTTGCCGAGGGCTCGTAAGAGCTCGTATTCATCGTGACGATGCGGTCAAGATAAACCTCCTCGCCGTAGTCAACGAGCGCGTATTTATCTCCGTTTCCGCCTGCAGAGACAGAAAGATTGTACTCGTTATCCGTATCTACTCTGTAAAAGTCCTCCGTTGCGAAAGCGTCGTTTGCCGCTTTTAACGAGTCGATATACTCCGCTTTGGGGGTGAACTTAGCGTAAAGCGTCACCGTCTTATGCTCGTATTCAACGAAGCTTTCGATTTTTGCATCCTCGTCAAATGCGGAGGACGTATACCAGCCCACGAAATCATAATTTTCCTTCTCGGGGATGGCGAGATCGTTCTCTTCTCCGATCTCGTAATCAAAGACCGTATCGATCGGAAGCTTTCCGCCGTTAAGAACGTAATTTATAACGCCGCGCCGAGTCGGGCTCACGGGAGTCTTGCCGAGGTTTATCCTTATATCGTCGAAGAGAAGCTCACCCTCTCGCGTGCCCGTGGTATGGAAGTTTACTATCACTCTGTCCGCAGGGTCGGTATAAACGAGGAATTTTTCGGTGGTGAAATCCTCTACGCGAACGGAGCCGATAAGAAGACCGTTCCTGTAAGCGAAGAGGTTGTTCGTCTCGGGAGCGTCACCTGCTCCGAAATCGACGACGAACGAATATTCCTGCCACTCCGAGGAGAGGTTTCCGACGGGAAGCTTACCGCCGAGCATCACCGTTCCCGTGCTGTCAAAGGAGAAAACGTTGGTTGTATAATCCGAATGTCTGACAGACGAATCCGCCGAATAAGGCTTATAGTGACGGAGATTGAATTTAGCCGTCGCGACGTCCGCCTCCGTTCTGGCAAGCTTTACGGTAACCGTAAGCTTTTTGTCAGCGAAGCTTGTGTCGGCGGAACTGTAAACGTACTCCTGAATGTCGAAGCTGTTATTCGCCGAATCCATTTGAGAGTCGTGTCCGCTCTCGGGCGCTTTGTAATGCCAAATATACTTTCCGCCGTTTCCGTCATCCCGGAGAACGTAAGAGGAATCACCCTTATTATTAGGAGAGAAAACTCCCGCACTCGAGCATTCTCCCGAGGAATTGTTGTTTCGTGAATCAAAATCCTCGTTTACTATCATAACGGTAGAGGTAACGGTGCAGTTTTCGGTGGGAGCCGTGAACTGTCCGCCCTCGTAAAACTGTCCGACACCCTCGGAGGTGGAAACGTACCACTGCTTCTGTGCCCCACTTACGAACGAAGTCGCAAGGCTCGTAGCGCTGACGCTCTCACCGGGCTTGAAAACGCCGACCTTCGTTCCGTCCTCGAAAACGCCGTTCTTGAGATTTGCGATAACGTAATCCCCGTCGGCAAGTCTGTCCGTTCTGTAATCAAAATACTCCTGTGCCCTCGCTCCGTATCCTCGAAGAGCCGTCAGAAGCGCTCTGTTCGAATCGTTGAGAGCCGAGCCTATGGTGTACTGA
>JAFVTS010000038.1 GCA_017503105.1 Clostridia bacterium
AAGCTATCACGGATATATGCAGCCGCATCAATAATCAAGAGCCGCGACCTCTCGGAGAGTACCGTGGATTTAAGACCGAGATAGGCTTTGACGGTATGAACCGAGAGTTCTTCATCAACCTCAAAGGAGCGCTTACCCACAAGGTACTGCTCGGCAAAGAAATCGGGCGTATCGTTCTCCGTATCGACAATCAGATTGAGAAGTTTGCGGAGCGCAAGGCGAACAATGAAACGCAGCTCGCGGAATACCACCGACAAGTGGAAAACGCCAAGATTGAGATTGCCAAACCTTTTGCGGACGAAGCAATCCTTGAAGAAAAAAGCAGAAGGCTCGACGAGCTGAACGCCGAGCTTAATATGGACAGAAAGGAGAACGAAATCGTGGACGGCGCAGAGGAAATCTCCGAGGACGGACAAGACAAAAAGCCTACCTCGCGTGATGACCGTGACGACCGATAACGCCCTCACAAGGCGTGGCGGCGGTGACTACCACCGTCGCTTTACATAGCCGGGAGAGCCGCACCACTCTCTCGGCTATTTCTATTTTGGGAAGGAGGAAGGTGATGATGAAATATGGCGTGGAAGTGGTTATAAAGCAGTTCGGCTATGTGGAAGTCGAAGCGAGCTGTCAGTCCGAAGCCGAGCATATCGCGGAGCAAAAGGCACTTAACGGAGATATAGATTTTCACGAAAGCGAAGTCGAGGAAACTAAGGTTGTGTGTCACGTTTACGATTGACGGGAGGTATCTATGAGAAGGCAAAACACGCAAGGATATGTACCGCCCGAAGCCATTGAAAAGGCGCGGAGCGTTGACCTCTTGACCTATCTGAAAACCTATGAGCCGTATGAGCTTATGCGGTGCGGTAACAACGTGTACTGCACGAAGTCGCACGACTCCTTGAAGATCTCCAACGGCAAATGGTTTTGGTGGTCGCGTGGGTTCGGCAGCTCTAACGCCCTGGACTATCTTGTGAAAGTCAAGGGCTTGGAGCTACCCGAAGCGGTACGGATATTGACGGATACGACGGTTGTAAGACCGTCTTTTTCTTTGCCCGAATCGAAGGTCAAGCGGTACGAGCATCTGATGATGCCGCGTCACAATTTTGCGTGTAGAAATGCCCGGAAATACCTTATGTCAAGAGGAATTTCCAAGAGGATCATCGACGATTGCATCGCAAAAAGAACCATAGCCGAGAGCGACCGTTACGGCTCTGTTTTCTTTATCGGATACGATGAGAAAGGCGAAATGAAGTATTGCTCTTGGAGAGCGACGGACGGTACAACCAACAGAAAGGACATAGCAGGCAGTGACAAGACCTACACCTTTCGTCTTATTGCGGAAGGTAAAAAAGACAGCGTTTTCGTCTTTGAAAGTGCTATTGACCTTTTATCTTATGCAACGATTTTGAACGCAAACGGAGGTGATTATAAACACGAAAATCTGCTTTCCGTATCGGGCATATATGCCCCAAGCGGGAGCTATGAAAACACGAAAGTACCCGTATCACTCACGGATTTTCTATCGAAGAATCCGGGCGTGAAAAAGATATTTTTGTGTTACGACAATGACGATAAAGGACGGCGCGGTGCGGCTGCCCTTGGATATGTTCTTGGCGGTCGGTATGAGGTTAAATTTACCCCTCCACCCGACGGGAGCAAGGATTATAACGACTACCTTATAAACCTAATTAACGATAAGAAAAGAGAGGTAAATGCCAATGAGGATAACCGTAAAAACGATGCAAGATAGAAACTCCAAAGAGTCGCGCTATATGAAAAAGTTTCAGAAAAATCTGCGTAAAATGCTCTTAAAAAATTACGGCGGTTGCCCCGTAAACAAAGAGCGTATTACGGCTGAAATCAATGAAGCAATCGACTCGCTCCATACCTTTGATCCCGTTCTCGATTGGGATTACAAGCCCCTTTGCGCTTGTGAGATTATGGGTTGCGAAATGCCCCATAACAACATCAAGCAGAACCGTTTGTTTGAGCGAAACGGGCATCTTCTGTGCTCCGTTTGGGATACCGACGAGGACGATATTACGACCGTTGTAGAGGGCTACGAGATGTGGCTGCTTGAAGATATGCGTATCGTTTTCACATACTTTGTGAGAATGTGGGCGTTTGATGACGAGGACAAAGCGGCTATGACCTACCGCTATGCGCTCGGCAAGAAAGTGCCCGAAGATATGGAAATTACCCTTACAGATATTCTCGACGAGATCTGTGAGCAGGCGTTCAATGCAAGGCTCTAAAGGCGGTGATTTTTTGAGTAAAAGAACCTTTGAATACGGCGGTTACAACTTCTTTCCCGTAAGAAAATTGGAGGGTTCTGAGAGTGGATTTTTCGCAATCTCAAAGCGAATTTCCATTGATGCCGAGCTTGGATTATGCGAGGAAGGTTATGCCTATCCGAGCAAATTTCCGTACTCCTACGATGATTTTTACAAGGCGGCGGGCGGTCACGAGTATGACCTTTTCCGTTGCGTGGAGAACGGAAAAATCTATATTCCTTGCCATCACGACCTGCAAATTTACCGCGAGGAAAAGAACAAAACCTTTGAGGTGGTAATCACGGAAACGCTTTCAAGAACCGTTAGAGTTGAAGCTGAAGATGCTTACGAAGCGCAGACAATCGTCAACGACGGATACCACCGAGGTCACTATATTCTGACCGCCGAGGACTACCAAGGCGTGGAATATGAAATCAAAGAACCCGTCAGAAGCCGCGACGATAAAGAACGATGAAAGGAGGACTTCGGGGCGGCGGATTAGTGTCTTTCACTCTTAGCAAGCATTGGATTTGGACGCCCAAACCCGCTTGTTAGGGGAAATCCCCTAATACCCCCGCCCATAAAACGATGAACAAATTTGATGCTACGCGCAAGCGGCAACACCGCATCACAATTCGTCTTGATGAAAAAGAATACAACAATTTGTGTGTGTGGTCAACCGCCGCCAATATGACTATGAATGAGTATATCCGTCAACTCATCAATGGCTTTCAGCCCGTTGAGTTTCCACCCGCAGAATATAAACAAGTCATTGACGAGCTTCAGCACATCGGCATCAATATGAACCAACTTGCAACGAAGGCACACTCTCTCGGTTTTATTGATGAACCCGAGTACCGACGAAATGCAAACCGCGTGTGGCGGATTGTTGCGGAGCTTTCGGCGCAGCTTGCGAGGGGAGGTATCAAGATTGGCGGTAACAAAAATATGGTATGTAAAAAGCCACCTAAAGGAACTGATTGATTATGTCGGAGATCTTCACAAATCTTCGGAGAATTTATCAGAGGATACGCTGAAGGCTCTCGTCGAATACGGCGTGGATATTCTAAAAACCGAAGAACGGCTTTATGTCAGCACTCTCCAATGCGAGCTTGACTCTGCGGTGAGCTTGATGGAACAGCTTAACTCACGGACGGGTAGCAAGTCCAACACGATTGCTTACCACGCCTATCAGAGCTT
>JAFVTS010000023.1 GCA_017503105.1 Clostridia bacterium
GCCCCAAGCATCATATGTGTAGCTTACAAGCTTTGTTCCGTCAGAGTCATATACAGCTATTACATCTCCGAAAAGATTCTTTTCATACCAGTAAACATCAAATTCCCCTTGGGCATAGGAAGCATCACGGTAGAGCATTCCTATCGGAGAGGCTTCGGCATCATAAATGTAAACTATAGTTGTTCCGTTAGACCACTTTTCACCTATGATTTGACTTCCGTTCAGAATGTATTCTATCGTTATACCCCAAACGTTTTTGCTCGTTCTAATGCCGTCAGCGTTGTACGTATAAGTGTATGTCTGACCACTCTTCGTTGCTGTTTCAAGCCGTCTGCCCCGTACCCATGTGAAATTATACGAGGTTGTCCACGTTTAGTTCTTCTTCATCCCCGAGAGCCGAAGTTCTCGGGAAATATTTTAAGTTACAAAATACACTGCACCTCAAATTTATCAAGATTCTCCCACATTGAATCTTTTCCATCGAATTTATATTGCAATATAGAAAGAGGCGTTTCTCTAATTAGTTCTACATCGTGTGGTCCAGAGCAATCGGTTAAAATTATTCTTGCTTTTTCAAATCCCGTTTGTTTATGATATTCATAATCAAATTTCAAAAAATAAAGTTTCTCATTATAAAGCAATTCAATTTCTCTACCTTGAAACATATAATAAATTATATCATCTAGCGAAAAATTCTCCATAATCAAAGAACTCCCTCAAAAATATTTATAGCGTTTCCTCGTGGATTTTTCCGTCGCCCGAGAGCCGAAGCTCTCGGGTGACTTTTGACTAAAAATTATAGTTGCATTATTTTTCACATATTATCAAATACTGAAAATACGTATGTGCTAAAAATAATATTTCGCTCGCTTGCAAAGCAAATATCACATTTCTATTATCTTTTTTACCTTATTTAAAATAATTTGTGCGTCGTAATTATTGGAATCAAAAGAAACAACAAAATCGCCACTATCTATGTAAGATAGTAAGAAATCTGTATACCCGTTTAAAACATAACTTCTTGTCACGCCTTTATTATAATTCTTATATGATTCAACAAATTCGTTCCACACAATGTTTTTGGGGGAAAATACTATTGTTTCAAGATGATATTTAAACACTTTATGGAGCATTTTATATGTAATAATATCGTTAGGTGCTTTACAAACAACAAATTCATTTTTATGTTTATGAGAAGTGTCATACTCTAATAAAGGACAAAACAATCCCCGAGACTTAAAATATGACTCAATATCATTAGCATAAATTTCTTTTTCTTTATTTTTTAAATAAAAACCATCGATTTTATAAAGACCTAAAAACAGCTCTTCACCATCAAAGAAACAACCAAATGCTTCACAGATTTTGTTCAGCACGTCTTCACATCTGCCAACATTATTTACAATAATATCACACGATCTGTTCGTATGCTTTATAGTGTCTATCGAAATTTTTTTCATAAATTGTTTCCTTTTAATGTCCCGGAGGATGGGTATGAAAACCGTGTCTTGGATCCCAATCTATTCTGAATTTTCCAAACCAACCTTTATAGTTCAATATGGTTCCGCCCGGTCCGCCCTCAGCGTTTGGGTTTTGATAAATTAAGATAGTAGAAGCCTGTTTCAGAGTCGTAATAATAACCTCTGTAGCGGAACGGATTTATTGCTACCGATAAAGGAACTGTATCCGCACTGTATTCAGAGCAATTGCCCCAAGCGTCGTTAGTGTAGCCCGTCCAATGTTAAAATAGCAAATAATAAAAAGCAACCATTGCACTAAACACAAATAGGATAAAAGAAATTCGTATTATAGCAGATTGTTTGTTAGAAAAAGATTCCTTTAATGGCATATTTGAAAGAAAGCGTATTAGCATAAAAGAAAGTATAGCCGGTGTTGGAATAGTAAAAGCATAAGTAATACTATCATATCTTGCAGCGACTATACAGCCCCAAACTACGGTAGCTAAAAAAATCACTAACGAAATAACAATTGAAATCCATCCGTAAATTGGCATTGGCGGAATTGAAGAACTATATTTGTCATTTGACTTTAATATAAGACCATCTATTACCAAAGTTGGATTTTCTGTTCCGGCAAGTGGCAACACTATGTAATGTATTCTGCAAGATTTTCCAAACGCTTCAAAGCGATATTCGTAATTAAAGAACTTCGAATACTGCAAAGTGTTTGGTATAGTATATTTCAACTCATTGTCAATATATATATTACGATTACTGCTACTCGCATCAAAAGTTATAATATGCTCAAATCCTTCGTAATCTTCAATTTTCCAACTAGTCTTATCTCTCATAATTAAATTTGCTCGATTATCAAGAGCACAACCTCCGCAATTACCCAAATTAAAAAAGATATGATAGCTATTGGGTAAAATATTGCGACAGCCTTTAGTGAGTGAGCCTTGTATTTTTCGTCAGCTTCTTCTTCTGAATACTTTGATCTATACAAGCTCCACAACGTATCTCGTCCTAAAAAGGGAATGTGTCCAATCCTGTACATTAACATCCCAATTACACAAAGCAAAGAGCTTACAGCCATAATCAAAACTAATTCACTGACGGAAGAATAAGATACTGCTATCGCAGATATTATAACAATAATCAGCGAAGTAACCGAGACTGTTTTCTTTCTTCGTTTTATAAATTCTTCGATTTTAGATATAATGGGGTTTGCTTTTTGTAAAATTTCTTCAATCAACTTTTTCATTTTTCGTGCTACCTATCTTCTAATCGTACAAACTGATTAAAAAACCACTAATAGAAAAGGAAAAGCCTAAGTGGAAAGATATACCCAAGCCTACGTCGACGCCTAATCCTATTGAATGATTATTGAAATTAAACCTGCCAATCGCAGGATCATAATACCTTGAATTAAGATAGTAGAAGCCTGTTTCAGAGTCACGGTAATATCCGCGATACAATTCTTTCCCCTCACCCGAGAGCCGAAGCTCTCGGGAAATGTTGCACTTCTATTGACAATTCACTTATTTAAACATCGAATCTTTGAGCGGAACACCAAACATATTCACCATCAAAAATGTCATTAGGTATATATGAATCAATTTCTATAATTAATTCGCCAACCCTAACTCTTTTTAGTGATTTTGAAATCACTTGTGCGACAAAAAAATATGCATAATACTGCTCGTTTTTAATAATATCGAAACTTTGAAGTGAAGATTTGTAAACATCCTCGCATCCAAAAGCGTATATACAATCTATTTGCTTTGATTTTAACATTTCGCTAAAAGAACACGAATAACATAAAACTTCATATGTTCCATCCGAAACACAAACATCTGCTTCGCCTGATTCTTTATCAAAACTGATTATTTTTTTTATGAACATAAAAATTCACCCGAACAAAGTAATTCCGTCTTTTATCATTTTGCCAACACTCCTAACATGATATGTGGAAATTTGCCCACCCGATTTCATTCCCACGAAAGCATAATTAAGATAGTAGAAGCCTGTTTCAGAGTCGTAATAATAACCTCTGTAGCGGAACGGATTTATTGCTACCGATAAAGGAACGATGGACGTGCTGTCCTCAAAGCAATTGCCCCAAGCGTCGTTAGTGTAGCCCGTCCAATGTTAAAATTCTTTCCTGTCGCCCGAGAGCACAAGGCTCTCGGGTGAGAAAACACTATGCGTAACAGTATAATATACTACAACAAAGTCTTTATAAATCACTATTAATAATTAATTTCGCGGAAAAACTTAATGTTGAATCCAAAGAATTTATATATATATCGTTTAATGTTGCTTTAGCCAAAGGCAAACAAACCTGTACCTCTAAAGCGAATTTTGCGGCATTTAATCTAACTCGATCGTCTTCATGCAATAATAACAACTCAATAATATCTAAAGATTCATTTTGACACATAGTTTTTTTTAATTTTTGTAGTTGTGCTAATGCATAATTATGCTTTTTAACTTTACTTTTATCTGCATAATCATTTTTTAAACATTGTTGCATAGAATAATCCACAAACAATTCATAATATTCATTGCTCATAATACATCACCTACATAAACATTTTGGAAACACCGCCAGAAATCCCGCCGGTTATAGCGCCACCAATAGCTGACCTTTTGCCGTGTAGGTGTAAGAGTATGCAAGCGTCGGAGTTCCTTCGTTTTCAGTATACCATATTTCCTTAATATTGTCAAGGTCATCATTCCTTCTACCGCCGCCGACTGCTGTGAGAACACCCCTGCGGTCGAGGCATTAGACTCGACCTTCCCCGTCAAGGAGAAAAAGTGGATACCAAGGCAAGAAGAGTTCTATATCTATAGCCATTCTTCGGTAGTTCTCTGAACGTAATACTAAGGGGGCTGTCTCAAACGCTCTGAAATTTGCATTTGAGACAGCCCCTTTTTTTATTTTCGGTCAAATTACTTTTTATAGTTCTTTCCGAGGGAAAGCGCTTTCATATTAAGTTCTTTGAGCGCCGCCTTCTTAGCGGGAACGAGGCTTTCCACGACTGCCTCTGCTCCGTCAAAGGAGAGCTCGGGATGGTTTTCGAGAAGATGACCTACTATGATCATATTTGCAAGGGTTGCGATGCCCTCTTCCTTCGCCATCTGCGTTGCGGGAATATAGAAGACCTCAACGTCGGTGCGTTCGATCTTAAGGTCGATAAGAGAGGAATCTATATAGATCTGACCGCCGGGGGCGACCGAGTCTACGTACTTCTGAAGAGAAGGAAGGTTCATAGCGATAAGAACGTCGGGCGTCGTGATGATGGGAGAGCCGACGGGATCATCCGAGAGGATGACGTTACAGTTTGCGGTACCTCCGCGCATTTCGGGGCCGTAAGACGGAAGCCAGGATACCTGAAGCTCCTCAACGAGTCCCTTGTACGCCAAGAATTTACCTGAGAACAGAATTCCCTGTCCACCGAAGCCCGCGATAAGGATCTGAGTAGTTTTCATCTTATTTGCCCTCCTCTGCGCTTCTGTCCTTGTAAACGCCGATGGGATAGAAGGGGAGCATATCGCTCTCGACCCATTCAAGAGCAGCCTTAGGCGTCATACCCCAGTTGGTGGGGCAAGCGGAAACGACCTCAACGAGAGAGAAGCCCTTGCCGTTTATCTGATTTTCAAAAGCCTTCTTAATAGCCTTCTTCGCGTTCTTCACGTTCTTTACGTTGTTTACGGCAACGCGGGCTACGTACTCGGGGCCTTCAAGAGTTGCGAGCATCTCGCTGACTCTGATGGGCCAACCGCAATGATTTACGTCACGCCCGTAGGGAGACGTCTGAGTGACCTGACCGGGAAGGCTGGTGGGTGCCATCTGTCCGCCCGTCATACCGTAGATAGCGTTGTTTACGAAAATAACGGTAATATTCTCGTTTCTCGCCGCGGAATGAACGGTCTCCGCCATACCGATAGACGCAAGGTCGCCGTCACCCTGATAGGTGAAAACGACGTTATCGGGGCGGCAACGCTTAATGCCCGTGGCAACAGCGGGAGCTCTTCCGTGAGCCGCCTCTATCATATCACAAGCGAAATAATCGTATGCCATAACGGCGCATCCGACGGGAGCAACTCCGATAGCCTTTCCCTCAATACCGAGCTCATCAATGACCTCGGCTACAAGACGGTGAATGATACCGTGAGGGCAACCGGGACAGTAATGGAACGGAGCGTCTGTCAGGGATTTCGGTTTTTCAAATACAACAGCCATTATTAAAGCACTCCTTTCTTCGCGTTGCGAATGGACTCGAGGATTTCATCGGGAGAGGGGATCATACCGCCCGCGCGGTTGCAAAGAGAAACGGGCTTCTTGCACTTCGTGGCAAGCTTTACGTCATCTATCATCTGACCCATACTGAGCTCAACCGATATAAACGAATTTACCTTCTCAGCCGCAGCTTCAAAAGCGGCGGTCGGGAACGGCCAGAGGGTGATGGGACGGATAAGACCGACCTTTATTCCCTCGTTTCTTGCGGCTACTACCGCGTTCTTTGCAACGCGTGAAGCAATACCGAAGGCAACGACGCATATCTCGGCGTCGTCCATCATATATTCCTCCCACATTGCCTCGTTCTTCTCTATCTCGGCGTATTTTTCAAAGCGCTCGAAATTCTTCTTCTCAAGCTCTTCGGGCTTAAGATAAAGAGAGTTTACGACGTTGTGCTTACGCTTGCACTCCGTGCCCGTAAGAGCCCAGGGCTTTTCGTAAGAATTTATCTCAACGTCCTCGAAGGATATAGGCTCCATCATCTGACCGATGGTTCCGTCAGCGAGGATCATAGAGGTCATACGGTATTTATCGGCAAGATCAAAGCCCTTGATAGTAAGGCTTGCCATCTCCTGCACGGATGCGGGAGCAAGAACGATCATACGGTAGTCACCGTGTCCGCCGCCCTTCGTTGCCTGGAAATAATCCGACTGAGAGGGCTGAATTCCGCCAAGACCGGGGCCGCCTCTTTGCACGTTTACGACGAGTGCGGGAATATCCGAGCCCGCTATGTAGCTGAGTCCCTCGGTTTTAAGGGAGATTCCGGGGCTTGACGAGGACGTCATAACGCGCATTCCCGCCGCTGACGCGCCGTAAACCATATTTATAGACGCTATCTCGCTTTCCGCCTGAAGGAATACGCCGCCGATCTTGGGCATTTTCTTCGCCATATAAGCGGCGATCTCCGTCTGGGGAGTGATGGGATAACCGAAGTAGTGTCGGCAACCTGCTCTGATCGCAGCCTCCGCGATAGCCTCGTTGCCCTTCATTAAAATTCTTTCTGCCATAATAGCCTCCTTACTTTTCAACCGTGATTATGCAATCCGGACACATAGTCGCGCAAAACGCGCATCCGATGCACTTTTCCTGATCCTGCATATATGCGGGAGAATATCCCTTACCGTTAAGCTTATCCTCCGCGATAGCAAGACATTTCTTCGGGCAAGCGTCAACGCACAAGCCACAGCCCTTACACATATCCGTGTTAAAAGTTACCTTTGCCATTTATATTCCTCCTTGATTATCAGAGCTTGCCGTCACGATATATCATCGGGCAAGTCAAAAATTTTCTTTTGCAGTACCATAGGCATCACACGAAGCCCCGTAAGTTCCTTAGCCACCGACTCTTCAGCCGTGTGCATAAAGATCTCAAGCCCCGTCCTCTCGCTGAGCCGCTCGACGAAATCAAGCGAATCAAGAACCGTCGCGGGCGTCGTTTCTTTGCCGAGATTTGAGTTATTGACTATGCAATTGAACTTCAATCCGCACGCCGCCTCTATCTCCTTCATAACCTCGACGGCATCGTCGACGGTTGACGTCAGGGGGCGGTAGCAATTCACGACGAACGCCATACGGTAATCGTTCTCAGCCTTTATTGCCTCGGCATATCTGCCTAAAGCGTATGCGCCTCTGTCATCTCCGCCAATATCCATAATTCCGAGCGTGGACTTATCCTGAACCAAGCTGTAGCTCTCCGCGGGAAGCGCGGGAAGATCTACGTTGCTGTTGGCGTACTGAGGAGAAACGAGGCGGATACCCGCCGAGAGAAGCTCCTTTTCGCTGTCCTTCGTTCTGAAATACGGATTGACGATATCGAGGTCGGCGATACAGACCTTGTTTCCTTCTTTCGCGAGCAAGAGGGCGTAATTGACGGCAATATTCGTCTTGCCGCTGCCGTAATGACCCGCGAAAAGCGTCAATCTTTTGTGTTCCATAATATTCTCTTACCGCCCGTGCCCATCACGGCACGGATGTTTTTTTAAAGTTGCTTTCTTATTATCTTTCCGCTCGTCGTCTTGGGAAGGCTCTCGCGGAATTCTACTATTCTCGGATACTTATAAGGCGCGGTCTTGGACTTGACGTAATTCTGAATTTCTTTTTTAAGCTCGTCCGTGCCCTCGGTGCCTTTTACGAGAACTATGCTCGCCTTTACGACCTGACCTCTTATCTCGTCGGGAGCCGCGGAAACGCCGCATTCAAGGACGTACGGAAGCTCCATAATGACGTTTTCTATCTCAAACGGACCTATTCTGTAACCCGAGGACTTAATGACGTCGTCAGCACGTCCTACGTACCAAAGGAATCCGTCCTCGTCCATCCAGGCAACGTCACCCGTGTGGTAATATCCGTCGCGCCAGGTCTCCTTCGTGACCTCCTCGTTCGCCTCGTAAGCGTAAGCAAGTCCCGGAGGAAGCCCCTTGGATATATCAATGCATATCTCGCCGTTTTCGCCGCGAGCGACTTCCTCGCCCTCGGTGTTAAGCAAATGCACGTTGTAAAGCGGAACGGGCTTGCCCATAGAGCCCATCTTGTGGCTGCCGCCCGAGAGGTTGCCGATAATAAGCGTGCTCTCCGACTGACCGAAGCCCTCCATAATCTTAAGGCCCGTAGACTTCTCAAACTGACGGAAGACCTCGGGGTTGAGCGCCTCGCCCGCGGTGGACGCGTGCTCTATGCTCGAAAGATCGTATTTTGAAATATCCTGCTTTATAAGCATTCTGTACATCGTAGGGGGCGCGCAGAACGTCGTTATGCCGTACTTGGCAAAGAGAGGTAGTATATTCTCTGCATTGAATCTGTCGAAATCGTATACAAAGTTTGCCGCCTCGCAAAGCCACTGACCGTAAAGCTTGCCCCACATTGCCTTCGCCCAGCCCGTGTCCGAGATGGTGAAGTGAAGCCCCTCGGGATTGACCTGATGCCAATACTTTGCGGTGATAAAGTGACCGAGAGGGTATTTATAGTTGTGCGCCGCGATCTTGGGATAACCCGACGTGCCCGACGTGAAGAACATAAGCATAGGATCGCTTCCGCAAGGAGCGTCGTCCGCTCTTTCGTAACGGCTGCTGTACATAGCGTATTCGTCGTTGAAGGAATGCCAGCCTTCTCTCTTCTTGCCAACGATTATCTTATAGGCAAGACCGGGGCACGCCGCCGCTGCCTTATCAACGGCATCCGCGACATCGCCGTCGGACGTACAGAGAATAGCTTTTATATTTCCTATTTCAAATCGGTATTTGAAGTCCTTCTCAAGAAGCTGATTCGGAGCGGGAATAGCTACCGCGCCGAGCTTGTGAAGACCGAGTATGGCAAACCAGAACTGATAGTGGCGCTTAAGCACCAGCATAACTCTGTCGCCCCTCTTGATGCCGAGGGATTTGAAGTAGTTTGCCGCCCTCGCGGACTCCTTTTTCATATCGCTGAACGTAAAGCGCCTTTCCGTTCCGTCCTCGCTGACGTGGAGCATAGCAAGCTTATCGGGCTTACGTCTGCCGAGTGCGTCAACGACGTCAAAGGCAAAGTTGAACTTCTCCTCGTTCTTGAACGCTATCTTCGTAAGAACGCCGTTCTCCTCCGTAGGGATGATGAAATCGTTATAAATTCTGCGCTCGGAATCGTCTCCGTGGCGCTTGGTGGCAACGGAGAGCGTCGCCGCCTCCTCGCCAAGTCTTGCCGCCTGGTTGCGCAAAACTATGGCGTAGAACGTACAGTCCGCACCGTTTACGGCTATCATACCGTGAGGTGTGCCCGAATCGTAGTAAATACAGTCACCGGGGCCGAGTATCTCGCTGTGATCGCCGATCTGGATCTTCATATGACCCTTGATCACGATATCGCACTCCTGCCCTTCGTGAGTCACAAGCTCGATAGTCTGATCGTCGTTGCCCTTATAATTAAGCTCCATATAGAGAGGCAAGGCGATACGGTTACGGAAGCCCGACGCAAGGTTGAAGCCTATCATATTATGGGCTTCCTCTATCCTCTGTCCCTCTCCTCTGCGCGTTAAAGCGTAAGAACGAAGCTTAGGGCTCTTTCCCTCAAGAATATCGCCCATATCAACGCCGAAGCTCAGGGTGCAATGATAGAGAAACGCGATGCTCAGATTGCGGTTGCCCGCCTCGCACTCCTCGTACTCTTCAACGGTAGTACCTGTGCGCTCCGCCATTTCCTCGACGGAGAGTCCCGTTACAAGACGCAACTCCTTGATACGTGCCGCTATTTGTCTAATTTTAGTTTCCATTCCGTTTAAAACAGGTTCCACGTCGTACCTCTTTTGTTGTTTTCGGCTTAAAAACGTATTTTACTCGGAAAAGCCGTATTTGATAAAGTATATTATATCAAATTTCAACCCCGATTGTCAATATATTTAAAGGATTTTATTATATTTTAATTTTTTACGTCGAATTTTAAAGCTTATTTCTCATTATCTTGCCGCTGATGGTCTTGGGCAAATCCTTGCGGAACTCGACGATTCTCGGATACTTGTAGGGTGCCGTATGCTGCTTGACGTAATTCTGGATCTCCTTTTTAAGCTCCTCCGAGGGCTCCGTGCCGTTTACGAGCACGATGCAAGCCTTGACGACCTGACCTCTGACCTCGTCGGGGGCGGCGCAAACACCGCACTCAAGAACGTACGGAAGCTCCATAATCGTCGACTCTATTTCGAACGGACCTATGCGATAGCCCGAGGACTTGATGACGTCATCGGCACGTCCGACGTACCAATAATATCCGTCCTCATCGCGCCAAGCAAGGTCGCCCGTGTGATATAAGCCGTCGTGCCAAACGTTATCCGTCGCCTCTTTATTAAGGTAATAACCGAGGAAAACGCCGCAAGCGCATCTCGGCTCGGTGCGAATAACGATCTCGCCGTTTACGCCGTCCGCAACGGGGTTGCCGTCAACGTCGACAAGGTCGATGCCGTAACCGGGGACGGGCTTGCCCATTGCACCGGGCTTAAGCTGTGTGCCGACGAGGTTTGCGATTCCGAGGGTCATCTCGGTCTGTCCAAAGCCCTCTGCTATACGAAGACCCGTTGCCTTTTCAAACTGATAAAAGACCTCGGGGTTGAGCGCCTCACCCGCGGTTGTTGCGTGGCGGATGGAGGAAAGATCGTACTGACTTATATCCTGCTTGATGAGCATTCTGTACATAGTGGGAGGCGCGCAGAAGGTAGTGATCTTGTATTTCGCGAACATAGGAAGTATCTTCTGCGAGTCGAATCTGTCAAAGTCGTAGGTGAAGACCGCACCCTCGCAGAGCCATTGACCGTAAAGCTTGCCCCAAAGAGCCTTGCCCCAACCCGTTTCGGAAATGGTGAAGTGAAGTCCGTCCTGCTCGCAGCGATGCCAATATTTAGCGGTAACGTAATGACCGAGGGCGTACTTGTAGGAATGCATTGCCATTTTGGGATAGCCCGTGGTGCCGGAGGTAAAGAGCATAAGCATAGGATCGTTTCCGCAAGGAGCGTCCGCCTCGCGCACGTATCTGCGGCTGAAGAGAACGTACTCTTTATCGTAGTTATGCCAGCCTTCCTTATCCGCTCCGACGATGATCTTCGTCAAGGAAAGTCCGCAGCTCTTCTCAGCAAGCTCCGCCTGATTTGCAGTATCTCCGTCCGCCGTGCAGATTATGGCACTAACGCCCGCGGCGGTAAAGCGATAGCTGAAATCGTGCTCAACGAGCTGATTCGTAGCGGGGATGGCGATAGCGCCGAGCTTGTGAAGACCGAGTATTGCGAACCAGAACTGATAATGACGCTTGAGAACAACCATAACTCTGTCACCGCGCTTTATACCGAGGGACTTGAAGTAGTTCGCGCTCTGAGAGGACGCGTCCTTCATATCCTTGAAGGTAAACCTGCGCTCGGTCATATCGTTTGAGATATGCAGCATAGCAAGCTTCTCGGGGTCCTTGCGCGCTATTTCATCAACCGTGTCAAAGGCGAAGTTGTACTTGTCTTCATTATTATAATTAACGTCAAGAAGGATACCGTTTTCATCCTCGACGGGCTTGATAAACTTCTCGCAAAGAAGAGGCTTATGAGCCGCCGCGTGCTCAGCGGCGCTGATGTACATAGGCTGGTCGGTGCTGTCGCTTGCCATAATCATAGCCAAGAACACGCAGTCCTCACCGTCGACGGCGATCATACCGTGGGGAGTTGACGACTTGAAGAAAACGCTGTCCCCCTCGTGAAGGACCTCCTCGCGGTCGCCGATGCGAATGCGTAAAGAGCCCTTTATAACAAGGTCAAATTCCTGACCCGCGTGCGTTACCGTATTGATAGGAAGGCTTTGAAGCTCTTTGGAATATTCATATGTTACCCAATAAGGAGTCGCAAGCTTCTGACGGAACAGCGGCGCCATATCCTGAATAGTGATGCCGTCCTCGCTTGCCGTGGTAAGACCCTCGCCGCGTCTGGTGACGGTATACCCCGTCAGCTTTGCGCTGTGACCTTCAAGAATATCCGTGATCTCTATGCCGTAAACCTTAGCGCATTTATGCATAAAAGTAAATGGCAGATCGACCGTTCCCGATTCGTATGAAACGTAAGTAGCTTCCTCAAGATCGGTGAGCTCAGCCATTTTAGCCGTGCTGTAACCGAGGATCTGACGCATTTCGCGAATTCGGAGCGCTATCCTTTTCAGCTGATTGGTGTCAGATGGGGTTGTCATAACTTTTTCCTCCTGTAACAATAAAGTTTGTTTGTATGTGAAATTTATTTAAGCTTAATAAAAAAGCCTATAAAAAACAAAAAAATCTCAAGAAATAATTCTTGAGACGAGCAAATATACCCGCGGTACCACTCAAATTGCGATAAGCGCCACTTTAGACTCCAACAAGTCCTATCCCTTAACGCGGGCAACGTAAGACCCTAACAAATTTGCTCGGATCTTCAACTCGGAAGTGATGGGTACTTGGCTATTAGCTATCGGCTCGCACCTACCGCCGACTCTCTGTGGGCTTTTTCACCGTACCGTCTTCGTCACAGTTTTTATGAAATGATTATAACACATTTTTTTTCAAATGTCAAATGTTTTTTCGCCGCAAAAATATACAAAATATAAAAAATACCTTTCCGAATTTTAGGCAAAACCGACAAAAATGGCGTTTTTTGCAAAATTCCTCTTGACAAAAGAAGCTTTTTGTGCTTAAATATATTCAACTGAAAATTTCATTTCAAAGACAATGACGGAAATCAAGCCCTTTTCGGATGCTTCAGAGAGTCGGCGGTAGGTGTGAGCCGATGCGGATGGGTTGGGCGCTCTTCTTCCCGAGTCGGTCTTGTCAAAGCGAAAGCGAGTAATGGGACACGGTTGCCACCGTTATATGGCAGAGCCTTGTTTGAGGCTTTTAAGAGATTCCCTACTCTTTGGGAATAATCAGGGTGGTACCGCGATTTAATTTCGTCCCTGGAGCTGTGTTGTCAGCTTCAGGGCTTTTTTATTTGTAAACACACTTTCTTATTTAAAGGAGAAAAAATATGAAACAGATCAGAATCAGCGACGCAACGATGAAGCAGATCTCCGAGGGCTTCAGCCTTTCGTTCAAGGAGAAGATAGAGTTTGCCAAGCTTCTTGACAAGCTCGGAGTTGACGTAATAGAGCTCGAAGGCATAGAAAACGTCCGCATAGATTCGCTCCGAATCAAATCCATAGCGGCAGCGGTCAGCGACAGCACGGTCGCCGTTCCCGTAGAATTGAACGCCGAGAGCGTCGATGCCGCTTGGTGCTCAGTTAAGCAGGCGAAGCGCCCGAGACTCCAGGTCCCCGCACCCACGAGCGCCGTTCAGATAGAATACCTTTATCATAAAAAACCCGACGCTATGATAGCGGCAATAGAGGAAACTATCAAGAAGTGTGCCGCCCTTTGCCCCGACGTTGAATTTATAGCGGGCGACGCTACGAGAAGCGAGCAGACCTTCCTTACGTCGGCTTTAAAGACCGCTATTGACGCGGGAGCTACGACCGTTACGCTCTGCGATACCGCGGGAACTATGCTTCCCAACGAATTTGCGGACTTCATCAAGCTCCAGTATAAGGAGCTTCCCGAGCTTAAGAACGTTACCCTCGGCATTTGCTGCTCCGATACCATCTCTATGGCGGACGCGTGCGCTATCGCCGCCGTCACGGAGGGCGCAGGGCAGATATGCGCGGCAGCATACCCTCTGGGGCTTGCGTCCTTGGCAAGCGTTGCCCGCGTTTTCGCGGCAAAGTCAGACTCGTTGAAAGCTGCCTGCAACGTACGCACGACACAGCTTACCAGAATTATAGATCAAGTGAATTGGATGTGCCAGCCCGGAAAGAAAAATTCTTACAGCGGTACGGCAGACCACGACGGAAACGACGTTTTTCTTACCGCTCACGACACCCCCGAGGCGGTTACCGTTGCGGTAACGAAGCTCGGTTACGACCTTTCGGAGGAGGACTGTGCCAAGGTTTACAGCGCGTTTATTCAGATCGCCGCGAAGAAGGAAAAAGTCGGACTCAAGGAGCTCGACGCAATAGTCGCCTCCTCCGCTATGCAAGTTCCCGCCACCTACAAGCTTGACACTTACGTAATTACCTCGGGCAACACCATTTCCGCTACCGCGCACATCAAGCTCGTCAAAAACGATCAGCCCGTAGAGGGCGTTTATATCGGTGACGGCTCAATAGACGCCGCATTCCAAGCTATCGAAAAGATCACGGGCTGTCATTACGAGCTTGACGACTTCCAGCTTCAAGCCGTTACGGAAGGGCGCGAGGCTATGGGACAGACCGTGGTCAAGCTCCGCTCAGGCGGCAAGGTATACTCGGGCAGAGGTATCTCCACCGACATCGTCGGCGCGGGTATCCAGGCTTATCTCAGCGCACTTAACAAGATAATCTACGAGGAGGAAGTAGAATGAAGCTCTCATTTTCAACACGCGGCTGGCCGACCCTCTCTTGGGACGAAATGCTCGAAACGGCGATAGATATGGGCTTTTCGGGCGTAGAGGTCTACAATCTTCAAAGCTTTAACGCCCTCACGGACCGCGGCGGTCCCTTCCATAAATATAATACTGCCGCAACGGCGCGCGATCTGCGCGAAAAGCAGCTCTCCGTTCCCTGCTTCGACACCTCTTGCGATATATCCGCAGACGAAACGGTCATTGACACCGTAAAATCCCTTATGGAAACGGCTCACGGCGCACGCGTTCCTTACGTCGTGGTTTGCGCTCTTAACGACAAAGAGGATGCCGTTTATTCCGCTCTTACATCTCTTTTGCCGACAGCCGAAGAGCTTGACGTCACTATACTCGTCAAAACGAGCGGCATCTATTCAGATACCGCAAGGCTCCGCAATATGCTCGACAGATTTGCGAGCGACAATCTCGCGGTCCTTTGGGATATATCCCATCCTTACAGAGATAACGGCGAGTCGGGTGACGAGACGATAAAGAATCTCGGCTGCTACGTCAAGCACGTTCATATGCGCGATTCTGACGACGCGGGAGCTTATCAGCTCATCGGCGAAGGAACTATGCCCATCGACGACGTTATGCGCGCGCTTTCATCCGTAAATTACGATAATTTCATTTCACTCGAATGGAAGCCCGAGTGGCTCGACGACCTCAAGGATCCCGAGGTCATATTCCCCTACTTCGTAAACTATATGTCAAGGTTCTCCTCGACGAGAGATATGAAGAAAAAGCTCTACTTCAACCACGACGGAACGGGTCAGTATATCTGGAAGAAGGACGAGCTTATCGATCTGACCTTCTCCGAGGTTCTTGACCGCGTTGCCGACGAGTTTCCCGATCAGTATTGCTTCAAGTACACGACCCTCGACTACACCCGTACCTACGCTGAGTTCCGCGAGGACGTGGACCGCTTTGCAAGAGCGCTCGTTTCCCTCGGTGTAAAGGCGGGCTCAAAGGTTGCGATATGGGCGACGAACCTGCCCGCTTGGTATATAACGTTCTGGGCAACGACGAAGCTCGGAGCCATCCTCGTCACCGTGAATACCGCGTACAAGATCCACGAGGCTGAGTACCTTCTCAGACAGTCGGACACTCACACTCTCGTTATGATAGACAGCTGTCTTGACTCTAACTATCAGCAGATCATAAACGAGCTTTGCCCCGAAATAAAGGACACGAAGCCGGGAGAGCCTTTACATTCCAAAAGGCTTCCCTTCCTTCGCAACGTCATCACGGTAGGATTTAAGCAGAAGGGCTGCCTTACCTTTGACGAGGCAATGGCGAGATACAAGCTCGTAAGCTCGGAGCACGTGGCGAGAATGGCGGCAGAGGTCCGTCCCTCCGACGTTTGCAATATGCAGTACACCTCGGGCACCACGGGCTTCCCGAAGGGCGTTATGCTGACGCACTACAACGTCGTTAACAACGGTAAATGTATCGGCGACCGTATGGGTCTTTCCACGGCTGACCGTATGATGATCCAGGTTCCTATGTTCCACTGCTTCGGAATGACCCTTTCTATGACGTCGTCTATGACGCACGGAGCAACGATGTGCCCTATGCCCTACTTCTCCGCTAAATCGTCGCTTGCCTGCATCAATCAGGAAAAGATCACCTGCTTCAACGGCGTTCCCACTATGTTTATCGCGATGTTCAACCACCCGAATTACAGAAGCACCGATTTTTCACATATGAGAA
Source organism: Clostridia bacterium (assembly GCA_017503105.1). Lineage (GTDB taxonomy): Bacteria > Bacillota > Clostridia > Oscillospirales > CAG-272 > UBA1740. The sequence continues at coordinate 16,409 of JAFVTS010000023.1, forward strand.
CGGGCATTATGGCGGGTGCGGGATGCCCCCCCGAGCTTATGCGCCGCGCCGCGCGTCCCGACGAGATGAATATGACGGGCATCGTCAGCGTTTACGGTCAGACGGAGTGCGCCCCGGGAAACACTATGAGCTCTTGGACGGACTCTCTTGAAGTGCGTACGGAGACCGTAGGATACGCGTTCCCCCACGTGCGCTGCAAGATAGTAGACCCCGAAACGGGCGAGGAGGTCGGTCCCGGTGTCAACGGCGAGTTCTGCGCTAAGGGCTACAACACGATGAAGGGCTATTATAAAATGCCTATGGCGACTAAGGATACGATAGACGAGGACGGATGGCTCCATTCGGGCGACCTTGCCTCCCGCGACGAGGACGGTAATTACAGGATCACGGGCCGCCTTAAGGATATGATCATCCGCGGCGGCGAGAATATCTATCCTAAGGAAATAGAGGAATTCATCTACACGCATCCTATGACCAAGGACGTTCAGGTCATCGGCGTTCCCGACAAGAAATACGGCGAGGAAATTATGGCTTGCATAATTTTGAAGGAACCGGGAAGCGTCAGCGCCGAGGAGATGATGGAATACATCAAAGCAAGTATGGCTCGTCACAAGGTTCCGAAGTACATCGAATTCGTCGACAGCTTCCCGATGAACGCAGCGGGAAAGATACTCAAATACAAGATGAGAGAAGACGCGGCGGCTCGCCTCGGTCTTGTCGGTGACGGCTCAAACACCGCAGGCAACGGCAAAGCCTGACATTAAACCGTATACTCTCTTATTTAAAACAGCCATCGGCAAAAGTCGATGGCTGTTTTCCTTTTTTCTGATTTAAATTTGCCCGCGATTTTACCGTTTTTCGCAAAACTCAACACGGTACCCGCAATTTTTTCATTTTTGTAAACTTTAGTATACATAAAACCTGCCGCGCTGTCGTTTGGAGCAGTCTTACTTTATCTTCTTACCGTCAAAGAATGCTCTCCCCACCCGCTCACCGAAGCTCCAATAAGCGTGAGTCACACCGTCGTAAATTATTGGATCGAGGCGCTTTGCGTCTATTTTTCCGTCCTCGTCAAGTATGCTCTCGTCGGCAGAAACGTTGACTATTTCTCCGATACAAATACCGTCCTCGTTGAACTTTAACAGCTTGCACTCTACGGTCATAGGCAATTCGTCTATTATAGGCGCGTTTACGTGCTCACTCTTTCGTGCGTGGAATCCCGCCTTTTCGAATTTATCGGGCACGTCATTTGCCGACGTTATGCCGACGTAGTCGCAGGGTGCGATCGTCTTCACTGTGGCAAAGCTGAGCGTAAACGCGCCGTTTTTCTTTATATTCTCCGTGGTTTTATGATCGTCGGCAAGGCAGACCATAACCTGATCCGTGTCGTAAACTCCGCCCCAAGCGGCATTCATCGCGTTTGGCACGCCTTTTTCGTCATAAGTGCCGACGATGAGCACGGGCATAGGGTAGAGCCAGGTTTTCGCTCCGAAATCTTTGCGCATTTTATTACCTCTTTTCCGATTTACGGGGGCTTTTCTCGCGCCCCGAATCATTATCATCACTTTAATATTATCATTTTCTTTTAAAAAATGCAATAGCTTTTTAAAATTAACTCTTCCGCTCCTCGGGTGATGGCGAAATTTTATATGAAGTCGGTATCAAATTGTATTTACACCTTTTTGCCCCTATGATATAATTGATAAAAAGGAGGCGCTCAGATGAAAAACATACTTATCACGGGAGCTACGGAAAATACGGGACTTGCGATAGCTAAAAAATTTGCCGAAAACGGCTGGGGAGTTGGAATCACGAGTCGCGAAAAAGAAAAATCAGAAGAAGCGGCAAGAAAAATAGCCGAGGAATTTTCCGTCCCCGCAAGAGGCTATGCGCTCGAACTATTGAACACGGAGGGGATAAAGGCGGTATTTTCGGCGTTTGAAAAGGATTTCGGATCCCTTGATGCATTCGTTGCAAACGCTGCGAATCTCGGCGTTGACTTCGGTCTTCTTAACACGGACGAGGCGAATTTCTCCGCCATCGTAGACGCTAACGTAAAGGGCACGTTCTTCTGCTGTCAGGCAGCGGCAGAAATTATGAAGCGCGGCGCAGGCGGCGCGATAGTAACTATAGGCTCCGTACAGGCAAACGGCGCCGTTCGCGGAAGAACGGTGTATTCAATGACGAAGGCGGCTATCTCCGCACTCGTAAAAAATATGGCTTACGAGCTCGGCGAATACGGAATAAGAGCGAATAACCTCGTTGCGGGCGCAATACATTCCGCAAGGTGGGATGTTCTCTCGGAAGAAGTAAAGGCGCAAAGGCGCTCACGCTACCCCGTAGGACGCGAATCCACGGAGGAGGAGATAGCGAACGGCGTATTCTTCCTCGGCACAGACCTTTCCTCGAGCACAACGGGAACGGATCTCGTGATTGACTCGGGCATTTCGATATGTATGCTCCCCTATTCAAAATCAAATCAATAAGGAGATAAAAAATGAAGATAACAGACGTAAAAACTTACATAATGGACGCCTTCAGAACGAATTGGACGTTCGTCAAGGTCGAAACCGACGAGGGCTTATACGGGTGGGGCGAGGCGTCGCTCGGCACGCAGGAGCTGGCGCTTACAGGCTGCATCGAGGATCTCAAGCGCCTCATCGTCGGCAGAAATCCGCTTGAGATAGAAAAGATGCGCTTCGAGGTATACCGCGATATTTATTGGAAGGGCGGCCCCGTCCTTATGTCCGCAATAAGCGGTGTCGAGATGGCGCTTTGGGATATTATGGGCAAGTATTTCGGCGTTCCCACCTACACCTTCTTCGGCGGCAAGATACGCGACAAGGTTAAGATGTACGCAAACGGCTGGTTCTCGGGCTCGAAGACTCCCGAAAACTTTGCCGAGAAGGCAAAGGCGACCGTCGCCCTCGGCGTTAAGGCGCTCAAATGGGATCCCTTCGGCAAGGCGCATATGACGCTTACGAAAGAAGAGATGATAAGCGCGGTGGAAACCGTCGGCGCTGTCAGAGAGGCGGTCGGTGACAAGATCGATCTTCTTATAGAATGCCACGGGCGCTTTAACCCTTACACCGCCATCGAGATCTCAAAGGAGCTTGCTCCCTTCAAGCCTATGCTCCTTGAAGAACCCTGCCCGCCCGATAACATCGAGGCTATAGCTCAGGTAAAGCGCAAGAGTCTTGTTCCCATCTCTGCGGGTGAAAGAGTTTATTCGATCTACGGATTCGACGATCTGTTCACAAAGAACGCCGTCGATATAGCTCAGCCCGATATGTTCCACACGGGCGGTATGATGGAGTGCAAAAAGATTGCCGCAATGGCAGAGGCGAAGCACATTCCCGTTTCATTCCATAACCCCTCAGGACCCATATCCAACGCAGCAATACTTCAGCTCGCCGCCGCGACACCGAACTTCCTCATCCACGAGATAATGATAAACGACGGCTCGTTCAGGAAAAAGATAACCGACGAAGAGGTCTTCTTTGAGGACGGCTACATCAAGATAAACGATAAGCCGGGGCTTGGCATCGACGTAAACGTCAACGAGGTCGAAAAGCGCCCCTATCATCCAATAAATCTCCGTCATTATACGGGTGCTTTGACCGATATACGTCCGAAGGACGACACGGTATTTTACTTCAAAGGGATAGGTGATAACGAATGAGCGCCTTTGAATTCATAAAAAAACACAGGTTCATCGTCATTTTCAGACATATTCCAAAGGAATACGCCAAGGCTGCGGCACGCGCCTGCTTTGACGGCGGCGTGCGTATCTTTGAGATAACCTTCAATCCGAGCAGCGAAACGACGAAGGAGGACACCGTCGGGATCATCCGTGCCGTCAAGGACGAGCTCGGCGATGAGATCTCTGTCGGTGCGGGCACGGTAATAAACCTCGACTACGCGAAGGCGGCATACGAGGCGGGAGCCGAGTTCATCGTTTCTCCCTGCACGAAGGAGGACGTCATTGGATATTCCAAGGAAAAAGGAATGCTCTCCATCCCCGGGGCGTATACTCCGACGGAAATAGTAAACGCTTACGATATGGGAGCCGACATAGTAAAGGTCTTCCCCGTTTTACCGAGCGAGGTGCCGTATCTTAAAAACGTAATGTCGCCGCTTTCTCATATTCCATTCATCCCGACGGGCGGTATCAACCCCGATACTGTTGAAGAATTTATGGATACGGGCGCTATCGCCGTTGCGGCGGGAGCGAGCGTTGTTACGAAGGCTCTGGTCGAGGCAGGCGATTTTAAAACTGTTACGGAAAACGCAAAGCGTCACACCGCCCTTCTGCTCAAAGCTTAATATTTCCGACGCTCGACTTTTCTCATTTGTAGTTAATATTTCCGACGCTCGACTTTCCTCATTTGTAGGAAAGCGAAAAGAAGTGCCGATCCGCGTAAATTTAACACGGGTCGGCACTTTTAATATTATTCGGCTTTAAAATTCTTCAAGTATTCCGTAATCTGCGTAGTCAAAGATGGGTGCGTTCTTATCGGGATTTATCGCTATGACAGTGCCCGAGCGCTCCATTCCCACGACGTGATGAACGGCGCCCGATACGCCTATGGCTATATAAATCGGAGGAGCGACGCATCTGCCCGTAAGACCTACCTGAAGCTCGTAGGGAGAGAGCGCGTTGTCCGTCATTTTTCTCGTCGTGGCAAGAGATGCTCCGAGCCCGTGTGCAAAAGCCTTGACGCGCTCTATGGAATCCTTAACGCCGTAGCCCATAGCTACCGTGATATCCGACGTGCTCTCGCTCTTCGTCCTGACGGTGGCGAGCATTGGGACGGTCGTGCTTTTTATCTTCGCTATAACCGTACCCGAAAGCGCGGGGCGGTACATATATATATCCTCCCCGTCATATTCAAGCGCTGTGCAATCGGCGCAAAGTCCGAGTGAGAGCTTTGCCGCGACCTCGGCGCTCAGACGCTTCGAAGCTGCGTCGCTGCCGAAAATAACAGCCCTCGGCTTTGATTCTTTTATTTCTGCGATGAGCGCATCTGCCCCCGAAAGAGGAACGACTCTTGCCCCGTCGCATATCGAGTCAGCAAAGGAAAGAGGCGTTTCCGTTACGGAAATGACCGCACCCGTGTCAAGTTTTCTAAGCGTTTTTGCGCTTTCGTCATCGGACTTTTTCTTATTTCTCGCCGCCTCTATAACGGCGCCGAGCTCATCTCTTCCGATAAATTTACAGCGTCTTCTGCCGCTTTCGTTCTCGAACGTCTTGACGACCCTCGTGGGTGAGCCGAGCAGCCCCGTGCGACTCTCGTCAGCTCCGATATCGGAAAGCCTCCAAACTTCAAGCTCTCCGAGCTTTGAGCGAAGCCTTGGAAGCCTTAACTGCGCGGTTCTCTCAAACGTAAGAAGCGCAGGCGTGCCCGAGCTTACCGTTCCGTCCTCCCTCGTTTCGGCGATAACGCGCCCTTTCTCTACCCTGAGATTCATTACATTGGTGATAAGGGAAAACCCGAGCATAGCAGCCGTCATAGGACCTGTTTGCGCGGTGTCACCTATGAGAGTCTGTCTGCCCGTGAAAACAAGGTCGGGGCGTATACGCTTTATTGCCCCTGAGAGCGTGTACGCCGTTGCAAGCGTGTCAGCTCCGGCAAAAGCCTTATCGGAAAGCAAGATCACGCGCGATGCTCCGAGGCGCGTGAGCTTCAGCAGCGACTGAGCGTCCCCCTCGGGTCCCATAGACAGAAGTATGACCTCCGCGCCTTCTATACGAAGCGCCTCCTCGTAAGCGGCGGCGTCAAACGCCCCCGGCTCACCGTCACGTCCAAGACGTATGCACACTACTATCTTCATACCGCAACCGTACCGCCTACGATAACACGCTTAACCTCAAGCTCCTCCGAAACTATAACGAGATCCGCGTCCTTACCGAGTTCTATCGAACCCTTGGTTTTATCAACGCCCATTCTTTTCGCGGGTGAGAGCGAGAGAAGTCTTGAAGCCGTTTCTATAGGTATGTTATATTTTTTCACGATAGTGCGAAGGCATCTGTCCATCGTGGCAATACTGCCGGCAAACGACACGCGATCGACGAGCTTTGCGACGTCGTCCTCAACTATTACGTCAGTTCCGTTCAAAATACCGCCGAGCTTGCCCTCTTTCATATCCGTTGCGGCAAGGCGCATAGCGTCCGTTATAACGCTCACACCGTCGATGCCCTTTATTTTTATGGCAAGGAGCATTTCGTGGCGCGGAATATGGCATCCGTCACCTATCAGCTCCACCGTTACCGAGTCGTCAAGATACGTCGCCTCGACGACACCGCCATAAACGGTCTGCTCACGCTTTCTGTGTGCGCTCACCGCGTTATAAAAATGCGTGACGTGCGAAAATCCGTTTGCAAAGGCGTATTCCGTCTGATCGGCTGTGGCATCCGAGTGAGCCACCGACGCTATTATCCCCTCGTCCTGCATCCGCCTGCCGAACTCGGCAATTCCGTCAAGCTCGGGAGCTGCGTCCCATCTTACGATACTCCCCTTTGCACGAGCAAGAAGGCGCTCGGTCATCTCGGGGTCGGGGTCGCACATATTCGAGCCCTTTTGCGCACCGCGAGAGCCCGTGTTGGCATTTGAAAAATAAGGTCCTTCAAGATGAAGTCCGCCCGTAAGCTTCGCAAGGGGGCTTTTTTCTTTAAATTCAAGATAAGCGTCGATAAACGCCGCTATCTCCTCCTCGGGTGCTGTCATCGCAGTCGGGTAAAGCAGTGTCGTGCCGCGCGAAAGATGCGCCTTGACTGCGCGCTCAAACGCCTCGGGCACGGCGTCCATAAAATCAGCTCCACCGCCACCGTGAAGATGTATGTCGATAAAGCCGGGGAGAAGAAATCCGCCCTCGGCATCTATCTCGGTATCGGCATCGCCTTTATAATCAAGAGCCGCTATCCTTCCGTCTTCGATAAGCACTGACCCGAGCGGAAGAACTCCGCTTGGGGTTACGGCTCTTGTATTTTTAATAACCGTGCTCATCACTTATTATAAACTCTTATCTCGGATACGGGACAAGCCGTGGCAACAGCCGCTGCGTAGATCTTTGCATCGGGATGCTCGCGGAAGAGCGAGCAAGGAACGGATGCCGTTATCTCGCCGTGAAGAACCTTACGAAGAGCGGCTGCGTTCCAATCTCTCGGCATACACATACGCACCTTCTTTGCCATAAACATCTCCTTCATTCCAACGGTGATGCAGTTTTCGGGAATGGCGTCGATATTGGCTCCGCAGTTCATAAACGCGTTTATGGTTCTCGTTTCGCGAGTGACCTTGAGTATTCTCGTCGGGCGGTTTCTGAATTCCTCGGGGCTGACGCACTCACCTGCCTCCGGCGGCTCGTTGAAGGCGTAGTGTCCGTTGATGCCGACACCGCCGAATACCATATCAAGCTTGCCGTACTTTTCGATTATCTCCATAATCCTTCCCTCTTTGCCGGGCTCGGGGAAGATGCGGTTTTCGGGAAGGACGTTAAGCTCCTCGTCTACCTTGGAATAGAAGGTTCTGTCCATACCGCCGCGGAAAGAGAGTGGGTGATCGTAGTCGATATAGGTAAGGTCGTCCTTAAGATACTCGTCCATATTGATGAACACACAATTTTTAAGGCTGACGCGGTGCTTATTTACAAGATAAGCAAGTCTTGCGTAAGGGCCTATGGGGCCGTAGGGCACTACCATAACCGTGGGCTCGCCGCGCTTGTTATTCTCGGAAATGACCTCAAGCACCTCCATTGCGACCTTCCAGTACATATCTACCTCGTGATCGCACACCTCAAGTGCTATGGTAGTGTTTTCACCGAGTTTTTCCGGGGGGATAAGATTGATATCCTGTTTCATTTTTATTCTCCTTTTTTTATTTTTTATTATATATGGGCGCAAGTGCGTCGTGTATTTCTTTGTAGGTTTTATAAAGCTCTCTGTATTTCGCCGTGTTTTCGGGATCGGGATAAACCGTGTCCTTGGGTTTTACGCATTTTCTGACAGCATCCGAGGGACTTTCGAAAATGCCCGTTGCAACTCCCGCAAGCATAGCCGAGCCGAGAGATGAATCAGAGCTTTCGGTCGTGCGAAGAGTGATCCCGAGCGCGTCGGCAACTATCTTCCGCCAAAGCTTGCCCTTTGCTCCGCCGCCGATGAGCACGGCACTGTCTTTATGGGGTATATTCAAGGAATCAAGGTATATTTTACAGTCAAGAAGCGAGAACGCAACGCCCTCAAGCACGGCTCTTGTGAAATGCGCCTTCGTATGCTCAGCACCCGCTCCCGTGAAGCTTGCCTTCAGGGTCGGGTCGGCATAGGGCGTCAACTCACCCAAAAGATAAGGGTGGAAGAAAAGTCCGTCAGCTCCGACGGGTATTTTCTGCGCGTCGGAATCAAGCTCACGGTAATCGCCGCCGAAGGTATCTCTGTACCATCTGTACGACGCTGCCGCCGCCTTCGTCGCCGTGCCCGGATACCAAAGCCCCTCGCTCACGTGCGAGTAATTCACAAGATGTCTGTCGGGATATGCTTTTTCGGTGATAACGCAAATGCGCCCGGCCGTGGCGAGCTTCACCGTCATATCTCCCTGCTCAACGGCTCCCGAAGCGAATATTTCCATTGCCGTGTCGGTCGTTCCCATAATAACGGGCGTCCCCTCGGCAAGTCCCGTCGCCTTTGCTGCCGCCTCTGTCACGGCGCCTATTATATCCGTAGGCTTGCCGATAGGTGGAAGGACCGCTTTATCTATGCCCGCAAGCGCGCAAAGCTCGGAGTCCCAGCCTCCCTTTTCACAGTTGTAGAGCATACTTCCCTGCGCCTCTATATAATCGGTAGCAAACACACCCGTTAAGAACTCTCTTATGTAGTCCTTTTCGAAATATATCCGTCCAATCTTAAAGAAGCACTCGGGCTCGTTGTTTTTGAGCCAGCGCAGCATTGGAAGAGTCCAGATGGTATCGGGCTTGTGATAGGTTTTCTCAAATATCCCATCACCGCAAGCCTCCCTCAGCTCCTCTGCCTCTCTACGGCTTCTCGCATCCGTCCAGTGTATCGCAGGACGAAGAGGCTTACCCTCTGAGTCTGCCGCGAGAAAGGTATGAGTCGCGGAATCAACGGCGACGGCGGCTATATCCTTTGAAGGAATACCGCTTTTTTCTAAAATCTTCGCCGTGTTTTCCGAAAGCGCCGATATCCAATCCTCGGGACTTTGCTCCGCCGCGCCGCCCGTCGGATGATGCGTTGGATATTCGACTGTATTTTCGGCAATTATCGCACCGTCCTCACAGAGCAACGTCGCCTTTGAAGCGCCTCCGCCGAAATCAATTCCTAATAGATATTTCATTTATTCTCTCCTCGGGGAATGGGAGTTATAAAATGTACGTTCTTGTAAATCTTTCCTGCTTCGAGCTCAGTCACGTCAAGCTTGTTCTCTATCCTTCCGTCTGCATCCGCCGCGTCGGGAAGTCCGTCCCAGGGCTCAATGCACATATAAGGCGATTTCTTTACGTGCCAAAGGAGCATATGACGCATATCGGGGAATTCCACGCGCACGCCTCTGCCGTTTACTCTGTTTTTAAGAGTAGCCGCGCGGAAGGCGACGTCACGGAATAAGAGCGCGTCGTTTTCAAAACTCTTGTGGTAAAGCGGTAAAACACTGCTGTTTTTTAACACGGGTACGGTCTTTTCGGTAGTAAGAGCGTCCTCTATCACCGTTTTCGCAAGGCTCACGGGCTCGTCAAAAATGACGTCGTATTCCTCTATGCCCTCGGGAGTTTTGTACGCCTCGTGCGAGCCAAGGCTGAAATACATCTTCTCAAAGCCCTTATTTTCGACCTCGTATCTTACCGCGAGCCGCTCCCCTTCAAGGGTGTATATTACGCGGAGCTCAAACTCGAACGGGAATACCGCTCTCGTTTCGTCTGTTGCGGCGAGCGTGAACACCGCCTCTTCCTCGGAGAGCTTGCTTACCGAAAACTCGCTCGTCCTGGCAAAGCCGTGCTTCTGAAGCGCGTATTCCTTGCCGCGGTGAATAAATTTTCCGTCCTTCAAAGCTCCGCAAATCGGAAAGACCATAGGTGCCGAAAACTTCCAGATTTCGGGGTCGCCCTCCCAAATAAATTCCTCTCCCGCGCGCGAAAGGCTCTTGACCTCAGCGCCCGTCTCGGATATTAGAGCTGTTAAAGTTTCATTTTTTAACGTGATCATATCTTATTATTTTATCCAATCGTGTTCGGGATCGTTAGATCTGTTAAAGCCCTGATGATCACCCGCCATAAGCCAAAGGAAATAAGTCTTGTAGCCGGGAGTGGAAACGGTGGAATGATAGCCGTAGGGGAACTCAACGAGCTCGTCGTTCTTAACACGGTACGCCTCGTCTATCTCACCGTCGGAGGTGTAAAGGCACTGAACGGCAAAGCCCTGCTTCGGCTCAAAGAGGAAATAATATATCTCCTCAGCTATGCACTCCGTGGGCATATTGTCCTCGTCGTGCTTGTGCGGCGGGAAGCCCGCCCAGTTGCCCTCGGTGGTATAAGCCTCGCCGACGGTAAGTATCTTAGCGTTGGAATTTCCGTCGATTATAAAGCTCGTTTCCCTCTCGAAGGGAACTCTGCCGAGCAGCTTAGTCGCGGTATGCTCCTCGCGAAGCACCTGCGGCTCGGTCGCCTCGGTGATGGGAGTGGCGCAAACCGCTATTTTGAGATGGTCGAGCGCCCTTACGCAAAGCTTCATATCGCGCGGCATATAAAAGCTCTCCGCGCGTCTGTTTTCAAAAACGGATTTTCTGTTTCCTACGTTTTTAAATTCACCGCCCGCGTATTTTACGTCGCAATGACCCTCGAGAATAATAAAAGCCGTTTCCTTATCCTCGGTGTTGAAATCAACACTCTCTTCGGCGTCAAGCTCAATTATGCCGAACTCAAGTCTTTTGAGCGAGCACTCACCTATTTTGCAAATGGGAGTGTAGCCCTTCGCGGGCTTATATGCTTTTTTAAAGTTCATAACCGTTCTCCTTTAAAAATTTCTTTACCGTTTCAAAATCGGGCACGCTTTCTCTTGCGCCAATGCCCGTGCATTTAAGTGCCGAAACGGCGCTTGAAAAATGACAGCACTTCTCGTAGTCGAAGCCATTGGTCAGCGCAAACGCAAACGCTCCGTGAAATACGTCACCCGAGCCGTTTGAATCCTTTACCTCTACGGGATATATTGGATACGGCGTTATGCTTTTTCCGTCGTAAAGAATACCTCCGCGCTTGCCCTGTGTTATAACGACTACGCTCGGGGAATAAAGCTCGAAAAGACGTACGGCAGCGCTCTGCGCGTCATCCTCGCCCGTGTGAGCGAGAGCGAACTCCTCCGACGGTATCATAACGTCGGTCAAGGAAAGAAGCTGCTCGACGCCTTCGTAAAGACCTCCGCAGTCGTAAAGGACGGTCGTGCCGTTTTTCTTTGCCTCCTTTGCGGCTGACACGGCAGCATCCATTTCGTTACCGTCGACCATAAGTATATCGGCGTCGGCTATCTCTGCCATTGCCGCCTCGCAGAGCGAAAGCGGCGGAAGGTCGCCCTTGTCAAAAACGCAGGTGCGGCTTGAGCTCTCTTCGGAGAGCCAGATGACGGACGAAAACGACCTGAAGCCCTCCATCACTCCTACAAGTTCTGTGGAAACGCCGTACTTTTTAAAATCAGCAAGAAGGAATGCGCCTGCGGAATCGTTCGCAAGATTTCCGATAAACGAGCAATCCGCGCCAAGCTTTGCCGCCGCGACGAGCCCCGTTGCGCAAGGGCCTCCGCCTGCCATTTTACTGCCGCTCGCGCGAAGCTTGGTATCTTCCTTTGGAAAGTGAGGCACGCTCATCAGCGTGTCGGCAACGCACGCGCCTATTCCGATAATTCTTTTTTTCATCACGCCTTACCGTTCGCGCCGACGAGTCTGATCTTTTCCGTCGCAAGTGCTTTGACACTCTCTATCGCGCTCTTCATAAATACGTCGACACCAATACTTCTTTTGGGGTCGTCAAGCGCCCTTTTCGTTCCGTCCGCAAAAGCACAGCAAACGTCAGTGCCGACGTTCATTTTTCTGATACCCGCCGCGATAGCCGCGCGCACCTCTTCGTCGGGAATGCCCGATCCGCCGTGAAGGACGAGGGGAATTCCGCCCGTGGACTCTCTTATCGCCTTGATTCTTTCTATATCAAGCTTCGGGGGCTTTTTGTAATGACCGTGAGCATTGCCGACGAGCACCGCAAGGCAGCACACACCCGTGCGCTTTACAAACTCTGCCGCATCGGCGGGGTCTGTGAACTCATCCATAGTCTCGTCGTTGACGCTGCCTATATGACCTATCTCACCCTCAACACCAACACCGATGGGAGCGCAAAGGTCTACTACCTCGCGCGTCAGGCGCACGTTGTTCTCAAAATCCTCGGTAGAAGCGTCACGCATAATGCCCGTCGCGCCCCAATAGAGCATACGGCTGACCTCCGAGATTCCCGCGCCGTGGTCAAGATGGAAGCATACGGGCACGCTCGCGCGTCTTGCCGCCGCCAAAGCGGCCGGCGCAATGTAAAATCCGACCTCCTCGTTTATAAGACGGGGATATACCTGAATAATGACGGGGGCTCTTTCCTGCTCTGCGGCGTCGATAACGCCCATTACGGTTTCTATATTGTATACGTTGAAGGCGGGGATGCAATAGCCGCCCTTTTCCGCCATTCCTATAATAGTTTGAAGATTTACGAGCATTTTTCTCTCCTTAACCGAGGATAAGATCCTCTATAGAATAAATTCCAAATCCGTCCTCCGCGACAGCCTTGAGAGAAGCGTATTCGGAAACGCTTGAGGTAACTATCGCTTTAGCTCCTACCGCCTCTGCGTTGAAGATACGTCTTTTCGCTACGAGCTCCATTACCTTCGGCATATACTGCGCCATAAGGATATTCCCTGCGAATACCGTTTCCTCGCGGTTCAGATGGAACTCGGAAAGCTCGGCAAGAGCGCTGATGACCGTGCGAGGCTCCTCGGTTTCGCCAAGGTCACGCGAGAGCTGATAAGGATCCTGGTAAACGACAGCCTTGCCCGTGTTTTTAACTTTAAGAGCGCCGCTCTTTATGAGCTCGGCAAGATACGTAGTGTAGGTAACGACCTTCGCCTTCGTTTGCACTCCGTACTCGGGATAAAGCTGCTTTATAGCCTTTGCGTCGTTAGGGTCGTACACGACGACGGTCTTATATCCGTCGAGTGCCCCTGCGCACTTCTTCATTTGTTCCTTGGTTTCGTCCGCCGCTCCGATAAGGAAGTCGAGCGCAGCGCCCGAATCGGGCTCGTCGGAGAGGACGGAAAAGTCCACGCCCGCGCGCTCAAGCACCTCGATGGCACCCTTTGCCTGCTTGCACATCATATAACGGGCGTCGGAGCCGAGGAAGAGGAGCGTGTCCGTCTTCTTTCCGTGACGTGCTATCGCCTCGGTAAGATCCGAGCACATAGCCGCCTTGCCGTATGCGTTACCCGTCTCAAGGCAGTTGTCTACCAATTTATTTATATAATCGGGGAGCTTATCCTCAAGAGCCGCCTGAAGCCTCGTTTCCTTAGTGAACATAACGGGATCCCAGCCCGTGATGCAATCGTGTACGCAAGCGCCGCAGGTGCAGCACTCGTAAATATTATCCATAATCTCCGAGAGGTCTATTGCCTCACGGTTTACGAGCGATATTCCGAGAGCCCTTGCCCTCGCGGTGTTTCTCTCCTGTCCCGTCGCGTTACCGATGGGGCATATATGGTGGCACATCCAGCAAAAACGGCAGGAGTCCACGTGCTGTTTTGATTTTTCGGACATTATCATTTCAAAATTCTCCTTTCCTTGTCAGACCGCATCAAAGACCGAGCTTGAACGGATTCATAATTCCGTTGGGGTCAAGCTGCTTCTTGAGTCCTTCGAATACCTGCATAGCAGGACCGTACTGCTCTTTCATAAGTCTGCCGAGCTTGATGCCGACACCGTGGTGATCGTTTACGACACCGCCGTGCGCAAGAGCCGCTCTTACACCGCAGGTCCAAATAGCCTGATGGAGTCTGAGTGCCTCGACGGGATCCTCGGGAACGTCCTTGCCTTCAACGATGAAGCGGTCGTAGACCATTGCTCCCCACTCATACCAATGAGAGAAGTGCGCGATGAACTTTGCCTGCGGGAAGTTCGTTTCGATCGCTTCCTTCATAGCCCAGTAGATCTCCTCTATCTTACCGTAAGGAGCTATGGTATCCATAGTACCGAACATCTGGGGTATATCCATCATATGACCGGGATAGAAGAAGGTTATCTTTTCCTTCCACCACTTCTCGCCGTACTCGCTTCCAAGATCCTCCGCTCCGTACTTCTTGAAGGTTTCGAGAAGTATCTTCTCCTCAACCTCGACAAGGTCACGGCATCCCTCGATTGCGACGTTCATAAACGCGCCCTTGCGCTCAACGCCTACTATCTTTTTGATAAGAGAAGCGGTTTCCGCCTCGTCGTAAAGACGCATAACCGAGGGCTTGAACTTCTGAAGGAGCTCACGGCTTGCCTGGAACGCGCCGTGCATATCCTGGAAGAGGAAGCCGCGGAATCTGCGATCCTCGGGCTGATCGAATATTCTGATCTGTGCTTTCGTTATAATGCCGAGCGTGCCCTCTGAGCCGATGAATATCTGATTAAGATCAGGGCCCGCCGCGTGCTTGGGCGCGGGGGACGTGGTGATTATATCGCCGTTTGGAAGGACGACCTCCATCTGAAGGACCATATCGTCGATCTTTCCGTATTTCGTAGAACAAACACCGATACCTCTGTGAGCAAGGAAGCCGCCGACGGTGGAGCAAGTAAGGGATGAGGGATAGTGCATCGTCGCTTTTCCTACCTCGTTTGCCGCCCATTCGATGTGCTTATAGATAGCACCCGTGCCGCACTCTATGTACATTCCTTCGGTATCTACCTTATATATCTTATTCATTCTCTTGGTGTCAAGAATGATACCGCCGCAAACGGGAATGGCGCCGCCCTGCGTTCCGCCTCCCGCGCCCCACGTGGTCACGGGGAGCTTATAATAATTTGCGATCTTTACGACCTTCGACACCTCCGTCGCGTCCTTCGGGCAAACGACTATGTCAGCCTCGGGCATACGGCAGCCGCGGTCAGCCCACATACGCGAGAGCCAATAGTAATCAACGCTGTGCGTGACCTTGTCGATCTGACGGGTAGAGCAGTTCTCGGCGCCGACGGCGTCCTCAAGCTCCGTCAAGATCATAGAAAAGAGAAATTCGTTCATTTGAATTTGCATTTTTTGTCTCCTTGATTTTATTTTTTAATACGCTTTGATTATATCACAGCACTCAGAGGATTTCAAGAAAACGCGAAAATTTTTTCCCATCTATTGACTTTTTTTTGAAAAAATGGTATAATGTGCGAAAATAATTTCCGTTTCGGAGGCTTTTATGGAAAGCGTTATAAATAAAATACGCTCCCTTTACCCCACGATGGGTCCGGGAGAAAAAAGAATAGCCGATTGCATCATCGAAAACGCGAGCGAGATCGTCGGCGTATCCATCACGGAGCTTGCCGAAAGATGCTCCTGCGGCTACGCCACGGTGGTGCGTTTTTCACGCAAGCTCGGGCTTGATGGTTATCAGGAATTAAAGGTACGGATGGCAGCGGAGCTCGGCTCATCCTCAGGAATCAGCGCGGAAATAAACAAAGACGACAGCTGCTTTGAGATATTCAGAAAAAGGATAGATGACATAAGCTCTTCCTTGCGCGGCACGGAAGCGGTGCTTGACCCCGAGCGGCTTGAGCTTGCCGCAAAGACGGTAATGAAGGCGGACAGAATAGTCATCTTCGGACTCGGAAATTCCGCCGCCATAGCTCAGGACGCAGCGCATAAATTCCTTCGCCTCGGGCTTACGGCTCAGGCGTGCTGCGACAATCATCTGCAAGCGATAATCGCCTCGCATCTCGGACGCGGAAGCGTTGCTATCGGCATTTCTCACTCGGGCGCCTCGCGAGATATAGTTGAAGCTTTGCGCCTTTGCAAGATAGGTGGCGCCACTACCGTAGCTATCACGAATTTCGGCTCTTCCCCGCTCTCGGAGGCGGCAGATATGACCCTGTTCACCCACTCGAATGAAACAAAGCATTCCATACTTGCTATGAGCTCACGCATATCCCAGCTTGCGATATTTGACAGTATCTACACCTACATAGTCCTGAACGCGGACAAGGCGTCACGCCAGGCTATCTATAACACGGAGGCTGCACTTCAGAACAAAAAGTTCTGACCGAACCTATTTTGCTTGAAAAAGTCCGAGACTTATGATATAATATAAAAAACACTTAAATCGGAGGTTGCTATGTACGATCTTAAGACCACCCCGCTCGGCGAATTTGACGTTGCCGTTTTCGGCGGCGGAATTTCCGGTGTCTTTGCCGCCGTTTCGGCAGCGCGCGCAGGAGCAAAGGTTATTCTTATCGAGCGATCGGGCTCCCTTGGCGGCGTTCTTACGGAGGGGCTCGTGCCGAGAATGATGGATTCAAAAAACAAGGGCGGTATCGTGCGTGAGCTCTTCTCGTTCCTTGATTCTCGCGGAATGTCGGGCGCAAGGTCGGGGGCGAAGGATCCCGAAACGGGAAAGCTGCTTCCCGGCGACCTCGTTGACGTGGAGGCTTGCAAATACTTCTTCGACAGGATAACGGCGGACGTCGGCGTTAAGGTGATGCTTTACAGCCAGGTCGCGGCTCTTGATATGGACGGGAGCAGAATAGCCTCAGCCCTCATAGTGTCAGAGCTTGGCAATTATTCCTTGACGGCAAAAATATATATCGACGCAACGGGAAGCGGTCACGCAGCGGCAATGGCGGGGTGCTCTTGGGAGTTTGGCGAGCCCGATAGCGGAGAGCCACAGCCCGTCAGTATGGGCTCGACCGTAGTCGGCGTCAAGGCAGGCTTCAGCGGAACTAACAGTCACGACGAAAAGAGCGCTTACGCGGATATGCTCTCGGAATACGGCATAAAGGTTTCTGCGGCGCAGGTGAACGTGGTAACGCTCCCCGGGTGCAAGACCTGGACGTTCTCGGCAAACTTCGGTTACGGCGTTACGCCCGAGGACACGGAGCGTCTTAGCGAAACGACGGCTGAAGGTCGGCGCGAGCTTTTTGAGACCGTCGAGGCACACAAAGCCATTCCGGGATTCGAGGACTTGATGATAGTCACGACGAGCTCTCATATAGGTATACGAGAGGGGCGCAGAATATTCGGGGAGTACAGACTCACCGACAGCGATATTCTTGAAGGTCGCCGCTTTGACGACGGAATGTGCCTCGTCACCCTCGGAGTAGACGTTCACAAGACGAACAAGGACGACACGACGGAAACCGTTCGCGGAAGAAAAACGAAGCCCTTCCATATTCCGTACCGCACGGCGGTTCCCCTCGGCGTTGATAATCTACTTCTTTCGGGCAGATGTATTTCGGGAGATTTCTATCCCCACGCGGCGTACCGCTATATGGGAGATATGGCGTCGGTCGGCGAGGCTGTGGGCTTTGCCGCGGCAGAGTGCGCAAAGACGGGAATAAGACCGCGCGAGTTTGACGGAAGAGCCGTCTTTCGGTTTATGAAATCAAGAGGATACGAGATGTAAGGCAGGAGAGCCTTTTTGAGAGTGAAAAAATGTATTTTGAAGATCTGAAAACAGGTATGGCGGTAAATACCGAGCCTGTCACGATAGAAAAGGAAAGGATGCTCGACTTCGCGCGGCTTTACGACGATATTCCTCTGCATACCGACGAGGAATACGCGAAGAAAACGCCCTTCGGCAAGCTCATAGCTCCCGGGCTTATGTCGTTTGCGTCCGTTTGGGCAAAATATCTGGAGGTCGACTTCTTCGGCGAGGAGCTCCTTGCGGGAAAATCGTCGAAGATAGAATGGCTGAAGCCCGTTTTCGCAGGCGACGTCCTTACGGGTGTTGCCGAGGTGACGCGCCTCACCGAGAGAAACGAAAGAAACGGTATAGCCGAGATCTGCCTTCGCGCGTATAACCAAAACGGCGAGCTCGTTCTCACGAACGTCACCGAGGCTATCGTGAAGCGAAAGCCGAAGGAATAAAAGGCGGGAAATCACCGTGTCGGCTTTATTTTCCATCTCAACCAATACCATTACTACAAAAAGCACGCAGAGCTCGTTTTAAGCTCTGCGTGCTTTGCTTTTATTCAGCTTACTCCCACCTTTTAGCGTGATAACTTTCTTCGTTAACCTAAAGAAAGTTATCCTTTTATACTTACTTGAAGAGTAACTCTTCCACTTAGTATATCTATTCAATTCCGTATCTCTTATCTTTCTTGAATAGCTTCATTCTAACATAAGCTTTTTAGAATACGTCCAAGCGCTCTAAGGCGCCGTTATTTCTCTTACCGTTTTGGCGAATTTACATAAACCTTACACGCACCGAACGAAAGTATGGTTGTTGGAATTTTTCGGCTTTGATATAATGATGGTGCAAAACAAAGAAAAGGAGATTTTGAAAAATGAAAAAGATTTTTGCACTCGTACTCACATTCTCACTCACCCTCTGCACCCTTGGTGCGCTCACCTCTTGCGGCGGAGCAAAGTTTGATGAAAACAAGAACATCAGCGTAGTTGCCCGCGAAGACGGCAGCGGAACAAAATCCGCATTTATGGAGATCATCGGTCTCAAGGGCAAAGCTGACGTTTCCGGCGTTATCATCGGCGCAAACACCGCAGCGGTCCTGGGCGAAGTAAAGAGTAACCCCCTCGCAATCGGCTACGACAGCCTTGGCTACGTTACCGATGAAGTAAAGATGCTCAAGGTTGACGGCGTTGCAGCAACCGTAGAAAACGTTAAGAACGGCACATACAAGATTTCCCGTCCTCTTAACGTCGTATATCAGGAAAGCAAGGTTACAAGCGAAGTAAATACCGCGTTTCTCACCTTCCTCCAAAGCTCTGATGCACAGAAGATCATCTCGGATAACGGATACGTTTCGACCAAGGACGGAGCAGTAGCGTACACGGTTGTTCCCGGACTTTCCGGTGAGATCAACATTTCCGGTTCCACCTCTCTCAAACCCCTTATGGAGAAGCTTGCTGCTAAGTTTGAAGCAGTACAGAGCGGCGTTAAGGTTACCGTTGGCGGCGGCGGAAGCGGCACAGGCTACAACGATGCAAAGAACGGTGTATCCGACTTCGGTATGATTTCCGAGAAGTTCAAGACCGAAAAGGCAGAAAACTGCACCTACTACGAGGTTGCCAAGGACGGTATCGCAGTCATCGTTAATAAGGAGAACCCTCTTGATAATATCTCAATGAAGGACCTCAAAAACATCTACAACGTAGATGCGGGCGATGCGGCTATCAAGACCTGGGCAGACGTTTCAAAGTAATATGAAAAATCTGTACGGATTTATAAACGCGAGAGAAAAGGTCATGCGCGGCGTGTTCCTTTTCTCCGCGATATTTTCCATTCTCGCGCTTGCGACGATAACGGTTTTCCTCTTTGTCAGCGGTGTGCCGTTTATTGCAAAGACGGGATTTGCAAAGTTTATCTTCGGAAGTGACTGGGCGCCACTTGCGGATAATCCGACTTATGGTATTTTTCCGATGATCGTAGCTTCGCTTTACGTTACGGCGCTTTCGGTGATCATCGGTATCGGCATCGGACTTCTCACGGCGATCGCGCTTTACAAGTTCTGCCCGAAGAAGCTCGTTGTTCCCATAAGGCAGATGATAGGACTGCTTGCAGGCATTCCTTCGGTAATTTTCGGTTTGTTCGGTATGACCATCATCGTGCCTTTTGTAAGAGATTACGTTTCGCCCACAGGCGTGGGATACGGAATCTTTTCAGCATCGATCGTTCTCGGTATTATGATTTTACCGACCATTGTCAGCGTGAGCCTTGATTCCTTGAACAGCGTTCCGAATACCTATTACGAGGGCGCTCTGGCTCTCGGCGCAACCAAGGAGCAGGCAACCTTTAAGATCATGCTGCCAGCAGCCAAGAGCGGTATCCTTGCAGGTGTTGTTCTTGCAATCGGTCGAGCTATCGGTGAGACGATGGCGGTTATTATGGTAATTGGCGGTAGCCCCGAAATGCCCGAAAGTCTGTTCCAGAGTGTCAGAACTTTGACTGCCAATATCGCGATGGGTGCTTTGGAACTGAACGGAGATGCACTTTCGGCACTGATTGCAACGGGTGTTGTGCTGTTCGTGTTCACGCTCATACTCAACGTAAGCTTCGGAATGCTCAAGCGTGATAATGCAGATAAGAAAGAGAAAAAAGGGAAGCGAGGTGCGGCAAAATGAGAAAAGCTTATTCGGCAATGAAATACGTTTGCATTGCGGCACTCGTCATATCCATGATCGCTCTTGTGGCCGTTGTTGCATACGTTTTGATTAACGGTGTAGATAAGCTTTCCCTAAATCTCGTTTTCGGAGAGTATACCGACAGTGCGCCAACCGTGTTCCCGGCACTTGTGGGCACGCTCCAGCTCGTCTGCATTGCCGCAATTATTGCAGTTCCTATCGGAGTCGCAAGTGCAATCTTCCTCGTTGAATATACAAATAACAAGGGCAAGTTCGTAAAGATCGTTCAGGTCGCAACCGAAACGCTGGCAGGTATTCCAAGCATTGTATACGGCCTTTTCGGATATCTTATCTTCGTCGTTGCGTTCGGATGGGGATATTCAATGCTTGGCGGCGGTATCACACTTGCCATAATGATACTTCCTACCATCGTAAGATCCACGCAGGAGAGCTTGCTTTCTGTGCAGGGAGGACTCCGCGAAGGCGCGTATGCACTTGGAACAAGCAAAGTAAGAACCATCTTCAAGATCGTTCTTCCGTCAGCGGCAGGCGGTATCGTGACCGCAATTATCCTTGCGATCGGGCGTGTCGTATCAGAGAGTGCCGTTCTGCTTCTGACTATCAATATGGTGGTCAATAAGGTCCCCGAAAGTCTTATGTCACCGGGAACGAGCCTTGCCCTTGATATCTATTATTTCGCAAGCCACGGTTATCCCGATGAGGCGGCAGCAACGGCAGTCGTTTTGCTCATTTTCGTAATTATTCTTAACCTGTTGGCAGGCTGGATCGGCAATATGATCAGAAAATCCACCTATGGAGATGCCAAGTAAATCGAGAATCAGTCTTTTGACTGGAAATATAGAAAGGAGAATGAAAAGATGAAAATGCAAACCTTTATTGTCAAAATCGGCACTTTGTTAAGCAACATCAAGGGGGCTTTCCTTGAAGCCTTTGCCGGCAATCTTTTCGCAGGCTCCGTGAATTGCAGCGGCAGCCGCAGGTGTGTGGTTGATAGACTTTTCTACAACTGACACATCCCATCCTTTACAGTTGAAATTAAATATATATAAGCAAAGTCTTTTGAAACATAAGGAGTATGAGATGAATGAATTTTTAGGAAGCATGGACATCACCGCGAGAAACTGCAATCTTTATTACGGTGATTTTCACGCTTTGAAAAATATAAATATAGAGATCCCCGAAAAGCAGGTTACAGCTCTGATCGGTCCTTCGGGATGCGGTAAGTCCACCTTTCTCAAGATATTCAACAGAATGAACGACCTTGTTGAGGGTTGCCGCATTGAAGGAGAGTTTCGCATCGGCGGAGTCGATATTTTCGACAAGGAGACCGATATCAACGTCCTTCGCAAGAACGTCGGCATGGTGTTCCAAAAGCCCAATCCCTTCCCGATGAGCATTTACGATAATATCGCCTTTGCTCCGAGAACCTTCGGCATCAAGAAAAAGAGCGAGCTTGACGAGATCGTAGAGCAGTCGCTTCGCCGTGCAAGCATCTGGGATGAGGTCAAGGACAGACTCCGCAAAAATGCACTCGGAATGAGTGGCGGTCAGCAGCAAAGACTGTGTATTGCACGATCGCTTGCCGCAAGTCCCAAGGTGCTTTTGATGGACGAACCCACATCGGCTCTTGACCCGATCTCCACAGGCAAGATTGAGGAGCTGATGGAGGAGCTGAAAAAGGACTTGACTATCGTGATCGTTACGCACAATATGCAGCAGGCGACGCGAATTGCCGACAAGACAGCTTTCTTCCTCCTCGGTGAGCTTGTAGAGTACGGCAACACCGACGATATTTTCACTTCTCCCAAGGATGAGCGCACCGAACGCTATATTACCGGAAGATTCGGTTGATTTCTTAACAAATTTATGATATA
>JAFVTS010000024.1 GCA_017503105.1 Clostridia bacterium
CAAAACGGGAAACTGCTCCCATTCAATCGTATTGTTTTTACAGTGAATAATAGAATATCTGTTTGCGCGTTTGCGAGTAAAATATATCTCGTATTTTTTGTTATCATCTTCAAATTTTACAAGCCCTATTTTATCCATAAAACAATCTTTAGGACATTGTTTTTTTAATTCCACAAAACGAGAATAAATTTTACCCATTGTTATTCTCCTTGGCGGTATTGAGAGAAGCAATCAAAATCCTCTTTATTTCCGTACACTTATCAAGCAAAGTTTTATCGTGATAATAACCGCTTTCTATAATAAGTTCTATCCAATATTCTGTTTCGGAGCATTCTTTCAAAGCAATTTGAAGCTTAGCAATAAAGTCAGCTTTTCCGTGAGCGTAAAATGCCTCGCGAATATTCGCACCAATGCTCGTTCCCGAACGCAAGAATTGATTGATCAAAGCGCTCTCACATTTTGCCACTCGCAATCCTTTACATGCTTGTATCACTTCAAGCGCAAACGCTTTTGATTTCACTATCAAAGGACTGTCAGTCATAACCTTACCACCTTTCAACTAGCTACGATAATTATAACATAAAAGTTATTACTTTTCAACTTGATATAATAAAAAATGCTTTTCGACCGACGAGAGAAAAGCTACATCAGCACCTTTTCACTATTCACTATTACTTATTACTTGCCAAAAAACGACAAGAGGTTTGAGTGAAAAGTGAAGAGTGAAGAGTGAAAAAGTAAAATCGACAAGCTTCTGTCGAAACTTGTCGATTTTTGGCAGGGGCAGAAGGACTTGAACCCACGACCCATGGTTTTGGAGACCAGTACTCTACCAACTGAGCTATACCCCTATGCACAAATGGTATTATACCAAAAATCAAGCCGTTTGTCAAGAGTTTTTTGAAAAAATTCTTTTTTTCGAGGATGTTTTTCTTTTAGCAATAAGTCAGGCTTGTGAGCGACAGATTTCTTTCATAACTATTCTGCACTTCGTGCCCTCGCAGTCGATGAGTTCTCCTGCGGTGGGAAGCTTTATCGTGCCCGACGTGGGATTCTTTATACTTATCACGGGGGTAGTGATCTCTGCGTCGACCTCCGAGCGCTCAAACGCAAGGTCCGCCCCGTGCATCTCGCAGTTTATGAGCTTAAGACCCTTGCAGTAGCAAAACGGCTGAGTTCCCGTAATGATGCAGTTTTCAAACGTCAGACCTTCAGAGTACCACGCAAGATATTCACCCGCGACCACCGAGTTCCTTATCACCGTGTTCTTTGCGTGCCAAAAGGCGTCCTTCGTTTTGAAATTACAGCCGTCTATTACCGAGTCCTCTATGTATTGGAAGGAATATTTTCCATCGAGCGTCACGTTCTTGAAATCAAGTGCGCGCGAGCGCATCATAAAGTATTCGCCTGACACACAGGTATCTTTCATTATTACTTTTTTGACCGACCAGCCGAACTCATCCGAGCGCACCTCGCAATTTTCGATAGTAACGTCGGAGCATTCCCTGAGTGCCTTCGTTCCGAAAAGCTTGGAATTTTCAACGGTAATATCCGAAGAATACCAAAGCGCCGCGCGGCACTTTTCCGTAAGATGCGAGATTTTGATCTTTAGCCCCTCGTCGTGCCAAAAAGGGTAGCGCAGGTCAAAGAAGGAGTCCTCGACTATTATATCCGAGCTCTCTTTAAGAGCGCTCTCCCCGTCAAGAGGGCCCTCAAAGCGCACGTTTCGTACGGTGATCCCGTGGCTTTCATAAAGCGCTCTTTCCTCGTCAAAGCTCTTGTTTTCTATATTTATTCTGCTGTTCATTTTGTAGCTTTCACCCTTTACTCTTATTAAACCGTTATACCAAGCTCGCGGAGCTTGGTTTTCAAATCGTCAAGCCCCGTGTATATTATGCCGTTAATGCCAACCGAAAGAGCTCCGTCGACGTTTCTTTTGTTATCGTCGATGAACACCGCTTCCGAGGCGCTTATTCCAAGGCGCTTCAAGGCTGTTTCGAAAATGCGCCCCTCGGGCTTCACCTCGTGCTCCTCGGAAGAAATTACGATAGTGTCAAACAGCCCCTCAAGATCGTTTGATTTCAGTATTTTCCAAAGCCACGTGCCCATCGCGTTTGAGAGAAGAGCGGTCTTGTAATCACCGCGTAAAGACTTGATCAGGCTCGTCATTCCGTTGTCGATGCTGACCCTTGACGCGAAGTCTGCCTCGATTTTTGTCGGCGATTCTCCAGAAAGCTCCGAAAGCGTGAGAAACACCTCTTCCTCCGTAAGGTCACCTCTGTCGGCGGGAGTCATATATTTTTCCTTTAATATTTTTGCCTCTTCGTCCGAAAAACGCTCTCTGAACCAAAACGGCGAGACCTCCGTGGAGATAACCCCGAAGAAGTCGAATATAACAGCCTTTACGCTCATTGCAAAAACCTCTTTTTACGATCGTTTTCATATATTTTACCACAAATAAAAACGAAAATCAACATTTTATAAAAATTAAGCTTTAATACCCGAAAAAACGCGTGACGATCCATATATTTTTTGCTCTTTCGTTGACTTTGCGGGGTGAATATGGTATAATATTTATAAGAGAAAAAACGGATTGGAGGCAAGAAAATGCTGTACTATGAGATAATTCCCGAGGACGCGATGAGAATCCCGTTAATGTGCTGTATCGGCTACAGTGACGTTAACAACGCTTACGGACCCATGATCAGAGATCAGTATATCGTTCATTACGTGGTTTCCGGAAAGGGAACGTTTAACGGAATGCCCGTTGAGGCGGGGCAGGGATTTTTGATAACCCCGGGTATGATGCACGAGTATCGCTATGATGAAAAAGATCCGTGGGCGTATCTTTGGTTTAAGTCTTATGATAAGGATACTGAGCGCTTCTTCGAAATGCACGGTGCGGTGAACAATATTTTCAACTACGAAAACAGAGAAGAGCTTTTGTCTGTGGTCAACCGAGTTTGCACTAAAAAGAAAGGCGGCTTCACCGCGACGCAGATAGGTGAGTTCTTCATCCACATTTTTAACGAATGTATTAAAAGCGATAAGCCGAGCACTCTTTCAAGCTTTCAAAAATACTGCGACTGGTGCAAAAAATATATTGATCTTAACATAGATAAGCCCATATCCGTAGCAACCTTATGCGAGCTGCTCGGAATAACTCAACCGTATTTATTTAAGATATTCAAGAGCGAGCTTGGTATATCGCCGAAGCAGTATATAATTCAAAGGAAAATAAAGCACGCCAAACGAATGCTTTCCGAAACCGACGCGCCTATTTCTACCGTTGCTCTTTCGCTTGGCTTTTACGACACGATATCCTTCTCAAAATTCTTTAAATCCGTTGCGGGTATTTCTCCGACAGCTTACAGACAGAATCATTAAAATAATAGTATGCGCCTTCCGAGCAGAGAGAGTGAGAGAGGGCGATACAAAAAAAGGTTCTCTTTTTTGAGAACCTTTTTTGTATATTTAAAATAAAAAACCCTGCGGCGCATAAAGCATCCGCAGGGGGAGCAAGAAAACTCAATCTAATTGATAAGTATTAGAGGAGGGAAGATCGAGAAGATACAGATTGTACGGAGCATCCGTGGTCGTTTGCCACGGGATCTCCTCCGTCGTAACGTCTGCGCTCGTTGTGATTATATCGGAGAGAGCGGAGTTTTGCACATCAAGCTTAAGAAGTTCATATTTTTTCATTTTACCGTTCCTCCTTTATGCAAGAGCATTAGCTGCGGCGCTGTAAAGATATATCGCCTTCATAAGATTTACAAAGCTTTCGCTGTAAGCATTGGAGCTTGTAACGACCTTTGCAACGCCCGTAACGCTGATAGAGACCTTGATTCCGTTTACGTAGAAGGTATATACGGTATCAAGATTCTTTGCGTCTATCGCGCAAACGTAAACGTAGTATTTTCCATCCTCTTCGACGTAACATACGTTTTTGCAGTCTGTTGAAAATTCACAAGGACCCGTAAGATTTATTCTTATGAGAGTGGTATTTTCAAGTATAAGCTGTATTGATCCGAGCGTTTCTTGTGCGTTTTCCGAATCCGCGTAAACCGTACCGGTTATCGTTGCCGCGTCAAGAGCCGTTACTGCCGCCGCATCCTTTGCGGAGTAAGCGGTAGAGAGGGAAGTGTTCTTTCCAAAGTAATTTTCCGCGTAAGCCGCATAATTGAGCATTGCTTTTACAAGCTCGACCGTTTCATAGCCGTAAATGTTCTTTTTCTCAATTATGGAAGATGCATACTTCTTAACCGAGGCAGTGTAAGAAGCCTCGTAAACAGCTCCGTCTGAGCCATATATGGGCATCACGTCGCCGTTTTCGTCGTAGAAGGTAACGAATACGTCTTCCGCGACGTTGATTGAAGAAACCTTAGCGCATATCTTGAAGAAGCCGTTTGCTTCTGCGGATATATTTGTAAGGTCGACGCGCTGGGTGTCATTTCCTACGTTTATCACAGCTTCTTTAGCGTTTTCGGGAAGGCTTGCGTAGAAGTTGAGTCCAAGGTTTTCACCAAGAGAAACGGAATATCCCTTAAGACCTACCGTGCTATTTGCCGAAACGCCCTTAGTAAGAGAAACAGCTATTCCGTTTTCGTAAGTATAAACGCCGCTTGCGCTCATCTTGTCACCGTTAAAACCGTTTTCAAGGCTATTGACCTTGTCACCGTAGTAGAACTGAGTTTCGCCCCAGGTAACGAAGGGTGCCTTATAAACGAGAGACGCATTGGAAGAAAGATAGGTGCCTATCATTGCCGCCTTGTAAGAGGTGACGCCTTCTTTGATGAGGAGCTTTTCTGCGGTAAGCACGCCACCGACGTAAAGGTCGTATACGTAATTGCCGTCAGATATGTAAGTTCTGAGAGTTAAATCCGTGTAAACGTCACTTCTGAGTATACCGCAGTTTACATCTCCCATATAAAGGTAGGGGACGTTGTCCTCTACGACTATCTTACCGGGAAGGAAGTCGTAGCGTCCTTCGTAATTTGTACCGCCTTCGCCGTTTACGTAGTAACGGAAACGCACGAAGTTCGTTGTTCCTTCCGTATCATAGAAGGTGTCGCCAACCTTGAGTCTGATGTTTATGTTTGCGGGGTCAGAGGTGAATTGGGTATAGTTGTTGAACTCGTGATAATAAGTAAGGTCGAGCGTTATGGTGCCTGTGGGAGCAGACGCGCTCTTGTAGGCGACGGTGTTTCCGTCTTCATCCGTAACAGCCACGGCATCCGCAGGTATGCTCTTATAGTAAAGCGCGCTGCTCGCGTTCTTTGCGGTGAACTCGTATCCGTCACCAACGTCGGTACCGGTTATGTAGTACTGTCTTACGTTTGTCTTTACGGGGTCGATGAGGTAATAAGTTTCATCACCCTCCGTCACCTCGCGGTAAACGTATCCGTCTACGGGAGCGCTGTAAGACTTTGTATAATCACAGTAAACGAGATCAATTCCGGCGTTCTTGTAATCGGCAGCGGTCCATCTTTGGTAAAGGTCGGAATTATCCTGTGTCATTATGCACTTGGTAATGATTCCGCTGTCAGCCTCGGTAACTATCGTATATCCTTCGTAAGAAAGAACCTTTCCGAGAACGGGAAGTCCGTTTTCGAAGAAGTAGTAATTACCGTCGATCTCAAACACGCCGTTTGCGGGATTCTTGTTAACGGCAAACGCGTCAAAATTGGTAGTGTAAAGAGTGTAAAGACTTGTCTTCAAAAGAGTCATAGCCTCGCCTGCAACAGCGCCCGAGCAGGAAGCGGTTATTGCTTTACATCCGTGGATACTAGCGGTTCCCCACGAACCAACAGTATCAAAGAGAACTCCGTTTGCATAGCAAAGCAAATTGCCCGTCGTGTTGTCATATGCAAACGTAAAGGTCGTGTAGATGGAGGTCGAGAAAGCCGCCGAGCCTGTTCCTGTTTTTGAACCTTTGATCTTGATCGAATCACCTTCAAGCAAAGCTTGCCAGATAACGAAGTTGGAAACAAACTGAGAATTGGCTATCATAAAGCCGTCGGGCATCGCCTCACTGCGCTTTACGGTGACCGAGAAAACGTAGCAGCCGGAAGAGCCGACTTTGTTATCATATCTCGCGGTGTATTGATGAGAAAAGTTTGCCGCGGTATCCTTTATAACGTATCCCGCGCCTTCCTCAGTGCTCGAGAGAGTACCGTTTTGGCTCCAATAGCCCTCTTCTAATTTTGAGGCAAGAGAGCTTCCCGTAACCGTGGGCATAGTGTAAAGCTCGCCCGTATGCTTGGATTCAAGTATCTCAAGCGGGGTTCTTGCTGTCTGATCCTCGCTTTGGCTCACCGCCTCTTCTGCGAAGAGCGAGAGCGGCATTACGCTTATTAACATAAGAAGCGTGAGGATGAATGCCGGAATTTTAACATTCTTTTTCATTGTTTCTCTCCTTTTTGTTTAATTGACAGCTGCTTTTAAAAACGCAGAGCTATCTATAATTGATTATACACGCTTTTTTTCTGTTTGTAAATTGCAAAAGCATAACACGTTTTACATAATTCATAACAACCGCAAGGTATAGCAGAAGAAATATCAACGAAAAAGTATTTCCGTATTTTTGGTAAATATGGCTCTTTTTCCCTGTATATTTTAAAAAAAATCGTTTTTGATGAATAATTTTACAAATGATGTTATGATTTTTTCATAAGCTGTTATGGATTTTTCATTGTAATGGTGTGCGGTGTATGATAAAATAATATTGGGCCACGGAATGAGAATACGTGGTCGAACTTTAAAAAAGGAGTAAAAAATGAAAACCGTTAAGATTACTTTAATGCCGTTTGTTTTTATTTTGCTGTTAGTCATATCGCTGTCGTTTTTTGACCCGTCTCAAAAGAAAGATGTATCTTTTCAAGCAGCGGATTTGCTTTCTTCCGATATTGATGATGAGTATACTTACGTATATAACCGCGGGCAACAGTGCGAGTACGTAATACTAATCTCGGGTAACGACTCACTCTCGGCAGACGTAGAGCTTGCGAAAACGCTGAAAACGAAAATAACGGCTCTCGGCGGTTCTATACAGTGGCGTGTAGATACCTCCACGGCAGAAAGTGAGAAGGAAATACTTCTCGGCAACACCGACCGTGAGGCATCAAGGCTTGCCGCGGAGGCACTGTCGAGCTTGCCCGAAACAGACGCGCTTGCTTGGTGCATAGTCGAGCTTGACGGCAAGGTCGCGTATACCGCGAACAGCGATGAAGCCTTCATAAGAGGAGAGGTCGATCTGCTATCCTATATAAATGAAGACTGTTTTGCCGTTCCGAAGGGGATCGCAAAAGTGATCATACTTTCACGCACAGAATATGAGAAAGAATTAGAGTCGGAGAAAGAAATGGAAAGACTTGAGCGCATAGAAGAATTGAAAAAAATGATAGGTGAGTTTGAATATTCCGATTTCGGTGACGCACCCACCGTGTCTATGGAGGGAAGTACGTTCGGTGCGCCAACTCTCTATCCTGTTTCGGGCGAGCACCCAAGGCTTAACTTAACCTCGGATATGCTGCCCGAAATATTAAAGTATATGGAAACCGAGGAGGCTAAGTATACTGCGTTCTATTTCCGGAAATTAGCTAATACCTCGTATGACGGAAAGCTTCCGCCCGCAACCTATCATCCCGACGGAAACAGAATTGGTATATTCAATATGGACGAGGAGGGACTTGCTATAATAGAGGCAAAGGCGCTCGCGTACCTGCTTTCGGGGGATGAGCTTTACGCTTATGAGGCGGTTCTTGCTATGAAGAATTACCTTACCACGATAGATATCCAGTACATACATAGCGACCAATGCCGTGAGTTCGGACGTATCATTTATGCGATTGCGATAGTTTACGATTGGTGTTATCCCGTTCTTGATGAGGACGATAAGGCTCAGTTCAGAATGGCTGTCGCGGATATAGGCTCCTCTCAAAACCAAAATACCGATTTCGGTAATCAGATGGAGGTCGGCTTCCCGCCGAAACTCGGAACGGTCGTTTCAAGCCATTCGTCAGAGCATCAGGTGCTCCGCGATTATCTTTCTATCGCGATAGCGGTGTTCGATGAGGATCCTACTTGGTACGAGTGGGTAGCGGGAATGATAGACAATTATTACGTTCCCTTCAGAGAATATTATTTCAAGTCCGGCACGTATCCGCAGGGCGTCAATATTTACGCGCCCCACAGATTCGACGCTGATCTTTGGTCGTCTTGGATGTTCCTTTGCGCAAGAGGCGAGATTCCTTACGGAGATTATTTCAAAGAAATAACGCGTTCTTTCTTTGAGCAGAAATGTCCCGACGGCTCGTTGTTCTCGACGGGTGATGGTGACAGGCTTTCAAACACGTTTGATTTCTGGCATCACGCATTGATAAGCGCAGCGCTTTACGGTGACGAGGTGATGAGAGCAAACGCAAAGGCTCTGACGGACGGATTCAGCGGTTACGACGGATATACGCTCAAATTCTCGTTCAGCCAGATGCTCATACTCAGCGCCGCATATTTTGAGAAGACGGATTCTTTGGGAGCGGACGATCTTCACTCAGGCTTCGATCCCGTTTGCTATTTCCCATCGCCCTTGGGACAGATCACCGCGCGCGAGAGGTGGAATGACGAGAATGCGGCAGCCGTGTTTATGAGAATTGGCGAGCGCACGACGGCAAACCACGAGCACGAGGACGCGGGTACGTTCCAAATATACTATAAAGGGCTTTATACGGGCGACAGCGGTAAGTATTCGGGTTATGCCTCGGTGCATTGGTATTATTATTCCACCGCGACGGTAGCGCACAACGGTCTGCTTATATCAAATCCTTCGAGAATAGGAGATGATCCTGCCGTTCCGTCCTCGTATTTTTATTCGGGCGGACAGAGAAAGTCAAGCGAGTCAATGGATCTTGAGCATTGGCTTGCGACCGATACTTATAAAATGGGCGAGATGAGCGGAGCCGCTTGGGGATACAAAAAAGACGGAAGCACCGATTACGCGTATATCGGCGGCGATATATCGGCAGCCTACACCCCGTCCGAGGCGGCTTACGTCGGACGTAATATGCTTACGTACTACACGGGTAACGAAGATGCTCCTATGTACTTTATTGTCTACGATAAGATCACGTCCACCGATGAAAGCTATAAAAAGACGTTCCTCCTCCACACGGCAAACGAGCCCGTAATTGACGAAACAGCCAAGACCGTTGTAAGTACGGAAAACGGCGGCAGACTCGTTTTGAAGTCGCTGCTCGGCGGCGATAACATCGTGGCTGTCGGAGGTGTGTCCGAGAGCGGCGAGCGTATGGATTACAGCATCAACGGCAGACAGTGTGAAACGTTTCTTGACGGTGACGTAATGGAGAAATGGGGCAGAGTAGAGATCTCCCCCGACACAAACGCAAAAACGCATCATTTGCTTAACTTTATGTACGTCACGGACAGCGACAGCACGCTTATGCTTGAGCCCGAGCTTATAGAAGCCGAAAACGCGAAGGGGGTCGTTATAGACAAAAACGTGTTTATGTTTGCCGACACTGAGGGCGAAAAAAACACGGAGGCTATTGAGTTTGAAATCGGAGGCAAGGGGCTTTACAGAATAATCGTAACCGGACTCTTTGGCGGCACGTGGGATATTTTCGTTGACGGCGTGTCGGTGGCACACGCGGTATCGTCAGCTGAGGGAAGCGTTATCTCGTTCTACGCTCCCGCAGGCAAGGTGACCGTTGCTCCCGGAAAGGACATCGTTCCTTCCAACGGCGGACGTATCGTTTACAACAGCTTCGGCGGAAAGGTTCCTGACGACGCGCCTCTCGTTTATGAGATCGGTGTGCCCGTTCTTCTTCCGACTGATATAGAAAACGGATGCAATACCTTTGTCGGCTGGTATTCTTCACCCGATTACAGCGAGGACTCAAGGATAACCGAGCTCGTCGGAACAGATAAAGGCGTTTTCAACGTTTATGCCAAGTATGCGGGCATAATTGTAAATGAAGATTATGAAAAAACCGTGCTTAATACAGGTAAAGGCGTAGCTGAAGGTATAAGTTATAACGGAAAGACGGCGTCTGAGTTTAAAACAGTACGTGATGAAAAGAACGGAAATACGTATCTCAGAATATACAGCGGTACAGCCGACCCCAACGTAGACGTTGCTACGCCGCCCGCACAGTATCTTTACGGCGGAAATAAGCTCACCATCTCGATAGATATTGCGAGAGAGGAATCGCCTGTTATGATGAGTATATGCAGGATCCGCGGCTTGCAGGGCTCGTCGGATACCTTCCCGTACTTTACTACCACGACCGGCGGTCTTGTTATGCTCGGCGGCAGCGTTGCTGTTATGGAGCTGACAGGAGATCTTCAAACGCTTGCGGTAACGCTTGATTTTGAAGCGGGCACGGCAACAGCGTATAACCGAGAGGGAAACGTTCTCGGAACGGTGGGCTTTACTCCACCCACAGTGAGCGGATGTGAGAGCAACGAGGCGTGGCTCAATACTATCTCAAGTACGGTTAACTGGTGGATGGGTAACGACGGCGTTCTTTTGATAGATAATTTCACGGTTTATGCGGGCGATTACGTTCCAAGACCCATTGTTATTCCCGAGGGGTATTCTGCTATAAAATACGAAGCCAACGGCGGTCTTTTCGTTTCCTCCACCGCAAAGATATATAAAGAGGGCGAAACTACTTTGCTTGAACCCAATATCAAAAAAGGACAGGACGATTTTCTCGGTTGGTACACAACTCCCGATTTTGCGGACGGAACTCGCATCGCGGAGATAACTCCCGATATGAGTGGAGATATAACGGTTTATGCAAAGTGGGCAGGAAAGATACTTAACGTTGACTTTGAGGGTAAAGACGTTCATTTTGAAAAAGAAGTCGGTATAGTAGATGGATTTGGATATAACGGAACGACCAGCCCCGGAGCCTTCTTTGAAACGAGAACGGACGCTACGGGAAATACTTATGTTTATTGGTATCGCGGCCCGAACGACCCACAGGTGAAATACGAGGGCAAAGCCAACAGCTTCTCGGGACGCCACGTTATCACTTATAAAATATCTCTCGCTCTTACAGACGGGGAGACTCCTATGGAATTCTCCTTTGCTATCCGCTCTACAAGAAAAATATCTGAGACGAACACCTCGGACAGATTTAATCTCTTCACAACCGATACCTCGGGTAAGGTGAGGTTTGCTGACGGCACCGTTATAGCGGAGCTTTCGTCGGAGCACTTTACGGAGATTGTTGTTTCTGTCGATTTTGAAAACAGCGAGGTCTATGCATACGATTCCGTTTCGGGAAGTGTTATTGCAAGCGCACCCTTCGCGGTTGACGACTACGTCGAATGGCTTGATATGATGAATTTACCGATGTATGTTCGCGCAACGGGCGGAGAGTCTATAAGACTTGACAACGTATCTATTCTTTGCGCGCCGTTCGGCGTCGCGGATGACGAGGAGATACCTACCTCGCTTGGCAAGATAGATTACGTTCTCGGCGGCGGCAAGTTTTCCGCTCCTGCACCGAGCTATTATAAAAAAGGCGAGGCGCTGATCCTTCCCATACCGACAAGAACCGATTCGGTTTTCCTCGGTTGGTTTAAGGATGAGAAATTCACAGAACCGATAAGCGAGATAACGGCACTTGACACGGATAACTTTATTCTCTATGCAAAGTGGAAGGCAAAGGTTCTTGAGATATCGGGAAATGCTTATCCCGATCTCGACGTTCAGGGCAAGGAAAACGGCGCCGGTGCGAATAATCAGATAGGTGACGTAAACTTCCAAACTCAGGGATATAACGGATGCTACACTACCTTTACGGATGATAACGGAGACAAGTATATCCTTTGGAAAAAGGGCACGAGAGATCCGCAACTCATATACGGCGGCAGTCTTTCTGCAAAGGCGGCGGGAAATCTCGTCGTAACCTTTAAGATCACGATGGCTCAAAATGGAACAGAGCCTATTACCGATATGCTCGGAAGAATGCGTACTCCGAAAGTAAACGGAGTAAGGCAGGAGCTTCACTTATTTACCGTAAGCACCGACGGCAGCGTCCATCTGTCGAGTGATAGGACGAGGCTTATAGGACGGTTTGACACCGAATTTAAAACGCTTGGAGTCGTCGCAGATTTTGCAAACGAAAAGCTTCTCGGCTATAACGAAAACGGCGAGCTCGTCGCTGAATGCGATATGAAGATCCCGAGCCTTTACTCAGACGGAGTTGAATTCTATAACGCCATAAACGAGGATATTCTCGGTTTTTATGCGAGCGGTACGCAAGAAACCTCCATACGCATAAAGTCTATCGAAGCCGTAACGGGTAACACATACAGCGAGATTTCGTAATATGATTTAAATACAAAAAAGGTCGCCGCAGAACTTGGGAAAACAAGTTCTGCGGCGATTTATATGCCGTTTTTTTAATTTATGCCTTCTTTCTCCGTGAGCTCTGCGAGCTCCATCATCGCGGTTGCCGAATAAAGCTGACAGTTTATCCAGAAGTTCTCGTACCCGTACTCGCAATTTTCTCCAACCCAGAAGGTTGGGATCATACCGGTCTTTTTGTCTTGATTTCGCGTGACGGCGTCTGCGAGTGCCATAGCTTTTTCAAGGTAGAGGCGATTTTTCGTAAGGGTGTACATATTTGCAAAAGCGCCCATTATTGTAGTCGTGCTTGAATCTATCGGAGCGTAACAGAAATACTGCTCAAGTCCTGCAGGGTAGTGGCGTATTTCTTCTTTAAAATTGAGGTTCCAATCGGGATGCTCGCCCCAGACGACGAACTGATCCTCAACGTAACGCATAAGGTCTTGCGCTTCGCTTTTCATCTTTTCGTCCTCGGACAGGTTTTTTGAAATATACCCTATAAGATTGTTTGCCGTGAAGTGCGTGAGATTTTGGTAGTTTCCCGACACCGCAACGTCTTCAAACTGACCCTCCCAGTTGTAATTTTTGAGGCAGGTCTCGACAATATATTTATAGCATCCGATCTCAAGGTCGTGCCACGCTTCGTCGTTCGTTTTTTCATAGAGCATATGGAAAAAGTCTATAAATTTGAAATTAACGCAAACGTTGCCCGAAAGAGGCTTTCCGCTCTCGCAGTCGTAGAGAAGATACCAGCTTCCCGACGGAAGAACGTTTGCCTTGTAATACTCGGCAATGCGTAGCGCCGCCTTTAAATATTTATCATCGCCTGTTGCTTCTGCAAGCGTCAGATAAGCGATACCTGCACTGATGGGATATATCATCATCATAGTTCCGACGCAACTCTGCGCCGCAGGTGCTACTTTGTTGACCGCCTCGGCATCAAGTCCTTTGAAGGAATACGTGGGCGGAAGCCCTGCAAGAGGATGATCGCCCTCAAAGCTGATGGAGAGCAAATAGTCAGCGGCGCGGCAAGCGAGCTTTAGCGCATTTTCCTTTTCCGAGGGCTCAAGCTTTGCGTAATGTACCATAGCTCTTATAACGCTGTCTATAGTCTTCGACGGATAAACGTTGTGCGGATAGTCGGGCATCGGCGTGCCGTTTATGAGCCAATGCTGAACCATAGGCTCGTTATAGATGTAACGGAATGCGGCAAGCGCACATTCGCGATAAGAGCGCGCCTTGGGAGGAAACGCACTTCTTCCGGGGAAGGGGGCGGATTTATAAAAGGTCCTTGCCCCTACGAGATGCTTGGCTTCACCGTCCTTTCCAACGGATTCTACCTTTAAACAAACTATTCCCACGGGTATATCTGCCCAAATGGGAGCGAGAGAGGCGGTAGGCGAGTCCGATTTAAAGCTGTGATTTTTGCCGTCCTTGTCCTCGGCTGTGAAGAGGTATTCCGTTATACCGGGTATCCTCGGAAATTGAAAAGTGGGCACAAACATAAACTGCGATGAATTAAGGTTCCAAAACGGTCGTCCGTCGACACCGCCGGGGTGAGCCGCGGTCTTTTCACAGTTATATTCAAGAAGTGCCTGTTCTCTGTATTTATCCATACCAAAACTCCTAAAATATAAATATTTTAAATATATTATAAATATTTTTACACACGATGTCAACCGATTTCGTTTTATATGTGGAATATTTCATTAAATATGGAAAAATCACATCTTTTATTTTAGCATACGGCTTGAATTAGTATTGCTTTTTTCCTCGGAAAGTGATATAATAACTTTGTTGATCAGAGCGCTAACAAAGTTTATAATTTACAGGAGTGGATCAATTTTATGAAAGCTACGTTTTCTGTTTGGATGGGATACTTTGCTGACCTGCCGTTTGAGGATGCCGTCCGAGAATTTAAGAAAAACGGTGTCACCGCGCTTGAGTTTTCGATAGAACACGGTGCAGAACTTTTTGCACGCAGCGATGACGTGATAGCAACGGGCAAGGCTGCACGCGAATTTATAGAAAAGGAAAACGTTGTGGTAACGCAAGGACATCTGCCTCTTAGTTTTGATATAGTTAGGCAAAGGGGAGAGATAGATATTCTTCTTCGTTATATAGATATGTACGAGGCTATGGGAATTACCGAAATGGTATTGCACTGCGACAGGATGAATAAATCTCCCGAGCTCTCTAAGGAAGAACGCCTCTTGGAAAACGTAAAGAGCCTTAAAATAATAGCCGAGCACGTAAAGGATAAAAAAATCTATATTTGCCTGGAAAATTTAAGGCAGCCTGCGATTTATCCCGTGAGCGACCCTCTTCCTCTCGGCTTTGCAGAGGACCTTTTGAATATAATAGAGCTCGTCGGTTCGGACCGTTTTGCTATCTGCCTCGACACAGGACATCTTAATCTTGTCAGCGGAAATCAAGGCGATTTCATCCGCAAGGCGGGCAAACATCTTCGCGCACTGCACATAGCTGACAATCAAAACGTAGCCGATATGGATCAGCATCTTTTGCCTTTTTCGCGCGGAACGGTTGATTTCTTTGACGTTGTAAAAGCACTTCGCGAGATAGATTACGTCGGAATGTTTAATTTTGAGATCCCGGGTGAGATGCGCGCACCTATTCCGATCCGCGGAAAAAAGCTTGAATATACAAGATTTGTTTATGATTACCTTATGAATGAAACGGAGTAATAAAGCAAGTTATGATAGAGCTGATTTCACCTAACAAAAAGCAATACAGGGCAAATTTGCATTGCCACAGCACTCTTTCTGACGGCAAAAAAACACCGCAAGAATTAAAGGAGATGTATAAGTCCCACGGTTATGACGTCCTTGCCATCACGGATCACGAGCGTCCTGCACAGCATCAGGATATGTCCGATAAGGACTTTATTATGCTGACCGGTTACGAATGCTATATCCGCCAAGACCCACACGGAAAATACAACGCTTTCGAAAAGGAAATTCACCTCAATCTCTTCGCAAAAGATCCGATGAACGTAAAAATGATTTGCTTTAACGAGGATTACTGCTCTTATTTAAAGCGCGATAACGCGATTTCACAGCTTGAGAGAGTAGGATCCGAAAGACCTCGAGAGTACAGCGTTTCTTATGTCAACGAATATATCCGTACCGCAAAGGATAACGGTTATATAGTTGCTTATAATCATCCGTTTTGGTCTATGGAATCCGAAGCTGACATCTTGGATTACGAAGGATTTTTCAGTATGGAGATGTGTAATTACAGCTCGTGGGTACAGAATCACTTAGAGTATAACGCTGCTCTTTATGACAAAATGCTGAAAATGGGTAAGCGCGTTTTCTGTCACGGCAGTGACGATAATCACAACAAATATCCTACCGACAGCATCCTTTCCGACTCTTTCGGCGCGTTTACTATGATAATTCCCGATGAATTTACGTACTCAGGTGTAATTGACGCTATGGAGCGCGGGAATATGTATGCATCAACAGGACCGCTGTTCCACCGTGTCTGCGTTGACGGTGATACAGTTCATATCGAGTGCTCGGACGTTTCCCACGCTTTCTTATACGTAGGCAGCAGGAGTCCGAAGCATATTTACGCAGAGAAGGGGACTTCTTTGAACAGCTTCGATTTTGAAATAAATGAAAATGTGCGTTATTTACGTGTTTCCATCCAAGACAGCGAGGGCCGTTTTGCGGACACCAGAGGCTTTTTCCCCGATGAATTTCGTTGATCGCTCGTAGATCTACGTTGTTAAAACAGCACCTGATGCGCATAATAAAAATCTAAATATTTAAATATTAAAGACCGAGATTTTCCTTAAGTGAAAGACTCGGTCTTTTCTTATCCCCGAGAAGCTTAAATAAAACTTGGCACAAAACGCCAAGGTGCGTTGCAGTGTGAATTTGCACCGTCGTACAACTGTTTCCGTATCGCTTATTCCTTTTTATCTTCATTTATTATAAAATATTGTATTGTGGTATAAAACTCTGTCTATATATGCGGTTTAGGGATTATTCGCAAATATTTGGTAAAATAATAATATCATAACCGGAGCGTAAGGAGAGTGTTTTATGAAAAGGATTTTAGACCCAAAACAAATGCAAAAATTTGAGTTTCATTTAAGAGACGAGGAAAGGAGTGCAGCGACGATTGAAAAGTATATGCGTGACGTCAGATTCTTCCTATCGTATATCAGGGAAAACGAAATAACCAAGCAAACGGTATTGGATTATAAGAGTAAGCTTGGAGAGTCTTACGCTGTGTCAAGCGCCAATTCTATGATAGCCGCAATGAATTGCTTTTTACGTTTCTGCGGATGGCACGATCTTTGCGTCAAACAGTTTAAAATGCAAAGAGAGGTTTACTGTTCAGAGGAAAAAGAGCTGACCCGTGCAGAGTATGTCCGCTTGCTTGGTGCGGCAAATACGAAGCACAACGAGCGGCTTAATTTGATTATACAAACGATCTGCGGAACGGGAATCCGTGTGAGTGAGCTGCAATATATCACCGTGGAAGCCTTACACAGCGGTGAAGCTATCGTAAATTGCAAGGGCAAAAACAGAAGAGTGTTTATCGTTCCCGAGCTAAAGAAAAAACTGCTCCGTTACGTTAAGGAGCGGGGGATCGGTACGGGAACGGTATTCGTTACACGGAATGGCAAAGCAGTAAGCAGAAACAGCATTTGGAAGGATATGAAGGCTCTGTGCGAGCAGGCAAACGTATCACCGAGCAAGGTCTTTCCTCACAATCTTCGACATCTCTTTGCCCGCACTTTTTACGGCATTGAAAAGGATATAGCCAAGCTCGCAGATATACTCGGACACGCAAGCATCAATACGACACGCATTTATATCGTAACGACGGGCGCAGAGCACAAGCGCAAGATGGAGCATATGCGGCTCATCATATAAAAGAAAAAATCCCGATGCGAACACACCGAGACCGAAGACAACATAACGAGAGTTATGTGATATTAGATATCCGATATTTTTTTCAGATACATAGGGATTATACCATAAAACCGCCCCGAAATCAATAGGTTTAGCAAAATTTATAGGTTGGCAAGATAATTTTAGTAAATATTATCTAAAAATTTGCGTGACAAAAACACCTTTCGTGCATTTTTTTCAAAAAAACTACGGCGAAAGGTTTTTTGTCGAGCTCTTTTTTGTTTGGGTTAAAGCAAATTTGGTAACAATTCCCGCTTTTTAATCACATAACTCTCGTTATGTTGATTATTAAAAGTACATAACTCTCGTTATGTCGCTTCAGCAGTCCTTGTGAACGGGAAGTCGCCAACAAAAACAGAAGCCTACTCAGATAGGATTTTTTTTAGGGGGTCGGTGTAGCGTTCACTAATTGCCTTCAAAAAATATCAAAATCTCGGTTGCGGATGAAATGGAGGGGAGAACCGAATGAGGTACGAAGCGGAAATAAAAGAACTTCTGATCGAAAATGCCATACATCTAATTGCCGAAGGCGGCTTCGAAAAAGCGACAACCAAGGAACTGACTCACAGTGGAGGAGAATTGCCCGATTTTAAGATGAACGAGGTCTATATCTACAGGTTCTTCAAAAGCAAGGAGAATTTGTATGAAGCGGCTTTCGTTCGTTTGGATACGGAGTTGTACTACGCATTCAAGCGCGGTGTGGAGATTATCGGCGGATTTGATAACGACGTAAAAGAAAAGCTGGGGAATTTTTTCTCTATGGCTTGGCAGTTCGTATTGGGTAACGAAGAGCGTTGCCGTTGCTATGTCAGATATTACTATTCGATCTATTTCAAGGGACACTCCCGCGAGGCTCACAAACAGCTCTTTGAGGGAATCGTTCGTGAAATGACGCCGATCTTCAAGGACGAAGCGGACGTCGAAGCTATATTACACAGCGTTTTTACCGCGATATTTGATTTTGCCATTCGTGTGTATAACTGCGAGCTTGAAGACAGTGATATCAACAGACCCCACATCTTCAACGTGCTGTATTGTATGATGGCTACTTATCTTAAGGAGTCGGCAAAAGCGTCGTGAAGACGTAGGAGATTGAATTGAAAAAAGAGAAGAAAAACGCAAAAACAACAAAATCGCAAGAGGACGGTATGTCTTGGCTCGTAGCCAATATAAACACCTGTATTTCCTGCGGAAGAGAAATCCCCGAGGGGAACCTTGTATGTATGGAATGCGAGGACGGCAGGACGCAAAAGAAATGTACGATATGCAAGAACCGATAGCAGAGAGCGAGTCTGTTTGCGCAAACTGCAAGACTGTGATATTCCGTTCAAAAAAGTAATGATCAAGTTTCCGATAATTTTGCGTTTTTAGGAGAGAAGGAGAATAATGCCTAAAAGCAATTTAATGCGAATCATCTTGGTAGTCGCAAGCGTGCTTATCGTTTTCGGAGTCGTGCTCACGGCTTGGTCTTGGGCTACGAGGGACGAAAGAAACGTCATCGAGGTTCGCCTCCGTGACAGAGAAACGCAGACTGTAAAATTTGAAAACCTATGCTTGCTCCCCGGCGAGGAGTGTGAGTACACTTTAAAGCTGGAGCCCGACGGAATAGAGCAGTGCGATCTTAAAATAGATTTTATTGAAACAAAGGAGCGCACGCTGAAAAATTTCGCTTACGTAAGGATCGAAGCCGACGGCACCGTGATTTTTGACGATTTAATGGCAAGAGCCTTTGACGGTGAACCTATTATCCTGCCCGTTGACTTTGATTCCGGCAAGAACGC
Source organism: Clostridia bacterium (assembly GCA_017503105.1). Lineage (GTDB taxonomy): Bacteria > Bacillota > Clostridia > Oscillospirales > CAG-272 > UBA1740. The sequence continues at coordinate 19,113 of JAFVTS010000024.1, forward strand.
CGAGCTCACCGTTACTTATTATCTCCCTCTTGACGTGGGCAACGAAGCCCAAAGCGCCGAGGCAATTTTTGAATTGCAGCTAACGGCATCAAATGAATGAGGTGACTTATGAACAAGGCTAAGGTGAAAAAAATAATAAATATAGCGGCAAACGTGTTGCTTTACATATTCCTTGCCGTTTGTATTTTTTCAGTAATCGTAACCCTCGTTTCAAGAAATAATTCCGACGGCGCGACGGAGATATTCGGTTATCAGATGAGGGTCGTTACCTCTGATTCGATGGCTGAATGTGAGCATACCGACGTTTCCGCATACGAGATCGGCGATATTCCGATTCGTTCTATGGTCTTTATCGAAACGGTTCCCGAGGACCCTGCCGAGGCACAGGATTGGTACGGCGAGCTTAAGGTCGGTGACGTCCTTACCTTCCGTTACGTCTACACGTCGCAGGTAACTATCACGCACCGTATCACTTCGATAACGGAGAAGGAAACGGGCGGGTACGTTATTAAGCTTGCGGGAGATAACAGAAATTCCGAATCCTCGCAGCTCGATCAGATCATAGATACGTCCTTGACGAATTCTCCGAATTACGTGATCGGAAAGGTTACGGCGCAGGCGTATATATTCGGTGTTATTATGAGCTTCCTTATGACACCTCTCGGAATGGTCATTGCCATCATCGTTCCGTGCTTGCTCATTATTCTTTTGGAAGTTTTCAAGATATTCAGCGTGTTCAACGCAGAGAAGAAGGAGCTTCGCAAAAAGGAAAACGAGGAGAAGGAAAGGGAGCTTGAGGAGCTTCGCCGTAAACTCGCGGAGCTTGAGGATAATAAAGGAAACGAAAAAGTTTCCGATACGGTCGGAGAGAATTCCGCCGACAAAGCAGACAACAGGGAGAATGATGAAAAATGAGTGTTGTTATCATCATCTTTATTATAATAGCATCGGTTTTTGCACTCGCGTCGCTAAGCTACGTCACGGTAGACGTGATCCTTGAGATCCGCGCAAAACGCAAAACCGAGGAAGAAACGGTGGTAGAGCAACTCGTCGAAGAGGTGCCCGAAGAGCCCGAAATGGAAGAAGAGGAGCCCGAGAGTATGCCCGAGACCGTTGATCACATCAGCGCGGAAGAGGCAGACGCGATGATCTCCGACAGCCTTGCACTCGGTTCGGTTATTTACGAGAGCGGTGCGGGACACGGCAAACAGGGAATAGTCAATATCGGCGATATCAACGACGCCTTTGATGCGGGTGCCGTTGTGACCGTTTCCGATCTGAAGAACAAAAATCTGATCCCGAAAGCCACGGGCAGAGTGAAGATCCTCGCGCACGGCTTGCTTGAAAAGCCCATTACCGTTAAGGCAGAGAGCTACTCCGTTCAGGCGATCAAGATGATCGAGCTTACGGGCGGCAAGGTAGTTATACTTAAAAACTAAAAGATTGTAGGCACTGTTTTAAAAAACAGTTTCAACAATAAATTTATCATCAAGAAAGGAGGAGCAGTCATAAAAAGTACGAACAGAAAAAGAGCTTTGCTTATTTCAAGTGCGGTTATTCTGATATGTATGTCGGTAATAGTCGGTATGACCTTTGCGCTCTTTACTGATACGAACAGTATCAGGAACCATCTTCAGGCCGGAACGCTTGATGCTACCTTGAAGAGAACGTATCTTGAGTACACGGTGCTCGATGACAGTGGTAAGCTTGAAAAAATTACGAATAGCGACGCCGTTGATTTCACCGGGTCCGTTGGTGAGAACGTGTTTGGAATCGAGTCGGAAGATATAAGAATCGTCCCCGGCAGCTATTTCAAAGCGCAAATGCAGATCGAAAACGGCGGTAACGTCGCTTTTACTTACAACGTCGGAATCAAGCTTGTCGGTGAAAGTAACGCGCTCGTGGACCAGCTTCAAGTGACGGTCACTCACCCCGACGGTCACAAGACGACCAAGCTTTTGGGCGAGATGGTCAACGGTTTTCAGATCAACGTAGATAAAATGCTAAGCGGCGCACAGCCTCACAGCTTTACTATTGAGATCAGCTTCATAAACGACACGACCGTAAATAACGCCGCTCAGACAAAGCTCGCGGTATTCGACCTCGTAGTGACTGCCGTTCAGGCGACTGACTAACGAGATCCCCCTGATTGATAGAAATTGCGATCCACGGACTTAAATCGCGATTTCTGCGATCTTAAGTCCAAAATAAATCTAAAGAAAGGAGACCGACTATTATGAAGAAAAAGGTATTATTGTCTTCTCTTGCGACTATCGCTCTTTGCCTGAGCCTTATCGCAGGCTCGACCTTCGCTTTGTTCACTTCCAACACCGAGATGAACGTAGCCGTTAGTTCTGCAACGGTAAAGCTCGTTGCTACCGTTGATGCAGCAAACGCAAAGCTTTATTCTTATTCCGCGGCAACGCCCGATACTCCCGAGTATATGGGTGACGGTGTTAAAACCTTCACGAACGGAGGCGAGGCGATCTTTAACGGCAATGCTATTACCATTAATCGTATGACTCCCGGTGATAAGATCGAGTTTGACATCAATATGGAAAACAGCAGCGACGTTACTATTCAGTATCGCGTAGCGTGGACTACCGAGAGCGATCTTGCAGACGTTCTCGTCGTTTCCGCTGTCGAAAAGGATAACGCAAGCAGAACGCTTAACGATTGGGCTGCTTGGGCTACTGACGAAATAGCGGAAAAGACCGTTACCGTTACTCTCGAGCTTCCCGCTTGGGTTGGAAATGAGTATCAGACCAAATCCGCAACGATCTACGTAAGCGTTGAAGCGGTTCAGGGTAATGCTATTCATAACAATACCCTCGTAGAGCCCCAGAATCCCGGCGCACCCGTTAATCCTTAATCGAAATGAAAAAAATACGGCAAGGGGAGGTAATGATGTTCCGTTATAAATCGAATAAACAGGCGTTGGTTGTAGCGGTACTCGTTATTCTGCTTTGCCTCGCGTGCCTTTCGGGGGCAACGCTCGCCTTGTTTACAAGTGATATAAACGATGGAAAGATCGGTATTGTCACAACTACGGGCGACGTTGAAGTCGATATCGTAGACGCTGACGACGTGTCGAGATCTCTTGTGGGAGATACGCTTGATTTCAAGGACGCGTCAGTAACGTTCGAACCCGGAGCAACGTTTTGTACAAAAGGTTTTAAAGTCATAAACAAAGGCAACGTTAATATCAGATTCCGCGTATCCGTCAGCGCTGATGAAGAGATGGATATGAGGGGATTTAACGATGCATTTACGGTTTGGATCACGACCGATCCGAGCGGTGACGGAGATACGCAATTGCTCACCGAGTTTACGGGAACTATACTGCCCGGCGCTTTCACTGAGGATACGTATTATATATGTATTAAAATGAAAGAAAGCGCAGGAAATGAGTTCAAAGGGCAAACGTATAACGGCATCGGGATCACCGTATACGCGATACAGGGCAACGTTGAAGTTTAAGGAGCGATTTCGTAATGAATAATACAGCAAAAAAAATACTGGATATATCGTTAAAGGTCGCAACAAGACTTTTGCTTGTCTTTACCGTCCTTATGATGATTTTTACCATATTCACGGTCACAACCGTTGGCAAGAACGATCGCAGCATTTTTGGTTTTAAGTTTTATATCGTAAAGACGGACTCAATGAGTCCCTCGGATAAAAACGCTGATATGGACGTGCATTTCAGCGCGGGCGATATCGTGATAATCAAAAACGTTGACGACCCTGCAAAAATGCAAGCGGGCGATGTCATTTCGTTCATATCGACCAACACGGACAGCTATGGCGAAACGGTAACGCATATGATCCGTGAGGTGAAAAAAGACGATGGCGGAAACGTCGTCGGCTACGTTACCTTCGGTACGAATACGGGAACCGACGACGAAGCTATCGTCGAGCCGCCGTACATACTCGGCAAGTATTCGGCAAAGCTTCCGAATATCGGAACGTTCTTCGCGTTTATGAAGACGACCCCCGGTTATATCGTTTGTATTCTCGTGCCTTTCCTTCTTTTGATTTTGTATAACGGAATGAACGTTATTCGTCTTTTCCGCAAATATAAAAAAGAGCAGACTGAAATAATGAAAGCCGAAAGAGAAGAGATAGAGGCAGAGAAAAAACAAAACGAGGAGATCCTTCGCGAACTCCAGGCACTGAAAGAACAGCTGGCAAGACAAAGCGGCGGCGAGGAGCAAACGCACCCTGCCGCGGGCGACGGGGAGAAAGCGAACGACGATCCCGACTGACGTCCAAAAGACAGAAGAGGACACAGGCGCGCTTGAAATCGGCTTGCCACTATATCGCATAGGGACCGATCACGTATCGGTCGGCGATGAAAATTCTCGATCTTACGCAAAAACAACCGCAAAACAAAAAATAAATTAAAGGAGATAAATTATGAAAAACGCAAAGACCACTAAGAGAGCGTTGATAAGCAGCGTTATTTCGCTTGTTATTTGCTTTACTATGCTTCTCGGCTCTACTTTTGCTTGGTTCACCGACAGCGCAATAAGCTCCGGAAACAAGATCGTTACCGGTAACCTTGACGTTGAGCTTTGGCACCATACTGAGAGCGGTTCTACCAATATTACCGCTGAGACCGACCCTGTTTTCTCGGGTGACATCGTTTGGGAACCCGGCAAGACGGAGGTAGCATATTTTTCCATCAAGAACAACGGTTCTCTTGACCTCAAGTACAAGGTTGCCGTTGCCGTAACCGAAATTTCCGATCACGACCTCACAGAGGTTATGTATTACGCAATCACTCCCGATGCTAAGATCGGCACCAACGAGGTGACCGCTTGGGTCGGCAACGACAGCGACGATGCTAAGAGGCTCAATGCGGGCGTTGGTATCACCGAGACCGATGCAAATGACGTTACGCTTCTTACGGGTGAGGAACATTTCTTCGCACTCTCTATCCATATGGATGAGGCAGCTACCAACAAGTATATGGGCGAGTCCATTACCTTTGACATAAAGGTACTTGCAGGTCAGCTCGCAAGCGAGGAAGACAGCTTCGGCAAGGATTACGATAAGTTCGCAGGTTATCCCGGCGCAGGCTTTGCACCCGCACTCGCTGACGGACAGGTAGCTGTTGAGATTCCCGTCGTTGGCGATGGTGGCGATAAGGTCGGCTCCGTTATGATCCCCGCAGGTGCGGCAGAGGATGAAACCGTAGGCTTCACCGCGAAGATATCCAAGAGCACCTACAAGGGTAACTTCACCGTTGCGGCAGGTATGGAGACGGTTGTATACGATGTAAGCGTTACCAATCTGAAGGCTGACAACACCGCTCCCGTAAAGGCACAGCTTCGCATCGCGGCAGGTCTTGATCCCGATACCGTTAAGCTCTATCACTACGATACCGAGATCGATTGCGTTTACAATCCTTCTACCGGCTACGTAACCTTTGAAACGACGAGCTTCTCTCCGTTCACCGTCGTATTTGACGCTGACTCCGAGTATGTTCCCGCGCCCGCTCTTCCCGAAAACGTACCCACCGCAAACGTAACCTACTACCCCGATTGGGTTGGTGCAGACATCGAGTGGGGCAACTTCGGCGGCTTCGCTCCTACTGAAGGTAAGGAGGCTGTTATTGACGCGGCGTTTGTATTCGAGTGCCCTGCAGAGGTCGATGAGGCATACAAGAATTGGCTCTGCGACTTCTACGTATCGCTCGATCAGGATCTTGGCGAGAACGAGATCTTCCTCGCAGGTCAGTACGGCGATTACCTCGTAGGCTTCCATAACGGCGAGCTTACCCTTGAGGCAGGCACCGAGCTTCCTCTGCTTGGCGCAGCTATTTCGGGCAATATCGATGGCATCACCAACTGGACGTATGCTGACGTTGAGTCGTTCGTCGGCACGTTCATCTGCGGTGTCGGTAACGTTGAAGATTCTCTCACGGGAGCAACCTTTACCGTTGCACTTCGCTTGATCAACCCCGATAATACCTCTGAGTATTATGATGTAAACGTAGTAACCTACACCTTTGGCGGTAGCTACGAAATCAAGTAATTTTATTTTAAACACGCCACCACACCCGAGGGTGTGGCGGCGATAAAAGGGCACGAACGGACCTTTCGTGTCTTTCTATCGCTGAAATACAAAAATAAACAATTACAAAAGGAGAAAAAATGAAGAACACGAAGAAGTCACTTGTATCAAGAGTGATAGCGCTCGTTTTATGCTTTTCTATGCTTCTCGGATCGTCTTACGCGTGGTTTACCGATTCGGCGATCAGCGAAGGAAACGTAATAAAGAGCGGTAATTTGGATGTCGAGATGTATTGGTCCGACACGTTTTTGGCAGCTGATTCCGCAGAGTGGAAGAACGCTGACGGAGTTCCCGTATTTACGTATGATAATTGGGAGCCCGGCTATACGGAGGTCAAATACGTAAAAGTAAAGAACGCGGGCAATCTTTCGCTCAGATGGCGCTTGTCCATTGAGGCGGAGGGCTTGGTCACGGACCTTGCCGACGTTATTGACGTTTATTACATAAATCCCGTGTCGTCTTCGGTAAATACTCTTGAAGACAGGAGCAGCTCGGGAGTTCTTTCCGAAGTTCTTGGTGGCCATAAAGCTACCGAAGGAGTTCTTCTTCCCGAGGGCGAGAGCAGCCCTTTGTACACTTCGGGTGAGGCAATACTCGCCGTCGCTTTCCATATGCAGGAGGACGCGGGTAACGCTTATCAGGGAATGTCCATAGGCGACGGCTTTAAGCTCAAGCTTATTGCGACGCAGTTCAATTATGAATCCGACGTGTTCGGTCCCGATTACGATAAGGACTCGCAGTGGCCGAACGAGGAGTTCACGGGGAATTCCGCGTCGGTGAGCGTCGTTCCAACAGCTGATTCCAAGGTCTCGTCTGCGGTTAGTATGACGAGCAGCGACGGCGCTATTACCGCGGACGTTCCCGCGGGTGTTAAGCTTCAAAGCGAAACGAGCAAGCTTACCTTAAAGGTGGGTGACGTTTCCGACAGCCGCGCGAATATCACCCTCAGCGCAACCGAAGCGGCTCTTTCCATAGACGTTCATATTGACGGTGTTGCCGAGGATAACGACGTCGTGATGACGATCGGAATCAAAGAGCTTCTGCCCGTCGGACTTAATATGGGTAACTATCGCTTCTACCACGTCGAGGACGGCGTAACCGTGGAAATGATACTTCTTGCCGACGGCGCGACCCCCGCTCATAATAACTATGAGTACGACCCCGCAACGGGTGACGTCGTTCTTTACCTTAAGTCGTTCTCCGAGGTCGCCCTCGTTGCAGATACGGAGAATGCTTGGCAGGGAACCGTCGCGTCTGCTTTCGCGGGAGGCAAGGGAACGGAAGATGAGCCCTACCTTATCGCAAACGCCGATCAGCTCGTATATTTCGGCGACTTGATTTCTAACGAAAATGAAACCTATGGCAACAAGTATTATAAGCTGCTCGCCGATATCAACCTTGGCGGAGAAGAGAATGCCAATAAGGGAAATATCTTCTACCCAATAGGATATACCGCGGTAGGCGGTGAGCTCGCAGCGCTTGGCCTTGATGACGCACCTGAGTTCCTTTATTTTGAAGAAGATCCCGATTACGCAAGAGGAGTCGTGAGCGCAGCTTCGGAAGAAGCGGCAAAGTGGTACACCTACGGCGGCTCCTTCAAGGGCGTGTTTGACGGAAACGGAAACAGGATAAGAAATATTTATCAGAACACGTGGCTGATGAAGGGAAATTACAGCGGCAATTATTGGAATGCCGCTATGGGTATCTTCGGCTACGTTAACGGCGGAACCGTAAAGAACCTTACCGTTGATAACTTCTCCTCGGACGGCGAGTTCACCCCCACGGGCGTTATTGCCGCGTACGCTACGAATTCCACCTTTGAAAATATCGCGATCATAAACTGCAATCCCAGAGTTTACAACACAGGTAACGGTGGTATCGTAGGTATAGGCGGAAATTCGGACGACCCCGATTCTTACAAGCTGACGTTTACGAATATCACGATCGACAATACCAATAAGATCTCGGCGCTTTGGGGCTCTTGGGACGTTGCTTGCGGCGGTCTTGTCGGTATGTTCCGCGGCGCAGGTCACGTTTATATGACGAACTGCCACGTAGGTGCGCAGATAGACGTTTATAACGACGTTTGCGGTAACTATCAGTATTATTGGTACAGATACTCGGGAATGATGATCGGTACTAATAAAAATATGATCACCGACGCAAACGGTTATACCGTTCCCGAAACCGATAAGTTCCACGCGGAAGATTGCACCGTTCATTTCGGTGATTGGAACGACTATTACTACTGCGAGCTCGTCGCGAATTCTCTTGCGTCCTACACTCACGACCATCAGTTTAGCCGTCTTGAACAGATCCAAAGCGTTTCCGAGATTCAGGATGCAAACGGCAATTGGAACAGAACGGGCAACTTTATCTTGATGAACGGCAAGACTCCTACCGACACTTGTTATCATATCGTCAAGAATGCCGAAGGCGCCCTTGTTCAGCATAATCACGCTGACGCGGGCGAGGAAGTCGTTGGCGGAAACACCGTTCTTAAAGAGAATAACCAGCGCGTTTATCTCCCCTTCAATCAGCTCTTTACGGGCTACGGCTGGGGCGTAAAGCATATCCCTGTTTATAACGGCGAGGACTACGCGTTTGAAGGCATTACTATCCTCGATAGAACCGAGGCTGATTCCGAGGATAAGTTCGAAGCTATCATAAACGGCAAGGGCTTTGAAACAGAAACGACGCTCACTCTTGGCGAGATATTCAGAGCCCTTGACGGCAAGCAGATAAATCTTCAGACCTTGAAGGTCTTCGTTTCTCCCGTAGGTGAGGGAAGCACTGTAAGTGCCGTCTATACGCCTAATGCGGAAGATTGGACTTTGGGCACTCTTACGTTCAGCGGAATCGGTGCGGCAAAGATCACTATTACCGATTACACCTATTGTAAGGAAGCTGTGACCTCCGTTACGATCTTCGACCATCCCGCAAAGGATAAGTTCGTAGCCAACGGAAATCTCACCTTCGAGCACGTCCTTGAGGGCGATACGGTCAATAAGACCCTCGGTGACATTTTCTTCGCTGTTGATGGCGCTGTGATCGACAGTGAGAACGTGATAGTTACCGTAGATTCGGCAAACGGCGCCGAGTGCGTATTCGTTCAGGACCTTGAAAATTGGGCTGAATCAACTCTCGCCTTCACGGGCGTAGGTGCTGTTACCGTCACCGTTACCGATCAGAATTACTGTAAAGTAGCGACCGCGACAGTTGCGGTTGCAAATCCCGAGGAAACAGACGTTATTACTCTGAAATTCCCTAACGTAAATAAATATCTTTACCGCGTGGGTAACAAAACCGAGATAAAACTTGATACTTTGTTTGCTGCAATTCCTGAATATGCAACCGCGACGGTAGTATTTGAAACCGTTTCAGGAAACGTATCGGGAGCTTACAATAACGGGAACATAAGCTTCACGGGCACGGGTGTTGTAAATATCACCGTTGACACCAACGCCTTCACCGTGGCAAAGACCTTGACCGTTGAGGTAATAAACGCTACTAACATCACCTCCGCTACCGGAACGACTGCAGGCGGTGATATGGTCCTTCTTTGCGATGTTAATACTACCACATACGTAAACTATTGGAACTGCACTCTCTACGGAAACGGATTTACCTATTCTCTCAATGGTGCTCCCACAGATTATAACTCCAAGCAGGGACACGGAATTCTTATTACTCAAAACGCAGTACTTGATAATCTCGTAATTATCGGTGATGTTTATGATAGCTTTGGCGCATATAAAGACAATCCTAATTATAATGCCGCTATCGATGTGCAAGGGCCTACGATAATCCAAAACTGCTATATTGCTAACTGTGCAACTCCTGTTAAAGCGAGAAACAACGTAACTATCACGAATTCCACCTTGTACGGCGGAACGGTAGCTAATTTGATCATTTTGTCCGGAACGGTAACTTTGGAGGACGTAACTACTGTTAATTACAGCGACGGCAGAGAGCTTGTCGGTATGGGTATCGTTATTCACTCCGATGTAGCAGAAGGCGCAAAACTTGTTATCAACGGAACATTGACGCAGTATAATTTCATTAGCGAAAGCGATGAGCCTAACGATGACACCGCAAAGATTCTTTATGATGCAATGTTTGACGAATCTTGTAGTAAATATCATTACGGAAACGCTCCTGACCGTTATGTAAATACCGGTATTATCTCAATGTCCCCCAACTTTACCAAGGGTAATATAGAGGATAATGCAAGTACGGGTTATGAAGGATTAGATGTTACGATAAATAAAATACCCGGATTCGTATATACGCAGCCTAACATGGTAGGTTCTGTTAATAACGATTATGATTACGAAAATGATGCTCATAAAGCGTCAGTTCAAGGCGATTATCTCCCGACTCCCGAATTTGATCTTGGCGATCAAGCTGTATCAGGAGAGGATACGTATATTAAGGGCGATATCAACGGTGTAGAAATTCGTTATATGCAAGGCGAAACACCTTTGACTCTTGATATCACCAAACTTATGACGGTATACAAGTATGGCGGAGTATATTATGCAGTAAGTGCGATATGCAAAGATGCAAACGGCAATATCGTGAATACGTTTGCTAACACCGGAAGCTATACGCTTGTATTTACGGTTGAGGATAACGAGTTTTATAATCCTGACGGAACTAAGTCGGATAAATCTGTAACGAGAACCTATGAAGTTCCAATAAGTGTTATAGTTGCAGAGCCTACGATTAAAGATGCTGTCATCACGATAAAAAATGCAGCGCAAAGCGGTTCTTATTCAGGCTTGACTGACAAAACCATATCATTCAATCCTTTGAATGCTATTACTATTACAGATGCGGAAGGAACTGTAAATTTAACTACCAATATTGCATCGACAAATATTGTATACGCATCTTCCAGCAGTGCTTATGCGGGAGAAACGACGATTACTGTAACTTATAGCGACGGACGTGTGCTTGAAATCAAGCTTGGAAAGCCTACGCTTAATTCCCCCGGATCCTCTAAAGCTATTACTTATGCCAACGACGGTACGATAAAATCTGCCGCAGCGGTAGCAAGTAAATCTGCCACGGGTGGAACGTGGACCGTAACCTCTTACAGCTTCAAGGGTGCTAACGGAAAGACTGTTACTAATAACACCGTTGTTACCTTCACATTCCCCGACAAGAGCTGCGTTACAGGTGACACGCTTGTAACACTCGCTGACGGAACTCAGAAGCGAATAGACGAAGTGACGTATGCTGATCAGCTTCTTGTATGGAACTTCTTCGAAGGAAAATATGATGTAGTTCCGTCTGCAATTATCTTCTATCACGGTGATGCAGAGTACGATATTCTCAATCTCGAGTTTGAGGACGGTACGGTAGTAAAGGTCATTAACAATCACGGATTCTATTGCGTGGAAGAAAACAAATTCGTATTTATAAGCGAAGCGAATGTGCAGAATTATATAGGATATAGTTTTGTGAAAGTAAATGGCGATGCTTATTCGTCTGTTAAGCTTGTTGATTACGAAATAACGCAAGAGTATACAGGTTGCTATTCTATTCAGACAGCAATGCATAACAACTTTATAACGGAGGGTATGTTCTCGCTTACTATTCCTCATTACGATGGATGGTTTGATTACTTTGAAATCGGAGAAGGTATGAAGTATGACGGAGCAAAGATGCAAGCGGATATAGATACTTATGGTCTTTATGATTATGAAGAATTTGCCGAGTATGTAACTTACGAGCAATTCGTTGCATTTAACGGACCGTATCTCAAGGTTTTGGTTGGAAAAGGAATAGTTACTTACGATCAAATCATTGAGCTTATAAGCCTTTACGTAAACCCTAACGAATAATTATTTTAAACGAACGAAGGAGGAAACGCTTTGGAAGAACAGAATAAAAAAGAAGAAGTCTTGACCGACAAAGCGTTTTCTCGGATGCTTCTTACGTCGGTTCTCGGAATACTGTTTTGCATAGTTTGTCTTTGCTCGACCACGTTTGCTTGGTTCACCGACAGCGCACCGAGTGCTCAGAACGAGATCAATGTTGCTGACGAGTGCCTCCTTTCCGTCACCGTTACGGAAAGCGGTGAAGAGCTTGAAAATATCGAAAGCGGCGTCTTGCTCGAGGCAGGGAAGGAATATACGGTAAAGCTTTCGCTCCCCTCGGGCTCCGCTTCGGGCTACTGTATGATAGTAGCGGGTGACAACACCTATTACAGCGATTATATAGCCCGTCACAGCGAAACCGAGCCCCAAACCGTCGTTTTCACCTTGACGGTGGGAGAGGACAGGACGGTCCTCTTCAAGCCGCACTGGGGCATTTATTCCAAAGATGCCGACGTTGTCGACGGCAAATTACTTATTCCGTAAAAAAAGCGCCTTGCGTTCTTCAAAAAAAGGAACGCAAGGTGCTTTTACGTCAAAAAATCGGAATGCTGATTTTGCGGTATTTAAACTTAAATAATACAAAAATAGCCACCGTGTACTTGGAGTCATAAGCTTTGGCAGCTCTCCTTTCCACGGTGGCTCGTTTATATTTGGGTGTTTTTCAGGTGCCGGCTCAGCCAAAATAAGAGATGACGGCTCGCGGCACACCAAACGCCTTTATTTTAAATAAAAGACTTCGGATCAATCGTTTCTGTACGGTTTGTTTTTCAGAACCCAATCTACCAATTGCTGAAGTCCGTTCATATCCGCTTCGGAATTGAATATTTCAACGAAATTCGTTCCGTACGTTTCCGTCGTATTCTTGCTTATAAATCTATCTGCGTCAAACTCTGCTCTGATCGAAGTATCAAGGCAAAAATCGTAAGGAAGCGTTGTTGCGCTATCACCGGTGAGAAGGCTATATATGAGCATTGACTGAATATAACCCGTCAGCATTGTGCCATGCTTTCCGTCTTTTACAATGAAGGAGTTTATGCTGTAGTCTTGGGTGGCATTCGGTACGGAATACTCACCTCTTAAAATGCCGTCCATCAATCCGCCCCAGTCCGCAATGAGAATCCCTTGGTCCTCAAAACCTGCAAGGAGATCCTTCTGGTAACAGTAATCTGTGCTGTAAGTGCTGTTGTAACCGTATGCGCATGCGGTACCCATCACTATAAATTTCACATTGGGATTTGCTTCCCTGAAGAAATCCATAACCTTAATTATCGTTTTATCAAAATTCGATTCCGCACCGGGTGATATTACGACGTAATCATAGTAGCGGTCCTCTAAATAGCTTTTATGATCGTATGAGCAGTGACTACAATTGTCCGAAAAGATGCTTCCAACACCGTGTCCGCCGAAGGTCCAGTTAGTAACTTCGACCTCGACTCCCATCTTCTTACAAAGCTGATAGAAATACCCCTGATCGTTCTGTCTTGCCGCTTGTGTCTTGGCACTGGATTCCAGGACGGTTTTTCCCCAATATATGTATGAGTTGCCGATAAATATGATTTTTTTCCCGTTTAACCACATGTTCGTTTCTCCGCTTGTGATATCAAATGGCTCTTCGATAGCATTTCTTACGCTCTTGATTGCGATAGATCTCGCGGTCTCGTCAACTGCAACATAAGCGTCACTTATCGGGGGCACCCATTCGAGTCGCGAGATGTCAATACCCGTAAGAGCTGCGAAATACGTAAGTCCTGCGATGTATCTTCCGACGCCCTTGTCAAGATGAAGACCGTCACAGGTGAGGTCGTTTCCGAGCGAGGAGGTTCTCGCGTTCTGAATAGCCGTACCCGTGGGAATAACGAGGTCAATGAGGGGGAGAACCGAAGACTGTACGGTTGACACGATGCCGTTATACATATTGATCTGAGATACCTTGCTTGACATTTTTTCGGATATGTACTCCTCTTGGTAAGCCCAAGTCATATGCCAAGCGATCTTTGCGTTTGCGTTGCAGCCCTCTACTATTTCAATGAGTTCGGAGAGGTTTTCGTGTTTTTCGGGAAGGTTAGTATACTTGCTCGCTTGCTGAAGGGTGATGAAATCCCAATTATTCTCTGATATATACCCAAGAGCAGCAGCTCCGTCCACTTTAGAAACCGAAGTCTTTTCTGTGTTGTCAAAGTGATAGTAGGTATAAGTAGCAACATTTCCTTCGTCATCTACCGGTGGATTGCCAGTGAGCACGCTAATGTGCTTATCGATGTCGCATCCTCCGATGTAAAGGTTGCCGATCTCGATCTCTACACCAAGACCGTTTGCGATGTATGCAAGCCATTCGCAGGCATCAACAGAGAAGCTGTTGCCAACGCAGAGGATCTTCAATACGCCGTCATCATCCCAATTTTTCTTCGGCACAGTATTCTCCTCCATCATATCTTTATATTCCTTCGCCTTTTCGCCGAGAAGATATAGCGAACGCGCAAGATCCTTAAAGCTATCGGGAATCGCTGTACTGTCGGTGCTCGTAATGACGAGGTGAAGCAAGGAATAAACACTTAACGTCGCCGTCGTTTGGTTTTCTCCGTCTTTGAAAACAACAGTGCGCTCCTTGTCAAACGTTAACGGTGTAGGCTCGGTCAAGATAACGTAGTATTCACCGGGAATTTCGGAATTATAAATGGGCAAGGGGGTCTCCGTCGCCGTTGCGTCTTCACTCACACTCTCGTAGGCTTTTACGTTATTCGAACCTTTAAAGTAGATCTTCATCTCGGTGTGTGAGGTGAGCACGAGCTTTCCCTCGGTTACTGTGACCGCATTTCCCGTAATCACGGGCGCGTAAGCGGCAAGATCTTCCGCTCCAACTGAATCTATAGCATTTTTGTCATTATCGGACAATTTCGCGTTTGGAAGTATATCCGCCAAATCTTCGGGATTGCCGTTCATACCGGCGAAGTAAATTTGCGCGTATGAGCCATAATTTTTCATTGCCTTTACGAGGTCGCTGACAGCGGTTTTTTGCGGTGTTGCAAGAAGCTCGTCTAAATAATCGTTGATTGTCGTTTTGTAAGGATATGTGTTTGTATCGCCCACCGCTTCATAAGTGACGGTTATTTCTCTCGTCATATCTATAGAACGAAGCGGGAGCGTGATCTTATACAAGCCCTTGTTTTCACCCTCCGTCTCGGGTGAAAGCTCGGAAATAGCAAATTCCGCCTTCTTGCTGCCGCCTGCTGCCGTAGTATCAAGAACGAGCTTAGCGTCGCCGTAATCGGCGGCTTCTTTATCAAGCTTTACATACGCGTTGAAGGCGATCGAATCTCCGATAGAGGCGCTCCTTGAAACTACCAAGACGTCTGAAGCGATTACGTAACCGTTACACATTTCGCAGCGAATCGTTGGACGGAGTTCAGCCTTACAAGTCGTGCACACACCGTTCTTAACAGTGTGGGCACCGTTCGCATCCTTGTGAGCGCACTCAAGAAGACTACCGCGGTAAATTCTGAGATCGTCCATATCGAAGCCGCGTTTATTCTGACCTGCACGGAAATATCCTAACGTAAAGTCGGAAACGGTGCTGATCG
This sequence comes from Clostridia bacterium, assembly GCA_017503105.1. Classification (GTDB taxonomy): domain Bacteria; phylum Bacillota; class Clostridia; order Oscillospirales; family CAG-272; genus UBA1740. The sequence goes on from JAFVTS010000024.1 coordinate 34,660, forward strand.
TATCGGTATGCGTGATACCGTTTTCATCTGTGTAGGCATAATCCCAAGTTCCGACCTGATCGTCCGCTACAGCTTGTATGCCCGTTTTTACGAGCTTTCCGTTTAAGAGCACGTGATAAGTGTTATCGTCCGCATTGCTTCTTATGCCATCAAGTCCGCGAGGAGTATGGTAAACAGTGATCTGATACCACTCGCCGACCTCGAGATCGATTTTGGTGTCTACGTACTCTCCTGTCTCTGTATCGAAATATTTAAAACTACCGTCCGCAGCCACACTGACGTTATAGCTCGCGTCTACGTACGTTTTTGTATCACCGGCTTTATAAAAACGCGGCATTTCAAAGAGTCCGCCAACAGCCTTCGTGCCGTGCCATCTGAAATCATAAGTTATGGCATAAGGAGCTCCGATAACACCTGCAGCCTTCAGGTCAAGATAGTTTTCCGCCGTTATAAGATCCTTCAAGCTCTTGTTTATGTATTCTCCTGTCGTATACCCGTTCCAGATGGCATTTCCGACCTCGTCGAAGGTGATAAGATTAGCGTAACTGTTAGAGCCGTTCGTACATTCAGTGAAAACTTCGGGAGAAAACGCTTCCTCGGTCTTCTTTAACGTGCTACCTGTTAAAGCAGCATAAAAAGGCTTGCCCACGAAGTTCTGAACGTTTGCGTCATTGAAGACCAAGTTGCCGTCAGCATCCGCTTTGTAGGAAAGATCAACGAGTTTCGTCGCAGCACTGTCAGAGTAGATCTTGGCAGCCCAGGTGAGATAAGAGTTGGTGCCCGATTCCGTCGTGTCGGTTTTTTTAGTAATCAGGTCCGTTGCATAAAGTATCAGGTCGGTGCCGACGGTCGCCTTTGTGTCACCGTCATAATCAACGAACGCTGCTATGTAGCCCGTTTTACGTTTTTGATTCGTAATACCAAAATTATTATCGTCGTCGATATTTCCGTTTATGATGATATCACCTGACGTTAACTTATCGGAGATCGTGTTCTTGTCCATGTCGTAGCTACCGAGGTATTTATCCACGGGAACAATTTTTTCCTCGGACTTACCGCACCACTCGCAGGTAGCCCTGAGCACTTGGGATTCCGTGAGTAAGTCGTGAGAGTGGGAGTATTCCGACCACTTGTGTGCACAGCCAATGTAAGTCTCGGAATTATACCAGATCATATTTTTGAGGCTGTACTGATCGCCCGAAAGACTTAAAAACGCAGACGGAGTTTTGTCACAGCACGTGCCTGTGTGGTATGTGGTGGAGCGTTGCATTATACGAATCACCGAGGGCAAGAAATCCCCGTTGCCTTTTGGCAGATCGGTAAAGGTTATCGCGGTCGAACCGTTCTTATATGTCTTACCTTCTTCAAACGTCAGCTGTTCTATTTGGGTATTCGTGAACATCGTAACGCCCTGGACCTTGCACACACCGTCAACATAAACGTCGAATTTGTTCTCCTTAGGGAAGAAGTGTACTGCAATGTTTGTGTAATCGGCTTTGCCCTTAAGATTAGCGATTACTTCGCCTGTACTCTTCACTTTCAGATTACCGTCGTCACTGATAGTCAGTGGGACAACGTCAAGCGTTGTCATCGTCGTGCTGTTCGCTTTGTGCGCCAAATAAGTGCGATACACAAAAACATTTATTTCATCGGAAAGAGCGTACGTATCGCAAAACTTGAAATCGAGGCTGAATACGGCGCTTTTTCCTCTCACGTCAGCTGTGGAGGCGGCGGCTTTTGCGTAACTTGAGTAATCTGAATTTGCGAACTGAAAATACGTTTCAAAAGTATCTCCACATGCGAATGTGCCACCCTGCGATCCGTGCACGCTGAGTTCGAAATCCATATAAGCTTCCGAAGAACTCAAGAACGTAGGAGTATTTGAGGTCGAAGTCTTGCCATCTTTTGATATGTGTCGAGCTTTATTTGAGCCGGTGAGCTTTGTATAAGCAGATACTGCACCGACGCTTTCAAAGAGCTCTGAAATTTCAGTAGCAGTGAGCTTGTTATTTCCGGGCAATGCAATGCAGTTTTTCTCAAAGAATGTTTTGATATCATCCTCCGTCATAGGTGTGGTCGTTTCAGATTCGGTTTGGGGTGCATCCTTAACGTCCGCTGCAAAGATGTTCAGCGACAGGCATGAGAAAAGCATCACAAGCGCGAGCAAAAACGAGATAATGCGTGTTTTCATTGGATTATTCCTCCTAAAAAATTTATTACTCTATTGATTTTACCACAAAAGCGTGAAATAATCAAATACGAATTATAATATAATATTATAGGCAAAGGGCTATAATGCGCTATGGAGTTAATAAAAAAATATATTTATGAGATATTCTCATAAGCATAGGTGCCGCAAAGGCGTTCTTTTCGAATTCTGATAAGGTGTCTTTCTTTTTGCTTGACAATGAAAAAGCCAAAAGAGCGATTTATCTGACAGTAGCAGACAAGAACCTTAATTCTCCTATAATAAAAAGGTTTATCGAAATTACCAAAGCTGCGTGCGAAAATATGCAATAAAACGATTGAACGCATTAAAAAAGAAAAACGAAGTTGTTTCACTTGTGAAAAAAGCCAATCTCTCTTTAAAGTTTTAGAGCATTGCGAAGACTGTTTTTTACCCCCAAAAGAAATAAATCCGAAAAGGGAAAACAATATCTCGCACTCTACTTGCTGTGAAAACAAAAAGCCTAAACTGAACACTGTAGTTCGGTTTAGGCTTTTGTTGGTGCGCCAGCGGGGAGAATATACGAACTCATATCATAAAAACACGTCTTAATACAATCTTAATACCGCGCGGTAGAGTGCTAATGCCGTCTTTATCTGTTTTTTGGTAAAATGTATATAGTAGAAAGAGTATAAGGAGAGGTATATGCGACCTTTACATAGATTAAAGCTGTCGTCATTCCAAGTAATTTTACTTGGCTTTGCGGCAGTAATACTGATCGGAGCGTTTCTGTTAATGCTCCCTATATCAAGCAAAGACGGTATTGTGACGCCGTTTTCGGATGCCTTATTCACATCAACCTCGGCTGTTTGCGTAACTGGACTAATCGTGCAGGATACGGCAACCTATTGGTCGTACTTTGGGCAAGCGATTATTCTCATACTCATTCAGATAGGCGGTTTGGGTGTCGTTACGGTTGCAGCTTCGGTGTCGATTCTCGCAGGCAGAAAGATTGGTCTGGGACAGCGAAGCACGATGCAGGAGGCAATGTCAGCCCCGAGCGTTGGCGGCATCGTCCGTCTGACTTGGTTTATTCTCAAAGGTGTGCTGATCGTCGAAGCCATTGGAATGCTCGCTATGCTTCCCGTATTCTGTATTGACCACGGATCAAAAGGAATATGGATGGCGGTATTTCATTCTATATCAGCATTCTGTAACGCAGGATTTGACGTGATGGGAGAGGTCAGCGGACAGTATTCGTCGCTTACCGCCTATGCCTCGCATCCCGTAATCAGCATTGTTATTATGCTACTCATTATAATAGGCGGTATCGGCTTCTTGACTTGGGAAGATATATACAGACATAAATGGCGTGTCAAAAAATACCGCACGCAAAGCAAGATCATTCTTGCAATTACGGGTGCGCTGATATTCATTCCCACGCTGTATTTCTTCTTCTGTGAGTTTGAAGAATATACTATCGGTGAACGAATACTGCTATCTCTATTTCAAGCAGTAACACCGAGAACGGCAGGCTTCAATACGGCAAATCTTGGACTTATCAGTGAGGTTGGACTCTTGCTTATGATCTTCCTGATGCTTGTGGGAGGCTCTCCCGGATCAACCGCAGGCGGTATGAAAACCACAACGCTTGCCGTTCTGTTTGCTTCCGCAACCTCGGTTTTCCGTAAGAAAGAGAACGCACAGATGTTTAAGCGTCGAATTGCAGATGATACCGTCAAGCACGCCTCTGCTATCTGCCTTCTGTATATCGTGCTGTTTTTGCTCGGCGGTGCAGTCATAAGTGCTGTTGAGGGATTACCTCTTATGACCTGTCTTTATGAAACGGCATCGGCAATCGGTACGGTCGGTCTTTCACTCGGCATAACCCCATCGCTCGGTGCCGCATCGCGGATCATTTTAATTGCTCTGATGTTCTTTGGTCGTGTCGGAGGACTTACCTTGATTTACGCCACCTTTGGCGGTACAAGGAAAAATATATCGAAGCTGCCGATAGATAAGATAACGGTAGGATAAGGAGATAATACTATGAAACATAAATCAATTCTGCTCGTAGGAGTAGGCAATTTCGGAAAGCATATCGCAAGAAAATTTAACGAGCTTGGACACGAAGTAATGGCGATCGATCAGGATGAGGAGCGCATCAATGACGTGATGCCGCTTGTAACGAGTGCGCAGATCGGTGACAGCACCAACGAGGATTTTTTGCGCACGCTCGGTGTGGATAATTACGACGTTTGCATCGTGACCATCGGCGGCGATTTCCAAAGCTCGCTTGAAACGACGTCCTTGCTAAAGGAGCTTGGAGCTCAAAAGGTGGTATCCCGTGCAGAGCGCGACGGTCAAGCAAAATTCCTTCTTCGCAACGGCGCTGACGAGATCGTATATCCCGAAAAGCAGCTTGCGTCTTGGATGGGAATACGGTACAGCGCAGACCATATCCTTGATTATATCGAGCTTGACGGCGAACACGCCATATTTGAAGTCACCGTGCCGAAGGAATGGATCGGTATG
>JAFVTS010000039.1 GCA_017503105.1 Clostridia bacterium
GATCCGATGTGAATATCACATGAATTTACCCTTATTATACAGTATCCTTGGGGGAGCTCGTATTCCCAGTCTGAAAGTCCTGCACAAGAAAACAAATTACAAAGCATAAATAGACCAATTCCAATAACGATTATTGCTTTTACAAAACTTTTTTGTAGTCGGTATGTATTCAACATTTTTTCATAGTGTTTTTATGTGCTATTATATTTTTACACATAAGAAGTTTTATCTTGTTTTAAGATACCACAACATTTGTCCTAATACAACTACCAAAAATGCTTGAAAAATAATTCTTATTATATGCGCTACCGGTTTAGGAATTTGAACGATTATTGGAGCATTAATTACCATTCTTAAAAACAGCATCGGACCCCACGGACAAATAGCCCATAAGATATAATTAGGATCGTTTAGTTTAATCACCTGCATCTCGATAAAAAATGTTAAAACAAATCCTAAAACAAGCGATATAATTCCATAAATAGGTAGCTTTGGCACATGACAATTTTTACGTCCATTCGCATCAACATTTTGACCGTCTATGAACAAGTCTATTGGATTTGTATTGCTACTTACTCTATATATAATTTTTGCGTTCTTGTTTAAAATGCTGAAATTATACTCAAAATTGAAAATTTCAGAGTGATGAAAATCGTTAGGAATCATATCGATCTTAATATCATCTAAATAGATATATCGATTCCGCTCCTCCTTTTTGATTTTTACTAAATGATCATCACCATTATCATCTTTTATTGTCCATTCAAAAATATATGTTTTCATCTATTCTCCTCTTACTCCTAATGCCATAACATCGTCAACTATCGTATATACAACATAATCTTTGGATGATACGCTTCCGTTAAATACTTGTCCGTCATCCTTATAATCGGAATAGACGGTTGCCGCAAAACCTATTGTCGCTACTATAAAGAACCCCGTTATCAATGCTGACGGCAAAAAGTGCCCGCTCGGGTCATTCTCCATTTTTATTATAAACCCAAAGCTGTAAAATGTCAATATGACGCGTATTACCGCGTTTGCTCTGCACTTTTTGTTGAACTGCCCGCTTTCTAAACGAATTTCGGGTTGGCTTTTACAAAAACAGAGCCCCAAAAAACATCCAAGGCTTTAAAGCTTCTGCGGCAGGCGTGCCTTGCGAGTATAGAGCTCGTAGCGCGAAGCTACGCCTTACAGCAAAAAGCACACGCCTTGCGTGCTCCGCAAGTTTTTTGTGTTATACCTTTTATATCCTCAAAGTTTCGCCGGGGGTTATGTGGTAGAGTTTTTTGTCAATGTCGAACCAAATTTCATAGAGCGTGGGGTTGTAGACGATAGTGCCGTCCGCGCTGTATTGCAGATGGCGGTACGCCTCAACGTAGTTGTAGATTTCGATATTCGTCGCATACCAGACGTCATCTTTTCCGCCAAGCTTCTCACAAATGGCTTCCAAGTGGTCCCAATTATTCTTGCGCTCGAACTCAAAGGAGTGCCCCCAAAGATAGAAGAGCTTTGCATTGCGCCGGCTAATGTACATTTTGTCAACGTCCATATTCAAAAACTCGTCGATGTATTCCATAACGTTCGAATTATCGTGATGCGCCGTGGGGATCCACTGATGCCAATCGTCGGGAATTGAGAACGTGTTGTTATCTTGACCCGCAGAACGCACATAAGCAATATCAAGATCGCATAGATATTCCCTGATCGTTTCGTAAAGGTCGGGCTGACTTGAGCGATTCACGGAAACGTCGGGGAACGCCATACCGCGCACGATGATTCCAAGCGCGCGCTCAAGCGCAAGGCGGCATTCAAGAGTGTCGCGAATGCCCTCAATGGAACGCACCCTGTTGAGGGCTCTGTGATTGTAACCGTGAGTTGCGACCTCGTGCCCCTTTGCAAGCATGTTTTCTTTAATAAACTGAGCGCTGAGCGGCTCGCCCTTCTCCACGTTCTTGCCCACAAGATTAAACGTGCATTTTAAACCGTATTTATTGACGGTTTCAAGAAATTGAACGTCGTTGCAGGCACCGTCATCATAGCTGAGAGTCACAGCTTTGCTTTTTCCGCCCGGAAATCTGATAAAATTATATTTCATAAAAATCCCTCCGATTTTGAATTTTACAAGTTCATTATAACATATTCAATATGACAATTCAAGCCTTTTAATACAAGTTCCACCGAATATTGGCAGCAAACCGAATATTACATCGCGAATGTAAAACTTACAAGAAAGCGCCCCTCGTCTTTGCTTACAATGCTCCGCTACGCCCGAGCCTGACGGCTCGACAACAAAAGAGAGATAACCGCGAGGGTTATCTCTCTTTTGTTGGTGGCACAGGATAGAATAAGCACGAACTATCGGTATAAGAAAGAGCAGAGGTTATCTGCTCTTCGGTTTTGTTTATTGTTTCGGGTGTGATTTTATGATTCTCGATCTTGTCGGAAAACTTATATGTAATGATGACCTTATCGGGATAAAGCATTACTTCGCGTATGAAGGTATTGACAATCGCCTTGCGAATGTTTATATCGTCCGTACTGTCAAAGACGTTGCTTTTCAAAAACGCGGTTATATCTTCGAGCGAGAGGTATGAATACGATTTTTGCTTCTCCATTTCAATATCGAAGTCGTATTGCTTTATCTCGGCTTCAAGCTCCTTCATTCGACCTTTTGTCATATCGTTGATAATGCCTTGTTCGATCGCTTTTATGATATTTCTGCTTGCTTTGAAGGCTTCCTCTCGCTTTTTGACAAGCAGCTTGAGTGCCGTATTGTCGCGAGTTTCTTTTTCGTGAATATTATGTATGGTTTTTGCTATCTTTTCTATAACGTCGGGCGTGTTCAGCAATCTTGTTGTCGCGCCTATTACCATATCTTCAAGCTCTTGCTTGCGTATTGCTTTCGTTTCGCATTTTTGTTTCTTTCTTCTTCACGCCACGCAAACGTAGTAATAATGTGTTTCGCTATTCTGACTAATTCCGCTCTCTCCGCTCATCTTGTGTTTGCAAAGTCCGCACACAAGCTTTCCGGAGAAAATACTGTTTTGTTCTGACCATTTATAAAAAACAAAAAGCACGCAAGGCTCTTTTTAGAACCTTACGTGCTCGTTTTTATTTTATATCTTCGCACACGGCTTTGGCAATTTCAACGACCCTTTTTATTAGCGGAGAATTAAGGTTCTTGTCTGCTACTGTCAGATAAATCTCTCTTTTGGCTTTTTCATTGTCAAGCAAAAAGAAAGACACTTTATCCGAATTCGAAAAGAACGCCTTTGCGGCACCTATGCTTACGAGAACAGCTCCAACTCCTTCTTTTGCCAAACTGTGATGAAGTATACTGTTATGGTGATTGAAAACGACCAACGGAATCGTATGATACTCGCCGAACAATTCCTTCATTTTAGATTTCATAATAAGGCTTGTTGGCGGAAAATCAGCAAAGGAAACATCCTCGAACAGCGAACTATCTTTCACTCTTACCACGTCGGAGAGGTCAACCTTCTGTAATTCATCGTAAGTGAGTGCATATCGCTTTAATCTTTCTGAGACCATATCCTCCGGCACTACCACTACCATACTTTCCTTGCATATCACGATGCTTTCAAGAGAATCCCAGGTAGGAATACAGTCAATTACAAGATCAAGCGTTCCGTTTTGCACTTTTTTAAAAAAATTACCGTAGATAGTCGTATTTCCCAAATCAATCTTTATTGATACAGAGGGATTTTCTTTATGAAATATCGCGCAGATCTTTGGAATCAAATAATACGCAACGGAAGTAGCCGCGCCTATTACTATTTCGTTTTTAGGCTCTCTCTTCATAAGAGAAATTTCCTGCTCCGCTAAGGTTTCTATATTAATGATGTTTGCGATGGATTCTATCAGAATTCTTCCCTCCGCAGTCACTTTCAAGGGATTCTTGGAACGGTCAAATATTCGGAACCCTAAGCTTTTTTCATATTTTGAAACAGCCGAACTGAGCGCAGGCTGCGAAATGAAAAGCTTTCGTGCCGCTTTTGTAAAATTACTTTCCTTGTATACCTCATAAATATATTTCTTTATCAATTCCATAGTGCATCATAACCTCTCGCTTATAACAATATATAACAATTCATATTTGATTATACCATATTTTTGTGCTATAATCAATATGCAACTAAAAAAATTTAAGAAAAGGAAACCACAAGATGAAAAAGAAAATTATTTCTCTCTTGCTTGTGCTCACGATGCTCTTCTCCGCTCTTTCGACGAACATATTCGCGGCGGACGAAGAGACAGCGCAGACTGAGCAAAACGATCTTGTAACCAACACCGAACAAATCAATGCTGCCTCCGAGGCGACCTACACCTGTACTGTTTGCGGAGGGACTATTGATGTAAATGGCGACAGAGTATGCGACCTCTGCTTTGGCGAGCTTCCATACGGCGGTTCTCTCCCCACGGATGAAATCTCAAAATATGCCGACAACGTGCTCTTTGTCTCAAGCGACGGAAAAGGAAGAGAAAACGATCCCCGCAGCGCTATCTCTACCGTTACCGATGAAAGCGACAACACCTACACAAAGCTTGGCGCTCCTACAGTAACGCCCACTAAGACCGACACTTCCTTTCAGAACTTCGTAAGAACCGACTTTAGCTCCCCATACCAGGTTTCCACGCTTAACAACTTTGAAGCCCTCAAAGGCAAGTCCTACGTAATCTCTGTCGATATGCTTCTCTTCGACACTCTCTCCGTGCAATCAGTACAAGTTCTCGGTACTATGTGTTACCTCAAGGGCTCTGACGGCTGCACCACGCTCGGAGGTGCGACAATTCCTTACTTCCTACGCATTCTTAACGGCGGAACAGTGCAGTATCTCGACGCGTCAAAGGGTGAAAACGCTTACGTTTCCACCGCGGTCAACGTTAAGGACGGAAATTTCCATACTTTTGCCGTTCACCATACTCCTGCGGGTGACGAAACCTCTCCCCCCAACACATACGACGCTTACGTTGACGGCAAGCTTATTATAGAAAATGTTCAGGCACTCACCGCTCTTCAAAGCGATCAGATGGACTTCACCTCAGGCACGCTTACTTATGCATCGGATGTGACCCAGATTACCGTAAACGGTGCGGTTGACTATATTCCCGCTCTTGCGAGAACCTGTCAGATCAGTGACTCAACGGTTAAAAATCTCACAGCTGACCAATACGCTTGGGACAACGTAAAGTTCTACTACTCCGATACTTTCTTTGAGCACGTTCACGATTACGAGCTTACTCACACCCACGATCTTGCGGCAGCTACCAACGAGGTAAGCTATACCTGCAAGGATTGCGGTCTTACAGAAACCCGCACGCTCGCTATGTCAAGCCACTCCGAAGGCGGAATTCTGACTCCTGACGAGGTTGTCGCTCTTGCAGGCGCGTCAAATATGCTCGCTTACGGCGAAAGTACGGAAACTTCTCCGTTCTTTACCGGATTCGCTCGCAACAGCGGTACCGCGTCTGCAATCAGCACCGTAGTTGACGAGGAAACGGGAAACCTTTACGTCAAATTCGGTGCCGCCACCAACACCGGCGGAAGCAACGACTTTCTTCAACATAATGGATTCAACTCCTTGAAGAAAGTTATAAATAGCGGCGTTATCGGGAATTCGTATGTGGCTACCTTAGACTTTATGCACTACGGTAACCAAGTGTTAACACCCTTCGAGATAGCTTCCTATACGAGAGGTACCGACGATATGACGGCGGCACCTTCCTCCGGTAAAACCATTGTTTTCAAGCCGTTGCAAATATCAAAAGACGGCACTCTTCAGCGTCTAATTGCCGAAGGTGGTACATACACCGACATAAAAGATTCGAACGGTGAAAGCGTGGTTTTAACGAAAGGGGTATTCTATACCATCACCGTCCATCATATCCCCGAAGATAACATATTTGACGTATACGTAAACGGCGAGCGCGTTGCAAGCGGTTTGAAGGCGATCAGCGATGCAGATAGCGATAAAACTACTTGGACCACTTCAAATCTTTCAGGCTTTGTAGGCACCGAGATTGCGATGAAGGGTGCGGCGTCCTTCACTCCCGGCTATATCAGAACTCCTCAGATAGCAAGCAGTAACACGAAAGACTTGTTTGCTATAGATAACGTTAAGTTCTATCGCTCCGACGTAAATTACGAATGTGCACATAGCTTCATTGGCGACACTTGCGAGTGGTGCAAAGCCAAGCGTGAAACGGTCACTCGCTGTGAAATATGCGACGGTCACGCTATATCTTCCGACGCCGCCGTGATTTCAAAGAGTGCCTCTATCGGGGATTCAATCGCCTTTAACGCGTATATAAAGCTCTGTAAAGAAGCCGCCGATTACGCTGACTCCAAGCTCGTTCTTGATACTACGGCAGCCGGCGGCAGCAAGAAGGCGGAATTTGCTATTTCCGAGCTCTCCCCCGAGACGGAGGGCGAAAACAAGGGCTTGTATAAGCTCACGCTCCCTCTTCGCTCCATAGATATGACGAGAGAAATAACCGTCAGCTATGAGGCAGATGGCGATACAAATGTTTCTCCTTACAAAACAACAATCAACGATTATTTGGATGAGCTTCTTGCCACACCGCAAGAATCCGCTGTCCACGATCTCGTAAAGGCAATGAAAAATTACGGCTCGTACGCGCAAATCTACTTCACAGGTATGAACGGCAATCCCGACGATTTGGCGGACGTGCTTCCAAACGCAGATTTATCCGAGAATGACAGAAATGCCATAGATTCGGTGGGAGTGGTGGACGTTGCTGATTACGCGCCCGTGATTACGGGAAATGCGGTCACAGTAACCGAGGGAAAGCTCGTGCTCACCTCACACACCGAGATGAAAATTTACTTCAGAGGTTCAAATAACGTAAGAGCCTATGAGAGCGTAAGTGAAAACGGAAATGTAACGGAGAAGTCTTTGCCTGTTTATGAGTCCGAGATTTCAGGAGAGTACTGCGTCACCCTGACCGAGCCCACGCCCGCAACCTTCGACAAAGCGCACACCGTTATTTTTGAAGACGGAGAAAAGCAAACGACCGTGACGCTAAGCGTTTATTCCCTGCTTTATCTCGTCCTTACGAGTGCCGACAGCACGGAGATCCCCGACAGCTTCAAAGACCTTGCGCGTTCCTTATATCTTCTTGGCGAAGAAACGAAAGCATATAAAGAAACGCTGGGAGAAGAACATATGTTAAATAGGAAAAAATTCATATTTATCGGTAACTCATACCTGTTTTGGGGAAAAACAGTCTTGGAATCCGGCGCCAAGACACAAGAGGAAAGACAGAACGATCAGGGATATTTTTATCAGCTTTGCAAGAAAATGGGAGCAGAGGTTGATGTTACTAACTGGACCTTTGGCGGACACGGTGTTGGAAGCATCTTTTCGGATAATTGTAGTCACTGCTCCTACGATCATAAAAGCTATTTAGAGGACCGCTACTATGATTACGTTGTAATATCCCCCGGTGCGGAATCGAATTTTGATACAACGATAATTAAGGTTATGGATTTCTTCAGGGAAGCAAATCCTGACGTGAAATTTATAGTGATGGGTACCGCATGCGCTTACGGCTACAACAGCACTTACGGCGATACATACTCTTACCAGAAGGACCTTCTTGCAGGATTTGAGGATCAAGGAATTCTTGTTGCGGATTGGGGCGGCTTGATAGACGGCATTTTAAAGGGAGAGTATACCGTTCCGAATGCCACCCAAACGTATAGCATAAACTCCTTCATTGTAAAAGACGGAAAGCACGGAACGATGCTGACGGGTTATATTCAGTCAATGCTCATATACAGCCTTCTCACCGGCGAGAGCGCAACGTCACTTCCATACGATTTTTGCCTCGATACTTCGATCAGAGAAGAATTTGACGCAGATAAATTTTTAAGTGTTAATACGACTGAAACATACGAAACGAATTTCGTTCAAATATTCAATTCCGAAGCAGATATGAACGGACTTCAGCAATTGGTAGATTGGGTTCTGAAAAACAAACCGTACAGAAACGATTGATTAAAAGTTAACTCAGTTAAAAAGAGCGACTCGGCTTTCTCAAATGCAATATTAGAGCGTTTGAGAAAACCGAGTTTTTGCATTACTACGTTCGCACTTGCTGAATTTTTCTCCTTAAATTTAAATTTTTTGCCTTTCGGCACCGCACCCCATCGTAGCGTGGTTCGGTAAGAAGAAAACAAAATTGCTTGTAACGCTTGTATATGTCAACGGTCTTAAATTGGAAATAAAGCAAGGCTTGAAAATTTGTATCACCGTAAAACAAAAAGCCGGGTATTTCTACCCGACTTCGTTGAATGATATTTGATATTAAAGATAAAGATTTGACTCTTTACGGCTTGCATTTTATCAGCAAAATTTAAGCTCCGAGTGACCGTTTACATATACGAGAACTATGCTACGATCCTCCACCGAAAGGCAAACAAATATAAACTTTGAAGATAGTCTCTTTAGGAGAATTTGAATACCGTAAAAAGCAATATACTGTTTTGTTCTAACCGTTTATAAAAAACAAAAAGCACGCAGGGCTCTTCGTTAACTCCGCGTGCTTCATCTTATTAGGTTGTCAGTGTTCGGCTGTAATTAGCTCATCTTTCACATCTGAATTTAATGCCGAAATAATCTCTTGTAAAAAAGAGATAACCGCGAGGGTTATCTCAGTTAGACCATCTAGGTCTTTGCCCCGTCAGGGCAATATTCCTCGCCTTGCCGCTTACGAGCAAGCTCGACGCGCTCTTCGGCGGGAATGCGAACCTATTTCGCGCTCGGTCTTTGTAGCTTCTGCGATAGGCGTGCCTTGCGAGTATAGAGCTCGGAGCGCGAAGCTACGCCCGAGCCTGACGGCTCGACAACAAAAGAGAGATAACCGCGAGGGTTATCTTGGGGTTTAATCATCTAGGTCTTTGCCCCGTCGGGGCAATATTCCTCGCCTTGCCGCTTACGAGCAAGCTCGACGCGCTCTTCGGCGGGAATGCGAACCTATTTCGCGCTCGGTCTTTAAAACTTTTGTGATTGGCGTGCCTTGCAAGCATAGAGCTCGGGGCGCGAAGCTACGCCCGAGCCTGACGGCTCGACAACAAAAGAGAGATAACCACGAGGGTTATCTTGGGATTTAATCATCTAGGTCTTTGCCCCGTTGGGGCAATATTCCTCGCCTTGCCGCTTACGAGCAAGCTCGACGCGCTCTTCGGCGGGAATGCGAACCTATTTCGCGCTCGGTCTTTAAAGCTTTTGTGATTGACGTGCTTTGCGAGCATAGAGCTCGGGGCGCGAAGCTACGCCCGAGCCTGACGGCTCGACAACAAAAGAGAGATAACCGCGAGGGTTATCTCTCTTTTGTTGGTGGACCATCTAGGACTCGAACCTAGGACCGACCGGTTATGAGCCGGTAGCTCTAACCAACTGAGCTAATGGTCCTTGTACGTGACTAATATATTTTAGCAGATAAATGTTAAAAAATAATTAACTCAGTTTGAACAATTGATAAATTAGCGTGGCATTTTTCCTATTTTTCTCCCGTTTTATAAATTATATGAAGAAAAGGGGAGAAAGATGCTTTACGGTGCCGTTTTGGAGCAAGGTCGTTTCGATTACGCCATACAATTTTTACAATAGTCGGATTGACTTTAGAACATATTTATGCTACAATAAGAAAAAATCCTTATTTTGGAGAACAAAAAATGAAGCTTCAGCTTGTTGCCACCTGTCTTTTCGGGCTTGAGCACCTGCTCGGCGAGCAGATCGACGCCTTGGGTTACGAGAGAATTTCAACGATAGACGGGCGAGTGACCTTCATCGGAGATGAAGAGGCTATCGCGCTGTCAAACGTGTTTTTGAGATATGCAGAGAGAGTTTATATAAAATTAGGCTCGTTTCACGCGGAGAGCTTTGAGGAGCTTTTCGAGGGGACGAGGGCTCTGCCGTGGTACGAATTTATCGGGCGTGACGACGCCTTTCCCGTCAAGGGACACGCGATAAAATCGCAGCTTCACTCCGTGCCTGACTGTCAGGCGATAATTAAAAAGGCGATAGTGCGCTCGATGTCGTCAAAATACGGCATTACGCAGTTCCCCGAGGAGGGCACGAAATATCAGGTGGAATTCTTCATTCTGAACAACGAGGCGTCGCTGATGATAGACACCTCGGGTCTTCCGCTCCACAAGCGCGGATACAGAAAAGAGTCAAACGCCGCGCCTATCAGGGAAACTCTTGCGGCGGCGATAGTTGCCACCTCGCGCCCGAGAGAGGACGTCCTTCTTTGGGATCCGATGTGCGGCAGCGGCACGCTTGGAATAGAGGCGGCAATGATGATGAAGCACGTTGCCCCGGGGGCAAAGAGGAGCTTTGCGGGTGAGGAGTTCGCCTTCATTGACAAAAAGCACTGGAAAAACGCGCGTGAAGAGGCTGCCGACGGAATAATCAGGACGAGCTTTGAGGTTTATTCGTCCGATATAGACAAAAACTGCGTTGCCCTGACGGAGAGAAACGCGAGGGCGGCAGGCGTGCTCGACGTGGTGAAGCCCTTCGTTTGCGACGCGAGAAAGATCTCCGCGCCCGAAAGACGCGCCACCGTGGTGGTAAATCCCCCGTACGGCGAAAGGCTCGGCAACCCCGCCTCGGTAGAGCGGCTTTACCGCGAGATCGGAGAGCATTTCAGAGCTCTTGCGCCGTGGCAGATATACATCATCACCTCGCACCCCGCGTTTGAACGCCTTTACGGTAAGCGCGCGGACAAGGTGCGCAAGCTCTACAACGGTATGATCCCCTGCTACCTCTACCAATACTTCAAAAATCCGAAAAAATACTGACGTCACCGCTCCCCTCGGGGTATAGGTGATAAAAATGGTGCCACCCATCACGGACGGCACCGTTTTTTATTTAAAGGCAACGTGGAAAAGCTCCCTTTCCTTCTCTGTAAGGAAAAGGCGCAAAAATGCGGCGCACGAAGTTAAAATGCCGTTTACAAACGGGCGACACTCACAGCGCCTCGTCACTTCCCGCCTCTTTTCGTTCTGAAGTCAAGGGGTCTGGTGTTGGTCACGGATTTGAATACGCGCTCAAAGTGCGTTTGCGACGAAAATCCGACGCGCTCGGCAATGGCCGAAACCGTGGCGTCGCTCGTCAGAAGCAGGCGCTCCGCTTCTTTTATTCTCACGGCGTTTATATGCTCGGTTATCGTCATTCCCGTTATACGGCTGAAAGTTCTTGAAAGATAACTCGGACTGACGAAAAACTCCGCGGCAACGGTTCGAAGCGATATTTTCTCCGCGAAATTCGCGCTTATATATCCCGAAATGCGAGAAACGAGCATAGCTCCCGCCGGCATTTTCAAAATTTCATCGTCCGCTCTCTCGCTCTTTTTACCGAGAAGAATAAGGATGCCGACGAGCGCGCTTTTGACGAAGGCCTCGGAGCACGCGTCAGTCGAAGAATCTGCCTCCGTAAGAGCGTCAAGAGTTGCCTCAAGCCACCTTTGCTCACCGCGCGTGAGGGCTACGACGCGACTTTTTTCCGATATTGGCGATAAAATATCCGCGCCAAAAGCGTCGGGGAGCTGTGCGAGGTATTCTTTTTTAAAAGTGATAAGCACGCGCTCGTAAGCCCCTTGCTCCGTGGCGGCTGTCGCGTGAATGTCATAAGGACAGATAGTGACGAGCTCACCCGCGCGGACGCGATAGGTCTTATCCTTAATAAAATAATACCTCGAGCCCGACACAAGATAATAAAGCTCGACGGCGTCGTGATAATGGTATTTCCGCATTGACCAGGGTTTGTCAACACGGTTGCGATCTATTTTAAACATCTCATCCAGCGAGTGGAAAAATCCCTCTCTCGGCATTCTTCTTTGCTCTTGCATTTCATCACCTCTATTCGCTACAATTTTACCATAAATAAACGTAAAGTTCAACATTTTACTCAAAATCAGTTCAAAAAATGTTGATTTTTATAAAACAGGACAAAATAAGCTATTGCAAAGTCCTACCTATTATGATAAAATTTAGCCGTAAAATAAAAACAAAAGGAGTCTTTTAAAATGAAAAAGAAAAGATACGTTCAAGTCGGCACCGGAAGCCGAGCAAGATTCTTCTACCAGGCGGTAGCCAAAACTTTCGGAGATACGTCGGAGATCGTGGCATTCTGCGACATCAACCGTACCCGTCTTGAATACGCAAAAAACAGCATCAAGGAGATATGCGGAGCTGACGTAAACATTTATATGGCTGACGAATTCGAGAAGATGATCGAGATCGAAAAGCCCGATTGCGTCATCGTTACCACCGTTGACAGAACTCACCATAAATACATAATCAAGGCAATGGAAATGGGCTGCGACGTCGTTACCGAAAAGCCTATGACCGTCGATGCTGTCAAGTGTCAGGCTATAATCGACGCGCAGAAGAGAACGGGCAGAAATTTGCGCGTTTCCTTCAACTACCGCTACGCGCCCCACAACTCCGTCACCCGCAAGCTCCTTATGGACGGCGTTATCGGCGACGTAAAGTGCGTTCACTTCGAATGGATGCTCAACACCAGCCACGGCGCGGATTATTTCAGACGCTGGCACAGAGATAAGAGAAACAGCGGCGGCCTTCTCGTTCACAAGTCAACTCACCACTTCGACCTCGTAAACTTCTGGCTCGGCACGAAGCCGAAGCAGGTATTCGCCTACGGCGATCTTCTCTTCTACGGCAGAGAGAACGCGGAAAACAGAGGCGAGACGAAGTTCTATTCGAGAGTCCACGGCTCGGAAAACGCGAAGAACGATCCCTTCGCACTCAATATGGCTGAAAACCCCACCCTCAAGAAGCTTTATCTTGACGCGGAGGCTGACGACGGATACATTCGCGACCAGAGCGTTTTCGGCGACGGGATCAGCATCGAGGACACTATGGGCGTGCTCGTAAGATATGAAAACGGCGCTATTATGTCCTACTCTCTTACCGCCTACTCTCCGCGCGAGGGCTTCAGAGTCGTCTTCACGGGTACGAAGGGCAGACTTGAGCTTGACGTTTCGGAAACGGTTTACGTAAACGGCGCAGGCGAGAAGGAAAAGGAGGGTGCGGTAAACGAGAAATCCATCACCGTTTATCCTATGTTCGCAGCTCCTTATAAGGTCGACATTCCCACCGCCGAGGGCGGTCACGGCGGCGGCGACCCCGTTCTTCTCAACGACATCTTCGGCACTCCCGAAGAGGACCCCTTGAAGAGGGCTGCATCGCACGTTGACGGCGCGATGAGTATACTTACGGGTATCGCGGCAAATAAGTCCATTGCCACGGGTATGCCCGTCGATATCAAGACTCTTGTAAACTTTGATTAACATTTTTAAAGAAAAAGCGCTCGTTTCGAGCGCTTTTTCTTTACACGGGGTGGGGGTAACGGCTTTTCCCGAATCGCCCCGTTCTTTCGCGGCGCTTCGGAGAGCTCTGCTTAAAACGCAAAAAATATAAGCTTTCAAAATTAAATATTCTTTATTTTAAATATTGACTTTTATATACGTTCTGTGCTATAATTTATAAATGACAAAATATTTAAGGAGAAAAACTCTATGAAATGGACCTCGCTCAATGAGCTTCGTGAAAAATATCTCTCTTTCTTTGAGAGTAAGGGGCACCTCCGTCTTCCAAGCTTCTCGCTTGTGCCGAACGGTGATAAATCCCTGCTTCTTATAAATTCCGGTATGGCGCCGATGAAGAAATATTTTACGGGAGAGGAAGAGCCGCCGAGAAAGCGCGTTTGCACCTGCCAGAAGTGCATAAGAACGCCCGACCTTGAAAGAGTCGGTCACACCGCGCGTCACGGCACGTATTTCGAGATGCTCGGAAACTTCTCTTTCGGCGATTACTTTAAGAACGAGGCTATTCCGTGGGCTTGGGAATTCCTTACGGAAACCCTTGAGATCCCCACAGATCTGCTCTGGCCCTCCGTCTACGAAAAGGACGACGAGGCGTACGCGCTCTGGCGCGATAAGATCGGCGTGCCCGAGGAGCATATAGTAAAGCTCGGCAAGGCGGACAACTTCTGGGAGCACGGCTCGGGTCCCTGCGGTCCTTGCTCGGAGATATACTTCGACAGAGGCGTGAAGTACGGCTGCGGCTCGCCCGACTGTAAGCCCGGCTGCGACTGTGACAGATTTATGGAGATCTGGAACAACGTATTCTCTCAGTTCAATAACGACGGCGCGGGCAACTACACCGAGCTTGCGCAGAAAAATATCGACACGGGTATGGGTCTTGAGCGCCTTGCCTGCGTAATGCAGGGCGTGGACAACCTCTTTGAGGTAGACACGGTGAGAAGGATCCTTGATACCGTCTGCTCCATCGCGGGCAAAAGGTACGGCGACGACAAGATGGACGATATTTCGATCCGCGTCGTTACCGACCACGTAAGAAGCGCTACGTTTATGATCTCCGACGGCGTTATCCCCTCGAACGAGGGAAGAGGCTACGTTCTCAGAAGGATCATAAGACGTGCCTGCCGTCACGGAAAGCTCCTCGGAATAGACGGATTGTTCTTGAAGGGTCTTTGCGAGATAGTTATTTCGCAGAACGAGGACGCTTACACCGAGCTTCGCGAGAAGCGCGATTACGTTCTCAAGGTCATCGTTCTTGAGGAAGAGCGCTTCAACGCTACCATCGACGCAGGACTTGGCATCCTTTCATCGCTTATAGACGCGGCAAAAGCCGAGGGCAAGACGACCCTTTCGGGCGCCGACACCTTCAAGCTTTACGACACCTTCGGCTTCCCCGTTGACCTCACTCGCGAGATCGCGGAGGAAAACGGTCTTTCCGTTGACGAGGCGGCGTTTGCCGAGCTTATGAACGAGCAAAAAACTCGCGCGCGTGCGGCAAGAGGCAACATCTCGGGCTGGGCTGATTCATCAAAGAACCTTCTTGAAAACCTTCCCGCGACGGAATTTACGGGCTACGTAGCAGATCCCGCGAAGGCTTCCTGCGAGGCAAAGCTCCTTGCAATAATCACCGACGAGGGCGCCGCAGACGAGATCTCCGAGGGTGAGTGCTCCCTTATATTCGACAAAACGCCCTTCTACGGCGAGGGCGGCGGTCAGGTCGGCGACACGGGCTCTATCACGGGCGCTGACGTGGCTATCACCGTTTGCGACACCAAGAAGACCAACGGCATCTATATTCACGAGGTTAAAATAGAAAAAGGCTCGATCAAGCTCGGTGACACGCTCACCCTTACTGTCGACCCCATACGCCGCGCGGCAATTATGAGAAACCACTCCGCGGCACACCTCCTCCAAGCAGCTCTGAGAGCCGTCCTCGGCAAGCACGTTGAGCAGGCGGGCTCTTACGTTGACGAGCACAGAGTGCGCTTTGACTTTACTCACCTTGCCGCTATGACGGCTGATGAGATCGCTAAGGTCGAGGCAATAGTAAACACCAACATCCTTCTTGCAGAGGGCTGTGACACCGTCCTCACCGACCCCGAGAGCGCTAAGAAGATGGGCGCTATGGCTCTCTTCGGCGAAAAGTACGGCAAGGAAGTCAGAGTCGTTAAGATAGGCTCGTCCTCCACCGAGCTCTGCGGCGGTACTCACGTCCCCAACACGGGCGTTATCGGTCTTTTCAAGATCATTTCCGAGTCGAGCGTTGCGGCAGGCGTCAGAAGAATAGAGGGCACGACGGGACTTGGCGTCCTTGCGCTTCTCGGCGAAAAGGAAGAGCTCATAAAGGAGACCGCAAAGGAGCTCAAGAGCCCCAACTCCGCGGCAATAGCAACCAAGGCTCAGGCACTTCAGGCTGAGATAAAGGAGCTCAAGCGCGAGCTTGACTCCGCGAACGCAAAGATAGCCGAGAGCAAAGCGAGCGCGCTTCTCTCGGGAATCAAGGAAGTCGGCAAATTCAAGCTCCTTACGGCAAGGGTTGACGGAATGAAGCCCGACGCGGTAAGAGGTCTTGCCGACACGGTCAAGGCAAAATATCCCGACGCCGTCGCGGTATTCGCACTCGTTTCGGACGGAAAGCTCAACTTCATCGCGGCAGCGGGTCCCGACGCGGTAAAGGCGGGCGCGCACGCGGGCAAGCTTCTCGGAGAGGTTGCGGCAGTAACGGGCGGCAAAGGCGGCGGACGCCCCGACAGCGCGATGAGCGGCGGACGCGATATTGACAAGATCGACGCGGCTCTTTCGAAGGCAGAGGAGATACTTTCTTCAATATAAGAAAGAAATAAATAACGGAATAAACGTTTAAAAAAGAGGACGGGCGAGCTTTTCGGCTTTTCCGTCCTTCTTTTTCTTTACTTTCTGTTTTTTTATGGAATTTTCAAATAAGTGTTGTAAAACACGCGTTTTTGTGCTAAAATATATAATGAAAAAATATTACCATAAAAATTGCGAGGTAATTTATGAAAATATTTAAAAAATTACTTATAATTCCCGTC
>JAFVTS010000040.1 GCA_017503105.1 Clostridia bacterium
GAGTAAAATTCCGAGCGCGCCCGCAATACACTGACCGACGACGGTCGCTATCGCGGCGCCCTTGACACCCATTGCGGGGAAGCCGAGCCAGCCGAAGATGAGAATGGGGTCGAGAATTATGTTCACGACGGCACCCGAGAGCTGGATTATCATACTGTAAAACGACTTGCCCGTTGCTTGCAGAAGTCTTTCGGTCACTACCTGAATAAACACGCCGAAGGAAAGGACGCAGACTATGCTCAAATAGTCCGTGCTGTACTGATAAAGAAGCGTTCCCTCCTCGGCTTGAGTCAGCACGAAGGGCTTTATAAAGAAGAGTCCGATCATAAGGAATAGGGCGTAGCCGCAGGCGGTGAGGAAAAAGCCCTGCCCCGCTATGACGTTAGCCTTGTCAAAATTTTTCTGACCGAGGGAGCGCGAGAGAAGCGCGTTCATACCTACGGCAAGACCGACGGACACGGCGATCATAAGGTTCTGTATCGGGAAAGCTATCGTAAGGGCGCCCGTGCCCGCGTTCGGGTCAAACTGCGCCACGTAGACCGAGTCGACGATATTATAAAGCGCTTGAACTATCATCGAGATGATGATAGGTACAGAGATCGAGTAGAGGAGCTTCGGAATGCTCATCGTGCCCATCTTGTTTTCTTTCGTCATTTCCATTTTAAAAAATCCTTTTACTTCAAAATCCTTGCTATTTTAACACAAAGCGACAAATAAGTCAATAGGGTGGTTTAAATATTTTCATTTAATTTATAATTTAAAAGCGCAGAGCCCGTGTTCAAGAATAAGCAAAGAAACGAAAAACGGCAGCGCAGAAAATCAGCACATCAGACGCTCTGCCGCAAACAGTTCTTTTCACGGTCCTTCTTGAATTTTTAAGGCGATAGAGCCTTCTTTGTTCCCAAAGAATTTTTACATATTTCTGCGATTTTTTGCTATTGACTTGCCGACTGTTTTATGACATAATATAATCGGTAGCGAGTTACCGTTACACACTACGACAGGGAGAATTTGAAATGAAATTAAAATTCAACGCTCCCGCCGAGCTTTCGGTGGGAATAAAAAGGCTCTCTTCCGTACTCGGGTACGAGATAGGTGAGGGCGTGCAGATAAACGCGGTTCAGGGCGAGCGCGTCGGCACATCATATAAGAACGGGGTCGGCACGGTTTATTATAAGGAGAAGCACCATTTCTGGCGCGAGCTTGCCATACTCGTCGATCACATAAAGAAAAACAAGGAGCTTGACACCACCGAGGACACGCATTTTGACACGCTCGGTCTTATGATCTGCGTCTCGCGCGGAATGGTGCCGACGAACAAGGCTCTTGAAAAATACATAGACTACCTTGCCGTTATGGGCTACAATCTCGTTATGCTCCAGACGGACGACCTTTTCGAGATAAAGGAGCGCCCGTACTTCGGATATATGAGAGGAAGATATACCGCCGACGAGCTTCGCGCGTTTGACGATTACGCATACGAATACGGCATCGAGGCTATTCCCTGCATCGAGTGCTACGCTCATATGAAAACGTATCTCATCTGGCCCGAGGCACAGGATATAAAGGACACGGCGACGGTGCTTCTTGCAAGAGAGGAAAAGACGTTCGAGTTCGTCGAGGATATGGTGCGGACAATAAGCGCCTCTTTCCGTTCAAAGAGAATACACATCGGTATGGACGAGGCGTGGGATATGGGGCGCGGAAACTTCTTAACAAAGCACGGTCAGGTGCCCATTCTTGAAATCTTCAACGAGTATATGGAAAGACTTATCTCTATAATGAATAAATACGAACTTCGTCCTATGATGTGGAGCGATATGTATTTCAGATGCTCGAGAACCGATAACGTCTATTATCATCCCGACACCGTAATACCCGAGTCCACGAAAAAAGCAATTCCAGAGGGGGTTGAGCTTATCTTCTGGAATTACGGCGAAGAACGTAAATGTGACTACTATATGCTCGACAAGCATAAAGAGCTTAACAGAGAAATTATTTCCTGCGGCGGTCTTTGGGAATGGACAGGTCATTTCCCCAACAATGACAAAGCCTACGAAGCGACAGAGTATTTCGTCGGGGCTTGCCGCGCCAAAGACGTTACAAAGTTTATGACGACCACGTGGTTTATAGATTCCGAGTGCGATATGTTTGCAACACTTCTCGGGCTTTCGTTCACAGCGGCGCTTGTCTATAACAAAAATGCGAACGAGGATTACAGACGCGAGCGCTTTGAAGCCGAGACGGGCGGAAGCTTCGACGCCTTCAACGTTATGACTCGCTACCATAACAAGTGCGACGGAAGAGAATTTGAAAGTAACGACGTGATGTTCCTCGGCAAGCACCTCTTCTGGCAGGACGTTATGGAAGGGCTTTACGACACGTATCTTTTCGACGAGCCTATGAGTGAGCACTACAAGGACGCGACGGAGAGGATAAGAAAATTCCGCGGCGACGGAAAATGGGATTATCTTTACGAGTACTGCGAGGCTGTTTTCGACTATCTTTATACCAAGTGCTACGTTGCCGAAAGGCTCGTTCCCTCTTATAAAAGCGGCGATAAAGCTATGCTTTCAAAGATAGCGAACGAATATCTCCCCGCGCTCAAAGAAAAAATCGGACGCGTACACGCAATACACCGAAATATATGGTTCAAATACAACAAGGACTTCGGATTTATAAATAACGACATTCATTACGGCGGAATGGAGTCGCGCATTGATTTTGCTATCATCAAGCTCACGTCGTACCTTGAGGGCGAATGCGAAAAGCTCGACGAGCTTGAAGAGCAAAGGCTTGAAAAGCCTCTTTGGGCATTCTCACCGTACAATACGATAGCAACGCCCACTCAACATATATAAAAACGCCCACTCAACATATATAAAGAGGAAAAGAAATGATTAAGAAAATGAAATACGATGCTAAGCTTGCAAAGGGAGCGCTCGAAATATACAAAAATAACGAGATCTTAATTCGCCTTCCTCTTTCCGTTTCGGTAAACGGTGAGGCGACCGAACTTGCAAACAAAAAGAAAATAAGGGACGGATTTGTATTTTCGGCAAAAAACGAAGAGCTTCTGGTAAGATTTTTTGATGAGTGCATCACTTTTTCTTACAAAAAGAGCTTTTCAGACTTAACGCCGATACACGAGGTTCGCGCATTCTTTGGAGGAGTTGATTTTCCGCGCTTTGACAGGGCATTTACTCCGCAGGCAAGAAACAACTCGCACAGAAATCTCGACTTCTTCTCTCACCTGCCCGACATATCCTCAAACGGATATTTCACGCCTCCCCTTCTTGAGTTTTCCATAGGCTCAAAATACGGCTGGGTGAGCTTCGGGCTTCTTGACATTCCCGACACGAAGATCTGCCGCCTCACCGAGGATATGGACTTTCTTGTACAAAGCTCGGGCGGCAACGTAAAAACAAAAGAATACATTATGCCCGAAATAGCAGTTTTCTTCTCCGAGGATGAATGGGCGGCAATTTCGGACTTTAGGGAGCTTCTTATAAAATTCGGGAAATACACCCCCGAGAAGAAAAAGTACTCCGAGCTTCCCGATTGGTGGAAAAAGCCGATGGTGTGCATCTACGGCGACCAGCTCATAGACGAATGCGTAGGACAAAAAATAGACGAGAGTTGGGTCGAGGGCATAGTAAAATGCGCCGAAGAGGATTGGGAAATGCGCGACTTCAACCTCGTTATCGACGATTCGTGGCAACTCAGCCACTCTATGACGCCCGTCGTCGACGAGAAGAGATTCCCCGATCTTCCCGGATTTATAGAAAGAATGCACTCTCGCGGACACCGCGTGCTCCTTTGGATGACGCCCTTGATGGATAAGATCACAAACGGCTTCAAAACAAAGTCCGAAAAGCTCGGTGTCGTTACCGATTACGAATGCCCGAGTCCGTATTACAAGGACTTCCCCGGGACGTATTTTCTTGATTATACGGCAGATAACGCGCGGCAGTTTATAAAAGAAACGGCGGAGTATCTTTTCGGCAAGGGCGAAGGCGGGCTCGGTGCGGACGGCGTTAAGCTCGACTTTCTTTCAAATCACCGCGACCCCGCCCTGCCCGAGTCGTCATACGCTCATCCCGAGCGCGGCATCGGAATGCGCGAGATGTACCTCTTCTACGAAATGTTCTACGAGGAGGCGAAGTGCGTAAATCCCGAGGTGATAATCGACGCCACCGTCGGCGACCCGAGGTTCGAGAAATTCGTCGACTTCAACAGAATGCACGACACGCACAGCGGAAATATCGAAAAGGATCTGCGCGTGAGAGTATCCACCCTTGCCTGCCCCGATCTTACGGTCGATTCGGACGGAGCTCTGATGTTCAAGGCGTGGCTCAAGCCGCATTATATAGACGCGGCAGTCTACGGAATACCCGCGAATTACTATACGCGACTTTACCAGGATCACAGAATGCGCCCCGAGGATTTTGAAAACATAGGCGCTCGCACGCCCGAGCCGCACGAAACGCTTTGCCTCACCGAGAAAAAGCAGCTCGGCACGCTCTTCGAAATGGTGAAGCATCGCCCCGACGGAACCCCAAGGTACACGGGTCGCGGCTGGGCTCTTTACGATGGGGACGAGATAGTTGCCGAGAGCTTCTTCGGCTCGACCGTAGTTTATTATCCCACGAAGGAAAACGAAAAGGGCTACCTCTTCACCTTCCGCGACGAGGCGATAGAAATACCGCTTTACGGAAGACGCTTCGGCAAACTTCGCGGCGGAAAAATTCTTAACGGAAACATACAGGTAGACTACGCCCGCGAGCGCGTGCTCTTGCACGTTGAGCCGGGAAAGCTCTATACCTTCGAGGACTTTGACGAGGGGAACTCCACCGACCGCACCTTCTCCTTCGGAAGCGTAGCTTCGGCAGAGGGCGATACGGATTACGTCAACTGAGCAGTATGATATAAAGTGCTTGCCGAGGGAAACCGCGGCAGGCACTTTTTAAAGGTCTTGTATTGTCTGCACGCGTAAAAAAACTCTTTCGCTCCTCGTATACATAGTTGACGCGCAAATTTCGGTAAAACTCAGTAAAATCCTTTTCTTTTTGCTTAAAGCTCTTGACAAACTCTTAATTAAGTGTTATAATAACTTGGTAAATTGAATTTTCGAGGTGTAGCGCAGTTGGTAGCGCGCTTGGTTCGGGTCTCAATCACCGTTCTCGGCGTAGAATTTTCGAGAAGAGCCGAAAACCCCCACAAACACTGACTTTTTCGGCTCTCCCGAATGTCGAAAAATCATCAATTCCTCGGTCTGACCACATGTTTGACCACTTACAAATAAATTCAATATTTTTACCATTTCGAGGTGTAGCGAAGGTGGTATCGCGCATCGTTCGGGACGATGAGATCGCAGGTTCGAGTCCTGTCACTTCGACCAAAAAACAGCCGAAAACAAGCTATTTTGACTTGTTTTCGGCTGATTTTCTATATATTTTTCACAAAATCAGCTGTTTTCAGTTGACCACATGTTTGCCCTATTTTTTCGGCTTTTATTGGATTGTTCATGGCTTTTTCTCAATCCTTTTGAAAATCCCTTTTCTTTGCTTTCTGCGACTCAATTTTTGAGGGCTGACGATTGATTTTCGTCAGTCCTCGCTCTTTATCATATTTTTATGAATATTTCAATCGTTTGCTTGACATTCACCTGTATTTATGGTATAATATCTGCGTTGAATATTTTTGGTCACCGGAGGTAGGACGTCGTAACGTCAGGGGATCGTAGGATAAAATCCTGCAGGCCGCATACCGGATTAGGTGTCGAGTGCGCTCGGTTTCGCTTTTTGCGTTACCGGGTATTTTTGTTTTTTAGGAGGCTTTTACACTATGGATTCCGAAATTTTTGAAAAGCTGCCACCAACGAAGCTGTTTTTCCGCCTGGCTATCCCATCAATGATAACAATGGCGTTTGGTGCGCTCTATCAGATCGCTGACGGATTATTCGTTGGTCGTTTCATTGGCGGTGATGCGCTTGCTGCCGTGAATCTCATTATGCCGATCATTATGATCGTATTTGGATTTGCCAATCTGATCGCTACGGGTGCATCGGTACGCATATCCGTTCTGCTTGGCGAGAAGAAGCGTGAGGAGGCATCACAGATATTTACCTTTACGCTTAAGGTGATATTCCTGATCTCGTGTGTGCTTGGTGTTCTTGGCTTTGTCTTTGCCGAGCCGTTCGTGAGGTTTCTCGCACCGGGTGCTACCGAGCAAGCAATCGAATACGGTATTACGTACACGCGCGTTTATGCCGCCTTTTCTCCGTTAATGCTGATCTATCACGCCACCGACAACTATCTGCGAGCCTGCGGCAAGGAAAGGCTTTCGATGTGGCTGAGTATAGGAACGCAGGTATTTAACATCGTTCTCGATGTTATTTTGATCGTATTTCTCGGTCAAGGCGTTTGGGCTGCGGCGTTTACAAGTTGTCTTGCGATGGCTCTTGGCTCGGTCATTACGCTGATCCTTTTCCGAGGAAAGCGAATGGATCTCTATTATACCAAAGGCAAGGTTAAAAAAGCCGTTTTTATCCGCATCCTTGCCAATGGCTCCAGCGAGTTCTTCAGCAGCATTTCTATGTCGATTATGTCCATCGTTTTCAATTTCTTTTTACTGAAATACGGAGGAACAACGGCGGTTGCCGCTTTCTCAGTCATTATGTACGTAGACAGCATCATCGGTATGCTTGTGTTCGGTATGGCGGACTCGCTTCAGCCTGCCATCAGCTATTGCTACGGTGCAGGGCTGATGAATAAGGTAAAGGCTATTTTCCGTCGTGTCATTCTCGGAGCAATTGTTCTTTCTTCTGCTTCACTCCTATTTATGATGTTTGCAGGACAGTACGTTGCGCCCTTGTTCGTAAAGCCCGAGGATACCGAGCTTCTTTCGGTCAGCATTATCGGTATGAAGCTGTTTTCTCTATCTTACCTTACGGGTTGGGTGGATATGTGCTTCTCGTCCTATTTCACGGCACTTGAACGCCCTGTGCGCTCGATGCTCACATCCTTCTTCGGAACTCTTGTATTTCCTATTGCCGCATTGTTTATCCTTACGCCCTTTCTTGAGCTGAACGGCGTTTGGCTCAGCTCACTCGCATCCTGTACCGCAAGTGCGATATTTACCGTAATGCTTTATTTGACAATGGCAAAGAAAAACCAGCAACCTATGTAATAATCCTTTTCTTTGACTACTGTGCCGCAATTTTTGAGGGGCGACCGTTCGTGGTCGCCCCTCTGTGCGTTATGCCGTTTTCGCTTTTTTCTTGAGCTTGGCGATTTCCTTTTTCTTTTGCTCTATCATTTTGGCAAGCTCCTTCTCGCATTCTTCTCGTGTCTTTGCGTATACATTGAATTTCTTTCGGCTGCCGTCGGGGAGTCTTGGGAAGTAGCTTCCTTCCCACAGGTGATCGTTGATCTGATACACGCATCCTGTGCCACTCTTGCGCACCTTGGGCTTCCACGGCTCGAAATTTTCCTCAATTTCGCTCGTTTCGGGTTGCCGTGGCTCATCCTTTGCTTCGGGCATTTCTGCGTTTGTACCGCCGATTTCTCGGTCGATTTTCACCGCCGCTTGCGCTCTCATGGTGTCGGTTACGTGGCTGTATATGTTCAGCGTTGTTTCCGAGCTTACGTGTCCTATCATGGCGGAGAGCGTTTTCACATCCATGCCGTTTTCAAGTGCCATCGTAGCGAATGTGTGACGGAGGTCGTGGAATCTCACGTGCTTGCAATGCGCTCTTTCAAGCATGAGGCGGAAGCGTTTTGTTATCGCCGTAGGATTTCTCGGCTCTCCCTCTTTGACGGGGGATGGGAATATCCAATCGTATTTTGCCGTCTTTTTCATCTCTCGTAGCAGTTTGAGCATATCGGGCGGAAGGAGGATGGTTCTGATCGAGCTTTTGGTTTTCGGTACGGAGATGCCTTTGGTCGTAAGCTGCCGTTTGATGTTCAGCTCACCTGTTTCGAGGTTGAGATCTCGCCATTTTAGTCCGAGTATCTCACCACGGCGCATTCCCGTGGTCAACTCGAGGAGGAACATTTCGTAGTAGCCCTCGTCGTAGGCTTGGTTTAACAGCCTTACGATCTCGTTTTGCGTTAGCACCTTCATCTCGCCGTTCTTCTTTGGCGGTAGCTTGCAACCGATTGAGGGGTTTCTCGTTATGAGTCCTTCCTCAACCGCCTTTTCAAGCGATGATCTGCAAAGTGCGTGGCAGGAGCGTACCATTCGGTCGGATACGCCTGTGCCTTTCAGCTCCACGTTGACTTTTCTTCCTGTGCGTTTGAGCCTTGCGTAGAATTGCTGTAGGTCGTTCTGCGTGAGCTTGGAGATTGGTATTTTACCTATGCTTGGGATGATGTGACCGTATATGCGGTTTTCGTAGGTCGCTTGCGTTGTCGGTCGGAGCTTGGGGCTTGAGAAGTATTGATACCAGAAGTCTATCCATTCTCCGAAGGGCATGTCCGGCTTCAGCTTTTCTGCCGTTCTTCCGCATTCTTCCTTCAGCTTTTCGAGTTTTTCAACGCACTCGCCCTTGGTGTGAGCGAGTACGCTTTTGGTTTTGGGTTTGCCTTTATCGTCATAGCCTATGACGACTCTGCCTTCCCATCGGCCGTCCTTGCGAAGGCGTACTGTACCTTCGCCGTTTTTGCGTTTTTGTTTTGCCATAGTCTTATTCCTTTCTCATAAAATTTTGCATCATTCTGCCTACCACATCGGAGGCGTTCTTTTGCATATCGCTTGTTACATGGGTGTAGGTGTCGAGCGTGAAGCTCGCATCGGTGTGTCCGAGCAGACCCGATAAGGTCTTGGCATCGACACCGCCCTTCATCGCATGGGTTGCGAATGTGTGCCGTAGGTCGTGAAAGCGTATCAGCGGTAGCTCGGCATGCTTTAGGAGCGTTTTCAGCTTTTTATACGCCGAGTCGGGATGCAGAGGTTCGCTCGGGTTCATATAGTGTGGGAACACCCATTCGTTTATCGCTTCCGTCCGTTTTCTTTCAAGGAGCGACTGCACACTCGGCGGCATGATGATTTTTCTCACACCTGCACCTGTTTTCGTTTCGCCGACGGTGATGCCGTTTCCTCGGCTTCTGCCTACGGATCGTCTGATGCACAGCGTTCCGTCATCGAAGTTGATATCGTTCCATTGGATACCGCATATCTCACCTCGGCGAAGTCCTGTCATGATCTCCACGTAGAAGAAGTCATGCCAATACGGCTCGTGCTTGATGATTTCCATAAATCTGTCGAGCTG
>JAFVTS010000041.1 GCA_017503105.1 Clostridia bacterium
TCTCACGCGTTCCACCTCGGGAAGTGCCGTTTTGTAATCAAAAACGGGGTCAGCCTTGCCTATTTCCACAACAAGCTTTCTCGGTGCGCAAAGCGCCGCCACCTCAGCATCGTGAAAACGGTTTGCCGAGTTAAAATAACTCCAATCGTTCCGCGGATATGCGTTCCTGTCATTGAACGCGCCGACGGCGTACCCCACCTTTATTCTCGTGTCCGCCGCCATAGTGTGAAGCGTGAAATATCCGCCGTAAGAAAGACCCGCCATACCTATCTTCTCTTCATCTATCCCGTCGAGAGTTACCGCGTAATCTATACATCTTATAATTGCGTTTATCTCAAAACCCGTAATGGTCATACCGAAACGCTTGAACTCGTTATCCAACTTATCTCTGTTAAAGTCTATCGGGTGCTCTCTGCAAGTCTCTGCACCTTTTCTTGCCCAAAGGAGAGTCTGCGGCAAGATAACCGCGCACTCTCGCTCACATATACGTCTTACCGCCTTGTTATAGTTGTTCTTGCCGTAGAAATCCGATGCAAGCTCCGGTGTGCCTCCGCCTCCGTGTTGAAAAACGATGAGCGGAACCTTTCTCTTTTGAGTTTTCGGCATAAGGAGCATTGCGTAGAAAGGAACGTCCCCCTCCACAAAGACGGTCATTCTGTAAATATGGGAAAAATCATCCTCTCCAACCTTTTCCCTCTCGACCCTCGGAGCATCGGAAAATCTATGTATACCGAGCATATTCAAATACTCGTTTCGCCTGTCCTCCTGTCGCTCTAAAAGAATATCGGGATCCATAAAAGCATCTCTTTCTTTTTGAGACTCTTCTTTTTTCCTTTTCAGGTAAGACTCTATCCCCTCAACGTACGCCCTTCTGTAAGGATCCGCCACACTCGGCTCATCCGACCAAACTTGCTTGTTTTTGTATTCCATATCTTCTCCTTAATTGCTAAACTATACGATCTGTTTTCGCGTATTTATCAAATTTGATTATTCATATACTTGATTTTATCATATATAAATGGTATAATAAATGTAAAAATCAATTATAAATTTGTCAAAAATAAAGATTTTTAAATTGGAGATCAAAAATGCTTTTTTCCGAAATTCACCCATTCGTAAGATACGTATATTTTCTTCACATATATCCTACCGACGTTTACGCAGCGAAACGTCCGCTTGATAACCGCCTCTTTTTTATGTACTCGGGCACGTCGGAAATTTCAGTCGAGGACAAGACGTACACTCTGAGCGACGGTGACGCCTTAATTATCCCGTCGGGTTTCAAATATCGCTTGATGTCTCCGAATAAGAAAGCAACGTGTATCGGTGTAAATTTCGATTACACAAAGAACAACGCAAGCA
The DNA here is from genome assembly GCA_017503105.1 of Clostridia bacterium. GTDB lineage: Bacteria > Bacillota > Clostridia > Oscillospirales > CAG-272 > UBA1740. Next base: position 1,363 of record JAFVTS010000041.1, read on the forward strand.
AATCAAAGCCCATAGGTCCAATAGATGCGAAGAGCTTTATTCCCTCGATGCAGCTTGAGGTCGTAAATTTCAGCGACCTCTATGAGTTTAATTCGGAGGTTTTTATAAAAAACGCGAATTCCGTTACGCAAAAATTCCTTGACCTTGAGTCGGAATACTCGTGCCGTCTTTTACACTCGGATCTTACTACGTCCTGTATTCTGACGGAAATTTTGACCGCTTTTCTCAGAATGCTGCGCGAAAAGGACAAAAACGACGAAACGTTTATAAGGATCTTACTCGATTACGTAAAAAAGAATATGTCGAAACCGTTATCTAACGCCGACGTCGCCGCCGCTTTCAATATGCATCCAAATTACGTCAGCTCACTCGTTAAAAACTACACCGGTATGCCTCTTCACAAATATTTGCTCCATCTTCGAATACAGCGTGCTCTCGATCTTCTGGGTCACGACGTGGCAACCGTCAGCGAGATTGCGGAAAGGTGCGGCTTCGTCGATATTTATCACTTTTCAAAAGCATTCAAGAAGATCGTAGGCGTCTGCCCCTCTAAATATAAATAAGTTATTTTATATTTCTTTTTCGTTCGTTTTGCGTCTGATTATTTTTTATTCATCCGCCTGTACGCCATCGGGGTCACACCCGTGCTTGATTTAAAGACGCCCGAGAAATAATTCGAATCGGAAAATCCGACGGAAAGAGCGATCTCCGTCACGGAAAGCCCCGAATAGGAAAGAAGCGTTTTCGCATCCTCTATCCTTATATCTGTCAGGTATTCTCTGAAGGATTTGCCCGTGCGCTTTTTGAAAAGATGGCTGATGCTTGAGCGGCTGCACGAAAATTCCAGGCAGACGTCGTCAAGGGTTATATTCCTCGTGTGATTCTTCTTTACGTATCTCTCTACGCGCCCAACGAGCTCGTCGGACGCGTCGGCGTCCCCCTCGGACTTTATATAAGCGAGCTCAAGCATATCGGAAAGCGGAAGCACAAGGGCGTCTATCTCCTCCTTCGGGGGCATTTTTTCGTTTAAGGAAGCATACGCCAAAGAGAGCTCCCCTTTGGGAATGCCGAAGCGCTCCGACGTTTTTTTAATATAAGAATCGGCGTTTTCGGTCTTATAGGCGCTCACGCTTATAAATCCGCACACGTCGCCTTTTTTTATTATTGGATAAACGTATTCCCTGACCCCTGCGTAGCACGTGCCGACGAAGGAGCCGCCGCGGCACTTTTCTCTTATTTTACACTGCTTTTCAATGCAGTGCGCCTGAGCCTCGGGAAAGGTCTTGACGTAAACGCAATAGGAGTTATCGTGAATATTGAACGTCATAAGCTCGCTTGGGATTATGAGCTTTTCAGCGCCGTGCGGATGGAGGGTTACCGAAAGTCCGCATTTGTTTTTCAAGTAAAGAATATAGTTTTTTATATGTGTAACGTCGTACAATGTTTTTTCTCCTTTTTTGCACGAAATTTAAGTTTTATACGCATTTTACGGGAGCAAGTCCCGCTATTATGTGCTATTATTATTGTAACACGGGAAAGGAGAAATTGCAATATGAAATTTGAAATCGACATAAATACCGAGAAGTGCTACGACGTCATAGTGGTCGGAGCGGGGCCTGCGGGCGTCACAGCCGCTACGGTTGCCGCAAGGTGCGGCGCGAGGGTTCTTTTAATAGAGGCGCTCGGAAGGGTCGGAGGCATTTCGACCTCGGGTATGATGAGCCACTTTACGGGTAGATGCGACAGCGCCGTATATCACGAGATCCTAAAACGCGCGGCGGACAAAAACAGTTTTGAAAGAGGCGAGATAACCACTCGCATAGATCCCGAGATGCTGACGCTTACTTATCTTGAGATGCTCTCCGAGGCGGGTGTCGAAATACTGCTTTACACAAGCGTCACGGACGTCGTTTCAGACGGTAAAAAAGTAAAAGGCGTAATATGCCATAACAAGAGCGGCTTTTCTCTTATGCGCTCGAAGGTAATAATCGACGCAAGCGGCGACGGCGACGTCGCGTATATGAGCGGCGCCGAATACGTAAAGGGGCGTGAGTCGGACGGACTGATGCAGCCTGCCACGCTTATGTTTAAGATAGGCGGAGTTGATATGGAAAGGGCGGTATTCCCACCCTCGTTTGAAACGACGGTGGATACCGAAAAGGGCGAGCTTCAAGCACTTGCAAGGGAAAAGCTCCCCCACCCGACAGGACACGTGCTTCTCTATAAATCAACGATACCGGGCATCGTCACCTGCAATATGACGAACGTAACGGGCATAGACGGCACGAACGCCGAAGATATGACGCGCGCGGAGATAGAATGCAGAAGCCAGATACCCGTAATAGTAAACTTCCTCCGCGAATACGCTCCCGGGTATGAAAACGCTTACGTCATAGGCACGGCGTCTCTGATCGGCATACGCGAAACGAGGCATTTTAAAGGTGTTAAAACTCTGACCGAGGACGATATATCAAGCGCCCGTCAGCACCCCGACGCCGTAGTATTCGGTGCCCATTTCAACTTCGACGTGCATAATATCACGGGTGCGGGCCTTGACAAAACGGGCGTTCAGCACAAGTTTGCGCAAAAAGACGGCTACACTATCCCCTACGGCTGTCTTGTTCCAAAAGAAACGGACGGACTCTTGCTTGCGGGCAGATGCATCTCGGGCACTCATATGGCGCACTCGAATTTCAGAGCTATGCCCATCTGCATAGGCATAGGAGAGGCGGCGGGCGCCGCTGCGGCAATAGCGGCTCGCTCCGATAAAGAGCCGCGCGAGGTGGAGCCCGAAGAAATAGTGAAACTCATACGATAAAAGAAAAAACACGGCTCTTTTTCACCGAGCCGTGTTAAATTATTTTGAGGAAACATACTTTTTCGCAAACTCCGAGGGTGACATACCGACGTGGGAGCTGAACTGACGTGAAAAGAAGTAAATATCGGAAAAGCCCGACATTTGCGCAACTTTTGTGACGGAATATATTCCCGATCGAAGGAGATCCTCGGCATAATTTAAGCGCATTCTTATAATATACTGCTTAGGCGGTACGCCGTATCTTTCGTTAAAGAGCCTTTTAAGATAAGCCTCGCTTATTCCGCACGCCATCGCAAGTTCGTGTATCGTGATATTCCTGTCTAAAAACCGCTCAGATATCATATAGATTGCGGGTTTTATTTTTTCAAAATGGCTTTTAGCGCCAAACGAGCTTCGCTCAAGCTCTGCAAATATCTTGTAAAGCAGAGATATGCACTCAAATCTGTACCCCGCATCCTTACTCACCCAAACCGAAAATATTCTCTTAAAAAGCGGCGCAAGCTTCTCTTTATCCTTGGCGGAAATTACAAACGGCACCTCCGACACGGTGCGGTCTGCATCAAAGCAAATATCTATGCATTCTCCGCGCGTCTTTCGCACTACGTCATACCGAGAAAAATCTCCCTTTGGCAAAAATCTTACCGTATCCCTCTCGGTAAACAGCTCGTGTTCACCGAAAAAGACCGTTGCATCACCGAAGAAATGGTAGATCAGCTCGTTTGTCGAGAGCTTTCCCGTGAATGAAGTTACCATCTCTTTATACTCCTCCTTGCCGACAAGGACTATTCTTTTTATATCGGTTATTATAAAATCGTTTTTCATTCTTTACACCTCTTTTACTTAATTTTAGCATACATCGCCGCATTTTTCAATATATTCAGTAAATTTAAGTAGCGATTTGTGCAAATATAGCGGATGTGCTATTTACACGTTGGCGCACGTTGAAGTATACTAAAATAAAAAGCGATATGGAGGTATATTCCAATGACCGAAAGAATACGAATGCTGACGGAGCTTACGTTAAGAGGCGAGATGTACGTCAAACCTGTAAAAACCGAGTTTGACCGCGCGGATCTTTTTCTCCCGCGAGAGCAGATGGAATCAAAAAGGCTCTGTGAATATATATTAAATCAAGAGCCAAAGCTCACGCCCCACTCTCTTAT
>JAFVTS010000042.1 GCA_017503105.1 Clostridia bacterium
TATATTTTAATGACAAAATATGCATTACCTTATTATTTTAACATTTTCCTTCGCCTTTTTCAAGTAGCTTTTTAAATATTTTCCCGATATTCTCAAAAAAGCCGCACGCGCGCGGAGCGAAACGCATTATTTCAGTCCGTTTTTGACAGCCCAAGCCCGAAGAACGCATACCTGCGTCTTCGCGTCGGGTATCTCACCGCGAATAGCCATCCCGTAAAGCTCGGAGAGCGGTATACGCTCAACGTCAATGAACTCGTCTTCATCGGGCTCCGTTTCGGTAAAGGTAATACCTTCCGCCAAAAAGAGCTGTATCTTTTCGCTTATTATCGCGGGTGAAGGAACGAGCATACCGAGATCGGTCCACCTCTTTGCTAAAGCTCCCGTTTCCTCGCGCAATTCTCTCTTTGCCGCGAGAAGCTTATCTTCATCGGGAAAATCAAGCTTTCCCGCCGGTATCTCAAGAAGCACGTCGCCGTGAGCATAACGGAACTGTCGCTCCATTATCACCGTTCCGTCGTCAAGCAGCGGCAATACCGCGACCGCGCCGATGTGAAGGCAAAACTCTCGCACAGCCTCCTTGCCGTTCGGCAAGAGCACCGTGTCCTTCACGACGTTAAGCACCTTGCCGTCGTATATATTTTCACGATTTACGAATTTTTCTTCAAGCTCCATAAGTACCGTCCGTTCCTTTTCGTTTTAAATTATTTTACCATCAGAGAGAAAAAAAGTCAACAATACAGCGATAAAAATCAAAATTTATATTGCAAAGCTTGAAAAAACTTGCTATAATATACGTAGATAAGAAAAAATCTAAGGAGATATCAAGAAATGAAACTCAGCGTACTTACAAACCTTTTCGCAAATCTTTCCTTTGACGAGGCTCTCGCAAAATTCGAGAAGCTCGGCATCGACGCGGTCGAGATCGGCTGCGGCGGTTACCCCGGAAAGGCTCACTGCGACCCCAAGGAGCTTCTTGCCTCCGACGAGGCACTCAAGGCTTGGTGCGATACGGTAAAGCGCCACAATCTTGAGGTTTGCGCCCTCTCCGTTCACGGGAACCCCGTGCACCCCGACAAGGCTATCGCAAAGCAGTTCCACGACGATTTTACCGACGCCGTTCTTCTTGCCGAAAAGCTCGGCATCGACACGGTCATCACCTTCTCGGGCTGTCCCGGCGGATGCAAGGACGATAAGACCCCTAACTGGGCAACCTGCGCGTGGCCCGACGACTTCCTCGCCGTGCTTGATTATCAGTGGAACGAGGTCCTTATCCCTTATTGGAAGAAGACCGCGGAATTCTGCAAGGCTCACGGCGTGACGAAGATCGCATTTGAGATGCACCCCGGCTTCTGCGTTTACAACCCCGAGACGCTTCTTAAGCTCAGAGCCGCAGTCGGCGATATCATCGGCGCAAACTTCGACCCCTCTCACCTTATCTGGCAGGGCATCGACCCCGTTGCCGCCATCAGAGAGCTCAAGGGCGCTATATATCACTTCCACGCAAAGGACACGAAGATCGACAAGTACAACACCGCTAAGTTCGGCGTGCTTGACACCAAGCATTATTCCGACGAGGCTAACCGTTCTTGGATCTTCCGCAGCGTAGGCTACGGCAACGGTCTTGACTATTGGCGCGATATGATCTCAAATCTCCGCCTCGTCGGCTACGACAAGGTTATGTCCATCGAGCACGAGGATTCGCTTATGACGCCCGAGGAAGGTCTTACTCACGCAGTAGAGTTCCTCAAGCAGTCGATCATAAGAGAGCCGAAGCCCACGGAGATGGGTTGGGCGTAATTTCGCCGAATAATTTAATAGCGGGCACCTGTCCGAAAAACCAAAGTGGCGGAGAACTTCACGTTCTCCGCCACTTAATTTACGCAAAAAACAAGTCGCTTAAATATCGCACTTTCCGCTTTTGCCGCAGCCGTCCTCCGCGAGCCCTTTATGCCAAAGTCCGTGAAGATTGCAAAAGGCGTAAACGTCAAGCGGCTTTTCGCCCTTTAGTATCGGGAAGATAGCCTCGGGGGCATCCGAGGGCTTGAACGCCTTTCTCTGAGTGCCCTTATCCGTAATGAGCGCTATCCACCCTATATAATGCTCCTCGCTCATCGGGTGCGCGGTTTCCGCGACGCTGACCGTCACGGTGTCACCGTCCGAGCTGACCTTGGGAAGGTGCTTTTCCGCAGGTCCGATCATTCCCTCCTCGTCGAGCGGACGCATCTTCTCACCGCAACAGACGAGAGGATGCCCTCCGTCTCTGACGAGCTCGGCTATATTACCGCAAGCAGAACATAAAAAATACTTCATTTCATAACTCCTTTTCGTTTTTTCATTATATTGCCCGAAAAGGTGTTCCGTTAATCACAAAAGAGGCGCAAAAATTTTCACGGCTATGCGGTAAAGCCCCTCGCGAACGCCGAGCTTCGCCGTCTTTTCGTCTATTCTCGCGGATTTTTCAAGGGTTTCCAAGAATCCGTCCCTTGCCGCCCTGACGGTGGGAGAACCGTATATCCAGAGCGCGTCCTCAAAGTGATGCGCAAGGCTTCTGTAATCGAAATTTATACTGCCTATCACGGCGTAATCATCGTCGGAAACGAGCAGCTTTTCGTGTATGAAGCCCGGGGTGTATTCGTAAATTTCTATGCCCGATTTTATGAGATAAGGATACGAGCTCTTCGTCATGACCTTAACTCCTCGCTTGTCCGCGACGGCGGGGGTGATTATTCTGACGTCAACGCCGCGCTCCGCCGCACAGCAAAGCGCCTCGGTAAGGTCAAAATCTATGACGAGATACGGCGTCGTTATATAAACGTAGCGCTCGGATTGGTTTATAATATTGAGAAACGCGTTTTTTCCGACGGAATCGTAAATAGGAACGGGACCCGTTGCGAACGGGATATAATACCCTCCGTCACCCGTCCCACCTTTATACTCCTCGGGGGAAATATAAGCCGAGTCCACGTCGAAGGAATTGTATGCCCAAAGCGCGAGAAACTGCCTCGCAAAGCCCCAAGCGGCACCGCCCGTGACCTTTACGCCGCCGTCCTTCCAGTGCCCGAATCTGACCTTCTTATTTATATACTCGTCAGCGAGATTTATACCGCCCGTGTACGCGACGGTGCCGTCTATGACAGTTATCTTTCTGTGGTCGCGGTTGTTGTGGACGGTCGACACCTTTGGAGTCACCTTGCCGAAGACGCGGCAGTCTATCCCCTCGGCTGAGAGCTTTTTACTGTAACCGCGCCTTAAAGTCTTCATACAGCCGATGTCGTCGTAAAGGAGCTTGACCGTGACGCCCTCTTTTACCTTTTCAGTAAGAATGGAGTGCACCGTGTTCCACATCTCGCCCTCTTCTATTATGAAATATTCAAGGTATATATACTTCTTTGCCGCGCGAAGGTCTTTGCAAAGCGAGTCGAAAAGCGCCTCGCCCGAGGAGAAATACTCCGACGACGTATCGGTGAAAACGTCAGCTAAAGCGTCGTCGTGCTTCAGCGCCCTTGCCTTGCCCGCCGCGAGCAGATTTTTTTCGTAAAGTGCGGTAAGATTTTCGGAAACGGAGGGGGGCGTGTTGCATTTTTTCGATATTTCTATGAGAGTGCGGATCTCTTTTTTCGTCATTCTGCGGCGGAAAAACAGCGCGTAAAACGTAGAACCGATGTACGGCAGGACGAGTATCACCACAGCCCACGACACCTTGTATTCGGGATTTACGTCACTGTTGATAAGAGTCACAAGAGCAAAGAGCGATATTATCGCGCTGACGGAGAAAAGGGCGGCGAAAAATTCCGACGCTATAAAAAGAATAGATATGAACAGCGTTATCTCCACTCCGATTATCAGAGCGCAGACCGCGTACCTTGAGAATATCATCCGTCCGAGCTTTCGCATAACAAGACCCCTTTCTTTTTTAAAATATTTTACCACAAACCCTTATAATATTCATTTCTATTTTGTAAACTGAAAATCAAATTTTGTTGAAAAACAAAACGCAAAACGGGAAAAGCCGAGCGGCAACTGATGCACCGCTCGGCTCGATTTTGCTTTGTTTCGATTTTTCTTTGAAATTTATTCACCGTCGTAATTGTAGGTTATCGTATAATTGCCTGTGCTATCATTCCAATAAGAGCCCTTTGATATAGCATTCCACTGTGTCTGCGTACCTCTGTACTTTATGCTCGTAAGGCGGTAGCAATAGGAGAACGCATCACCACCGATAGTTGTTACGCTATTAGGAATTGTCACGCTCGTAAGGCTTTCGCAATGAGAGAACGCATGACGACCGATAGTTGTTACGCTGTCGGGTATCGTCACGCTCGTAAGGCTTTCGCAATTACGGAACGCATCATCACCGATAGTCGTTATTCCGTTTCCGATTACAACGCTCGTAAGGCTGGAGCAATAAGAGAACGCATATTTACCGATATATGTTACGCTGTCGGGAATAGTCACGCTCGTAAGGCTGTCGCAATTATAGAACGCATAAGAACCGATTGTCGTTACGCTGTCGGGGATCACCACGCTCGTAAGGCTGGAGCAAGAATCGAACGCATTTTCATTGATCTGATATTTTTCACCGTTATAGTTTTCGGGAAGTGTGAGATCTGTTTCATTACCTACGTAAGCAATTAAATAGTTAATACCTCCCGAGGTAATAATGAAAAGATAATCATCAACGTTAACTATCTTGCTCTTTCCAGAGTGAATCTCAAGAGCATAGTAGCCTAAATAACCGTAACTTGAAGAACCTTTTGTGATATTCAAAGAGGACTTGTTTATTATTTCGACAAGTTTATAGCAACCAGAGAACGCAGAATCACCGATAGACGTTACGCTGTTTCCTATCGTCACGCTCGTAAGGCTGGAGCAGTTATAGAACGCCTCTTCACCGATAGACGTTGCGCTGTTTCCTATCGTCACGCTCGTAAGGCTGGTGCAATTACGGAACGCCCTCTCACCGATAGTCGTTACGCTGTTTCCTATCGTAACGCTCGTAAGGCTGGAGCAATAAGCGAACGCATAAGAGCCGATAGTCGTTACGCTGTCGGGTATTACCACGCTCGTAAGGCTGGTGCAATTATAGAACGCACGTTTATAGATCTGATATTTTTCACCGTTATAGCTTTCGGGAAGATTAAGATCGGTTTCATTACCTATATAAGCAACTAAATAATTAATACCTTCCGAGGTAATGAAAAGATAATCATC
>JAFVTS010000043.1 GCA_017503105.1 Clostridia bacterium
GACATCAAAGTAATTTACGCGCGCGACAGATATTTCATCGTTATGCCCTCAAGGAAGAATCCCGACGGCACGTACAGAGATATCGTGCACCCCATCAACTCCGATTTCAGAGCATCACTCGAAGAGGCTGTGATCGACGCTTATCACGTGCAGCTCGTCGCGGCTGAGCACGACGAGAGCGACGCGGATGACGCCCTTATAATATAACGCTTTCTCCTTTTATGACGGAGCCCCTTTTTTAAGGGCTTCGTCTTTTTATTATATGCCGATGAAAAAAAAGCGTGACGCTTCGGGCACAAGACCCAAAGCGTCACGCTCTGCCGACGGGATAACTGCGGATTTTAAAAGGCCCGATGCGTTAAAAGGCGAAAAAACGTATCGCCCCGAGGCTTATTTTTTCATATGCTCGTCGCCTGGTTTCCCACTGCGGGTCCACCCGCGCAAATGGAATCGCCGTCCCATATTACAGTTTTTCCGAAAAGCTTATTCTCGTTCATAAAACCGACCTCGCTTTTCGCTTGTATTTTTTATAAAAGTCCGTTTGCCAGCGACTCGTACGCACAGAAGGTGACGTTACCGTTCTTACGAAGAAGGCTCGCGGGAATAGCGGAAGTCATCTCATCGAAGAGAACGTGCTTCACGATACCGTGCTGCCAATCTCGGTTGAGCGCTATGTAAATCCTGCGAGCGGAAATTATCTGCTTCATTCCGACGGTAATACACCACGCAGGCATTCCTCGAAGGTCTCCTCTCTGATAGCCGTAAGCATTTATCGTCATCGTTTCCCTTGAAATGGCGAGAACGCGCGTTCCAAGACTTGCAAACTCATCCGCGCTGACCTTCACACCGGGCTCAGGCGGCTCGTTGAAGGCGACGTGACCGTTTATTCCAAGACCGCCGAGGCAAAGATCGATGCCTCCAAGCTTTTCTATCAGAGCGTCGTACTCCGCTTCTTTGCCGGGCTTTGGGAAAAGACGCTGCTCGGGCGGCATTATAAGATCTTCTCTGACACGGGAATAAAACTCGTCGTTCATACGCTTATGGAAGCTCATCGGGTCATTTGGATCGATGGGCTTTTCGGGTGTTATGAGATACTCGTCCATATTAAAGAACCACACGTTCTTTAAAGAAACTCCAAGCTGATTTACGAGCTTTGCGAGAATGGGATACTGTGCCGTAGGTCCTACGGGAACTATCATTGCCGTACTCTTTCCCTGCTCGTTGTTTTTCATTATCTCATCAAGCATAGTGAGCGCCATATCAAAATAAACGTCCCACTCGGTCGGCACTGTTTTAAAGGATATGTTGTTGATCTTCTCGACCATTTTTGTTTTCTCCTTATCCGTTTTTGTTTGTTAATCTATCTATCGTAGCGATTGTCGTAGACCTATCGTCACCCTGCGACTCAAGCAAAAGCTTACTCAAAAACAACTCGTAATTCGCTTCCTCGTAGCTGATGCCGACAATCTCTGATATAATTCTCGTTGCCCTGTCTATAAGCTTTTTGTTGCTAATGTTAAGATGAACCATATAGTTACCTCTGACTCTGCCCATTTTCGCCATTGTGCCCGTAGAAACGGTGTTCAGCATCAGCTTTACTGCAACGTGCTCGAAAATTTTAAGTCTGGTAGCTATGGGGAATTTTCCCCCTCTCGTTACCGTAAGAGTTGTTGCGGTCTCATAATGAGAAAGAACGTCTTCAAGCTCACGCGGTATATCAAGCGAGAAATCAACCCAAGTCGCCTGACTTGCCGCCCCTTCTCTTTCGGGGTCACGCTCACACCCTATCTCGTATTCAAGAATAGCGTCAAGATTGATTTTCGGGATTCTTTTCACATCATACTCACGTACACCGAGTGCGATATACTCACCGTCTGTCTTGTCTATACAGCGCGGAGTTCTTGCAAAGCAGGCGTCCCACGCTGCTTTTGTATCAAGACGCGGATTTTTGACAAACGCCCACGAAAGTGTTTCGTCTTTGTTTTTCTGCGGTCTGAAAGGTGGGGTGGTAAACGTGGGGCTTCTTTCTGTCGTATCGGTCAGGACGTCGAGCAAATACTCATCAGCGAAGTATGTCACGTGTCCGCCGCGTGAATAAAGATCACATTCTCTATCCACAGCTTCGGTCATAGATTTAACAGCTTCTTTTTCCGAAATTAGCTCCAAGCACTTGGAAAATCCGTGCATAAGCTCTTCTTTTTTTGCATCGCAGTATGAGTCGCGGGAAACGAGCTCGGAGAGCGCAAGTTCAAGAACAAAAGATATTATAAGCTGCTCTGAGGTCGATGACTGCATTCTTGACGAGCCGCTTACCGCAAACGGACCGCATTTAATATAAAGGCTATTGGTGTTTTTATGACAAAAAACTTCCTTTGCACGCAAGAGCCTCGCAGTTACCGATTCAGGGTCGGTGCAAACCACCATCCACACGTGCGCTCCGTAAGATAGCGCTTCCTTTGCCGAGCCAAGGATAGAGGTAGTTTCGCCCGTCGCTGTAACTCCAATCAACAAGTCACGCTCTGAAACACACATCTCTCTTACCTGCATAGCACCGAGAACTGCATAGTCCTCAAAGGACTCAACGCTTCTTATAACCGCAAAATCGCCGCCCGTCATAACCTCAATTACACTGTCAGAATATTTTTCAAGTTCGGGGTTCTCCTTTACAAGTGCTGAAATTGCAGCTCGCCACGACGCCTCAATACGCATAGCAAGTCGACCCGTCGAGCCACAGCCCGAAATGATAATTCTGCCACCGCGCTTAAGCGCGTTTAATACGTCTTTGTAAAGCTCGGAAAACTCCTCAGAGAAAAGCGCGTTTTTTATAGGCGAATATAGCGCTCGGTCAACCGACAGAAGCATTTCTATGCCATCTTTTGTGCTTTTTACAAAGGTTTCGCCAAGAGTTTTGGTCAAAGGGTTTGATTGCTCCGCTTCAACAAATCCTAAGCGGTACTGCTTTTCATTTTCCAAAAAATCGATCGAAAGCTCCGCAGCTTTTCTTTCCATTTGAGTCATAAAGAGTGAAATCCTTTCATCAAAGTTGCTTTATGACACTATTTTAATATAAATCAAAGCGGATTGTCAATATCTTTTTTAGACCGTTGCTTGACCTTTTCGCTTCATTTTAAAAAAGCTGTCAAAAACACCCGTTTTATGAAAAAGAAGCTCGCTCTCCTTACCGGAAAGCGAGCCGAAGTGTTTTTTAGTTTATTAGTGGCAGACGCACTTCTCGGTATCCTTGTCGAAGATGTGGATACGGGAGGTGTCAACAGCAACCTTAATGGTATCGCCTGCCTGAGCGCGGGAACGAGAGGAAACTCTTGCGATAATGTTCTTACCGTTAGTAGCGTCGTCCATACCCTCGAAGCCAAGGTAGAGATAGATCTCAGCACCCATAAGCTCGGTAACGTCAACGTTAACGTCCATAGTGGTGTCAGCCATAGTCTGAAGGTACATAGGCTCGTCGTGGATAGCCTCGGGACGGATACTGAAGATAACC
>JAFVTS010000044.1 GCA_017503105.1 Clostridia bacterium
GGAGTCCAAGCAGAAGTTTATCTCGCAGATTATGACCTCAAAATCTCCCGTGCGAAGCGCCGAGGACGTGGACGAAACGGCTCTTTCCTATGCGGAAATCAAGGCTTTGGCAAGCGGAAATCCGAAGATTATGGAGAAGATGCAGCTTGATGCTGACGTGGCAAAATTAAAGCTCCAAAAGGCTTCACACCTCAGCCAAAGATACGCTCTTGAAGATGCTCTTATCAAGAAATATCCGAGGGATATAGCCGAGATAGAGGAACGCATCAAAGGACTTGAAGCCGACATCAAGACCGCCGAGGAAGGCACACACCCCGACGAGCACGGCTTCTCTCCGATGGAGCTTATGGGCGTGACCTACACCGAAAAAGCCGAAGCGGGCAAGACCATTCTTGACATCTGCTCTCGCATCAATAATCAAGAGCCGCGACCTCTCGGAGAGTACCGAGGGTTCAAGACCGACATAGGCTTTGACGGAGTTTCCCGTGAGTTTTATATCACTCTGCGAGGTGCTTTGTTCCACAAGGTTATGCTCGGCAAGGATGCTAACGGTATCATCACCCGACTTGACAACGCTATTGAGAAGTTTGCGGAGCGCAAGACGAACAACGAAGCGCAGCTTGCCGAGGTTCACAGACAGATCGAAACGGCAAAGGCGGAGATAGCGAAGCCTTTTCCCGACGAAGCAATCCTCGAAGAAAAAAGCAGACGGCTCGACGAGCTGAACTCTGAACTCAATATGGACAGAAAGGAGAACGAAATCGTGGACGGCGCAGAGGAAATCACCGAGGACGGACAGGAGAAAAAGCCTGCCCCCCGCGATGACCGTGACGACCGATAACGCCCTCACAAGGCGTGGCGGCGGTGACACTCACCGTCGCTTTACATAGCCGGGAGAGCTGCACCACTCTCTCGGCTATCTTATTTTGGAAGGAGGAAGGTGATGATGAAATATGGCGTGGAAGTAGTTATTTTGCAGTACGGCTATGTGGAAATCGAAGCAGACTGCCCATCGGAAGCCGAGCATATTGCCGAGCAAAAAGCTCTTAACGGCGATATAGATTTTCACGAAAGCGAAGCGCACGAAATCAAAATCGTGTGCCACGTTTACGAGTAACGGGAGGTATCAATGAGAAGGCAAAACACGCAAGGATATGTGCCGCCCGAAGCCATTGAAAAAGCACGGAGCGTTGACCTCTTGACCTATCTGAAAACCTATGAGCCGTATGAGCTTGTGAGGTGCGGTAACAACGTGTACTGCACGAAGTCGCACGACTCATTGAAGATCTCAAACGGCAAATGGTTTTGGTGGTCGCGTGGGTTCGGCAGCTCTAACGCCCTGGACTATCTTGTGAAAGTCAAGGGCTTTGAACTGCCCGAAGCGGTACGAATATTGACGGACACGACGGTTGTAAGACCGTCTTTTTCTTTGCCCGAAGCAAAGGTCAAGCGGTACGACCGCCTTATGATGCCGCGTCACAATTTTGCGTGTAGAAAGGCTCGTCAGTACCTCGTAGCAAGAGGAATTTCCGAGAGGATCATCGACGATTGCATCGCAAAAAGAACCATAGCCGAGAGCGACCGTTACGGCTCTGTTTTCTTTATCGGCTACGATGAGAAAGGCGAAATGAAGTATTGCTCTTGGAGAGCTACGGACGGCACAACCAACAGAAAGGACATAGCAGGCAGCGACAAGACCTACACCTTTCGTCTTATTGCGGAAGGTAAAAAAGACAGCGTTTTCGTCTTTGAAAGTGCTATTGACCTTTTATCTTATGCAACCATTTTGAACGCAAACGGAGGTGATTATAAACACGAAAACCTGCTTTCCGTGTCGGGCATTTATGCCCCGAAAGGAAGCTATGAAAACACGAAAGTACCCGTATCTCTTACGGATTTTCTATCGAAGAATCCGCAGGTGAAAAAGGTGTTCTTGTGTTACGACAATGACGATAAAGGACGGCGCGGTGCGGCTGCCCTTGGATATGTTCTTGGCGGTCGGTACGAGGTCAAATTCACCCCTCCACCCGACGGGAGCAAGGACTATAACGACTACCTTATGAACCTAATAAACGATAAGAAAAGAGAGGTAAAAGCCAATGAGGATAACCGTAAAAACGATGCAAGATAGAAACTCCAAAGAGTCGCGCTATATGAAAAAGTTTCAGAAAAATCTGCGTAAAATGCTCTTGAAAAATTACGGCGGTTGCCCCGTAAACAAAGAGCGTATTACGGCTGAAATCAATGAAGCAATCGACGCACTCCGCACCTTTGATCCCGTTCTCGATTGGGATTACAAGCCCCTTTGCGCTTGTGAGATTATGGGTTGCGAAATGCCCCATAACAACATCAAGCAGAACCGTTTGTTTGAGCGAAACGGACACCTTTTGTGTTCCTCTTGGGAAACCGACGAGGACGATATTACGACCGTCGTAGAGGGCTACGAGATGTGGCTGCTTGAAGATATGCGTATCGTTTTCACATACTTTGTGAGAATGTGGGCGTTTGATGACGAGGATAAAGCGGCTATGACCTACCGCTATGCGCTCGGCAAAAAAGTACCCGAAGATATGGAAATCACCCTTGCAGATATTCTCGACGAGATCTCTGAGCAGGCGTTCAATGCAAGGCTCTAAAGGCGGTGATTTTTTGAGTAAAAGAACCTTTGAATACGGCGGCTATAACTTCTTTCCCGTAAGAAAATTGGAGGGCGCGGAGAGTGGATTTTTCGCAATCTCAAAGCGAATTTCCATTGATGCTGAGCTTGGGTTATGCGAGGAAGGCTATGCCTATCCGAGCAAATTTCCGTACTCCTACGATGATTTTTACAAGGCTGCGGGAGGTCACGAATACGACCTTTTCCGTTGCGTGGAGAACGGAAAAATCTATATTCCTTGCCATCACGACCTGCAAATTTACCGCGAGGAAAAGAACAAAACCTTTGAGGTTACGATTACGGAAAC
>JAFVTS010000025.1 GCA_017503105.1 Clostridia bacterium
GTCGAATTCGTCCTCGGTGTGGAGGAAGTATTCGTCGTTGCTTTGCCAATAGGAAACGTAGAGGTCGCCCTCGTCAATGTGGATTTCTCTCTGCTCAAAGCCCTCGCCGAGACCGTCGCTGTTTTGACCTGTGATGGCATCACGAAGGCGTTCCGTTTCATCGGGAGTGAGGGATTCGGTGAGGTAGCAATCGATCTTACCGTAGAGCGTTCCTCGGTGTTCCTCGACACCCCATTCTGCGAACACGAGCTTATCCTTGATGCCTGCGTGATCTCCGACATACTCTGCCATATTGATTTCGGTCGCTTGCTCCTTGGCAATAGCTTCCTCAATGGCATCGGCATTGCTGTTGATGATATAAGCATCGGTTTCATAGTAGTCGCCGTCGTGGTCGGAGAGGTTGCCGGTCAACGGGCAGAAGAAGGACATCTTCGTACCTGCAAGGGATTTCATCATCTCCTTGATGTCTGCGTACATTTCTTCCGTGTCAGCGTACTGCTCGTTCACAAGGTTCGCTTCGAGGTCATCGTGCAGTTCCTCACGAACACCCGAAACCGATTCGTCTGTGTGCCTTACATCGTAGAGACTATCCGAGTCGGGAAGGATGCGGAGCAGACCGTTGCCGATATCGCTGTCAGCGTGAAGCCGGATGGGCGCATCCTCGGCTCTCATTTCCTTTACTCTCAGAGAAAAGATGGAGTTGATGAGTCCGTATTCTTTGGCTCTGTCGAAAAACTGATTGAATTCTGTTACCACGTCGTAGGTTTCGGTTGCCTGTGTGGTAGGGTTCTTGATGGATAATTTAAGCATTTTCGTTCTCCTTTTCGTCGTTGTTTTTGTTTCCGTTCAGACCGTATCTGCGGATTTTGAGGGCTGTGGTAATCGTGCCGAACATCTTCGGCGTAATGAGGTCGGTGTCACCGAGGTCATGCAGGGAAAGGAAGCAGGTGCCGCAGGCAATGTCCTTGGCTACGCACAATAGCGTATATGCCTTGAGGTTGCTGTTCTTGACTCTGATACTATCGAGGTCAATGTTGCCTTTCTTGATGTGCTTCTTCGATGCGTTCCACAACTGAACATCTGCGGTCAGAAGGTAAAGCACCGCCATTTTCACATCGTCCTGACGGTTCATCTTGTGGGCTTCTCCGTTGAATACTGCCTGATGGTTTTTGTTCTTGAATTTCATGTTTTTTCTCCTTTTTTGTTTTGGTATAAAAAAAACACTTACCGCCGTTCTTACGATAAGTGCTGATTTCCATGGGTATTTAATTGTTGATCTCATAGTATCTTTTCATGATATCTATGTGAGCATCGCTCTTTCGGATAATCGTATAAGCTTCCTCACAGTAGAAGTCTATCAGCCACGTCTTGCTTGAGATGAGCAGGTTTTGTGTCCACACGCTTCGTATCCGTTTTTCTTTTATCCACCGTTGAACCGTGTGGTGTTCGTAGCCTGTGATTCTCGCTATGTCTTGTGTAAGGAGCAGGTCGCTTTCGGCGTACCACTCATCTTCGAGCCATAGGCGGAAGTCATCGGGCGGCTTTGCGAAGATTATCGTATTGTGGGCTTTTTGTGGCGGTCTTGGATGTTTAACCTTTTTAGCGTTAAACTTGCCTACAGGTGTCATCACCGACGGATCGCCTTGCTCGTACTTATCGAGGTATCTGAACAGGTCGTTAAGCTTAACTCGGTATTGCCTTGTTTTCTTACCCGTGTTTTCACATTTGATGATTCCGTTTTGAAGCATCCACGCGGCTTTCCGTTTGCTGATGCCGAGGATGCGACGAACTTTTTCAAGTGAGAGGACATTCGGATAGGATTTTCGAATTGCTTCTCGGTCTATCGTCATCCTTGTTCTCCTTTTTTGATGGTATAGGTTTTGGGGCTTTTGTCCTCGCTATGGTCGGCGAGATATTCAATGAGGTCTATCTTGGCTATGATGTATGTACCTTGGTACTCGAAGGCTCGAAGCTCTTTCTTTTTGATCAGTTCGTAAATCCTGTTCTTGCCGATGGGGGAGCATTTGCTTGCCTTGAGTGGGCTGATGATTTCGGGTACGTTTGCGAGCATTCTTTCAAGCTCGTTTATCTTTTCTTCTCGTGTCATTTGATTCGTGTTCCTTTCCATTTTTTGAGCCGATGGCATAAGGAATCACTTTCATGCTTCATTTTCTCTTTTTTCAGTTGTTTTTTATTTCTATCTCGCATTTATCTCGCAATTTTCTCGCAATTTTCCGGGAAGTTGCTTGTAAAAGGCTATTTTTGCAGTAAAATTGAGGTTAAACAGGGACTATTCGGGATTATTTGGGAAATTCTCTAAAGTTCTTGAAAACCGTTAGGCCAAAAGCCACGGGGGTTCGAATCCCTCTTCCTGCGCCATTCAAAAAGCCTTGAAAATCAAGCATTTTCAAGGCTTTTTTCTTTTTCTTGAAGTTCGAACCCTCGTGACCTTTTTACCGACTTTTCGCTCTTTTTGCGTGATTTTTTTAGAAAAATGCGAGAAATCGCACACCCCGAAAAGCCTTTGTCAGTGTCTTTCTTTTTACATATTACTTTCTTTCAGTCACGGCACACAGGCAAATAAAAGCAACTGATACTTTCAAAATATTATATATCCCTTGTTTCTCCGATAGCGGAGCCTTCGTACTCGTTTAAAAAGCAGTTCGTGTTTTTCTTCATTTCGACCGCTGCTCTGTTGCCGCTAAAGCCTATCCTTATGTAAAGACCGCCGAGATGATTTCCCGTCATTTGCGCTTTGATGGCAAAAGTTCTGTCATCCTGCCACGCGCCCGATACGGCGCAAGGATGGCGGTAGCCGGGCGGCGACTCGCCTATCTTCATATTTGCGTATCCGTCCTCGGGAAATTCGGTCATAACGTTTTTACATATTCCGAAGCGGAGGCGTTTTTCGCCCTGAGCGTTTTCATAAATAAAAGCTCCGCTATCACCGTCAAGCTCCAAACTGAACCGCTTTATTCCCATAGGATTATCGGCGAGAATAAAGGTCTTCCCGTTGATATTCTCCGAAATCGCGGTCGCTTTCTCACCCGAAAGAGAAACGAGCTCTAATTTACTGCAATAATCCCTCAGGGCTTCGTAAGCTGCTTTATCTTCGGAAAGAGGCTCGCTATGCACCTCTTCTTTAACAAAGTCCTCGTACATATCAAGGAATATTGCTCTGGCATTATCGTGTCCCTGCGTATCAGCGTTGCATACAAGATAAAAATCCTTACTCGGTATGCATAGCATATACTGCAGACCCATTCCGTGAAATCCAAAGCCGCCCATCATCTCGTGCCATATCTGATAACCGTAGCCGTACGTGTTATTATCCGCATCGTTTCCGCTTGCACAGTTAGCCGTAATACGGGACGTTGCGTCACGAAGGAACTTTTCATTCATCAAGCGCTCGCCATTCCATACGCCGCCCCAGTTTATAAACTTACCTACTCTGTATAGATCCTCGGCGGTACAAAGAAGTCCCGAGTCAGACCAAGAATATCCGAACGGTGCGGATATACACGAGGAATCCTTTGAAAAGCCTATCTTCAAGAGGAGTTTTTCTTTAAGGTATTCCATAAAGGGCTTATCCGTTATACGCTCTACTATTACACCGAGGATATACGAGCCACGGCTGTCGTAATTATAAAGCGTCCCCTTTGGCTTTGCTACTATCTCGGTGAAATAGGCTTTTATCCTATCATAATCTTTATATTTCACCCAGTGTCGGTCTCCCAGTGCATAGGTAGTCCGCATTGTGAGAAGATCAAGAATCGTCTGCTCTGCTATCTCTATCGGGACGTCGTAATTCTTTGCTTCGGGAAAATAGTCTATCACCTTATCCGAAAGCTTAAGCCGTCCTTCTTCTTCAAGCAGTCCTATGGCAAGAGCGACGAAGCTTTTAGTTACGGAATTCTGCCTATGTAAAGTTTTGTTGTCAAAAGGTGCCCAATACGCATTCAGAACGACGTCATCACCTCTTGCTATAAGCAAAGAATGCATCGGGATTTTTTTATCATCAAGTTTTTTTACAAAACGCAAAAGAGCTTTTGAGGAGATGCCTTTAGATTCGGGCGTTTTATCCATATTAAAAATCATCTTGTTTCCGCTCCCGTCTGACGCCATTAGTCGTTCTTGTATACACCGCCGCCTACGTATTTATGCTGCTTATCGTCGGAAAGCTCTGCAAGTGACGGAATGCTTCTGAATCTCTGACCGATATTTACACCGTTCTTTACCAACGTGCGCTGAAGCTCTCCTACGTCAACGTCGCGCACCTTTACGTTATTTTTTATCGATAGAGCTGCCGCGGTACCCGCAGCCTCACCGAGTGACATACAGCACATAACGAGTCTTGTGCCTGACTGCCCGGGGATATCTGCAGAAATATTACGGCCTGCCGCAAGGACGTTGTTAAGCCTTACGGGAACGAGCGAGCGATAAGGAATATCATAAAGGTACATTCCGCTGTCGGAAATAAGCTCCGCCATATTGACTCTCGGAAGTCCGTCGTCGGGAGGAAGCTGCGAGCCCCAGCCTGCTCTGTTGGCAATATACGCTTCCGTGCCGTCGGGAAGTTTGCCGCGGAACCACTTCATATTTCCCGCCTCCTTGAAGCCGTGAAGGTCGAATCCGTGCTGACTTATGGCTATAACGTCATCGAATTTTCGAGCGTATGCAATATCCGAGCCCGTAAAGACGTATTCACCGACGATTCTTCGCGATTCTCTTACGCCAAGGAGAGAGCCCGTGTACGAAAGATACGATTTTTCAAAACCGGGAACGTTTTCGCGTATAAATTTAGCAAGAACGACGGCCTGTTCGCGCCCCTCAATATACATTCTCGTAAGATCCTGATTATCGGTGGGATAACAGTTTCTCGAGTGAGCAAAGCAAATACTCACCTCGTCCATTCCGCAGTGCTCGGGGCGGTCGGGAATGTGCGTCATCCAGTTTAAATGGTTGTCGATCTCGTAGGGGAGATTTCCGAGAGCAAGCTGCTCGGGAATAAACTTATACCACTTCGGGTCGTTTTTGTTGAGATCGCTGTTATAGTACGCGTCAAAATCAACGCCGCCGAGAACGAACTCAAGAGAGCATCCCATACTCATTCCGTCTTCTTCACGACCACTCATCGTTTCGCCACCTGCGAAGAATACAAGATCCGAGTCGCCCGACGCATCGACGAACGTCTTGCCGAGTATTGCCCGTTTTCCTTTCTTCGTATGTATGATAATTCCCTTAACGTCATCGCCCTCAACTATAGTATCGATAAGAGGGGTCACGAGAAGTAAATCGACACCGTATTTCTTAAGCAGTCTGTCGAAGACGAGCTTGTGCTTTTCGGGATCGGAGTTTCTTTTTCTGAGGCCGTTTATTTCATCAAGCGCTTCAAAAAATTCCTCACCCACCCCGGAAACGAAATCAAGAGGAATATTTACCAATCCCATAGTTGCAATACCGCCAAGAGCTGAAGTATTCTCAACAACAATGGTCTTTGCACCGCCCTTAGCAGCGGCAAGAGCCGCGCCTACACCCGCCATACCTCCGCCGACAACTACTACGTCATACTCTCCGTACACGGCGATTTCTTCTCTTTCGGTAACTACCTTACCGTTATTGATTTTAAGTTCAATCATTGATTTATCCTACCTTTTAATTTAATTTTCTTCGGTCTTAACTATTGCTCCGGTTTGACAGTTCTTATAACATTTTCCGCAACCGAGGCATTTTTCTTTATCAATTACAGTCGTTTCGTTCTCCCTTATGCTTATAGCACCGACAGGACATTCGTAAACACACATAAGACAAAGCACACATCCGCCGCTTACCGTATATTTCATTTACCCCAAAACCTCCCTTTGTTTTTTTCTCATTATATCATCATTCCGAAAAAAAGTAAACGCCCGATTATAGCGTATTTTTGACTTAAACTCTCATTTGGTATTGACATACGACGGTGTATGAATTATAATAAAAGCGCGTGGGGTAATTTCTTGAAGAAGCCCGTACTTTTAAATTTATATTTGAATTTTCAAGTTTGAAACGGAGCCGTTTGTTATATGAAAGTTATTGATTTCAGTCAATTTTCCTTTGAAAAATACAACGTTTCGGGAGTTTCCGTCATTAAGCAAAAAAACAATTGGTCTACGTATTCTCCCGAAAGCGGAAGACTTCATAACGGTTTTATATTCGTAACAGTCGGAAACTGCGTTTACAGGTGGAAAGGACACGAGGAAAACCTCTCCCCCGGAAGCGTTATTTATTTACCTAAAGGCTCACAGCACTCGGTTACGGCGCCCGTAAGATCCTTGGAGTTTTTCCGCGTGAATTTCACCGTGACCGATATTGCGAGTGCGGAAGAAACCGTTTTCTCCGACTCTCCCGTGCTGATAACGCATTCAACACCTCAAAGCATTTTTGATATTTGCTTCGAGTTGACGTCACTGACGCTGCGTCCCCGAACAGATTTCAAGGCTATGGCTCCGCTGTGCGAGCTTGTAGATTTCTGCATCCGAGAGCTGAGCGCCGATACGTACAAAGGAATCGATATTGCCGTTAATTACATTGCAGATCATTGCATAGAGAAAATCGACATTTCCGATCTTGCGAATATGTGCTTTATGAGTTATTCTCATTTCTTCCGCACGTTCAAGACGAAATTCGATATGACACCTATCGAATACAAGAATTCTCTCAGGATAAAGAAAGCAAAAAAGCTCTTGTGCGAGCACGATTGCTCGGTAGGAGAAATAGCGGAAATGCTCGGCTTCGAAGGAGTGTGTTATTTTACCCGTGCGTTTAAAAAACACGTTGGCATTTCGCCCGCAAATTATAGGAAAGAAAAGAGCAAAAAGTAAATAAAAAACGTCGGATACTACTTTTCAAAACGCTTTAAAGCGCCGTGCGGTCGCGTCATAAGGGGTCCGAATTTACTTCGCACGATGACGGCGTGCTTTTATTTTTTAAGTATTTTATTGCCAAAACTATACAAAAGTGTTAAAAAAGATTGACATTTTTGTTCACATATGATATACTGAAGTTGGTTTTTATTAAAAACAAAAAAGGAGAAAAACAATGCAAGGTACAATCTGGGCATTTTTGCCCGCAGTTATCGCGATCGTGCTTGCTCTTGTAACGAAGCAGGTCTACGTTTCGCTGTTCTTTGGAATTTTTGTCGGTGCTATGATGTTTGCCGGTGGAAATCCCATCAAGGCGATGTACACGCTCTACGACGTTATGAGCAAAAAACTCGGAGAGAACGCGCCTATTATAGTATTCTTGGTAGTGCTCGGAATTCTCGTAGTTCTTATGCAAAAGTCGGGAGGCGCTAAGGCATACGGTGATTGGGCAGGCAGAAAGATCAAGTCTAAGGGTGGCGCTCTTGCGGCTACGGCAGGTCTTGGCTCACTCATCTTCGTCGACGACTATTTCAACTGTCTTACGGTCGGCTCGGTAATGCGCCCCGTAACGGACAAGTTCAAGATCTCTCGCGCAAAGCTTGCGTACATAATCGACGCGACTGCAGCACCCGTGTGCATTATAGCACCCATATCAAGCTGGGCAGCGGCTGTCGGAAGCGAGCTTGGCGACGACGGTCTTATGGGCTTCATCAGCACGATTCCCTTTAACGTCTACGCTTTGCTGACTTTGATTATGGTATTCTCACTTTGCTACTTCAAGTTCGACTTCGGCAAAATGAAGAAGAACGATTACATAGCAGAAACGACAGGCGATCTTCACGCGGGCGCGGAGATAAATAGTGCAGGCAACGACGAGATAGTATCCAATCCCAAAGGCAAGG
Source organism: Clostridia bacterium (assembly GCA_017503105.1). GTDB lineage: Bacteria > Bacillota > Clostridia > Oscillospirales > CAG-272 > UBA1740. The sequence goes on from JAFVTS010000025.1 coordinate 7,805, forward strand.
TTCGTCACCTTATTGTTCCCGTAATCATTCTTATAGTTTCTTGTATCGGCGGTATGCTTTACACAGGATTCTTCGCAAACGGTGACCCCTCACAGATCCAGTCCCAAAACGTTATTGAGGCATTTTCCAACTGTAACGCCGGAATGTCGCTTGCTATCGGCTCGACCGTTGCTCTTATAATAATCGCGGTCTATTATATGATAGCTCGCGTTGTTTCCTTCAAGGAAATTACCGACAGCTTCACCTCGGGCTTCAAGGCTATGGTCCCTGCTATTCTTATTCTCACCTTCGCTTGGACGATAGCAGGTATTATGGGTGCTAAGGGCGGTTATCTTGACGCGCAGTCCTTCGTTGACACGAACCTCAGAAACAGTGCCTTCCCGCACGAGCTCTTCCCGTTCATCTTCTTCATTCTCGCAGGTGCGATAGCATTTGCTACGGGAACGTCGTGGGGTACGTTCGGTATACTCGTGCCCATTGCAACGACGATACTCGTCGGAGCAGGACCTCTCACCGTTCTTACCGTTTCCGCAACTCTCGGCGGCGCGGTATTCGGTGACCACATTTCTCCCATTTCCGATACCACCATTCTTGCCTCTGCGGGTGCTGAGTGCAACCACGTTGACCACGTCAACACTCAGCTTCCCTACGCCGCGCTCGTGGCGGTCATCGCGGCCATCTCGTATCTTATCGCGGGATTCTGCACGGGTCTTGGAAGCGTGCTTTGCGCTGTAATTATGTGGGCTGCGGCAATCGCGCTCTTCGTAACAGCGGTAATAATCATAAAAGCTCTTTCAAAGAAAAACGCAAAATAAGATAAATCAAAAAAACGGCGAAGCTCCGCATTCAGCGGGGCTTCGCCGTTTTTACTAAGAGAGTGCAGATTTGAAACATAACAGCAAAGAGGAAGGCGCAAGGCGTTTATCATAAGATATATAAGTAAATCAAAATTTACAAAATCACGCAATACCGCCGCACCCGTGTTAAATTTCGGAGCGTGTCGTTATGTTTTATTTTACTATTTTATCTTCGCAAATAACGCCGTCGATATCGCGTATTTTGCAAAGATTATGGTAGTATTTTTTACCCCATTTGTCCGCTGTGAGCAGGGCGTATGCGGACGCCGAGTTTTTGATCATTTTTATTCGGATATAATTCTCCTCGGGAGATATGTCGGTAAGCGCCCCGTCGTCCGACACGCCTCGGCAAGAAAAGAACGCAACGTCCGCGTTGATGCTCTCGACAGTCTTATAAGCCTCCTCGCCGACGAGGGCAAGACAGCTTGAAACGAGAGCACCGCCCGTGGAGATCGTATTTATTCCGTATTCCGCAAGCTTCAGAAGAGCCTTTACTCCGTTTGTCACAACGGTTATTCCTTTTTTATCAGCCAAAAAATCTATCACGTTGTAAGCGCTGGTCGACGCGTCTAAGAAAACTACGTTTCCGTCCTTCACGAGCTCCGCCGCTTGCTTTGCTATCAAAAGTTTTCCCCCGCTCTCTTCAAGCTCTCTGACGATAAACGGGATCCTCGTTTTCGAGAGCGCGCTTTCTTCAAGAACGGCGCCGCCGTGAACGCGCTTGATCAGATTTTGCTTTTCAAGGCTCATAAGATCGCGTCTGACAGACGGCTCGCTGATGTAAAGCTCACGCGCGAGGTCCTTGACCGTGACCCTTTTATTTTTCAAAAGCTTTTCAAGTATCGCTTTTTCACGTTCTTTGCTCATTTAATCACACTTCCTTTAAGTATTCGCTCAAATGCGCGAGCATTTGCTCATTTTTTGCGTCTTATCTTGACCGATTTGATTATTTGTTTTATAATATCATTAAACTAAATAAATGTCAAGAGGTATTTATGAAAAACATTTCCTTTTCTAAATCAAGTTTACCCTTGATAGGTTCTTACGACGTTGTCGTCCTCGGCGGAGGTCCTGCAGGCGTCTGCGCCGCAATAGAAGCGGCGAGAAGCGGCGCAAAAGTTCTTCTCGCGGAAGCTACGGGCGGCCTTGGCGGTATGGCGACGTCGGCACTCGTCGGTCCTTTTATGACTTCTTACGACAGAGACGGTGAAAGGCCCGTCGTCGGCGGACTTTTTACGGAGATAGTTGAGCGTCTTTCCGAAAGGGGCGGAGCGATAGTGCCAAGCGATACGGATTCGCCGAGCGTATATACGTCTTTCATTAAAAAATATCACCGTCACGTAACTCCGATAGACTCCTTTGAGCTCGAGGTCCTTCTTGACGAGATGACGAGGGAGGCGGGTGTCGAGGTTATGCTCTACACGCGCTTTGCCGACGCCATAACGGAGGGCGAAGAGATAAAAGTCGCCGTCTTACTTGCGCTCGAAGGTCTTGTGGGAGTAGAGGCAAAGGTCTTCATAGACTGTACGGGAAACGCCGACGTCGCAAATGCGGCAGGTGTGCCGACCTACAAGGGCCACGAGGAAAGCGGCATCCCCCAGCCTGCCACGCTTATGTTCGAGGTCAGCGGAGCTGATGACGAAAGATACGAAAATTACGCGGCACGCCCCGAATATCCCGTCAAGGTATACAGAACGCCCGAAGCGGGAACGTACAAGGTAAACCACTACCACGTCTTCGGTGCGGACGCCACGAGCTCCGAGAGTATGACGAGAGCGCATATGCAGGCAAGAACGCAGGTAAAAGACGCTTTCTCGGTGTTAAAGAACAAAACGCCGGGCTTTGAAAACGCGATAATTAAAAAAGTCGCTCCGAGCCTTGGTGTGCGCGAGAGCCGACATATCGTGGGCAAATACAAGATCACCGTCGGCGACGTGTCGCGCGGAACGAAATTCGATGACAGAATATCGGCTTACGGCTTCGGAATGGACGTGCACAACCGCACGGAAAAAGAAAGTGGCAATTTCAAAACAGAGGTTGCTCCCGTTTACTACGTGCCGTACAGAAGTCTTTTGCCGTTGGGATGCGATAACCTTCTCGTCGCGGGCAAAACCGTGTCGTGCGAGTCGCAGGCGGCAGGCGGTCTTAGGTGTATGCCTTCGGCAATGGCTATGGGGCAAGCGGCAGGACTTGCCGCAGCTTTAGCGGTCAAAGGTGGCACCCGTGTCGAAAAAATAGACATAACAGAGCTGCAAAACGAGCTTCGTTCGCGCGGAGCTATTCTTGATTGAGGAGATCTATATGATATTTCAGGCACACAAAGGCGTGAGCACGGAAAATCCCGAAAACACTATGCCCGCATTCATAGCGGCAAAGGAACAGGGCTATGGGATAATCGAGCTTGACGTCGGAATAACGAAGGATAAAAAATTCGTGCTTCTTCACGACGAAAGCATAAACAGAACGGCAAGGGATTCGGGCGGTCAAAGCCTCCGCGACACCGTTTCGATCGGTGACATTACGTACGAAGAGGCGCTCGGATACGATTTCGGCGTCTGGTTCTCAAAAAAATTCAAGGGAACGAAAATCACGCTGTTCTCTGACGTTCTTGATTTCGCAAAAAGCAAATCCGTCTTCTTGAAGATAGACAACAAGTATCAAAACTTCTCAGAAGAAGACAAGCAAAGTTTCTTCAAGCTATTAAAGCCGTACGAGGCGGTAGCGTCGCTGACGTGCAAGGATCTTAAAGCTCTTAAAGAAGCGGCAGACACGTTCCCGAATATGCACCTTCACTATGACGGAGCGATTTCGGACGGGATACTTGAGAGCATTGGGAAATTTCTTCCCAAAGAGCGCCTGACGGTATGGCTTCCTCTTGAAAACGGCAAGACCTCGTGGGTAAAAACGGCATACGTCACCCCTGAGCTTGCAGAAGCCGTCAGAAAGCACGCGCGCCTCGGAATATGGATAATTTCAGCTAAAGACGAGCTTCTCGCCGCCGAGGCGCTCGGAGCGGAGGTAGTTGAAACGAACGGAGAGCTCAAGCCTTCAAAAAAAGAAACGTGGTACGCCGATATGCACACGCACTCGGAGCACTCACACGATTCAAGCTGTAAGATAGAGGATATGGCGAGGGCAAACGTCGAGCTCGGAACGGGCATCTTCGCTGTGACGGACCATTTTGATACGGCGTCGCACAAGACCTACGACGTTTTCACCCCCATAAAGAAAGGGCACGAAGAAATAGCGGAGCTCCGCAAAAAATACCGAGACGTGCTCATCCTCGGCGGTATAGAGATAGGTGAAGGCTTCTGGGCGCCGAAGATCGCGGAAGAGGCACGGAAAATGCTCGACTACGACGTCATCATAGGCTCCGTGCATCTCGTCAGGCATCCAAGACTTAATTACGCTTACTCCGCCATTGATTTCGGCGCGCTTACGGAGGAGGAGATATACGAATTTCTCGACTGCTATTTCGACGATGTGCTCACTATGCTCGACGAGGACGATTTTGACATTCTCGCTCACCTTACCTGCCCTCTTCGCTACGTAAACGGGAAATATAAAAGAGGAGTGAGCCTTGAGCGTTACGGCGAAAAGATCACGAGGATTTTAAAGAGGATAATATCCTCGGGGATAGCGCTTGAGGTGAACACGTCAAGCGTTGATGCGCTCGGTGACTTTATGCCCGGGGCGGATATTTTGAAAGAGTACCGAAGGCTCGGCGGTTATCTTATAACCCTCGGCTCAGACGCTCACGTCGCAAAGAACGCCTCCTTTGGATTCGGTGCGGCAAGAAACGCGTTAAGAACGCTTGGATTTGAAAATATTTATTATTATAAAAAGAGACGACCTTACCAAATTGAAATTTAAAAAGGAGATAAAATAAAATGAAAGCTGCGGTTTTTTATGAAAAGAACGATCTCAGAATTGAAGAGATCGAAAAGCCCACCCCGAAGGCGGGAGAGGTACTCATCAAGGTTATGGCGTGCGGAATATGCGGCACGGACGTTCACATTTTCCACGGTGACGAGGGTGCGGCGGCAACGCCGAGAGGAACCGTGCTCGGTCACGAGTTTGCGGGTGTCGTAGAGGCGGTCGGCGAAGGTGTGCGCCGAGTTAAGGTCGGTGACAGAGTTTGCGTTGACCCCAACAAGCTTTGCGACGAGTGCTACTACTGCCAGAGCGGAATCGGGCACTTCTGCGAAAATATGATAGGTATAGGAACGACGGTAAACGGCGGCTTTGCGGAATATTGCGCCGTTCCCGACACGCAGGTATATAAGTTTGCCGACACCACGAGCTTTGAAGAGGCGGCAATGACCGAGCCCGTCGCTTGCTGCGTGCACGGTATAGATATGTGCAACATTCACCCCGGTGACACGGTTGCGGTCATCGGCGGCGGTATGATAGGTATGATAATGCTCCAGCTCGCGAAGATCTCGGGCGCAGGCAAGCTCATTATGCTTGAGCCCGTAGCGGAAAAGAGAGCGATCGCAGAAAAGCTCGGTGCGGATATTACGATAGATCCGATAAACGAGGACGTCAAGGCGACTCTCGCAAAACACGGAATCGAGCGCATCAGCACCGTTATCGAATGCGTCGGAAAGACCGCGACTATGGCGCAAGCGATCGACATCGCGGGCAAGTATTCCACCGTTATGATGTTCGGTCTTACAGCCCCGAATGACAAGCTTGAGATAAAGCCCTTCGAGATCTTCAAGAAGGAGATAGTTCTCAAGGCGTCCTTCATCAACCCCTACACGCAAAAACGCGCCCTTGAGCTCATAGACGGCAAGAAGATTGACGTAAGCTCAATAGTCTATGGAAAAGAGCCCCTATCGAACCTTCCCGCCATACTCGCCGACGGAAAGAAACGCGCAAACGGCAAATTCATAATTCTTCCCCAAGAATAATAAGACGGCAACACGGGTGCTAAAGCGGCACCCGTGTTAAATTTTATCGTTTTTGTAAAAAGGCATCGTGCTTTTCGGATTTAATGTCTTTTACGAGTTTTCTTCACACGGGTGCCCACTTAACAGGCAAAAGCGTGCAGTTTGAATACATTTGAGTGCTTTAAGAAACCGCCTCTCTCTGTGGGTGCCAAAAAAGGTCTGCCGCGAGGGCAGACCTTTTGCTTTTGCTAAAATCAAGAACGGCAACAGGAATCAGCCTCGCTCCGACGTCTTCGGAGAAGACGCGAGGCTGGGGTTCGAACCTGTAACTGCCCCTTAGGAGTTTAGTATATCCACCCGCTCTTGTGCTTAAATAACGCTTTATTGCACCAATAATTTTTTTCAAACTATTGACAAAAGGCGAGAAAAAGTGTATAATAATAACGGAGAGCACCGATGACGGTTGCTTCCCATCTAAATAGTTAATAGAATTAACCGCTTAGCTTTGGTCGGCAGAGGCGGTTAATTCTTTTTATTATGATTGTCTATGTATGTTAGTATCGAAATTATAAGTCCTGCAAAGAGGAACAGCAATTCCCAAGTAACGAACATTGGCATCACCTCCCCTCTCGGGAAGGCAAAAAAAGAATCTGCGTTCCCGATTAAGGGAAGCAACCGCCACCGTTTTGGTGCTCTTCGGGTACTCGAAAGTACCGTAATTATTATAGCATAATATTATATAAATGTCAATGATTTCGTATTTAAAATCTTGCTCGTAGGCTGGGGTTCGAACCTGATTCCGCTGTGCTGACGCCCGCGGAGCAGGTCGGTTCAGGCGGGTGCCAAAAAAGGTCTGCCGCGAGGGCAGACCTTTTTGCTTTTGCTAAAATCAAGAACGGCAACAGGAATCAGCCTCGCTTCGACGTCTTCGAAGAAGACGCGAGGCTGGGGTTCGAACCTGATTCCGCTGTGCTGACGCCCGCGGAGCAGGTCGGTTCAGGCGAGTGCCAAAAAAGGTCTGCCACGAGGACAGAC
>JAFVTS010000026.1 GCA_017503105.1 Clostridia bacterium
GAGTAAGGTCACTTGTAGACTACGAGTTTGATAGGTCGGAGATGTAAGTGCAGTAATGTATTCAGTTGACCGATACTAATAGACCGAGGGCTTGAACAACTGTTTTGTATACCGAAACATTTTCAAGCATCTAAACTTTGAGCTTTTCGTTTCTTTCCTTATTCGGTTTTCAATCGGCATTTGACCGATTAAATATGCACCTCTAGCTCAGTTGGTAGAGCAACTGACTCTTAATCAGTGGGTCCAGGGTTCGAGTCCCTGGAGGTGCACCAAAGCAAAAAGACCAAGCCTTGCGCTTGGTCTTTTTGCTTTGCGTGCGTCGGAGGGGACTCGAAGCGCCACGGTAGTGAATGACAGCCTAAACGGCTGTCAGAGCCGTGGCTGACCGAGCGCGCAGTTCGCGCGAGAGTCGAGTCCCTGAAAGATAGAACTTTGGCTATCCTTTTTGCATTTTCCCGGAATAGATTTTTTACCGAGCCTTGCGTTCGGTTTTTTTGTTTTATTTGCGTCGGAGGGGACGAGAAGCGACGCGGTAGTGAACGGGGCTTCCGCATTCGGGCATAAACGAATAAAAAACGAAAGGTACTGTGAAAAAAGACACAGCACCTCTTTTTATATTAAATGTTTTTTAGGAAGTCAAGGTCGAAAAACGGCGGTTTGGATTCTGTCGCTGGATTTTAAGTCTTAAATGCTCTGAGCGGAGAATTTATTTTAGCGAACCTCGTCCTTTTTTGTCGTTTTCGGTGTCGGAATAATAATTTTTTTGTGCAAAACGGTTTTTTCACACTTGTTTTTGCTCCAAAGTGCCCTTTTTTTCAAATTCTTTTACTCGAACAGGCGTTTACAAGAGAAATATAAATAATAAATGTAGGTTTTTAACGGCACGTATTATTCGCGTTTTTTGCGCCGAATATTTAACTGTAAAATTCAGAAAAAAAGCAATTTAGCAAGCACCCGTGAGAAATTTTATCAAAAAAACAGCCAAATCATATACTAAAGCGAACGGGCGAAAACGCGTCGGATTTTCAGCCCGAAAAGCGCGCTCGTCTTTGGAGCGATTGACTGAGCTGCGGTGGATGCTAACGAAAAACGACCTTTTACGTCGGAGAAGGGCTTTTTTGGTGCGAAAAACGTGAGAAAAATGAAAAACAGCCCGATTCAAGATCGCCGATCTTGCCTTAAGCGTTCTTTTTGCCGTACAAAAGGCATTCCGAGAGCTTCGTTTTGGGGCTCGGAACTGAAGTTTTACCGACGTCCGAGAAGCCTTTTTAAAGCATATAAAGCTTTTAAGAAAAACTTTGTCTTTTTTTATTAAAAAGGTATTGACAACATAAAAAAAGCGTGTTATAATAAATTAGCATAGACTAAGTATTCTTATCGTTTTGCTTATACTCCAATACGAATGCGGGAGGTGTAAGAAAAAATACGCGGTTTGAGCCGATGAAGCTGCGTACATATCGATGCATCGGTAGCAATTACGAAAGATATAAAATTTAAAAATAAAAATTTTTTAAAGAAAGGACACCCCAAAATGAAAACCAAAAACCTTTGGCTTAAAACTTTGGTGATGATGCTTTGCTTGACCCTTTCTCTCACTTGCTTGTTCGCTTGCGTTGGCGAAGAAGAGCTTGCTGAGGTAAGCAATAAGGCGGATAGCGTTAAGACCGAAGTTGAAAAGCTCGAAACCAAACTCACTGACGTTGCTAAAAATGCAGCGGCTATTGAGGAACTCAAGACGGCTGTTAAGGGTCTTACCGACGGCGACGCTGCTCTTGAAGAAAAGATCGCAGCAGTAAACACTGCAATCGAGAAGGCTGAAAAAGCAGCTAGCGATGCAAACGATACTCTTAAGAGCGAGCTTATCGGCGCTATCGGCAATGCTCAGTCGGCACTTGAGGGCGATCTTGATGAGCTCGAGACCAAGCTTCAGGCCGCTATCAACGATCTTGATACCGCTATCAAGGGCGCTATGGAAGATCTTAAGAACGAACTTGAAGATGCTATCGCTGCTGTTAAGTCTGATCTTGAAGCTGCTATCGCAGGCAAGGCTGACAAGACCGAGCTTGCACTCAAGGCAGACAAGGCTGAGCTTGAAAAGCTTGCAGGCGAGCTTGAAACCGTTTCCGCTAACTGGAACGCTTACAACGAGGCTACCGCAGAGCTTTACGATGGCGAGTATTCCTTCGATGCATTCGAGGATATCTGGACTGCAGTAGATAAGAACAACTACGCTGAGGAAGGTTATACCGATTCCGAGGGCGTTTACCAGCTTGGTTACAACGATTTCCTTAAGGAAGTTGATAAGCTTGAATTCTTCCTTACCCGTGCGGTTTCCGTTGAGCAGATCAAGGGTTACTTCGATGACCTTAAGGCACTCATCGAAGAAATGCCTACTCTCACCGAGACTCTTGCAGGTCTTCTCGCAACCACGACTACCGTAACCGCTGAGAAGGACTTCCTTGACAACATCAAGGCTATCGAGGCTAAGATTCCCGATACCGACGCTACATACACCGAGGACCTTAAGACCGCGTTTGCAGCTCTCGTTGCAGCACACGACAACCTCGTTGCAGCAGCTGAGGCAGCAGTTGCACTTGATGCAGAGATCGACGCTATCGCAACTCCTATCGTATGGGAAAACAGCAAGACCGTTCTCGTAGCAGCAACTCAGAATCTTGACGCTTACAAGACTCAGTTCTTCGCTAACCCCGATTACAACAAGTACTACGCAGATGGCGCGAACGAGTACGCTAAGGTTGTAACCGGTTCGGCAGATCTTGACACTTACAATGCACGTTACAACGAGCTTGGTCTCGCTGCAGCGGACACCAACATTTCTAAGATCTTTGACGGCGTAGTTCTTAACTTCGCAACCGTAAGACCTCTTTGGAGCCAGCTTGAGGCAGTTGACGCTAACGGTGCAAGATTCACCGAGTGGCTCACTAAGTACAACATCGACCTTGAGGTTGACGCTGCTACTCTTGCTAACATCTTCACCGGCGGTGAAGTTGAACTTTACACCAAGTCTAAGGCATACGTTGATGCTATGAACGAGATCTACACCACTATCGATGTTGATACTCTCAAGGCTAACATCAACGCTCTTACCACTCCCGCTCTTTACGCAGAGCACGCTGCTTGGACCGCAATCCACAACACTATGGTTGCGCTCAAGACTGCAATTGAGGCTGTTGAGAACTTCGACGCAGCTATCGACACTAACTACGCTCAGATGATAACCACCGCTTGCCAGACCAAGCTTGACGCTGTTGACGCTCGCATGAACGTTCTCGTTGAGGCTAAGGCTAAGATCGATGAGGTCTATGCTTATATGGCAGCTATCCTTACTAAGGAAGGCGGCATCACCTACGCTGATAAGGACGCTATCGATTCCTACAAGGCTCAGCTTGATATGTACGTTGGCTACTATGCAATCGAGGCAGACAACGCAGAGGATGAGAACGACAACTACTCCACCATCTGCGCTGCAGCATACGCTAAGTATGACGAGCTCATCGAGGCTTACAAGGTTAAGACCGCTGACGTTCTTGCTCTTTACAAGGAAGTTCGTGCATACCTTGACTCCGTTGCTTGGGCACTTAAGGACGGTAACGAGATTCAGGCACTTGCTGATAAGCTTCAGGGCTTCGTAGCAATGGGCGTTACCGACATCGATCTCTACCTTGAGGACGATGACGAGCAGGCTACCGCAATCGACTTCGAGCAGCTTCTCCTTGACTACAACGAGAAGGCAGCTGAGTACACTGTATACGCTAAGGATGCAGAAACCGCAGCAGTTTCCGTAAACGCTCTCGTTGCAGCACTTGGTACTGACGGTCTTAAGCCTAACTTCATCAAGAATAAGGCAAGATTCGAAGAGGCTTGGGCAGCAGTTGAGGCTTGGTGCGAGGCTTGGCTTACCGATGCTGATCTTGAGGCAGCAGGCGACGACGTTGCAAAGGCAGTTGCAGCAGTTCAGGCTGTTAAGATCTTCGGCGAAGACGCTATGTTCAAGTTCGTAACCACCGCAAACTACAACAACGCTAAGAAGTGGGCTGAAGCAGCTGTTAAGACCTATGGCGAGGCTGAAGAAGCTTGGGCAGATATTAAGGCTGATATGGAAACTCTTATCGCAGATTGGAACGTACATTCCTTCTCCGATAAGTCCGTAGTTCCTAACTTCACTGAGGTTATGGCAGCTTACGAAGCATACGCTGCTAAGTATTACGAAGCAGCTGACGTTGTAGACGTTCTTGGTGAGAAGGCTACCTACGATGCATTCAAGACCGAGTACGATGCTTGCAAGGCTCTTGAAGCAAGCAGAGAAAGCGTTGCTAACCAGATCATCGCTCAGATCAAGGCTCTCGGTGAGGTAACTCCCGATACCGCAGCTGATGTTCTCGCAGCAATCGCAACTATCAACGCAGCAATCGAAACTTATGAAGCTACCTACTGCGATGACGGTTGCCTCTTCGGCGACAACCTCTTCATCCTCTACCGTACCACCAAGCTCGCTGAGTTTGCTAAGGCTTGCAAGGAAGCATATGCTTACGCAGACGATGCAGTTAAGACCGAGAAGGTTAACAACGCTTGGAACAGTGGACGTCAGTGGATCGAAAGCGCAACCGACGAGTCCTTCGTTGACTTCGCTTACGGCTTCGCATCCTCTACTCTTGACGGCGTTATTGAAGAAATCAATCCCGCTCCCGTAGCTCCCTAAGCTACCGAGTAGTTGCTTGATCGCGACAAATCTTCTTAAACCGAAGACGACCTCTTCGGTTTAAGAAACCAAATAAAAGAAAACCGTTATGGGCACAGTCCCGTAACGGTTTTCTTTTATTATGCGCTCGGGACGCCTTAGTTTTGAAGCGCAAAGCGCAGAATCGAGTCTTTGTGTATGTGGAGCGCACAGGCGGCTTTTGTCGGTTTAAGTGAGGTGACGGTGGGGCAAGAAAGTAAATTCCGAGCGCTTTATCCGAAAGATGTGGAGCGGCAGGCTGAAAATGCAAAATTAAGATATTTCCGTAGGGCGGCGCGAAAATGCGGAGCGCAAAACAGAGGAATGCTAAATTAAGATAAATCGTCAGGCATCGACGTGCTCGGCATTCTTCTTCTAAAACCCCATTCCTTTACGTTTTCCGGCGATGACCTTAAAACGTTTAAACGGGCGAACAATTTCGGATTTTTATTATCACATAATCGAAAAAAGTATTGAAACCTCTTTGCTTTTGTGATAAAATATATATTGACTTGATAACTTAGAGCGTGACCGCGCGGAAAGGAAAGACTGATGGGATATTTACTTATAACCTTGGCTATGTTTTTGAATTTAGTTAAGGCCTTTGCTTCAAAAAAGCTGAGCCGACGCGCAGAATGCGTTGCCGACAATATTGACCTCAGCATTTTGCGTAACGTCTTTTGCGTGGCGGTCGGAGCGCTGTTTATCGCGCTTGCGAACGGTGCGGATTTCAGCATTCCGCCGCTTGGAATTCTGATATGCCTTCTTTCGGGCGCTTTTATGTCCGTTAATTACGTGGCGTGGGTAATGGCTTTAAAAACAGACGCAATAGTTTTTGCTTCGACTGCAAACAACGCGAATTTTATTGTTGTCGGAGTGCTCGGAATCTTTGTTTTTGGCGAACATCTTTCTCTTTCTAAGGGAATAGCCATTCTTTTGATCTTCGCAGCTATGTTCTTTATGGTGAAATTTCAAAGAGGTATCGGCGGTGCGCCGAAGCTCCGCGACGCGGTGTTGCTTTTCCTTGTTTTCCTTTGCGGAGGTATTTCTTCGGTAACGGAAAAATGCTTCTCAAAATACGTCGTCGGGGTCAGCTCTCATATCTACACGTTCTACGCCTTCTTGTTTGCTATTCTCTGGTTGCTTGCGGCTCGCATATTTATAAGGCAACCGAGCGCCGTTAAATTTGCCGAGAGGAAGGAAAAGCTCTTCGGCTTTCTTCCGTACGCTCTCGTTATGGGAATCGCGATCTACGGTGTAACGTACTTCAAAACGCTCGCAAATTCTTACCTTGACACTATCGTGCTATATCCCTTGAACAACGGTCTTACCCTCGTTGGAAGCTGTATTATGGCGTGGATATGCTTTAAGGAAAAGCCTAATAAAAACTGCGTTATCGGAATGATTTTGATCTTCTTGGCTCTCCTTCTATCCTCGGGGACGCTTGAGCAGATAATAGGCCGTCTGTCTGCTTGAGGAGGCGCTTCCTTTATCGGTGACGCACGTTTGCCCGCGTTTTGCTTGACAAAACGTCATATGTGTGCTAAAATATTTGTATACTGTTAAGAGGTGAAGATTATGGGACTTACAAAAGAACAAATAACAGCGGTCAAGGCTAAAGGCTTTTTGCGCAACCGCGGCACGGATAATTTCTCCGGAAGGCTCGTTTCAAAGGGCGGAGTTTATTCAGCCGCCGATCTTAAAACCGTATCGGAAATAGCCGAGCGATTCGGCTCGGGCAAGGTCGGATTTACGAGCAGGCTTTCCGCTGAGATCGTTGGTATTCCTTACGAAAATATAGATGCGGCTATCACTTATGCGAGTGAAAGAGGGCTTTCTTTCGGAGGCACGGGCGCAAAGATAAGACCCGTAACCGCTTGCAAGGGAACGACGTGCGTATACGGTAATTTTGATACTCAGGCGCTTGCCGCTAAGATTCACGATAATTATTACGTGGGCTGGGCGGGCGTCAAGCTGCCGCACAAGTTCAAGATCGGCGTCGGCGGTTGTCCGAACAGCTGTATGAAGCCGAGCCTTAACGATTTTGGCATTGAGGGGCACAGAGTTCCCGTCTTTGACGCCGAAAAGTGCCGCGCTTGCAAGATCTGTGCCGTTGAGAGCGCTTGTCCTTCTTGCGCCGTAACGAGAGATGGGGCGGGCAAGGCTCGGATCGACGATGCTTGCCGAAGCTGCGGCGTATGCTCGGGGAAGTGCCCGTTTGGTGCTTTTTCCGAAAACACCGAGGTGAAGTATAAGATCTTCGTCGGAGGCACTTGGGGCAAGGTGACAAGGATGGGAACGGAGCTCTCCAGGCTCGTTTCGGAGGATGAGGTATTTCCCATTCTTGAAAAGGTGATGCTTTGGTATAAGGAAAATGCTTATGAAAAGGAGCGCCTTGGCGCCGCTTTGGACAGACTCGGCAAGGAAAAGCTCGAAGAGGATATTTTCGGCGACGGGCTTCTGCTCAGAAAGGATGAGATCATCTCATCTCCTATAAAAACGAGATAATAAGATACTCAGCGTTTCGGGACGTGAATAAACGTCCGTTATTGGTTTTGCTATGAGAAGAGAAAAAAGAGAAAGAAAAAGACTGACGTTCTTCGGCGTTCCTTTTGCGTGTATTGCTCTTGTGGCGATCGTTTTTTCGCATATAGGATGGCTTGTTGAGAATATTGCCCGCGTTTTTTTGGTTGGTGAAATAGACGCGCGCTTCTACATTTTACCTTTTATTTCTGCCTACGGAGCTATTCCGTTTGCTTTTCACGCTATACTGCGCTCACCGAATGATATAAAGTTCTTTGGCAAGGAGCTTCCTTTAAAGGATGGGCTCAGGGCAAGGATAATAAAAAACGTCATCGCCTATATTTTGATGGTGCTGTTCGTTTATATAGCGGAGCTTGCCGTCGGAAATCTTTGGGATAAGCTCTTTGGGGTTAAGCTTTGGGACTATCGTTCGTATCCCTTGAACTTCACGCGTTATACGAGCTTGCCTACGAGTCTTGCTTTCGGCACGGGGGGCTTCATTCTTTATAAAACCGTTTACAAGTGGCTGTTGAATGCTTTTTGCAACGCGCCTTATAAAATTATAACCGTACTCGCCGCCGTGCTCGGCATCCTTATAATTTTAGATACGGTAAATATGATACTCTATATGGCTGTGATGAAAGACGCGCCAATGCTTTGGAGCATAGATCTCAGGTGACGCGATCTTTGAAGCAGTGAAAACCGCGCCCTCATAGCTTCGACACGGGGAGCGCGGTTTTTTCTTGGATCAAAATATAAAAAAACAAAGAAAAGTGGTGCATTATATGATAATAAACGGTTTTCAGAAGCTGACTCTTCTGGATTTTCCAGCACATACGGCTGCGATAGTTTTTACCGCAGGCTGCGATCTGCGCTGTCCGTTCTGTCATAACGCCCCGTTGGTTTCCCGCATCAGACTTGACGAGAGGATCGACGAGGGGGAGGTCTTTTCGTATCTTGAGAAGCGCTTCGGAATTCTCGACGGAGTATGCGTCAGCGGCGGCGAGCCGCTCCTTCAGAAGGATATTTTCGCGTTTCTTGAACGCGTGAAGGATATGGGCTACGATGTTAAGCTTGACACGAACGGCTCGTCGCCCGAAAGGCTCCGCGAGGTGATAGACAGAGGTCTTGCGGATTACGTGGCTATGGATATAAAAAACGCTCCCGAGCTTTATCAGAAAACAACGGGGATAGGGGATCTTGATATTGAACCTTTTTCCAAGAGCCGTGATATATTGCTCTCGTCCTCGGTTGATTACGAATTCCGCACGACGGTCACGAGCGAGCTGCATACGCCGAAGAGCATTGCCGCGGCGGCTGAATGGATAAAAGGGGCAAAGCGGTATTTCATCCAGAATTTCAAGGATTCGGGCGACACCGTCGGCGAGGGGATGACTCCGTGCTCGCAGGACGTGCTTGAGGCGATGAAGACGGAGGCGTTAAAATTCGTCGAGAACGTGAATATCAGATAATTATTATTTATAATAATAGGAAGAGAACGCTTTTTGTATCGGGCGTTCTCTTTTTTCTTGAAAAGCGGGGCAGAATGGAAAGTTTTCACAAATTTGTTAGCAATGTACAAATATATGCCCGCGAATTTTGTCAAAATGCCGAAAAACAAGAAAAACACAATATCTTGTGTTTTGGTATTGACTTTGAGCACAAGATATGGTATAATAGTTACGCATCAACACCCCGAATTGTTGAAAAAATATCTCGGAAAACGCAATTTATCAAGGAAAATCAAGGCTTTTCGGGACTTTTCAGGCACGTGGGAAAAAGTAAAAAATAAGGAGAAAAACTATGTACAACGTTATAAAAAGAGACGGTAAGATCGTTTCCTTCGATCTTAAAAAGATCAGCACGGCAATCACGCAGGCTTTCGAAGCGTGCAACAAGCAGTACAACAGCGACATTATAGATTTCTTGGCACTTAAGGTTACGGCGGAGTTCGAGCCTAAGATCGAGAATGAAACTATTTCTGTCGAGCACATTCAGGACAGCGTTGAGTCCGTTCTTATAAAGGCGGGCTACGACGACGTTTCCAAGGCGTATATCATTTATCGCCGTCAGAGAGAAAAGCTCCGTAATCTCAACGCGACCATCGTTGACTACAAGAAGATCGTTGACAACTACCTTAATATTAACGACTGGAGAGTTAAGGAGAATTCCACCGTTACCTATTCCGTCGGAGGCCTTATCCTTTCAAACTCGGGCGCTATAACCGCAAACTATTGGCTCTCCGAGGTCTATGACGACGAGATCGGCAACGCGCACAGAAACGCGGACATTCACATTCACGACCTTTCTATGCTTACCGGTTATTGCGCAGGCTGGTCCTTGAAGCAGCTTATTCAAGAGGGTCTTGGCGGCGTTCCCGGAAAGATCACCTCTGCTCCCGCAAGCCACCTTGCAACTCTTTGCAACCAGATGGTCAACTTCCTCGGCATTATGCAGAACGAGTGGGCAGGTGCGCAGGCGTTCTCTTCCTTTGACACCTATCTTGCTCCCTTCGTAAAGGTTGATAACCTCTCTTACGACCAGGTAAAGAAGTGCATCGAGTCCTTCATCTATGGCGTAAATACGCCCAGCCGTTGGGGAACTCAGGCACCCTTCTCCAACATCACCCTTGACTGGGTAGTTCCCGCTGACCTTGCAGAGCTTAACTGCATCGTAGGCGGCAAGGAGATGGACTTCAAGTACAAGGATTGTAAGCGCGAGATGGATATGGTCAACAAGGCGTTTATCGAGGTTATGATCGAGGGTGACGCAAACGGCCGCGGCTTCCAGTATCCTATCCCCACCTATTCCATCACCTCTGATTTCGATTGGTCCGAGACCGAGAACAACAAGCTCCTCTTCGAGATGACCTCGAAGTACGGAACTCCTTACTTCTCTAACTATATCAACTCCGATATGGAGCCCTCCGACGTTCGTTCGATGTGCTGCCGTCTTCGTCTTGACCTGCGTGAGCTTCGTAAGAAGTCGGGCGGTTACTTCGGAAGCGGAGAATCCACGGGTTCTGTCGGCGTTGTTACCATCAACATTCCGAGAATCGCTTATCTTGCAAAGGACGAGAAGGACTTCTACGAGCGTCTTGACCGTATGATGGACATTTCCGCACGTTCTCTTAAGATCAAGCGTACCGTTATCACCAAGCTCCTTGACGCGGGACTTTATCCTTACACCAAAAGATACCTCGGCACCTTCGGCAACCACTTCTCCACCATCGGTCTTGTGGGTATGAACGAGGCTTGCCTTAACGCTAAATGGATCGGCAAGGATCTCACCGATAAGACGGCTCAGGAATTCACCAAGGACGTGCTCAACCATATGAGAGAGCGTCTCTCCGACTATCAGGAGGAGTACGGCGATCTTTATAACCTTGAGGCAACTCCCGCAGAGTCCACAGCGTTCCGTCTTGCAAAGCACGATATAGAGCACTATCCCAACATCATCACCGCCGCAAAGAGCGACGATCAGACCCCCTATTACACCAACTCCTCTCACCTTCCCGTAGGTTATACCGAGGACATCTTTACCGCCCTTGACGTTCAGGATGAGCTTCAGACTCTCTATACCTCGGGCACAGTCTTCCACGCCTTCCTTGGCGAGAAGCTTCCCGATTGGAAGTCTGCCGCAAACCTTATCAGAAAGATCGCGGAGAACTATAAGCTTCCTTATTACACCCTCTCTCCCACCTATTCCGTATGTAAGAACCACGGTTACCTCTCGGGTGAGCACTTCAAGTGCCCCGTTTGCGGTGAAGGCACCGAGGTATACAGCCGTATCACGGGTTACTACCGTCCCGTTCAGAACTGGAATGACGGTAAGGCTCAGGAATACCGCGACCGTAAGGTTTACGACATAGAGAATTCCAAGCTCAAGAGAAGCGCGTGTGACGCTCCCGAAACGGTGAAGACCGAGGCGGCTCCCGAGGCGGCAGTTGCCGACGGCGCGTATCTCTTCACCACCGCGACCTGCCCCAACTGCAAGATCGCAAAGAGCGTGCTTGACAAGGCGGGCTACCTCTATCACACCTTGCTTGCAAACGAAAACGCAGAGCTCGTAGCTGAGTTTGGCGTTAAGCAGGCTCCCACCCTCGTTGTCGTAAAGAACGGCGAGGCGTCGAAGTTCACGGGCGTTTCCGATATAAAGAAGATGCTCGGTGCGTAATTTCGGAGAGGGAAAATGGCTGAATTATACGATATAGCAATCATCGGCGGCGGCCCTGCGGGGCTCGTCGCCGCCCTCTATGCAAGGAGGGCAAATAAAACCGCCGTCGTGCTTGAAAAGGCGACCTTTGGCGGTCAGATAACCTTCTCGCCTAAGGTTGAGAACATCCCCGGATTTCTTTCCGTCACGGGCAATGAATTTGCCGAAAAGCTCGTTGAGCAGGTCATTGAGCAAGGTGCTGACGTTGAGTGCTGCGAGGTGTCCGAGGTGCGCGGGGGCGAGGTGAAGACCGTCGTTACCGACTCGGGCGAATTTACGGCAAAAACGCTCATCATCGCTACGGGCGCAAAGCACCGCACCCTCGGACTCGAAAACGAGGAGCGCTTTATCGGTGAGGGCATATCCTTCTGCGCTGTTTGCGACGGAGCTTTTTATCAGGGCAAGGACGTTGCCGTTATCGGCGGCGGAAATTCCGCACTCCAAGAGGCTATCCTCCTTTCCGACGTGGCAAAGACCGTCACCGTAGTGCAGAATCTTGACTTCCTTACGGGTGAGGCGAAGCTCGCAGAGCAGCTTTACAAAAAGGAAAACGTCAAGGTCATCCTCGGCACGACCGTAACGAAATATATAGGCGACACGGAGCTTAAAGGAATCACCGTAAAGAATGAAAAAACAGGTGAGCTTACCGACATAGCCGTTGACGGGCTCTTCCTTGCCGTCGGTCTTGTTCCGCAGAACGAGGCTCTTCGCGGAATCGTCGAGCTTGATGAGCGCGGATATATTAAGGCGGGCGAGGACACGCTCACGTCCGCAAAAGGTATTTTCGCCGCAGGTGACTGCCGCACCAAGCGCATCCGCCAGGTTGCCACTGCTGCCGCAGACGGTGCTGTTGCTGCGGTCAGCGCGTGTGACTTCGTTGACGCTTTGGGAAAATAATTCAATAAGAAACAGTATGAGGCAAGCCCTGAAAATACGGGCTTGCCTTGTTTTTTGCTATTCTGATTTTTTGCGGGAAAAATAATCTTTTCTATTTACAAATCTTTTTTTATATGGTATAATTTATTTGTCACACAAATTTAATATACGTTATGGGTGTTTTTTCCGTATGGGATAACTATACCCTTTTTTGCGCAACATAAAAACAGACTCTTTGCATAGGTAAAAATGCGGACTCGCTCTGTTTGGATGTTGTGCCCTGCACTCATACCGTATAGAATTTGTGTGACGACAATCGGAGTCCTGCGTTTTTCGGTGCGCCGGCTTCGGTTGGCGCACTTTTTATTTTTATCATTTTTAAAAGGAGGTACATAAAAATGTACACGGAAATCGGAAAAAAGATCAAACTTTTGGCAATGGTCACGGCGGTCGTTATGGCGCTTATCTCTGTTGTGGGTGGCTTTTCGATCATCGCGGAAGGTTATTTAGAGGACGTAATAGCCGGACTGTTGGTGATGCTCGTAGGTGTTTTAGTAGCTTGGGTGTCGTCGTGGGTCCTCTACGGCTTCGGAGAGCTTATTGATAAGACTGTGAGTATCGAGGAACGCTTATCCATAGCTTCGGACAAGACTGAGCAGAAAGAAAAAATGAATACGGCAGACGAGGAAAAGATAGAGAAGATAAAATCGTTGTATTCCGCAGGTCTGTTAAGCGAGGACGAGTACAAAGAGGCGATTTATAAGGCTGGCGGAACGGTATAAAATGGATAGCCATAGATTTCTTATAAGAAGAGAAAAATATAAGACTCCTATCTTTCTCTTGCTGGTCGCGTCGCTGCTGTTTTTGATTCTGTCCGCCGTTTTGCCGTTTTATAACATATTTACGGTGATCGGCTCGCTCGCGGCAATCACTTCCTGCGTTCTTCTGGCGGTAAGTATTTTCGGCAAAGCGAAAAAGATTCCGAAAGTCGCTGTCTTTGCGACTGTCGCGCTATACGCGCTTTTTTCCGCAGTTTCAGTCTTTATAATCCAAATTTTGTTTTACCTTGTTTTCGCTGCCGCCTTGGTGTGCGTGACTGTTTGTTTATACAACGGTAGAGCAAAGCCGATTTATTTGATCGTTATTGCAAGCGCAGGAATCACTTTGGAAACGATATGCGCGCTTTATGACTTGGGACGTGTGTTCGTTTTTGCGGGAATGATATGCTTTTACGTTGTTATTATCTTGCTTGCGTTGGATGAAAAAACAGCTGATGCCCGCGATAGCAGTAACGACGGAGTTGAAGATCAGCTTGCTATGCTTAAGAGCGCTCTTGACAGCGGAATAATTACCGAGGAACAGTATCGGGAAAAAAGATCGAAAATACTTGAAAATTTGTAAAACCGAAGAGCTGTCGATATTGGAAGTGCGCCTGATATTTGAACAAGCTCGTCGGTGAATATTTACGCATAACAAAAAGAGGTGCGACGTTTCGGTCGCATCTCTTTTTTAAAATAGATTCATTTAAACTTGATTAAATTTAACACGGGGTGGGGGTAAAAGTTGATTTTTTAGGTTAAAGTAAACTTTAGTTTACAAACCCTATCTTTCTTCTGACCTTTGACATAGTGCGGCGTGCGTAATACGACGCTTCCTCGGCGCCCGCTTTCATTACCGCTTCGAGGTGTGCTTTGTCCGCGATAAGACGCGCGAACTCTTCTCTGACGGGTGCAAGCCCGTCGGCGCAAGCCTCGCCAACTGCCAGCTTGAAGTCGCCGTAGCCCTTGCCCGCGAACTCGGCTTCGATATCTTCAAAGCTCTTGCCCGTGAAGGCACGGTAGATAGTCATAAGATTGGAAACACCCGGCTTATCCTCGGAATACCTTACCTCCGCTTCGGAGTCGGTGACCGCCTTTTTGAACTTACGCATAATATCGTCCTTGGAGTCAAGGATGTAAACGACGGCGTTCTGGTTGGGGTCGGACTTTGACATCTTCGCTGTGGGCTCTGCGAGTGACATAATCTTCATCGTGTCGGGTGAGATATACCCCTCGGGAACGGTAAAGGTGTCGCCGTATATCTGGTTGAATCTCATTGCAACGTCGCGCGCAAGCTCAAGGTGCTGCTTCTGGTCGATTCCGACTGGAACGAGGTCGGTCTGATAAAGGAGCATATCCGCCGCCATAAGGGCAGGGTAGGTGAAAAGTCCTGCGTTTATGTTCTCCGAGTGCTTCTGGCTCTTGTCCTTGAACTGCGTCATACGGGAAAGCTCACCGAACATAGTGTAGCAGTCGAGTATCCAGCCAAGCTCCGCGTGCCCCGGCACGTGGGATTGGACGAAGAGCGTATTCTTCTTCTCGTCAAGGCCGCAAGCCATATAAAGAGCAAGGGTCTCGTACGTTCTTCTGCGAAGCTCCGCGGGCACCTGTCTTACGGTGATGGCGTGAAGGTCAACGACGCAGTAGAAGGTCTTGTATTCGTCGGAGAATCTTGAGAAATTCTTGATGGCTCCGAGGTAGTTTCCGATAGTGAGGTTTCCCGAGGGCTGAACTCCCGAGAAAACTGTTTTCTTGTCCTGATTCATTGTTTTTGCCTCTTAAATATCAATTGATAGAATGATTATACACCTAAAGCTCGGGTTTGTCAAGGGGGGGACGAGCGGTATTGAACGCCGCAGCCCTTTCTTTTTTGCCGTTGGCAAATTGCACAACTTGACGCTTGCTTTATTGTGCATAATATACTAACGCCGATATAATATTTACTTATTCGACAAAAATAAAATTCATATACTTGCGTTTTATTCACACTTTATTTATATTTATATGTTAAAATATACAAGCGTTACTATACGCATTTGACTGTGCGATATAAAAATGTGCCCGCATCTCGGGCACGCGAAAGGAATAGAAAATGATCAAAGTTGAAAATCTTGTGAAAAGATACGGCACGAATTACGCTTTGAATAACGTGAGCTTTGAGATACAGAGCGGAGAGATCGTCGGACTTCTCGGCCCTAACGGCGCGGGAAAGAGTACGACTATGAATATTCTCACGGGCTATCTTTCCTCTACCTCGGGAGCCGCGTACATAGACGGAATAAACGTTTTTGAGGATCCGATGGCGGCGAAGAAGCTCATAGGCTTTTTGCCCGAGCAGCCGCCCGTGTATCCCGATATGACGGTGCTTGAGTATCTGAATTTCGTTTACGAGCTCAAGGGCTGTAAGCTTGAGCGCGAGGCGCACCTCTCGGAGATAATGGAGGTCGTCAAGCTCACGGACGTGAAGAAGAGGCTCATAAGAAACCTCTCAAAGGGATATAAGCAGAGAGTCGGTATAGCCCAAGCGCTCGTCGGCGACCCGAAGGTCGTTATTTTCGACGAGCCGACGGTCGGTCTTGACCCGAAGCAGATACTTGAGGTAAGAAACCTTCTCAGAACTCTTGCGAAGCGTCATACCGTAATTCTTTCGACGCATATCCTCGCGGAGGTGCAGGCTGTGTGCGAGAGAGTTCTCATAATAAACAAGGGCGAGCTTATAGCAGACGACCGCACGGAAAACCTTACCCGCGTTATAGAGGACGGCTATCACTACGAGATAAAGGTCATCGGTCCGCAAAAGGACGTTCAGAAAACACTCTCCCAGAGTGCGGGCGTGAAGAGCGTCACCCCCACGGGTCAGAAGGACGCCGAGGCGCATTGCTATCTCGTTGAAAGCACCAGCGGTGTTGACGTGCGCAAAACGCTCTTCTCGATCTGCGCTTCCAACAATTGGCCCATCATAGGGCTTATGCCTGTCGGAACCGATCTTGAAACGGTATTTATCAAGCTCGTTGAGCGCTCTGACGGACAAGCTACCGTCAATACATCCGAGCGCAAGTCTGCTCGCTAAGGAGGATCTTAAAAATGCTTGCTGTATTTAAAAGAGAGATGCACGCTTATTTCACAGGCGTCATCGGATACGTATTTCTCGTTTTGTTTCTTGCCGTCGGCGGTGCCGTCTTCTGCTTCTCGACGCTCTTTCAGATGTCGGGCAGCTCAACGACCTGGTTCACCGTTATGCTCTTTATGTGCGCGATAATTCTGCCCATTCTTACGATGAAGTCCTTCAGCGAAGAGCGAAAGACGAAGACTGAGCAGCTCTTTATGACCGCTCCCGTGCCGATCGTCTCGGTCGTTATCGGTAAGTTCCTTGCGGCATATTCGATGTTTGCGGGCGCTCTCGTTTTCAACTCGCTCTATTTCCTTATACTTATCCCCTACACGCAGTTTAAGTTTGCCCTTCTTCTCGGTCAGCTCGTTGCGCTTCTGCTCGTCGGAATGGTGTTTATCAGCATCGGACTTTTCGTTTCCTCGCTTACCGAAAACCAGCTTTCCGCGGCGATAGGCTCAATGGCGATAATCGCGTTCTTCCTTGCCATCAGCCTTGTAAACGCGCTCATTCCCGCTAATTATTGGATAAGATACGTATTCAACGGACTTTCCGTCTTTACGAGATTTTCCGCTTTTTCGAGCGGTTACTTTGACGTCGCGTCCGTCGTTTACTTCCTTTCTATGAGCGCCGTTTTCCTTTATCTTACCTGGAGAGTCTACGACAGACGCAGAGTAGGTTGATTTTCGTGAAGGGAAGAGAAGATGAAAAATAAGTTAAAAGACAATTTGCTTGCCGTCGCGGCGTCTGCCGCGGTAATAGCAGTCGTGGTGCTCTTAAACGTCGTGCTCTATTCTCTGACCGCGATAAACGGTTGGTACGTGGCGTACGCTGAGGAGCTTGACCTGACTATAAGCGGCAGGACCGATCCTCTTTTTGAGGATGCGATAGCAAAGGGCAGAAAGGTTGAGATAATATTCTGTATGCCCGAGGACGAGCTTGCCGTCCACGCGACGGGTAAGGACGTTCTAAATACCGCTAGGCAGTTTAAAGAAAGATATCCCACCCTCCTCGATCTGACGTTTTATAACATCAGAACTATGCAGGATGCCGACGGAAATATAGTTGCCGACAGATTTGAAAAATATCAGACGGGACCTCTTGGCGAAAAGATAGCTCTGCATCAGGGTGCGGTTATTTTTTCAAGCACCGTGAAGGACGAAGCGGGTAACGAGCGCGAGGACTTTACCGTATTGAACGCCATCTACGGCGGCGTTCCCTTCGTTGATTTTTATCACATCGACGCGGAAGGCTATATAACCGCCTATAACGGTGAGGAAATGATAACCTCTATGATGCTTTGGGCGCTTGCTCCCGAGCATAAGATAGCGTATTTCACGAAGGGGCACGACGAACCCGTTGACCCGACCTTCGTAAAGATGCTCCTTTGCGCGGGATATTATATAGCCGAGCTTGATCTTGTAAGGACCGATACTTACCGCTCGAGCACTCTCGACCCCGAAGCTCTCAAGAATAAAAAAGGTCTTGACCTTGATCGGGCGGGGCTCGTTATAATTTCCAACCCTGCATACGATTTTGCCAAGGGCGCATCCGGTGTCAGAGCTGAAATAGATAAGCTTGAGGAGTATCTTGCCTCGGGTGGTTCGCTTTACGTTTCACTCGACCCATACGTAGGACGACTCCCCAACCTTGAGAACTTTTTAGAGCAATACGGCATAAAGATGACCGAGGGGGAAACGGACGAGGGCGCAACCGTTAAAAACATCATCCGTGACCCGAGAAACGCGATAACCACGGACGGATATACGTTCGTTGCCAATTACGCGGATAACGAGCTTGGCGAGGCACTCTCAAAGAACACCGACCCGTTCGTTTCCGATGACGTCGTAGTAAAGAACGTAGGCGCTCTCACCCTGTCGGGTGATGCCAAGCCCGTGCTCGTTTCCTCGTCTGCGGCACAAGCCGTTGCGGGCGGAAGCCAAGTGGACTCGGAGGGAAGCTATTGCGTTGCGGCGCTTTCAAAAAAGGCGTTCGGTGACAATACCGCCAACGTATTCGTTTGCGCCGGAGTTTATCTTGCGGCTTCCGACGCGGTCATAAGCGATT
This sequence comes from Clostridia bacterium, assembly GCA_017503105.1. GTDB lineage: Bacteria > Bacillota > Clostridia > Oscillospirales > CAG-272 > UBA1740. The sequence goes on from JAFVTS010000026.1 coordinate 18,347, forward strand.
CTTACGCCAACAGGAATTTCATTTACGCCGTGCTTGACGAGTTCTTCGGCTCGGCCGCAGCTCCTTACGGATGTAAGATAGTTCCTTATAACTCGGGAATCCTCGAGGATCTCACGATGGGAACGGCAAGGATATACACGGTTCTCATAATGGCAATTCCCGCAGGACTCGCAGTTCTCGGAATCGTCGTAAACAAGAGAAGAAAGAACAGGTAATGCCGAATTATGAAATTGAATATCTTTAAGGGTAAAAGCACGAGGACCCGAGTGTTTACGCTTATAACCGTCGGCATTATTCTTGCGGTCCTTTTGCTCAATTACCTTCTTACGTACCTTACGGGTAAGAACGCGCTTTACGTCGACCTTACCCCCGAAACATTATACACGCTGAGCGACGAGATGAAGTCCGAATGCGCCTTCGTCGACGAGCTTGACGACGGCGACAAGGAGATAGAGATCATCTTTTGCGCCGACCCCGACTCCTTGGAGTCCTCGGTTGTAACGAGAGTGCCGTATTTTATGGCGCTTCAGATGCAAAGGGAATACGACAACCTCTCGGTAAAGACCTTCAACGCGACCTATAATCCCACGGCTCTCTCAAAATATAAAACGACCTCGCTTTCCGAGATCGCGCAGGACGACGTTATTATTTCCTACGGTAATACCTACCGTATCGTGTCTGCGGACAGCTTCTGGATGAAGACGAGCGAGGGCTCGTATTTCTCCTATAACGGTGAATACAAAATGGCGTCGCTCCTTATGTCCGTCACGGCTGTAAACAAGCCCGTTGCCTGCTTTACCAAGGGGCACGGCGAGACGTATTACGCAGACGGAGATCCCTCGTCAAGCTCCGAGGCTGCGGGCATTTACGACCTGCTCTCCGAGCGTGGATTTGACGTTAAGACCGTCGACCTTTCAAAGGAAGAGCTGCCTGCCGACTGTACTCTCGTTATTATAAACAATCCTTTGACGGACTTCGTTTACGACACGGATAAATCGGACGTGTTTGATTACACGTCGGAAACGAAGAAGCTCGACCGTTATCTCCGAGAAAAGCAGGGTGCTATTATGGTTGCCCGCGATTACGCGAATACCGAGCTTGAAAATCTTGACAGCTTCCTTTACGAATGGGGCTTCGATTTCGGTAACGCCCAGGTGGCCGACGCGTCGAACCATATAGGAAGCTACGGCGATGACAGCAAAGACGCAGACAAGATCCTCGGCGTTTACAACACCGAAGAGGACAGCTACGCCAACGCGGTCTACGGTGAATTTGCCGCTATCACGTCCGCGCCGCACACGGTCTTTGTAAACACGGGCTATATTGAATGCTCCTTCTATGAAACGGACACGAAACTTGAGGACGGCTCAAGCAACGTTACCATAACCTACAACCCTTTTATGACCTCTTACAAAACGGCGATAGCAACCAAAATAACCGCCGACGGCACCGAAACGGTCAAGAAGGAAGAAGCGCTTGATCTTGCCGCCGTTACGGTAAGATACGCTCTTGACGAGGTTACGAGCGAGGCGGAATATTCTTACGTATTTTGCTCAAACAGCAAGGACTTTTTCTCAAACGATCTCCTTTACAGCAATTCCTATGCTAACTTCGATATAGTTTCGGCTCTTGTAAATAACATTTCAAGAGTGGATCAATACGCCTCTATGGAGCTCGGCGGTTCTTCGATGAACTCGAAGAAGTACGGCGGAAAGCAGCTCGTTTACGACACTTTAAGCGAGACTCCCGCAACGGTCTACAACCCCGACGCAACGTATAAGGAAACGCTTGAGGCTATTACCCCCGGCGTTAAGAGAACTGCGGTGATAATCGCGGTGATAGCTCCCTTGGTCCCTCTTACGGCTTGTATCGTTATAAGAATCAAACGTAAATATTTGTAAGGAAAGAAAAATGCAATTTAAAAGAAAAGTAAACAAAACCCGTCGGACGGTCATATTTCTGTCCGCTTTAGCGGTGCTGATCGCTCTGCTCACCGTCCTTGCGGTGATCCTGTCGCGCTCCGTGGCGGAGGTCGAGGTGCCGAAAGAAGAGGGGAAGGTCTTGAAACCGATACGTGAAGAAGAGGGACGGTTCAATTCGTACCCGATCGCGTATCCCCTGATCGATCAGAAGGATATAACTCTCGTCAGTATAGAAAACGAGAACGGCTCTTACTTTATGGCGATCCCCCCGGACGGCTCGTCCGATTCGTTTGAGTTCTTCTACGAGGTTGACGACGACGGTAATTATGCGTATATTGACGAGCAGGGGCGTAAATACGTTTACTACTCCCCCGACATCCTGACCGAAGAGGACGAGATGAGGTACGACGAGCTCTACGCAAAGGTCAAGGGCGACGGTTACGACAGAATACCTATGCTCACCTATCTGCTTGCGGCGCTCCGCTCTCCTTATTTCGACGACAGAATATACCTTAGCGACGACGCTGCGACGCGTGAGAGCCAGCTTGCCGCCTACGGCTTCAGTACGGGCACGGCGACCAAGACGCCCGAAGAGGGCGAGGAAGAGTCCAACGCAAAGAAGGGCTATTCACAGAAGATAATCAGATTTACCTACACGAAGGAAGACGGCACCGAGGGCTCTTACAAAATAGAAATAGGAAACAATACCGTCACGGGCTCGGGATATTATTTCAGAGTCTACGACGCCGTATATGACGAAAAGGGCAACGCAGAGTACCGCGCCAGAGATTACCTTTACGTAACGAGAGAGTCGAATTACTTCAAGTACGCTCTCGTCGGAATAGAGGCATATATCAATCCCATTCTCATCGCGGCAGGTCTTGAAAACGATCAGCACGCCCTTTACGCTCCTTATCTTACCCCCGAATATAAGCAGTGGAAGACCGAGCTTCACGAGCTTGGAAGCCTTCCCTCCGACAAAGAAGGAATGAAGAACGTCACGGACGTTTTTGCCACGGTCAATACGTGGAGCCCCATCTTCGTCGCGGACAACGAGGACGTTTCCATTTATAATAATTACGTGAATGATATACTTGGGTCTTATATATTCAATATGACCGAGTATGAGGATAACGCGCTTTATTCTTATCTTCTCTCGGCACTCTCCGGCAAAGAGCTCGGAGGCGGCAGCGTTTCGCAGAGCTTGCTTTACGAGAGGGACGTTATGTCGGGCAAGAAGTACCGTTATTGGATAAAGAGCGTTGACGCCATAATCACGGGCAGCGGCGATAACACCACCGCGGGCGCCACCGTCTCGGAGTTTGGAGCAAGATACGTCCGCGTGACGTACGCTCTTGGCGAATGGAACGAGGAAAAGGGCGAGTATGTCCAGGTGGAAAACCTTACCCAGATAATAACGGGTGAGGACGGAAAGACCGAGCTTAACAAATACGCGACCGATACCTGCGGTATAATAGATCTTAATTACCTTAAAAAGATCGGCGTCGCGGAGGATACCTTAAACAGGCTCACAACGGTTGAGAAATTTGAGGTGCCCCTGTTTATCGACGTTACTTACGAAAAGAAGATCGACGGCGTCTCGACGGGTCTTTCATCCAGCAGTATGTCTTATTACCTTGACGCGGTGCTCGAGATCTATTCCACGGTGCGTGACGAGGACGGGAACGTAGTTTCTCACACCAAGGCAAGCTCGCTTACCGACACCTCGATAGTTGCGTTCCGCTATTATTACGTTAAGGACGGAAAGGCTCAGAACGCCAATATCGGCTATATAGATATGCTTTCCGATGAAAACGAAAAGGATCACGAAAAGCAGTCGAAGATCCGCGCGGCTATCAAGGTTTGGATGAATCTTGAATCGGAACAGGCGATAAACGTTCTTGACGAGAGCGTATACAAAGATATAGTTTCCGACTATATTCTCTATGAGTTTGAGAATATAAGCGCGTATATCACGGGTGAGCTCATCTCCTCGTTCCGCTTCGTAAACTCCTCGGAGCGCGATCCGTTCTACGGTGAGTCGTTCTACGAGAGCGCTGACGAGTTTATGCTTTACGCGGTAAACCAGGATTCTTGCGAAAAGGTCACGAAGCTCCTCGGCGGACTTGTGGAAAGCTCGAGCGTCGACGGACTTACGGGTATAGAAACGGTGGAGCTTGGCGTTACCTTTGCTACTATGAAGAAGTGGGGTTGCACAGCCAACCTTATACACTATTCTCTTCCGAGAGATCTCTACGTTTCCGTGGAAACGGCGGAGAACGAGTTCGACGATTACGGGTGGCTGAGGACCCTTGATTTCGTTCTGTACGTCAGCGATTCCGTCTGGGATCCCGATACGGAATCTTACGTCAGATACGTAGCTTCGGAGATGTATGATATTATAGTAAAGATAAGCGCGGACATGCTTGGCTTCCTTGATCTTGAAAGGGTCGATTTCTGGGCAAGACGCAACTTCATACTCGTTGACTCCACGTATCTGAAGTCCGTGGGAGTAGAGCTTAAAATGAGCGATATCAGCGGCAAGTTCGATCTCTTTATCAGGCACGACGATATAGACGTTGGCTCTGCTACGGATTACGACTTTATGAGAGTCCATCTTGAAAAGATAGAAGCGAACTTCAGAACGCGCTACGATGAATATCTTGAATATCTCGCCGCGCAGGATTCGAACGCCATAGGACCGTATCTCAGCGACTTTTACGATTATCTCGCGGGTGAGCAGGTCAGAGAGGATAACGACAGCAAGGGAACGGGAATGTTCAAGGAGTGGCTCCTCGCGCTCTACTTCACAAGCTATTCGGGAACCTTGACCGAAGAGGAACAGGCACAGGCAAAAGCGGGCGGGCTCATAATGTCCCTTGACATAATGCTTGACGGTGACAGAATTGCCAAGGACCACGCGGGACTTGACGCGTCCGATTACGCTAACAAGCATTATTACTACAAATTTTACAGATGCGACGACAACCGCGTTATGGTCAGCATATCGAACAACAGATTTGAAGCGGGTTCGTCAGACTTCTATATTTCCGATTTTGCGTTTAACAAGATCGTTTCGAATTTCATCGGTCTTTTAAACGGTGAAACGCTCGACTCAAACGAGCCGTATCCCGATTTCAAGCCTCTCGGATGAGGACTTGTCGGAGAAGTACGAAAACAATAAACGACTCGGCTGCCGCTTTCGCAGAATACGCGAAAGCGGCAGCTTTTGAGCTTTCTTTTATATATTTGTAAAATAAAAATAAGAAAATATTATATTTTTTAAAAAAACAGTTGCTTTTTTTGAAAACTTGTGATATAATAATGCTTGCCTAATATGCAAAACAGCGCTTTTTTCAAAAAACGTCTGCTTTGTTTCCCTCGACTCTGGGATAATGAGTTAATAAAAAATAAGATATAGAATAGAGGAAAGACAAATGACAAAAAGAATCATAGCTCTTATTCTTGTAATCGTTATGAGCGTGCTCACGCTCTTCGGTTGCGGTGAATACGACTACGCAGATGCGGATCTTGATGATTTTTCCACCGTTTACAAGGATAAGCTTTTAAGCGCCTTTGCGGGAATCCAAATAGAGGATGAGGAAGATTTCTCCGCAGATCCCGAAACGAGAAAGAAGGAAGTATACGACATTATACTTCGCAGCCTTCTTAACGCGGATAACGCAAACGACGAGGAGTACACCGAGGGCACGCCCGATTTCGCGGACGCTCTTTACTATTCCTACTATGCGGTATACGAGGATGACGACGGAGTTAAGCACGTGATCAACGTTCCCAAAACCTCGGGAAAGACCGATTACGTAATTCTCCCCAACAATAAGACCTATCTTCAGTTTGGCGTAAAGGGCAACGCCGATGACGCGCTCTTGAAGGCTATTGAAGAGAAGTTTGCGGCAATCGACATTAAGGATTACGCATACGATCTTAATAAGAATGAGGACGATGACGGCCACGCGGGTAAGGGCAATCTTAAGGTTGAAGCGGGCAAGACCGTTCTTCTTACCTTTACTTACACCGATGCCGAGGGCAAGACTAAGGATATAAAGAACCTTGTTTGCCAGATCCCCGCGGAGAAGCCCGCCGACCCGACGGTTGACGCTCTTCCCGAATCGGCTAAATCACTTGCGGACCTTCTCTTCTTCGAGAACTTCCTTTACGATCTCGTTGGAAAGAACGTCGGTGCGAAGCTTTCCGCAAGCACTAATAAATTCGAATACGAGTTTGAGCTTCCCACGACCGAAACTCCCGCTCCCGCTGATTCCGAGGGTGGAGAGGAAGCTCCCAAAAAGGAAAAGGTTTCTTACACCTCCGTTACCGTTACGGGTATCGTAGAGGGAACCGCCGTCGAGGTTGACGTAGTATACCCCGACGACGAGAAGAAGGAGTTTACCGACCTCTTCGGCACTAAGGTCGACCTTAAGGGCAAGGACGTTACCTATTTCGTATACCCCGTTCATATTAAGAAGGTCGATTACGTAGACGTTGACGTGCTCGAGGACGCGGACAAGAAGGCTGAGGCTTTCGTTAATAACGCAACCGCAATACTCACCGTATTCTACGGCTCGCAGAGCGTACAGGATCTCCTTGACGATAACGGAAAGGCGACCGGCGAGAAGGTTGGCGCGCTTGACATCTTCACGAACGAGGAATATAAGATCACCTATGAAGAGGGTGAGGGTGAATCCAAGAAGGAAGTAACCAAGACCTTCAAGGAGCTTATGCTTGAGTTCACGAAGGTTCAGAAGGCTTACGAGGACGCAAAGGCGGCTCTTGATAAGGCGGAGGACGCTTTCGAAAAGGCTGAAAAGGCACTCAAGAAGGCAGAGAAGGATTACTTCGATATGAAGGACATAACCATTCCCGGTTATGAAGAGGATATCAAGTTCTATAATGCTGAAAAGACACTTAAGCAGGAATATCTTGAGAAGATAAAGGCAGCTACCGATCTTGCGGCGCTGGTAGCCGATCTTGAAGCCGAAATCGCGGCTCTTGAAGCTATCGAGGATGAAACCGAGAAGGCTGAAAAGAAAGACGAGCTCACTATCAAGAAGGATATTCTTAAGCTTATAAAGGACGCGACGGATCTCTCAGCAGCCGAGAAGGCGCTTGGTGATGACATCACGGTGGTAGAAAAGGATATAAAGACCACCGAGGAGGCTCTTGCTGATGCAAAGCTTGACCTTGACGGTGATCCCAATGCAAGCTCCGCGGCTCTTAAGAAGGGCTTCAAGGGCGTATACGAGGATGCGGTAGCAGCATTCAAGACCGCTTGCAAGACTCTTAACGCTCACAAGGACGATGATAACAACTGCGTTTGCGATATTTGCGAGGCAGAGCTTGACACCCACGTGGATGAGCCCGTAGGCGAAGAGGGCGCTGAGGTTGCAGATTGCAAGTGCGACAAGTGCGAAGCTCTTCTTAAGCACGTCGACGAGGACAAGGACGGCAAGTGCGATACTTGTAAGGTCGAGTTCGTTGAAGACGATAACAAGGATAGAAAGACCGTAGCTGAGGCTGCGAAGTCCGCTATTGCGGCCGAGGCTGAGGCACTTGAGAAGCGCGACGCGTTCGTAAACGACAAGCTCTTCAAGGTAAAGAAGTATAAGGACGATGCAGAGGTGGCTGACGCTTCTATCACCGCTGATATCTGCGACGCGTTCAAGGATAGCGTTTACGACGTGCTTGAGGACGAGTACTTCGAGGCTATCAACGAGAAGATCAAGGCCGCTGTCGTTAAGATCATATACTCCGAGGAGTATATTACGGTAGATCGCGAGAACCTTCCGAGAAAGGCTGTAAACGAGATCTACGACAGAATTTACGACGGATATAAGGCTGAATTCTTCGGAAGCGAGAAGACCTACGACCAATACTCGGGTGACTTTGAAGCATATCTTATGGTCAAGACGGGTATGGCTACCTTCAAAGAGGCAAAGAACGCAATAAAGGCTGAGGCTAAGGAATACGTTGCAAAGATCGTTAAGATCTATCAGGTAGCAAGAGTTCTTGGTGTAACTCTTCAGGAAGAAGAGTTCGAGGCAACCTGCGACGAGTTCCGCCAGAATCAGGAATATATGGAAAAGCTCTTCAAGCAGAACGGACTTGAATACAACGGCGAGCTTGACGAGCAGAGCATCCATATCGCTGAGCAGGCAGATAAGCTTCTTGACTACCTCTTCAAGACCAAAACGGACGACAAGAGAGTAGCGACTCAGGAGAAGAACGGAAAGATCTACTTCGTTTACGAGAACTGCGTATCTTATTCCGTAAAATAAAAGCAAAGGCGTAAGGCCACGACCTGCGAGGTCTTTACCCTGGCAAATTTCGTTGACAAATTCGGAAATCCGACAGCGGGGCTGTCGGATTTCTCTTTAGATAGGATAGCATTTTATGAAAAAAGTACAGCTTTATACCGACGGAGCGTGCAGGGGAAACCCCGGGCGCGGCGGATGGGGCGCGATACTCGTATTCGGTAAATACGAAAAGGAGCTGTCGGGCGGCGAGCGCGAGACAACCAACAACAGAATGGAGCTTTTAGCTGCCATAGAAGGTCTTTCCGCCTTGAAGGAGCCGTGTGAGGTCACGCTTTATTCCGATTCGAAATACCTTGTTGACGCGTTTTTGCAGGATTGGGTAACGGGCTGGCGCGCTCACGGCTGGAAGCGGGGCAAGGATGAATTGAAGAACCCCGATCTTTGGGCAAGGCTTTATGAGTTGACAACCGTGCACAAGGTCGAGTTCGTGTGGGTAAAGGGGCATAACGGTCACGATTACAACGAGCGCTGTGACACCCTGGCAACGAGTTTTGCTGATTCGTTCGTGACGGAGTCCTGAGATTTTGGAGGTATAAATGGCAAAAGGAAGAGTTAATACCACGTTACAAAAAGAAGATACAAAGGCGGGGCGTCGAAGGGTAAACATCATTCTCGTGATAGTTTGTTCGCTTCTTGCGGCGGCACTTATCGCGACGGCGATAGTAATGCTCGTCCTTAATATAAATAAGGAAGAAAAGCCTTTCGATTACGTGAACGCAGATCTGACCCCATATATCTATATGTCGGCAGAGAATTACAAGGGCTATAAGGGCTATGAGGTTATGATCTCTATAGACAGGATCACCGACGAGTCCGTAAAGACAGCCTTGATGCAAGCTCGCGCGGCTAAGCGCGGCGAGGCGAAAACTAACGACAAGGAAACTATGGCGAAGATAGAGGTTGGCGACGATATACTTCTTTATTTCCAAGGGTACAGCGTTGACGAGCAAGGAAACAAGGGCTCGGCGATAAACGGCCTTGGCAATTTCACCGTTTCGGACGAGGAAAAAAGAACGTATATGATAGGCGGCGGCTCACTTGATAAGCTTGGACTTAACCTTGAGCTTAAGCTCGTCGGAGAAGACCTTTCGAAATATACTTATTGCGAGATAGTTGACGAGGGCGAGATAAGAGAGAACGACATTCTTTTCGTTACTTACGAAGCGCGCGTGAAGAACGACGGCGAATACAGCCGCCGCGGAGCGGGGTCCGAGCGTATGAATCTTGCAGACGGCGGCATAGATGACGTGATGGGCGAGGGCTTTACCGAGATGATCCTCGGGCAAAAGATCGGCGTGGCTGTCGAAAATCCGTCGAAGGTCACTTATAAATCTGACGAGTACGAAACGATAAGATACACTAAAATAAAGGTGGATTACGTCCTGCGCCCGACCGAAGAAGATCAGGAGCCGCTCAGCATTATGACGACTATACCGTCTTCTTACGAAAACGTCAATTTGCAGGGCACGCTCGTCCTCTTTGAGCTTTACGTAAGACACGCGGTCAAGTACGAGGTGCCCGAGCTTAATGATAAATTTATTCGCGAGGAGCTCGGTGTGAGCGATGAGGTGCTTGAAAAATACGAGGGAAGCAGCAATACCGAACGCTTTGCCGCTTACACGAAGGATCTTCTTGAAAAGAAGAATCAAGCGGAAATAGACGCCATACTTATCGAGGCGATGTGGGCGCATTATTACAGTATCGCGGAGTTCAAGTCCTTGCCCGAGGACGAGGTAACGCGCCTTATAGAAAAACAGAAGAAGCCGCTTGAAGAGGCTTACACCAAAAACAGCGGGGACTATAAGTCGTTTGACGAGTTTGCCCAAGCATACGTTACCGAAAAACTCGGGGTAGAGCTTGTATGGAGCGATTACTTCAGGCAGGTGGCGGAGAGCGACGTCAAGGAAAAGCTGATATTCTACTACGTCGCAAGGGCGGAGAAGCTTTTGCCGAGTGATGCGGAGTTTGCCGCACTTGCCGAGAGAGTCAGAAAAGAGGACCTTGAGTACACCCTTTTTGCAAACGGCATAACGCGCGATAAATACGAAACGGATGCTGAGTACGAGGCAGCGGTCGCGCCGTATCGCGCGGACGTTGAAAAATACTACGCCGATGAGGAGATCCTTCGTTGGGTGGTACACCGCGAGTACGCAGAGGCGAAAATGAGCAAGCTCGGCGTCGTTAAGTACAAGGAAGCGGCAAGCCTTCCCGTGGCGCCTTGATAAATTTTAAAAGAGTCAATAAATCAAAAAGCATTACGGTCATTGCCGTAATGCTTTTTTGTATATACAAGCCTTAAAACGCTCAAGCTCAGGTCTTTCCGTACTCAAAGATACGTACAATCCCCTTTGCCGTCGATGCGGCGACCTCTTCGTCCGAAAGGGCTATGACCTTCTTGTCGGAATGCTTTTGACAAAGATGTGCCGTGGCTCTTTTTATTTGCGCCCGACCGCCGATAACCACAGTCGCCAGAGGGGAGGAGATAATGGTGTTTATCTCGTCGGCAAGCACCGCGCCGAGGAAGAAGGAATAGCACTCTTCCTCGCCACGCCCGAAGAGATTTTTGAGTATTCTCGTTTTAAAGAGCGCCTCGTTCAAGCCGTGCTCATTCGCGTACAAAAATCCGTCATCAAGGGAGGGCGTGTCGAGTTTTTCGCACGAAAGTGACACGGCGTCCTTCAGAATAGTACCCTCTGAGAGCGCTGCAATCATCTCGCCCGTAAGCGTCGTTGAAAATCGCGTTATTCTGCCCTCTCGGTCAGTATATATCAGCTTGGAATGAGAGCCGGGAAGCACGAAAACGCACTCTCCGTACGACTCTTCCCGAAGCCCCATAAGCTCCGTTTCCTCGCCGCGCATCATATCGGTCAGCTCAAGCTCGCCCACCGTTTTAACGCCGCGCACGAAGCTTATCGGAATCTCTGCCACCTCGGGAATAAGGACGCTTTCCATATTCCTCGCAAGCTCGGCAATTCCCGCAGGCGCCGTTATATGAGGCAGATTTACAAGCCCGAATTCAGATGTTATCATTCCCGAGGCAAGAATGGCGTCAATATCCGAGAGGGAATATCCCGCCTCGGAAAGAAGCTTATCCAAAGCGGCCTTTAAAGCATTCTTCAGCTCTTCGTTTCCGCCTATACTCTTTTTTGCTCCTGTTGGGATCTTGACGGTGCTTTGAATCTCACCGCCTATGACGAGTGAGACACGCGTATTGGTCGTGCCTCCGTCTATCGTTACGTATTTTTTCATAAAAAGCTCCATTCGAAGGACTTGACGCGGATAAAAGCGGATCGGAGTTTGCCGTGAAAATCCGTCGCGTCAAGACCCGTTAATTTGACACGGCTGCCACGTAAGCGCGTGCAAGCTCGGTGATCTCTCCATATTTTTCGGCTTTGATAAGGTCGCCTTTTACTATTCCCGACCCGATACCGAAGCCCGAGGCGCCCGCCTTCAAAAAGTCCTTCACGTTGCCAAGATCAACTCCGCCAACGGCGAGGAATTTAATTCCCGAAAGCGGCGCCCTTACCGCCTTTAAATAGGCGGGACCGAGGTCAAGAATGGGGAAAAGCTTGACGAAGTCAGCCCCCGCTCTGTGTGCCGTCATCGCTTCGGTCGGTGTAAGCGCACCCGGCATAGATACGAGCCCTGCCTCGCGGGTCTTTTTAATTACTCCCTCACAGGTGTCGGGCGAGATGATGAACAGACCGCCCGCCTCTTTTACAAGCGCGACCTGACTTTCTTTTGTCACCGTGCCCGCGCCGATGAACATTTTGCCTGACATTGCCGTCGCGAGCATAGCAATTCTATCAGCTGTTTCCTCGTCGCTTACACTTCCGTCCTGCGAGAACGTTATCTCAAGCAAGCGCACACCCCCCGCGTACATCGCCTCGGCAAGGGGCACGAGCTTTTCTCTCGGAACGCCTCTTACGATGACGATGAGCTTTTCTTTCGTTACGGATTCTATTACGGCGTTTCTCATATTAAAGCTCTACCTTTATCGGCTCGTCAAAGAATACCTTCTCGGAATTGTCAGCGGAGGTGTTGTGATTCTCGACGATAAGGATCTTTGCGTCGGGTGACATTGCCGTTCCGTGCCACGTTGCCTTCTTTACGTTGTATATCTTAAACTTTTCCATCTTGTAAACGTTTTTTTCTTCTCCGACGACGAGAGCCGCTTTGCCTTCAAGAAGGACGAACACCTCGTCTGTCAGCATATGGCGCTCGTACTTTGTGATAGCGCTGAGCGCGTCGGCGTAGTTCATAAAAGCAACTCTCCATTCACCGAAGTTCATAGTTGGCTCGTAGCCCTCACCCGTGTAATCAAAAATTTCAATATCCTTGTTTTCAAATTCTCTCATTTTCGTATCTCCTTATTTTTCTGTTTTTCCGTATTTTTCTTCAAAGGCTTCGCACGCTTCGAGAAAACACTTCATCGGTATTTCGGCGCATCCCGCGCCCATCCAACCGCCGTTTTTGTCTATCATACCGCCGTTGATAACGGGAAGAATGCCGCTTTCCTTGACCTTAAAAATATCAATACCCACGGGGGCGTGTGAAAAATTAAGGTTCGGTATCCTGTAATTCTCGTTCTCCGAGGCACATATCTTACGCATCCTTTCGGTCGTGCGTATTCCGTCCTCAAAGCTCTCGCCGCGGAAGGAGCACACCTTCGGACTTGCCGCGGAAAGAAGACCGCCAAGTCCCGCGCACTCAACGACGCTGCTGTCGCCGATCCAAGGAAGCTGATTTTCTCTTACCGCGCCCTCGGTCATATAGGTTCCCTCTATCATCGGCGACGGTGCCGTGAACCATCTGTCGCCAAGCCCCGAGACCTTGATGCCGTATTCAACGCCGTTGCCGCCCGCAGCCGTCACTATCGGCGAGGCGCTGACGCCGTGGGCAGCGAGAGTTGCCGTCCTTTGCGCCGATTGGCAGAAGTTGTGGAAGAAGCGGGGCGTTTTCGCAAAATACATAAGAAGCTCAGCTGAGTTCTTGCACTTAAGAGCGTAGGGAATTATTTCCCTTATGAAGAGCGCGTCGACGGCGCTCTGGCTCGAATGGTTTTCATCCCCCATCAGAAGCCCGTCTGTAACTATTTGCTTCAGAGGAATTCCGCCGCACTCTCCGAGCACCTCGGATATGGGTGCGAGAAGCTCGCCGCCTATGTACAAAAGATTTTTCTTGATCTCCTCGGAGTAAACGCCCCAGCCGCAAAATCCGCCGCCGAATTTGCTCTCGTGCGGAAAAACGCCTGCGCGGATACCCGTTTTTTTATCCTCGCAAACGAGAAGCGGCACGGATGCCGAGACTATGCCGACGCCTGAGCCCACGCTGTTAAAATCAAAAGCGCTTTTTATTTTTATCTCGCCGCGAAGTATCATATCCTCGGCGCTCTTTTCCGTCCTCGCAAGCCCCTCGAAGAGCACCGCGTTTATCATACCTTTTTTGTGGAGCGAGCACATACGCTCGAATTCTATCGGCGGTCCCGAGTGAAGGACGGTGCGCTCGTCAAATCCTTCAAGAAAATCTCCCGCGCGTTCGACTCCGACCCAATAAGGCTCGGACTCCGCAATGGCGCGAGCTGATTTCAGAGCCGCGTTTTCTACGTCTTTTATATTCATCTTATCACCTGCCTTTTCGTAGTCGTATCTCCGTTTTCTTTTTTCAGAATTATACTGTACCGCTCGCCGGATCCATCGGTACAGTCCTCTCTTATGTGTGAGCCGACGCTATCGGTCCTCGCAAGAGCCGCGGTTATAACGAGCTTAACCGTCAGGGCGTCGTTGTAAAGGCGAAGCGCGTTGAAAGAGTTTTTGACGCTAAGTGAGCTTCGTATCACGCCCCCTACGCACTCTGCCGCTTTTCGCAGAGCATCGCCGCTTTTAATAACACCGAGCGTATTTTTACAAATGCCGTCAAGCAAAGCTCTTTGAGCGCTTGTGTCAAACGGCACGTCTTTTGCGTCGCAAAGCTCGGGAAAACCGTCCGAGGTGGCACCCGTGTTGAGTTTTTCGTCAAGAAAGCGCACGATACTTTTCCCTGCAATATCACCGAAAACGAGCACCTCAAGTCCGGCGTTGCCGCCAAGACGGTTTGCTCCGTGAACACCTCCTGCCGCCTCCCCCGCGGCAAAGAGTCCCACAAGGCAGGTCTTACACTCGCTGTCGATCTTTATTCCGCCCATAGTCGTGTGCGGTGCGGGCGTGATCTCGACGGGCGTCCGTCTTATATCTATACCGCATTTTTCATACCGTTCAAAGTAGTCGCGGTATTTACCGAGCAGCATTTCCTCGGGCACGCCCGTCATATCGTAATAAACGCCTCCCGTCTTTGTGGCACCGCCGCGAAGAATCTCACGGTATATTCCTGCGGAAAGCGCGTCTTTTCCCACTCGCTCGTCCATAAATCGCTCGCCGTTTTTATTTCTTATAACGGCACCCTCGAAGAGCATAGTGGTGATTATGCTCTTTCCTGCGACCGCCCTCGGGGCGGTCGCGACGGTCGGCTCGTATTGGATAAATTCCATATCCACGAGCTCGGCTCCCGCGTCGTACGCCATCGCCGCACCGTCCCCTCCTATATCGGGGGAGTTCGTGGAGAAGGGGAAAATTCCTCCGAATCCGCCCGACGCGATAAGAACGGATTTCGCAAAAACGGAGAAATGCGTTCCCGTCTTTCTGTCAAAGAGGCGCGCGCCTACGACGCTCTCGCCGTCTTTTATGAGCCCGAGCGCGCGAGTTTTCTCAAGCTCCTTATATTTCTTTCCCAAGATAAGCTCACGCAGTATTTTAGCACCCGTCCTGCCTCCGATTCCCGCAACGCGAGGAACGCTTGAGCCAAGCGGCTTTAAAAGGTCGTAACCGCCGTCCTCTTTTTTGTCAAAATCGCAAGAAAATTCCTCTCTTACGCCGAAGGCGCCGCTTACCAAAGTCTGTGCAAGCAGAGGGTCGTTTTGATATTTACCGCTCTTCAGCGTATCGCTGAGGAAAAGCTCCCTTGAATCTTCTTCAAGCAGGGGCACGTTAAGTCCGTGTATGTATGGAGATGCTCCCGCGCCGTCCGATACGAGAGTGACGGAATATTTTTCAGCGATTATCGCCGCTGCGCGTCTTGCGGTGATCCCTCCGCCTATGATAAGAACGTCCGAGGTCATTATCTTTCCCAAATGCCGCCCTTTGCCATAGAGCCGACGTTCTTTACGAAGAGGTTCAAATATCTCGGATAATCGTTCTTCGGGAATACCCAGGAGAATTCCGCCGCGCGCTTCGCTATCTCCTCGTCGGACACGCGCATATTTATCTTTCTTTCATTTATATCAACGTCGACTATGTCGCCGTTTTTGATAAGACCGATGGGACCGACCAAAGCCGCCTCGGGAGAAACGTAGCCTATGCTGAGTCCCGACGTGCCGCCCGAAAATCTTCCGTCCGTGATTATCGCGCACGAGTTGTAAAGCTCGGGAATGCCCTTGAGCTCCTCTTGGAACGTGAACGCCGTCGTGCCGAAACGCCCCTTGAGTCCCATAAAGCGGAGCACGAGCGCGTCCCCCGGCTTTACCTCGCCCGAGCGCAGGGAGCGAAGTCCCTCGTCAAGGCTGTCAAAGACCCTCGCCGTGCCCGTAAACTTCATAAGATGCTCGGGAACCGCCGCGATCTTGATTATAGCTCCCTCGGGGGCGAGATTGCCGTAAAGCACGCCGATTCCGGGTGCTCGCATAACGGGATTGTCGAGGGTTCTTATAACGTCGGTGTCAAATACGGGCGCGCCCGCCACGTTCTCGGCAAGCGTGTTGCCCGTAACCGTCAGGCACGAGCCGTCAAGCTTCGGCATAAGGTTGTTAAGAAGGGGCGAAAGACCTCCCGCGAGGTCAAGGTCCTTTAAGCTGTAAGGACCGCCGGGGGCAAGGTGCGACATAAGAGGGATCTCGTTTGACGCCTCGTCGAAATATTTCCACCACGGCAGGTCGTATTCCGCTTCGTGAGCTATCGCGGGAATATGAAGTATGAGGTTTGAAGAGCCCGCGACTGCCATATCTACCTTTATCGCGTTCTTTATCGCCTCGGGAGTCATTATTTTTCTCGCGGTTATTCCGTTTGCAACAAGGTTCATTATCTGCTTGCCTGCGCGGTACGCGATGTTCGAGAGCTTCGGGCTTACCGCGGACGCGGTAGAGTTGCCAGGGAGCGACATTCCGAGAGCCTCCGCTATAATACACATACTGTTTGCGGTCGTCATAGAAGTACAGCCGCCGCACATTCCCCAAGAATTTTCGATAAGTCCGTTGTACTCGTCCATATCCATCTTGCCCTCTTTCGCGGTACCGACCTTGTCCTGCGCGTGGATGTGAAGGACCTCCTTGCCCCTGAACTGACCGAGGGGCATATATCCGCCCGTGACGACGATAGTGGGAATATCGAGTCTTGCCGCCGCCATAAGATGCCCGGGAACGATGGAGTCGCAGGTGGAGAGCATTACCATACCGTCAAAGAAGTTGCCCTCGACGGTGATCTCGACCTGATCGGCGATGGAGTTTCTTGACGGGATCTCTACGTACTTCGGGTCCTTTAAAACCATTCCGTCGCATATGCCCGTCGTCATCACCTCAACGGGAAAGCCGCCCGCCTCCCTTACGCCCTGCTTGACTCTTTCCGCGAGAGCTTTAAGGTGAATATGCCCGGGGTTGTATTCGTTCCACGAGTTTATTATTCCTATGAGCGGTCTGTTTTGTTCTTCGGGAGTAATTCCCATACCGCAAAGAAGTCCGCGCCTGCACTCGGATGCCTCGCCGAATTCCCAACGGCTTCTTAAATTCTTGAACTGCATTTTGTCGCCTCCCAAAATTAAAATTCGAAGTTCATACTTTCAATAGATCCGTCGATGGACTGACCGCCGTCAACGAAAATGGTCTGACCTACTATGAATTTAGACTTTTCGTGATCGGCAAGGAAGAGTATCATTGGAACTATATCGTCCGTAGTGCCGCCGTTTCCGTAAGGTATCTTTCTTGAGAAGGATGCAAGGTCCTTTTCCGAGTAACGCTCAGCAAGCTTCGTGAAAATAAGACCGGGAGCTATGCCGTTTACGTTGATGCCGTACTTTGCTACCTCAACTCCGAGCGCCTTGGTGAACATATTAAGACCGCCCTTGCCCGCAGAGTAGGGAAGCATCTTGCGGCGCACCCACGTTACACTGCTGTGAATTGACGAGATGTTGATTATCTTGCCCTTAGTGCCTTTCTCTATCATATCCGCAACGGCGTAGCGCGAGCAGTACGCCGCGGAATTAAGGTTCAAGTCTATCTGAGAGTCCCAATATTCCATAGGCATATCCTTGAACTCTCCCTCGGGAATCTTAAGAGCGCCGCCTGCGTTGTTGACGAGCACGTCTATCTTGCCGAAGGTCTTTATGAAATCCTCAACCATATTCTTGCAGTTGTCGTGGTCGCAAACGTCAGCGATGTATACCTTCGTCTTTACGCCGAACGCCTCGCATTTTTCAGCGACCTCGTACGCGCCCTCGGGGTTCTTGTTGCAGTTGATGCCGACGTTGCAGCCTTCCTTTGCGAAAGCTATGGCCGCTGCCGCTCCTATTCCGTGGGATGAGCCTGTGATAAGTACGTTTCTCATTTCTGTTTTCTCCTCTTGTTTCATCGTCAAATGTTTGTTTTCTTATATTCCGAGTCTTTTTCTGTGCTCCGTTACCGTGTAAAGCGGCAGGAAGAGCTTTTCGGGCATACCGCACCCGACTTCGTTTATAAGCCTTACGGCTATTTCTGCGTCGTCGGTCATACCTTCCTTTACGTACGACGCGATGAGTGCTCCGTATTTTTCCGTCAGCTCGGAGCAAAACGCGAGCGCGCGCTTTACTTTTTCTTTTCCGATTATGAAGTCTCCGAGCCCGTCGTACTCGTGACCGAGAATTATGTTTTCCACGTCGAGCGCCGAGAGCTTTTTCAAGCTTTGCTCGTAATCGTCAAGGCTCTGATAGAAGCCTATGCCCTGCGTCGGCGTGCCGCCGCCTTGAAGAGAATCGCCCGTGATGACGGTTTTCGTCGGAATGTCGTACCAGCAAACGCAGTCTGTATCGTGCCCCGGGGTGGAGATAAGCTTCAAGCGCCCCTCGAGAATATCGCCGTCCTGCAATATCACGTCGGGGTCAACACCCTTGAGCCAGCTTTGCGGAGCGGGGCTGTGCTCGGGGAAGCGCGTTCTTATTCTGACGGCGTTTGACGCAGGGTCGGTAAGCGCTCCAACACCGCCCGCGTACGTCGCGACCTTAAGGCCGTATTTGCTCACAAGGTCGAAGTGTCCCGTTATGTGATCGCCGTGGCAGTGTGTGTTCAGCAGATAATCGATATCCGTAATATCAACTCCGAGCTTTTTGAGCGCGGGGATGACGTATACCTCGGGTGCGTCAGCCCCCGAATCAATGAGAAAATTCTTTTCCCCCCTGACGAGCGTTACGCCCGTCCAAACGATGGAAAAGGGAGCCTTCATCACGAAAACGTCTTTTACTACTTCTTTGAATTCGTACATTTTTACCCTTTCCTCGGCCCTTGCGTTTTTTCCATTATAGCACATTTCTTTCTTTGTGTAAACAGCTTAGACGCGCAAAACCGAAAATAGATTGCTTTTATGTAAAAATATTTAAAAGCTTATATTGATTATATACTCAATTTATGCTATAATCAATATACAAAACAGGCGAAAATTTGCACAAAACAGACTTTTTGGAGGAAGAATGAGAATAGAAGATATAAGCGCTCGGATAAGATTTGCCGACAGATTTGAATACACCTGCTCAAGACCGCTTTCAAAAACCTACGATTCAAGGCTTCTTTATATCACGGGCGGAGAGGGGAATATAAGCGTTGGCGGGAGATACGTCAGAGCAGAGAAGGGAATGCTGATAGCGTTTCAGGGTGGGACGCCGTATAAGATCGAACCGTGCCCATCATTTTCGGCCTTTGCGGTGGATTTTGACCTTTGCGAGGGGTATAAGTGCGAGGGATTTCTTTTTCCCGTACTCACGGAGCTTTTTGACGAAGAAAAGCTTCATAAGCGCGTGTATTTCGAAAACAGTGATTTTCTCGCCGTTCCGTTTGCCGAGCACGTCCATAGCGGAATAGAAGAGGATATACGCAGACTCGTCGAGGAATATAATTCAGGCAGGACGTTTTCTGGGAGAAGAGCGGAGCTTATTCTGAACGGTGTCTTTTTAGAGCTTGCCGACTCGCTCACGCTGCGGACCAAGGGCGCAAAATGTGCCAAACGCGTTTGCGATTATATATCCGAGCATTACCGTGAGCCCCTGTCGAACGAGTCCGTAGCGCGAGCCTTCGGGCACGAGCCGTGTTACCTTAACAGAACGGTAAAACTTAACACGGGTATGCCCATTCATAAGCTTTTGACAAAAAAACGAGTGGACGAGGGGGTGAAGCTTTTGCTCACTACCGACCTTTCTCTTGAGCAAATTGCCGAGCGCGTCGGATTTTGTACAGCTTCTCACTTTTCAAAAAGGTGCAAGGACGTCACGGGAAATATGCCCTCGTTTTACAGAAAGCACTGATGTAAACTCTTTGGAACTTCAACAATAATTGAGAAAACTTTTGAAGCCGTTTTCTTGAAATTCGCCCTGAGATGTGCTAAAATTGTTTTGTACTTTCAAATGATCCAAGCACTGAAAAGAGGGGTTAGAGTAATGAAAAAGGCACACGTTTTGTATAATCCGAAAGCGGGAAATGCGGAGATCTTCGAGAAATCGCTATTGAAGCTTAAAGCGCTTCTTTCCGATAGGGAAACGGAGTATAGAGAAGTAACGCAGATAAAGGATTATAAGGAATTTTTCGCCTCTATATCGCCTGAGGACGACGTTTACCTCGTTGGCGGCGACGGCACTCTGAATCATTTCGTAAACGACGTCCGTGACGTTTCGTATGCTAACGACGTATATTATTTTGCGGCGGGAACGGGTAATGATTTTCTTAACGACGTCGCGAAAGGGTCGGATGATCCCGTGCTTATAAATAAGTATATCTCCGATCTTCCGACGGTCGAGGTAAACGGTGAAGAATACAGATTCATAAACGGCGTCGGTTACGGTATTGACGGGTATTGCTGTGAGGTCGGCGACGCCTTGAAGGAAAGATCCTCGAAGCCCGTCAATTATACCTCGATAGCCATTAAGGGCTTGCTTTTTCATTATAAACCGACAAACGCCACGGTTACTGTGGACGGAAAAGAGTATAAATATAAAAAGGTGTGGATAGCACCCGTAATGAACGGACGCTTTTACGGTGGCGGAATGATGCCGACGCCCGATCAGGACCGCCTTGACGAAGAGCACAGAGTGTCCGTTTGTATTATGCACGGCTCGGGAAAGCTGCGCACGCTTACGGTGTTCCCGTCTATTTTTAAGGGTGAGCACGTGAAGCACGAAAAAATAGTCGCGGTGCACACGGGTCATTCCATAACGGTCAGATTCGACCGCCCCACCGCTCTTCAGATCGACGGAGAGACCGTGAAGGGGGTCACGGAGTATCACGCGCAATTCGGCGTTCCTGCTTCGGTTAAATAATAATACTTGAATGTCAGAAAAGCGGTAAGGCTGTTCGCCTCTTGCCGCTTTTTATTTACCTTATTTATAAAAAACGCTTGACTTGCTTTTGCGCTGTGTGATATAATTAGTCCGTCAGGAGGACGTATTATGAGAATTATTGACCTGCTTAAAGATGAAAAGCTCTCGCTTTCCTTTGAGGTGTTTCCGCCGAAGACCGAGAGCGGCTATGAAAGTGTTAAGAGTGCGACGGAGGAGATAGCCAAGCTCTCGCCGTCGTTTATGAGCGTTACCTACGGCGCGGGTGGCGGTACGAGTAAGTACACCCTCGACATCGCGAAAAATATTAAGGAGCGCTACGGCGTTCCGAGCCTTGCTCACCTTACGTGCGTTTCCTCCACCAAACAGACGGTGAAAGAGCGCATAGAGGATATAAAAGCGGCAGGGATAGAAAACGTTATGGCGCTTCGCGGCGATATTCCGAAGGAGCTTGAGGGCGCCGATCGCTCGGCGTGGGATTATCGGCACGCCTCGGAGCTTGTGCGCGAGCTTCGCTCGTCGGATGCGAATTTTTGCATTGGCGGCGCGTGTTATCCCGAGATACATCCCGAGAGCGCGGATTCAAGGCAGGATATTGCGTATTTGAAGGAAAAAGTTGACACGGGGTGCGACTTCCTCACCACACAGATGTTCTTCGACAACAACCTTCTCTACGGATTTTTATACAAAATACGCGAAGCGGGCATTACCGTGCCCGTTATCCCGGGCATTATGCCAATAACCAACGCAAGCCAGATCGAGCGCGCGATAAAGCTCTCAGGCTCTTTTATGCCGCATAGATTTATGAGCCTCGTTGACAAGTTCGGCACCGACCCGTCGGCAATGAAGCAGGCGGGGATCGCTTACGCCACCGATCAGATAATCGACCTCTTCGCAAACGGAATAACGCACGTGCACGTTTATTCTATGAACAAGCCCGACGTTGCTGAAAAAATCAAAGCAAACCTCTCCGATATTCTCGGAAAATAAAAAAAGACGGCACCCGTGTGAAGAATTTGCATAAGTAAAGGAGTTTTTTATGTTAAATATAGGAGACGTTGCTCCGAATTTCACCTTGACGGATAAAGACGGGAGGGCGGTGTCCCTCTCCGATTACAGAGGTAAGAAGGTGGTTCTCTATTTTTATCCCAAAGATAACACCCCGGGATGCACGAGGCAGGCTTGCGCCTTTGCCGCGGCGTACGAGGATTTTAAGAAAAAGGACGTTGCGGTTATCGGTATAAGCCGCGACAGCGTCGCCTCTCATTTGAAGTTTGCTGAGAAGTATTTGCTCCCCTTCGTTCTTCTCTCCGACCCCGAGCGCTTGGCAATAGAGCCTTACGGCGTGTGGCAGGAAAAGAAGCTTTACGGAAAGCTCTCCTTCGGTGTTGTGCGCACGACCTTTATCATTGATGAGAACGGGCGTATACAAAGTATAATGCCCAAGGTAAAGCCCGACACGAACGCTGCGGAAGTTTTAGCGGAGCTTAACGGATGACAAACGGAGAAATATTCAGAATAGCGCTTGAGCAATCCGCCGTGGATTTTGGCCGCTCACCCGAGGACTTCCTTTCACCCGAGAACAGGATAACGGTGTCGCGAAAGACTGAAAAGGCAAGAAAATATCTTGACTTGCCCTTCGCGTGCGATATGGTTTCGTACGGGAATAACGTAGTGGCTCAAACGAGCGCGGAGCTCACGGAGCCCGTGCGCGAGTATCTCGCTAAGTATTCTGCAGCACACTGTTTTGAAACGCCGAATATCCACGTGCTTGACGAGATGCTTTCGCCCTTTGGTCTTAAGGTCTGCTTTATGGCTGAGTATTTTTTGCCTGACGTTGAAAAGATGAAAGTATTTCCTTGCGAATACGAAACGCGTTTACTTGACGCTTCCGCTTTTCGTGAGCTTTATCTTCCCGAGTGGAGCAACGCGCTTTGCGAAAAGCGGCGCGAGCTTGATGTGCTTGGCGTCGGCGCTTACGACGAGGGGCGCCTCGTTGGGCTTGCAGGGTGCAGCGCGGACTGTGAAACTATGTATCAAATAGGCATCGACGTCCTTCCGGATTACAGACGGCAGGGAATAGCCTCCGCTCTTACGAGTCGCCTTGCCGACGAGGTACTTAAGAGAGGGAAGGTGCCGTTTTACTGCGCCGCGTGGTGCAATTTAAAATCAGTAAGAAATGCCGTAAAATGCGGCTTTAGACCTGCGTGGGTTGAGCTTACGGCGAGAGATATTGAGTTTGTCGATAAATTAAATAAGGAGCTTAAATCAAAGTAAGATTATGAATTTTACAGAAATAGCAAAGACACGTCAATCTTGCAGAAAATACGACACGGGTAGGGGGATAGAGGAAGAAAAGCTTGCCGCTATCCTTGAATCTGCCCGTCTTTCGCCCTCTGCCTGCAACGGTCAGCCGTATCATATAACGGTCTGCGAGGGAGATACGGCAAAGGCCGTCGCTAAATGCACTATGGGTCTTGGAATGAACAAATTCGCCGCCGACGCGCCCGTTCTTCTCGTCATATCGGAGGAGCCTTACGTTGCTTCTGCCGCCCTCGGCGCGAAGGTCAAGGGTAACGATTACCGCTCCATCGACATCGGTATCGTCGCGGCGTACATAACCGCGGAAGCCGCAGCTCAGGGGGTGGGCTCTTGTATACTCGGCTGGTTTGACGACAAAAAGATCCGCGAGATATGCGCCCTTACAGATCCCGTGCGCCTTGTGATCACCCTCGGATACCCGAAGGATGATGAACTCAGGGAGAAAAAGCGCAAAAGCCTCTCGGAGCTTGTGAGCAAGATATGAAGCTTCGGTCTCTGTTTGCCTTGTTTTTAAATATGATGAAAATAGGGCTCTTCACTTTTGGCGGCGGTTACGCGATGCTCACTCTTCTTGAAGACGAGTTCGTCAGGAAGAAAAAATGGTTATCGAGCGACGAGTTTTTGGATATGGCGGCAATAGCGGAATCCACCCCCGGACCGATAGCGATAAATGCCGCGACTTACATAGGATATAAGCAGTACGGCTTCCTCGGCGCTCTTTTTGCAACGCTTGGCGTCTGTATTCCGTCGTTTTTTGTGATCTTTGTAATTTCGCTTTTCTTCGACGCGTTTTTATCTTTGAAATACGTTACGTTCGCTTTTATGGGCATACGCGTCGGAGTTATATACCTTATAATTACCACGGGAATTCGGATGTTCCGCAGTATGAAAAAAAGCTTATTTAACGTTCTTACCTTTTCCGTCGCGTTCGTTTTGATGATAGCTCTGTCTGCTTTTTCGCGTGAAGTCTCCGCTATATATTATATCCTCGCAGCAGGCGCGCTCGGTCTGAGCGTGTATTTCGTCGGGGTGCTTAAACGGGGGGCGGAGAAATGATATATATTGAGCTTTTTCTTACGTTTTTGAAAATAGGAACCTTCTCCTTCGGGGGCGGTTACGGTATGATATCACTTATCAGAGAGCAAATGCTCGAGAAAGCGTGGCTTTCCGAGGAAGAGCTTCTCAATATGATAGCCGTGGCGGAATCCACCCCGGGACCGATAGCGGTCAATATGGCGACCTTCGTCGGCTCGTCCCAAGGCGGCATCGCGGGCGCACTTCTCGCAACGCTCGGTGTCGTGCTCCCGTCGTTTATTATAATTCTTCTTATATCCGTATTTATAAAAAATCTCTTAAAACTCGCTCCCGTTTCGGCTTTCCTTGGCGGCGTTCGTCCCGTCGTTATTGCTCTGATACTTTCTACGTCCTTGACGATGCTTATTACAGCCGCTTTGGGGACCGCGTCGTTTTCGGGACGAATAAGCTTTGACGTTCGCGCCGTCTTCGTCTTTGCCCTAATAGCTGTGCTTGTTCCGATCTGCAAGAAGCTTTTTAAGAAAAGACCGTCGCCCGCTGTCGTCATTCTCGCCTCTGCGGTGCTCGGAATACTCGTGTACGGCGTAATTTAAATGAAGAAGATCTCAACGAAACAGCGTATTTACACCATTAAAACCGAAAGGAAAAAAACAATGAATACCTATATTATCAAAAAAATCAAGGATGCATCTGAACTCAATACGGTACCTATGCTTGAGCTTGAAAACCGCTATCACGACACGCCGAAGGACGTGCGCGTTTTTGCGGGCATCGGATATTCCGACGAGGCTCTTCACGTTCATCTTAGGACGGTGGAGTCGGAGCACCGCGCCGAAGAGGTGGGTCTGCTTGGCGAGCCTTATCACGACAGCTGTCTTGAATTCTTCTTCTCGCCCGTGTCGGGTGATCCCAAATACTTTAATTTCGAGTTTAACAGCAACAAGTGCCTTTACGTCGGCTACGGCGAGAATCTTCAGAATTCCGCAAGGCTTATCGTCGACGCCGCGGAGCGCTTTTCTCCGAAGGTGAGCTTTAACACCGACGGCTGGGAGATAGAGTATCGCATTCCGTTTGCGTTTATCCGCCTTTTCGCTCCCGAATTTCAGGCAAGCCCCGGCGTATCCATTCGCGCAAACTGCTATAAGTGCGCCGATATGATGCAGCCCGAGCAGTACCTCTCCTGGAGCCTTATAACGCCCGAGAAGTTTACCTTCCACAGACCCGAGTGCTTCGGACTTATGACTTTCGGAGAGTGACGTCGGTATATACGAAAATCACCCGCTACCCTTATGAAGTGAACCCAAAAGTTTAGACAAAATTAAATATTAAATTGCTTGCGAATGAGCTCGGTATTGCACTGGGCTCATTCCTTTTAGTTTTAGAGAAATTCTTTCGTTGTTGTAGTAATGTATGTATTCTTCCAACTTTTCA
>JAFVTS010000027.1 GCA_017503105.1 Clostridia bacterium
CGTTGTGGGCAATATGATGCAAAAAATAATGATAAAGGAGTAGATAATGGCAAACAAAAAACGAAAAAACGGAGAAGGAACGGTACGTCTTCGAAAAGACGGACGGTGGGAAGGACGAGTCGTTGTCGGTTATGCCGACAACGGCAACCCACGGACAAAAAGTGTCTTGGCGAAAACCAAGACCGAGTGCCTTGAAAAGCTCGAAGCACTCAAGGAGCAATGCGGAAGAACGAGCGATAAATTAAAGCCCGATATGCCGTTCGGTGATTGGCTTGACTTCTGGTATCAGAACTTCTCCAAGCCGAAAATAAGGCTGACCACGCAACTGAGCTACGAAGGAAGAATCTATACGCACATTATCCCCGAAATCGGTAAGATACCGCTGAATAAGCTCACGCAGAACGACCTACAGCAATTCTACGCAAGGCTGAAGAAAGGCGGTCGCAAGAGGTTCGTGGAGCAGTACGGTGAGGGCTTGTCCGACAGAATGGTGCGCTCCTGCCACGCCACCTGCCGAACCGCACTTGAAAAGGCGGTTGCCGAGGGATTGATCACAAATAACCCTGCAATCGGATGCAGACTGCCACCGAAGAAAGCAAAGGAGATGCAGGTACTGACTCAGGCAGAGATCCTACGCTTCCTAACACGAGCGAAAGAGGAAGGCTACTACGAGATGTTCCTTCTCGAGCTGACCACGGGAATGCGCCGAGGGGAGATCATAGGACTGAAATGGCGCGACCTCAATCTGCAAACAGGCGAGCTTCGCATCACACGGCAGGTCGTAAAGACAGACTCATCAAAGGAAATATCCGTACCCAAGACAAAATCCTCGGTACGCACCATCCTCCTTCCGCCCGATATGGTGGAGCTTCTCGCAGAGCTGAAAAAGCAGACCAAGGGCGAGTGGATGTTCCCATCGCCCGTCAAAGAGGGAGAGCCGAGAAATCCCACAGCGGTGTATCACCGATTCCAACTGATCCTTGAACGCTCCCACTGCAAGAAGGTACGCTTCCACGACCTACGGCACACCTTCGCTACGATGGCACTTGAAAACGGCATGGATATCAAGACCCTTTCCGCCATGATTGGCCACATCAGCGCGGAAACCACGCTCAATATATACAGTCATATCACCGACACCATGCAACAGCAGGCGGCGGTGAGAATCGACCGAGAGATCGGCGGGACAAACGCAGAAATGCCCGAACCGCCGCCTCCCAAGGTAAGTGACAAGCCAACCACCGAAAACGCCACAGAAACGGTTTTTGAGCCGTATAAGCCCAAGATACGAAAGAGTGGCACGGGATGCGTAACGATGATAAACGACCACCTCTACGAAGGACGGTTCACACCGAGAGTCAATGGCAAACGCATATCCAAGAACGTATATGCCAAGACACGAGAGGAATGCGAGGAAAAGCTCGCCGAGCTGATAAAAACGATGAAAGCCGAAATCGCTGAGATGAAAAAGACAGCAAAGAACGCATAAGGAAAGAGGGGCGACCGTTCGTGGTCGCCCCTCAAAATTTGCGTCGCAGAAGGCAAAGAAAAGCAAAACGATTGAATTATTCATAAAAATATGATAAGCAGACCTATCTCGGTAGTCAGCTTGAAAGTGAATTTGGTGGCAGATGCTTTGGTATTCAATGTTCATCGTGTTCCGCATCAGCCTTTGTACGATGAAGTGTGCCAAAGGGATGCTGAGGCGGTGCGTAGAGCGAATAGAGCTTCAAGGGGCGGTTGCCCGTGTTGACAATGTTGTGCCACGTGCCTGCGGGGATGAGGATGGCGTAGTTTCCGTCCACACATCCAATCTCGCGCAGATCGTTTCGGCAATTGCCCATATAGACCGTGGCTCTTCCGCTCTCCACGCGGATAAATTGGTCAACGTCTTGATGCATTTCCACGCCGATGTCACCGCACACGGGAATGCTCATCAGCGTCAGTTGCATATCCCGCCCTGTCCAAAGAGTCGTGCGAAAATTCTCGTTCATATTCGTTGCGTGATTGATATTAAAAATAAACGGCTCGCATCCGTAATCACGAATCTCGGGGTGCTCACCGCAGTTGTGTCTTCGCATAGTAATGATACCTCCTTAAATGGTTTCGCTATCAGTATATGCCGAATTTAATCGTTTGGATAGAGTGTCAGCTTGTCCTCATCTGGACGGTAAATGCCGAGAAATATCTCCTTTGCGTCCTTATGTCCTTGCATTTTCAACTGTTTTATCAGCCAATTCACGTCTCGTCCGATACGGGAAAGATTTTCTCCCATCACGCGCCCGTCCATAATGACCTCTACACCAATGCGCGTCGCTTTCGCCGTGATCTTCAGATCCTCGGGTGTGGTAGGGCGGTTTGCCGCCTTGGGCAAGATAGAGAGCTTTCCGTTGTGCTCAAAGATTGCCGTTTGTATCTCATCAAGGTCGAAATATCCCTGCTCGCGGCAAAGAAGCATAAACTCGGATAAGTCAAGCTTGGCTTTCTTCAAGTTCTTTCGGTATATTTTGCCTTCATTCATCAGTATGGTTGGCGTTCCGTTGATATACTTTCGTGTTTTCGGGAATTTGTGCGTGAGCAGGCTGAGTATAACCGATACTCCGCCGTAGATGCCGAGAGCAATAAGCGGCTTCCACGGCTCCTCAAGATTTGTAGCAAGCTCCGCGCCGATGGAGCCGATGGTAATACCCGAAACGTAGTCGAAAAAGTCAAGCTGCGCCACCTGTTTGTGTCCCATAATTTTTGTGATGATAAACAACGCCGCCACCGACAATAGCGACGTCAATATGACCTTGATAATATCCATCTTGCCCCCACAAAAGCCGTTTCTTTTTAGTTTGCGGCAAATCAAGGAGAAATATGTTCTCAAATCATAGAAAATCCCGAGCTTGTGATTTATAAGAAAAGATAACGCAGAGGGCTGACGAAATCGTCAGCCCTCAAAATTTGCGTCGCAGTAAGCAAAGAAAGGGGATTTTGAAAAAGCACTAAGAAAATGAATGCAAAAAGCGCTCGAAACCGGTGTCTTGTGCCGAAAGAAAGCGTTTTGCTAAAAGCTATGGTCTTTTGACAAAAGAGCAAGTTGGGGATAATAAACAAAAAACCAGTCCCAATCTTGCGAAAAGGACTGATTTTTAGTGCATAAGGCACAAAATTTGGTCGGAGTGACAGGATTCGAACCTGCGGCATCGACGTCCCAAACGTCGCGCGCTACCAGCTGCGCCACACCCCGATGTGTGAAAAATATTCGATTTTAAGTCAATTTCCGTAAGTGGTCAAACATGTGGTCAAACCGCTTTTTACAGCGATTTCGAGAGAGAGCAGAGTGCCGAAAAAGTCAGTGTTTACAAGGCTTTTCGGCGTTTTTCAATTCTTCGGGGAGTGTAGGCGGTGTCCTGCTCCCAAATGCGGTGCGATACCAGCTTCGCTACACCCCGATATTGTATTAAATTTTTCCGTAAGTGGTCAAATCTGTGGTCAAACTACTTTACTGAGAGATTATCGAAAAGAGGAATGCCCGAAAAAGTCAGTGTTTACAAGGGTTTTCGGGCTTTGGAAAAATGAAAAGACAGGAACTGCCTGCATGCTCCCAAACGTCGCGCGCTACCAACTGCGCCACACCCCGAAACAGATGTTAATGCTTGAAATGTTACTTGTTTTTAGTTATTAGCCAACCTATTATTGATGCTACAAAAAAGGCATAAGAGGATTAAAGCAGGTGCCGTAAAGACAATAGAGCCGGAAACCAATATTGCCGTAGGGCCGTCTGCACCGCCTATTATGCCCACGCTGCCCGTAGGTGCTTTCAAGCTGAAACAGGCAGCAATAGCCATTAGAACGAAAGCGAAAATGAGAATAAATGCAAGGCTAATGAAAAACATAATTTTAAATAATTTTTTCATTTGAAATTCTCCACCGCTTCCTAAACGTTTAGCTCTTGAAAATAACGGTAAAAGTAACCGCTCAATTATTATAGCCGATTTTTACGTGATTGTCAAGCACTTTGGGTATTTTATTTATTGACAAGGTATATCGTTTGATGGTATAATAACCTCGGTAAATTCGGTAGATTTTGGTCGAATGGAGACTTTTATGGAAGAAAAATCAAGTATTAAGATAAGTTCGCGTGCCTTTTTGTCGTCGGTTATCATTTTGCTCGTTCTTATGATAGTGGCGGGAACGCTTACGTATATAATCCCGAGCGGCTCTTATGAGCGAATTGAGCTTGACGGGAACACGGTAATTGCCCCCGAGACTTTCCGTTTTTCTGACGGTGGCGGCTATCCTGTGTGGCGGTGGTTCACAGCCCCCTTTGAGGTCTTAGTATCCGCCGATGCCGTGACGGTAATATTCATAATCGTCTTTATCTTCATCATTGGCGGCGTATTTACCGTGCTTGAAAAGTGCGGAATGCTCCGCTTCATTATGACCTCGCTCGTTCGCCGTTTCGCAAGATCGAAGTACCGTCTTATGGCGTTTCTCGTGCTGTTCTTTATGCTTTTTGGCTCGGTTTTCGGGCTTTTCGAGGAGCTTGTCGCACTCGTGCCTATCGTCATAGTGCTCTCCTACGCACTTGGCTGGGATTCACTTACGGGACTTGGAATGAGTGCACTTGCGGCGGGCTTCGGATTTTCTGCCGCAACTATGAATCCTTTTACGCTTGGAGTTGCACAGAGCCTTGTCGGTCTGCCTGCGTTTTCGGGGATACTATTTAGAATTATATTCCTCGCTCTTTGCTATGCTTGTCTTTACGCCTTCCTATATCGCTATGCAAGGAAGATTGAGCGAACTCCCGAGGCATCTCTCGTCTACAATGAGGATAGCGAGGGAAGGGCAAAGTACAGTGACGCGAGTAGCCTTGCGGCACTGCCAAACGAGAAGCAGCTTAAACGCACAGCCACAGTCTTTGGCGTCTCAATTTTGCTCGTTATAATATACGTAATTGCGGGATTTTTCATTCCCGCACTCACCTCGGTCTCGATGCCCGTGATGGCACTTGCATTTCTCATTGGCGGACTTGTCGGCGGAGCAATTTCGGGCTATGGCGGAAGTGTTTGGCGTGATTTTCTTGGCGGAATCGGCGGCATCGCCCCGAGTGCGATACTTATTCTTATGGCAATGTCTGTAAAGCTCATTATTACAAACGGTGGGATAATCGACACGATCCTTTACTATCTTTCGGGCTCGATTTCGGGTATGGGAAGCTACGGTGCGGCAATAATGATATATGCCGTTGTGCTTGTCCTCAATTTCTTTGTCGGTTCGGGGTCGGCTAAGG
Organism: Clostridia bacterium; assembly: GCA_017503105.1. Taxonomy (GTDB): domain Bacteria; phylum Bacillota; class Clostridia; order Oscillospirales; family CAG-272; genus UBA1740. Next base: position 5,279 of record JAFVTS010000027.1, read on the forward strand.
CGTTCTTGCTTATGCCGATAATCGCACCGCTTTCAGACCTTGTGGGACTTAGTCACCAGATCGCGGTAACGGCATTTTGCTTCGGTGACGGATTTACAAATCTTCTTTACCCGACGAATCCGCTTTTGATGATAGCACTCGGCGTGAGTGTTGTGAGCTATCCTAAGTGGTTCAAATGGACTTTGTCCATTCAAATTTTAATGCTTGTGCTAAGCATTGCGTCGCTTTGCATAGCGGTCTTTATTGGATACGTTTAATAGGAGAATGATATGATAAGACTAACAAACGAAAAAATACGCGAGATAGCGGTCGGTTGCGTCAAGATTGAAGAGGACGAGGGAATTCTTCGCTTTTATAAATACACCGAGGAGCAGATGACGGGCTTTGGTCCTTGGAGAAAGATCAGCCCCTGCACCTGCACGACGGGTGTAAAATTCGATTTTTATACAAACTCGAAAAAAATTGCGATTTCCGTTGCATCGGCAGGAAAATACGAGATTTGGATCGACGGAGTTCTCCGTCACGCGCTTGTTGCTCACGAGCCCGAGGGAGAAGGGAATATACTTGTTGGCGAGAGATTTGAGGTCGAGCTTACCGACGTTTTCGGCAAGGAGAAGGACGAGCTACGCGTCACCGTTTATCTGCCGAGCCACTACGTTGGACTTATAAATTACCTCGATCTTGACGAGGGGGCGTACGTACGCCGCTATGAATATAAGAGAAAATTTCTCATAATTGGTGACTCGCTCACGCAGGGTTGGCAGTCTGAGTACGACTCGCTTTCATACGCCAACCGCATTTGCCGCGTGTTTGATGCCGAGGCGATAATTCAGGGAAGGGGTGGCAGTTGTTACGTTCCCGCAACTATGACAAAGCTCGAAAACTTCGATCCCGATGTTGTAATTGTCGCGTACGGTACGAATGACTACGGAAGAATTAAAACCTACGAGGAGTATAGAAAGAACGTTCGAGACTATCACGATAGAGTCAAGGAGTGCTATGGGGAAAAGAAGATATTTATAATTTCGCCTATTTGGAGATTGCCGAATCCGAATGCCAGCCTCGATTTTTGCGAGTGTAGGGAAATAATCAGGGACGAGGCAGAGAAGCACGGATTTATCCACGTTGACGGTGCGACGCTCGTGCCGCCTATTGAAAAAGGCTTCTTCACCGATGGACTTCACCTAACCGACCTCGGTTTTTCGATATTCAGTGAGAATCTTATTGCCGAGATGATGAAGCATATTTAAATAAGATTTTGCTACCCAAAAAATAAAATTAAGAAAATTGTAAAAAGGTATTGATTTTATAAAATGTTTGTGATATAATATGCGGGTAGCAATTTTGGAGAAGTCGCCTAGTTGGTCGAGGGCGCACGATTGGAAATCGTGTAATCGGTAACACGGTTCGAGAGTTCGAATCTCTCCTTCTCCGCCATTTAAAAAAGCCTTGAAAATGCTGATAAATCCAGTGTTTTCAAGGCTTTTCTCGTTTTTGACAAAAGACATAAAAGGACACAAAAACACCCAAAAATGCACACAAAATGATGTAAAAATGATGTAAAAATGATGTAAAAAACCGCACGCACACGCCGACCGCCGACTCCGCTGAACCGCTGGAGTACGGCGGTCTTTTCGCTTCCTTGTGCGTGCTATTTTTTTGTTTATAAAAAAGCCTGACACGTCAGGCTTATAGAGAAACAGTTAAAACATAAAGCCGAG
>JAFVTS010000028.1 GCA_017503105.1 Clostridia bacterium
TACTTAATCTAGCTTTCTCTTACTTTTTTGAGTTTCTTTTTTCAAAGTGTTCTTAACGAGATTCTTCGCACTTTTCAGTGCTTCTTAATCGTTCTTGTTGTTCAATTTTCAATGAGCAAGTTCGCGCTCCCTCGCGTGCTTCCCGCGAGTCAGCTTGTTTATTATATAACAAATCGGAAGAAAAGTCAAGCGTTTTTTTCAAGTTTTTTTATTTTTTCCTATTATGTCAATATTAACATTTTCAGGTGCGCGTTTTTGTGCATAGTGCACAAATAACAATTTTGACGATTTTAATTTCAAGTTTGTTCACATACGGGTATTGACAAAGCTTTTTATTAGTGATATAATGTTTTAGCACTCAGGTGATGCGAGTGCTAAAGCAGATATAAAAAACGGAGGTATTATATAAAATGAGAAAAAAGCAATTTAAAGCCGAGTCGCAAAAGCTGCTTGATATGATGATCAATTCGATCTACACGCACAAGGAGATCTTCTTGCGCGAGCTCATATCAAACGCGAGCGACGCCATTGATAAGCTCTATTTCCGTTCGCTCACAGACACGGACGTTCACGTGAGCCGCGGAGATTACGCCATCAATATTATAATAGATAAGGAAGAAAAGACTCTCACGATTTCCGACAACGGCTGCGGAATGACGAAGGAAGAGCTTGAAAACAACCTCGGAACTATCGCGAAGAGCGGCTCGTTCGACTTCAAGCGCACGAACGAGGGCGGCGAGGACGTGGACATCATCGGTCAATTCGGCGTCGGCTTCTATTCGGCGTTTATGGTGGCGGACAGGATAACCGTTCGCTCAAAGCCCTACGGAAGTAACGAGGCGACCGTTTGGGAATCCGAGGGTGTCAGCGGTTACACGACGGACACCTGCGACAAGAGCACGTTCGGAACGGAGATAATTCTTCACATAAAGGAAGACACGGACGACGAGCGCTACTCGGAATTCCTTGACGATTACAGAATAAGATCGCTTGTTAAGAAATATTCCGACTACATCCGCTATCCCATCAAGATGGCTGTGGAAAAGAGCAGAAAGAAAGAGGGTACGGACGGCGAGTACGAAAAGTACACCGAGATCGAAACGCTCAACAGTATGATACCTCTTTGGAAGCGCCCCGCATCCGAGGTGACGGACGAGGAATACAAGAGCTTCTACACGGAGAAATTCTTTGATTACGAAGCTCCCGCAAAGGTCATCACGCAAAAATCCGAGGGCACGGCAACTTACACCGCCCTGCTCTTCATTCCCTCTCACGTGCCGTTCAACTATTACACGAAGGACTACGAAAAGGGACTCGAGCTTTATTCCTCGGGCGTTATGATAATGGACAAGTGCCCCGACCTTCTGCCCGATTATTTCGGCTTCGTTAAGGGTCTTGTAGACTCTGCCGACCTTTCGCTCAACATCTCGCGCGAGATGCTCCAGCACGACAGACAGCTCAAGGTTATGGCTAAGGCTATTGAGAAGAAGATCAAGAGCGAGCTTGAAAAGATGATGGAAAACGACCGCGAGAAGTACGAGAAGTTCTTCGACGCCTTCGGAATCCAGCTCAAGTACGGCGTTTATTCCGATTACGGAATGCACAAGGACACGCTCCAAGACCTCCTTCTCTTCCGCTCGTCGAACGACAGAAAGTACGTTTCCTTGAAGGAATACACCTCATCTCTTAAGGAAGAGCAGAAGACCATCTACTACGCCGCGGGCGAAACGATCGACAAGATCGAGCTCTTGCCCCAGGTCGAGGCGGTCAAGAGCCGCGGATTTGAGGTACTCTACCTCACCGACGACGTTGACGAGTTTGCGCTCAAGATAATCGGCAAGTACGCGGACTGCGACTTCAAGAACGTTACCGCAGAGGCGCTTGACCTTTCAAGCGACGAGGAAAAGGAAGCACTCAAAAAGGAGAATGAGTCCGCAGAGGCAATGCTCGGCGCTATGAAGGACGCGATAGGAAAGGTTTCCGCCGTTAAGTTCACCGCGTCCCTCGGCAAGCACCCCGTCTGCCTCTCAAGCGAGGGCGAGCTTTCCGTTGAGATGGAGAAGATACTCAAGAAGATGCCCGGCGTCGATGAAAACGCACCGAAGGCGAGCGTCGTGCTTGAGATAAATATGAATCACCCGATTGCGGAAAAGCTTAAGAGCCTGCACGAAACCGATGCCGAAAAGCTCGGCAAGTACGCGCGAATCCTTTACGCGGAGGCTTGCCTCATCGGCGGTGTTTCGATTGAAAATCCCGCAGAGCTCACCGAGCTTATCTCGGAGCTTATGGTATAAAATTTAATTATCAAAGAACGTCTGCCCATACCGCGGCAGGCGTTTTCTTTTTTGAGCTTAGCATAAATCTTGACTTTTGCAGGGTGTTGTGATAAAATTAAGTTATATTTGAAATTTCATAATTACAAGACGATACGTAGAAAGGACATACTCTATGAACATCTTTAAGAATTTGTTTATCACGCTTCTTGCAATTGCGGCACTTTGCGTCTTTGCCGCTTGCGGCGGTGAAAGTATCGAAAACGATGGCGCGAACAGTGGCAATGGTATAGAAAACACCAATAGTGGCTCAGGAAACGCGGATAACCCCTCCGTCCATACTCACACGTTTGGAGAATGGGAAACGACGAAGAGCGCGACCTGCACCGAAGCGGGCACGAAGATAAGAACGTGCTCCTGCGGTGAGAGCGAAAGCGAAGCTTTGGCTGCACTCGGTCACGATGAAGTGAGTCACGAGGCAAAGGAGCCAACCTGCACCGAGATAGGTTGGGATGCGTACGTTACTTGCTCGCGTTGCTATTACACTACTTATGCAGAAAAGTCAAAAACTGAACACAACCTTGTAAACAACATCTGCACGCAGTGCAACAAGGAAATATACGGCATTTTGGTCGGAGAATGGAATATTTCCGCAACTTCACAAGATAACGTCACAGCATCACTGTACATAGATTTCAATGAATCAAGCAAATATATTCTCGCCGTGTCGGGCACGGGCAATATGTGTGATTGGTCTTCATATCCGTGGTATAGCTATCGAAATAAAATCACATCCGTTATAATTGAAGGCGGTGTGACTTCCATAGGGGAAAAAGCATTCTATGAATGCAAAAATCTCAACAGCGTTTCGATCGCCGATGAATTAACGAGCATTGGAGATGGTGCTTTTTCCGGATGCAGTAGTCTTACAAGCATCACCGTTTCCGAAGGAAATATGGCATACAAATCTGTAAGCGGTGTTTTATATACGAAAGACGGAAGCGTTTTGATACATTATCCAAGAGCAAAAGCGGATAGAGATTTTGCAATTCCGGACAGCGTATCTTCTATCGAATCGAGCGCATTTTCGCATTGTACCAATATACAAAGCCTCGCTTTCCCAAAAAGCATAACTCACGTTGGCAATTACGCCTTCAATGGGTGTGAAAACCTAAACGCGGTATACATCACCGATATTAAAGCGTGGTGCAATATAAGCTTCGGAATTTACGGATATTACGGAGAAAATCCTCTTACTTACGCTAAAAATCTTTATCTTAACGGTTGTCTTATATCGGGAGAGTTGATTCTTCCCGAGGGAATCGAACGAATATCTCCGTATGCGTTTTATTCATATACGCCTTTGACGAGTGTAATTATTCCTAAAAGCGTCACGTATATCGGAATAGGCGCGTTCAATAATTGCTCCAATCTCAGAAGCATAACTATTCCCTTTGTCGGAGAAACAAAGGACGGAGCTGAAAATGCACATTTCGCCCACATTTTCGGAGGAACGAACTTTTATGCGAGAATAATTCCCGACTCTCTTGAAACCATTATAATTACAGATGGAACGGTTATAGGTGAACGCGCCTTCGTCGATTGTGAAAATATTAAAAGCATCACCCTTCCCGACAGTCTGACGCTCATCGGCGCTCATGCTTTTTCAAATTGCAAAAAGCTTACACGAGTGGTCGTGCCCGATAGCGTAACCCAAATAGGCGCTTGTGCTTTTGCGAACTGTGACAGCATAGAAAGCATAGTTCTCCCCTTTGTGGGGTCTTCAAAAACAGAGCCCGAAAGTACCCTTTTCGGTCATATCTTTTCAACCGCTTCCGACGCCAACAGCTACACACCCCATAGTCTGAAAAGCGTCACCGTGACGGGAGGAGCTGTCGGAAGTGGAGCTTTTTCGGGATGCAGATTTCTTGAAGAGGTGATCCTGGGAAATGGGGTAACGACTGTCGGTTATAAGGCGTTCTTTGATTGCAGCAGCCTTAAGTATAATGAATATGACAATGCATATTACCTTGGCAACGAGAATAATCCATATCTTTTGTTAGTTAAAGCAAAGAGTAATAATATAACTTCCGTAACTATACATAAAAACACGAGATTTATTCATTCTTCTGCATTCTCTTGGACATCTTTTTGCGATAGCCTTACGAGCGTTGTGATCCCCGACAGCGTAACGACTATCGGTGATGGGGCGTTTTATCTTTGCAGAAGCCTTACGAGCGTGACTATAGGAAAGAACGTAACGACTATCGGTGATGGTGCGTTCTTTGGCTGCTCCAGCCTTACGAGCGTGTATATTACAGATATAGCAGCTTGGTGCGGTATAGAGTTTGAAAGTTATGATTCAAATCCTCTTGATGACGCAGAAAATCTTTACCTTAACGGAACTCTTGTCAAAGATCTTGTGATTCCCGACGGTGTAACTGCTATCGGTGATTATGCGTTCTATGATTGCGACAGTCTTACGAGCATTGTGATTCCCGACAGCGTAACTACTATCGGTGAAGAGGCGTTCTATTCTTGCGACAGCCTAACGAGCGTGTATATTACAGATATAGCAGCTTGGTGCGGTATAGAGTTTGTAACGTATAATTCAAATCCTCTTAGATATGCAAAGAATCTTTACCTTAACGGAACTCTTGTTGAAGATCTTGTAATTCCCGACGGAGTTGCAAATATCCCTGCGTATGCATTTAGCTGTAAAAACCTTACAAGCGTGGTGATCCCCGACAGCGTTACGACTATCGGTTTTTCTGCGTTCTATGATTGCGAAAGCCTTACGAGCGTGACAATTGGAAACAGCGTAACGACTATAGGTGATTATGCGTTCTCGGGTTGCACCAGCCTTAAGAGCGTGACGATAGGAAACAGCGTAACGACTGTAGGTGAATATGCGTTCTATAATTGCGACAGCCTTACGAGCGTTGTAATCCCCGACAGCGTAACGACTATTGGTGATGGGGCGTTCGAATATTGCAGAAGTCTTACGAGCATAAAGTACAGAGGCACGAAAGATGAATGGAACGCTATATCAAAGGGCTCTTATTGGAATTATGGCACAGGTAATTATACGATAACCTACGATTACGACGGTGAATAAATTTCAAAACAAAAATCGAAACAAAGCAAAATCGAGCCGAGCGGTGAAATATCCGCTCGGCTTTTGGTGTAATATGACCTTCTCCAGCGGGGAAGGCTTAGGAGAAACGGACCGCCGGGGACGTCGGTCCCTACGGATTTATCTTAATTTCTAATTCCGCATTCCGCATTCCTAAATTTGCATTCCTAATTCCGCATTTTATCATTGCGGTTTTTTTATTTTATTGAGCTTGGCGTTAATTTCAAGCAGCTCGTCCTTGGTCATTGGCTCTGCCATAGCACCGAGGGTATTTACGAAGCGCAGGACGGTAAAGCCGCCGAGCATTTTCATCATTCCGCCGTCAACGGGCACACCCGTGTCGAGTTTTTTCGCGAATTTCGACCAAAAGCCCGCAAACCAGAGGTTGCCCTTTACGGTGCTCATAATATCGGAGATGGTGTCGTTCAAGGAGAAATAGCCCTCGGGGGCGGTGACGTCGAACCAATTCAAGACTGCGCCCTTTTCCTTTAGGATATATTTTTCGTTCGGCTTTTCCGCTTTCAGAAAGACGGCGGTGTCGGAAAGGTCGCCCGCCGTGGCTTTTATGACGGTATACTCGGAGAGGGGGACGTCGAATTTAAAGAAGCCGTAGGGGTCGCTCCTTTTGCCGAGGGAGATTCCGTTTGCGAAGAGCTCGACCTCGGAGAGGTTGGAATAGACCGTGACTTTTGTGGAGCTTTCGGCTCTTTCCTTATACCTTTTGCCCGCGATATGGACGAAGGGCTCGCGCGAGAGATTCGCCTTATAGGCATAGAAGGCGTCCTTTTTATAGAGTCTGTCGAAGGTGACGAGGCCTTTATGATTCTGACCGTGCTCGCCGCCCTCGGCTCTTGCGTCGGCGCCGAAGTCGAACATATTCCAGACCCAAGTGGCGAAGATAAAGGAGCGCGAGAAGAGCTGTTTTATAAGCTCCTCGTGGTAATACGCCTGATACTCCTCGGTGTAGTCGCCCTGCTTTGGGTCGGAGGTATGCCAATCGAGCGCTTCACAGCCGTATTCGGTGACGGCAACGGGGATATTCGGGTGCTTCTTGTGGAAGTTATCGAACCACGGACCGTTCATAGACACGTCGCCGCCGTACCAACCGAAATAATGATTATAGCCGACGACGTCGGGGATTTTCAGATAGGGGTGATCCTCGGGGCACATACTGACGGCGGCGATGCCCGTCAGCCTCGTCGGGTCGAGGGAGTGGGCGAGGTCGTTCAGCTTTTTGTGGCTTTCGGTTATTTGCTCCCCGTCTGCACCGCCCATAGTTATCTCGTTCGACAGCCCCCAAAAGCAGATGGACGGATGATTGTAATTCTGAAGTATCAGCTCCTTTAGCTGGGTGGCGGCGTTTTCACTCGCACTTTCGGAATGCTTTGAGATATACGGTATCTCCGCCCAGACGACGAGTCCGCGCTCGTCGCAAAGGTCATAAAAATATCCGTCGTGCTGATAGTGGGCAAGGCGCACCGTGTTTGCGCCGAGCTCCGAGATGAGCCGCACGTCGTCCTCGTGGTGGCGAGGAAGAAGGGCGTTTCCCCTTCCCTCTCTGTCCTGATGGCGCGAGACGCCGCGCAGAGGATAGGGCTTGCCGTTTAAAATAAAACCGAGCTCGGGATCGACGGAAAACGTGCGTATTCCAAACCTACTACGCACAAGATCAAGGCATTCCTCACCGCGAAGGAGGCTCACCTCAGCGGTATAGAGATACGGTTCATCGACGCCTTGCCAAAGGTGCGGAGAGCTTATTTTGAAGCTCTGCCTGTTCGTTTTTGCGTCCGTTTCGGACTCGCAGACGCATTTTCCGAGCGCATCGGTGATCTTATATTTGAGAGTAAGCTCGCGCGACGCCTCCGTTACGTAGACCTCGATATCCACCTCTGCATTGCCACCGCTCACGGTGCTCGTAATTTTTATTCCCTCGGAGCCGTAGCAATCAAGCTCGAAATGCGAGCTTGGCACGGATATGAGATAAACGTTGCGGTAAATTCCGCCGTAGAAGGTGAAATCCGCCATAGCGGGATAGACCTCGCCATTGTCGGAATTATCCACCAAGACGGCTATCAGATTTTCCTTTTTAATATACTCGGTAATATCGGCTCTGAAGGTCGAGTAGCCACCTTTGTGCGAAGCGACGCGCACCCCGTCAACGAAGACCTCCGCCGTGGAATTTACTCCCCCAAACTCAAGGTAGTATTTATCGCCCCGTCCTATCTCGTCCTGCGAGAGCGGACGCATATAAAGGCACTTGCCTCTGAAGTAATCGTTGCCGCCGTCGGTGCCGTCCTCGGCATTCCAGGTGTGCGGAAGCTCCGTCGGCACAGCCCCATCGGGTATCGCCTCGGGAACACCGTCAAAGTCACGGACGAAAAACCATCCGTCGTTTATAAGCTTTATTTCTTTCATACGAGCTCCTTTCGTAATTCCTCCTTATTTTTACCGCCGCGAGCAAAAAAATACGGGATAGTAAAATATTCCCGTATCAATTTATAAAAAGACCCCGCAAGCGTTCCTTAAAACATCAGGACGCTTACAGGGTCTTCTTTTTATTGTTTTTTAAGTCAAACGAGCATTACCAAGTGAAGAACTCGCTTCCGAGGAGCTTGAGTATAGCCTCGGTGTAGAAGTAATCTCCGTAGATGATGGAGATGTGCAAGCCCTTCTTCTGGCTTTCGTTGTTGGGATAACGGACGGTGCCGTAGCCGAGCATATGGTCGTTTGCGGGGTCGAAGTCGCAGAACTTCTTTTCCATTGCGCGGAGTATATTGATAGCACCGTTCATATACATTCCGCCCTCGCCCTCGGGAAGACGCTTTGCAAGTTCGATAAGTCCGCAAGCCGCGCAAGCGCCTGCCGTGGAGTCGTAGTAAACGGGTTCCTCGGGCGCACGGAAGTCAACTCTCGGAAGCCAATCGTCCGAGCAGTTTGCGATGAAGTAGTTTGCGACCTGCTTTGCGGCGTTAAGGTATCTTTCCTCTCCCGTGTGGATGTAGGAAATTACGAAGCCGTAAAGCGCCCAAGCCTGACCGCGGGACCAGGAAGAGCCCTCGGCAATACCCTGACCGCCGTAGGTCTTCTCAACCTCGTGAGCGTTCGTTCTGTTGTGCTCGACGATGTGAACGACGGAGCCATCAGCGCGAAGGTGGCAGTCGATAGCCATATCCGCGTGAGCCATAGCGACTCTCTTGAATCTGTCGTCACCAAGTTCTCTTGAAGCAAAGTAGAGGATGGGGAGGTTCATAAGGCAGTCGATAATAGTCCAGTTGTCAACGGGATGACCGTCCCACGAAGGGCCGTTCCACGCGCGGATAAATCCGCCGACCTCGTCGCCCATTACGAAACGGGAGAAGAGAGAGGACGCCGCGAAGAGATTTCTCGTTCTCGACTCCTTGTTGCCCGTGAGCTGATAGGACGCACCGCAAACGAGATGCCACATAAATCCGACGTCGTGATGAAGGGCGTCGTAATTGGAAAGAGCCGTGTCCATCTTCTTCTCACTCGCCTCAGCGGTAAGTCTGTAATTCTCATTCTTCGTGTAGTTATAAAGAAGCCAGTTAAGACCGCCCCAGAAGCCCGCGGTCCAAGCACCGGGATTTATCTCCTTGTGCATTCCGTCCTCTCCCACACCGTCAACTATCTTGTTGCGGGAACGGACGGTGACCTCTGACATTTTCTTGTCGATCTTTTTGAAAACCTCTTCTGCCCAAGCACGGTTTTCGTTAAGTAAAGTATTATAGCTTTTCACTATTGAAAATCCTCATCAATCAAAATTGTTTAATTTGTAAAACTAAGCTTTGAGAGCACTGTTTCACCAAGGGAAGAACTCGCTTCCGAGGAGCTTGAGTATAGCCTCGGTGAAGAAATAATCGCCGTAGATGATGGAGATGTGGACCTCAGCCTTCTTCATATCTCCGTCAACGGGGAATCTTACGGTTCCGTAGTCAAGCATATGGTCGTTCGAAGGATCGAAGTTACAGCACTTCTCTTCCATAGCGCGAAGCATATTAACAGCACCGTTCATATACATTCCGCCCTCGTTTTCGGGGAGTATCTTCGCAAGCTCGATAAGTCCGCAAGCCGCGCAAGCGCCCGCGGTGGTATCGTACATTACGGGCTCCTCGGGTGCACGGAAGTCAACTCTCGGAAGCCAATCGTCACAGCAGTTTGCAATAAAGTAGTTTGCGACCTGCTTTGCGGCGTTAAGGTATCTTTCCTCACCCGTGTGGATGTAGGAAATTACGAAGCCGTAAAGCGCCCAAGCCTGACCGCGTGACCAGGACGAGCCGACAGCAGAGCCCTGACCGCCAAAGGTCTGAACTACCTCGCCCGTTTCTCTGTCGTGCTCTGCGATGTGAACGACGGAGCCGTCCTCGCGAAGGTGATCCATAATAGCCATATCCGCGTGAGCCATAGCAACTCTCTTGAATCTGTCGTCGCCGAGCTCCTTCGACGCCCAGTAAAGAAGAGGAAGGTTCATAAGGCAGTCGATGATGGTCCAGTTCTGCTGGCTCTTGCCGTTCCACGCAACTATGTAGCCGCCGTCGAGAACGAATCTTGACATAAGCGTGGATGCCGCGAAGAGGTTCCTCGTTCTTGAGTCCTTATCGCCCGTGAGCTGATAGGAAGCGCCCGAGAGGATGTGCCACATAAAGCCAACGTCGTGGTGAAGCTTCTCGTACTGTGCAAGAGCTTCGTCCATCTTCTTTTCGCTTGACTTAGCCGTGAGCATATAGTTCTCATTCTTCGTGTAGTTGTAAAGAAGCCAGTTAAGACCGCCCCAGAAGCCGTTGGTCCACCAAGTGATGGACTTTTCCTTATGGAATCCGTCCTCGGTCACACCGTCGGGAATCTTGTCGCGGGAGCGGATAGTCATCTCGGACATCTTCGCGTCGATCTTTTTAAAGGTTTCTTCCGCCCAAGCGCGGTTTTCCTCAAGTAAAGTTTTGTAGCTTTTCATTTATTTATCTCCGTATTTTTTATCGTTAGCAGAATCAGCCGGGGAACTTGCCGAAGTATGCCTGAATACCGCCGTCAACGTAGATGACCTGACCGTTTACGAAATCGGATGCCTTCGATGCAAGGAATACGGCGGTGCCGCCGAGGTCCTCGGGATCACCCCATCTGCCTGCGGGAGTCTTGGTGTCGGTGATAAACTGGTCGAAGGGATGCTTGGAGCCGTCAGCCTGCTTCTCACGAAGAGGTGCGGTCTGGGGAGTTGCGATGTAACCGGGGCCGATGCCGTTGCACTGAATGTTGTATGCGCCGTACTCGGACGCGATGTTTCTTGTGAGCATCTTAAGACCGCCCTTTGCGGATGCGTAAGCGGAAACGGTCTCACGGCCGAACTCACTCATCATAGAGCAGATATTGATGATCTTACCCGATCTCTTCTTCATCATAGAGGGAAGAACCGCCTTGGAAACGATGAAGGGAGCGTTAAGGTCAACGTCGATAACGGCTCTGAACTCGGATGCCGCCATCTCGTGCATAGGGATTCTCTTGATAATGCCCGCGTTGTTTACGAGGATATCGACCGAGCCGACTTCCTTTTCGATCTTTGCGACCATATCCATAACGGCGTCCTCATCGGTAACGTCGCAAACGTAGCCGACAGCGTCGATCCCGTCTTCCTTATATGACGCAAGACCTCTGTCAACGAACTCCTGCTTGATGTCGTTGAAAACGATCTTCGCGCCTGCTGCGTTAAGTGCCTTTGCGATAGCGTATCCGATACCGTAGGATGCGCCCGTAACGAGAGCTACCTTGCCCTCAAGGCTGAAATTCTGTGTGTAAGACATTTTGTGTTCTCCTTTATATTTTTAATTTAATTATCTAAGCTCTTTGGTTTCGATGTGGTCCATATCGGTGAATTCCTGGTTCTCGCCGCACATAGCCCAGATGAAGGAATAATTCTTCGTTCCGACACCCGAGTGGATGGACCAAGAGGGAGAAATTACAGCCTCCTCGTTGTGCATTACGATGTGACGTGTTTCCTTGGGCTCGCCCATCATATGGAATACCGCGTCGTTAGGACCCATATCAAGGTAGAGGTAGACCTCCATACGTCTGTCGTGGGTGTGGCTCGGCATAGTGTTCCAGTTAGAGCCGACTTCAAGCTGCGTAAGACCCATAGCGAGCTGGCAGGACTTCATTACCTCGGGGTGTATGTACTGATTGATAACTCTCTTGTTGCAGTCCTCAACGGAGCCGCAGGGCACCTTTCTTGCCTTGGTGATGTCGATCTTGACCGTAGGATACTCGGTGTGCGCGGGGCAAGAGGTCATATAGAACTTCGCAGGGTTCGTTTCATCCGTGCTCTTGAACTTAAGGTCCTTGTGTCCTCTTCCTATGTAGATACCGTCGCGGGGGTTCATCTCGTAAACCTCACCGTCCACGGTGATAACGCCGGGGCCGCCGATGTTGATACAGCCGAGCTCACGGCGCTCAAGGAAGTACTCCGCAGCAAGCTCCTTGCCTGCCTCAAGCTTGAGCTCAAGCTTAATGGGCATCATTCCTATAACTATGATTCTGTCGATATGGCTGTAAACCATTCTGATGTTATCCTTAGTGAAGAGGTTCGCAATGTGGAACTCCTCTCTGAGTCTGTCCGTGGTATAATATCTCACGTCTTTTGCGTTTGCCGCGTCTCTTACTTCCATTCCTTCATTCTCCTTTTTAATATAAGTTCCGTAAACTTCCATTTGCGAGAGTGCCGCGAAGGACAAAGAACCGTCCTCGAGCCTCTGTTGCTTGAAGCCCGTAAGCTTCACGAATTCAGTCTTTTTAGGCGCAAATTCAATAGTCTGCCCCTCTGCGACGCCCTTGAGCTCTGCGTGGACCTTCTCGCCGTCCGAGAACTCAACGTCACACTCCTTCCAATACGTGTCGTGCGGGAAATCGGCTCTTAAATAGAGCACGACCTTTGACGCCTCGACCTCGCATCCGAAGTGGATCTCGTATTCAAGATCCTCGCGAAGACCGCCGCCCCAAGAGTGGAAGGGGTAGCTGCCGTGACCAAGGTTATCCGTAATTCCGTCAATGGCGTTACGCTCAAAGAAGCACGGATCCTCTCTCGTAACGAAGTTCGCGGCAGCGTGCGGGAAATACTTCGGCACGTTGTGTCTGTCGTGCGAGTTCAGCGAGATCTTACGCTCGCCGTATATTTCCGCCTCCGTCGGCTCTTCGGCAATGATTCTGTGGCTGTCGCCCGAAAAAGCGCCCGGCGCATAACAGCAAGCAAGCTCTCTGCCAAAGGGAATAGCAAACTCAAACACTCCGTCGGGAACGTAAACGATGGACTCCGCAAGCGTTTCGTCAAGCTTTAGCCTTACGAACTCTCCGTCGTTAAGCTCAACTCGAAGCTTGTCGTCCTCCTCATAAACGCCATCGAAGCGCTCGTCTATTTCCGCACCGTAAGCCTTGAACTTGACCTCGCCCTCGGCGTTGATCAGCTTTAAGTTTAAAATAACGATCACTCCTTTACTTTTATTTTTATTTTAAATTCATTTCAAATTTCAATATCAGCATACACGGGAGAATGATCCGACGTGTCAAGTGCCGATTTATCCGTGACTATTCTGTACCGAAGCGCACGGAATCCGCCACCAAGGGCAACTATATGGTCGATAGAGTCGATTTGCGTTTTTGTCGGAGGATTGCCGTGCCATCCACCCTTTCCGTCTGAAACGGGGTCTGCGTGAAGAGTACAAATATCGTCCTTTTCGTCCGCGGCGCTGAAAAGATGCACAACACCGCTGTTTTTATAAACGTCGGTGAAAACTCTGCTTCTTGTCGTGCAGTTCATATCTCCAAAAGCAAAAACGGGACAGGAATATTCCTCGTGCAATCTCTTCATAACCGAAACGAGTGCACGCGCGTTGCTCGCTCTTACGTTTTCATGCTCTTCATTTGTAAAATAAGCAATGTCGCCAAGCCATTTGTGCTGATTTTGCTTTACCTCATCGGACTCAAATCCCGACATCCACCAGAAGTGCGTGTTGCATACCGCAAATACATTGCCGTCCCCGTCCCTGAGCACTGCAAAGCTTATCGCCTTCGAACCGTCGGGCGTGTCAGCAAAACGCTTGAAGCCTTTTTCAAGTATTCTGTATTTCTTCTTCACCATAAGAGGAACGTGGTTTCCCGCATAGCTCTGCTCGGCACCAACGGTGTCGTATTCCGCAAGTAGCTTTTTAAACGCCGAGCTGTCATTCCACGCACGCGTGACCTCTTGGAAGCCTATTACGTCGGGAGAATACTCTCCTACGGTTTTGATAAGATAATTAGCACGCTCCTCTACGGGATTGCCGAAATAACCGCCCCAGATGTTCGCCGTCATTATGCGTATCATATCAATGCCACCCTTTACAAATTTAACGTACAAAATAATGATACCATATTTGAAAAAATAAATCAAGGCTTTTGGGGGATTTTGTAAAAGATTTTTCTCGCTCGCGTGCGCGCGCCCGCCCTCGCGCGTTCTTTTTTGGTGTTGGAGGAGGTGTAGTATTTATTATATCTTTATTGTTGGTGGACAAAATGTCTCCCACTTCGCGCCAATTTGGCTCGCCGTACGAGACATTTTGTCCTCTGTCAAAGTGACATTTTGTCTCATTCCTTTAACACTTTATCCCCTCGCTTCCCGAGATGATCGTTTCTGTCATTTTTCGTTTTTTCTCAAAAACGTCAGGATTGCGCTTTGTTTTTCTCAAAAATTCGTCGGAATTTAAACAAAGGTATTGACAAGCGCTGAAATTTGCTATATAATATATTAAACTCGATATGATAGAGGTGCGTTTTGTCATAAAACCCGAAAGTAACGGTTGTCAAAAGACCGCGGGGAGGGGCAGGCGCCGAAGGCGACTTTCTTTTTGACGGGGAGCCGTTCTGGCAGTGTGGAATAAGATCTGTACTGTTGTCGCATTTTTGCGGAGGGCTATCTTTCACACGCTTTTATCCTTATTTTACGGAAAAATCAGCGGACGTGCAAACGGTGGCCTCATTTGGGGGCTGCTTTTTTGTTATCCTCTTCTCTATAAGGATCGGGAAAATAAACGAACGGGAGAAAAACACAATGAAAAACACGGTATTCAAGGGTGTCGCGACGGCGATAGTCACCCCTCTTACAAAGGACGGAGTGGATTACGAGAGCTACGGCAAGCTCATAGATTGGCAGATAGCCGAGGGCGTCAACGCCATCGTTGCCGCAGGCACGACGGGAGAGGGCTCTACCCTGACGGACGAGGAGCACAGAGAGGTCATCAGCTACACCGTAAAGCGCGTGGCAGGCAGAGTTCCCGTTATCGCGGGAACGGGCTCAAACGACACGGACTACGCCGTTGAGCTTACAAAACACGCGTGCGAGGCGGGCGCTGACGCTATGCTCGTCGTTTCTCCTTACTATAACAAGGCAACGCAGAAGGGCCTTATCGCGTCGTTCACGAAGATCGCGGACAACTGCACGAAGCCCATCATTCTTTATAACGTCCCCTCAAGAACGGGCTGCAACATCTTGCCCGCGACGGCGGCGACACTCGCGGATCACCCGATGATAGTAGGTATGAAGGAGGCGAGCGGAAATCTCTCGCAGATCGCGGAGCTTCTCCACCTCGTCGGTGACAGAATGGACGTTTACTCGGGCAACGACGATCAGATAATCCCTATTATGGCGCTCGGCGGCAAGGGCGTTATCTCCGTTCTTTCGAACGTACTTCCTAAGAAAACAGCCGAGATGTGCGACAAGTTCTTTGCAGGTGATATTGCGGGCGCTGCAAAGATGCAGCTCGACTACATACCGCTCATCAGCGCGCTCTTCTCGGAGGTAAACCCCATTCCCGTAAAGGCGGCAATGGCGGCAATGGGCTTCTGCGAGGATTATTTAAGACTTCCCCTCACTTCAATGGAAGATGCAAACAGAGAGAAGCTTCTCGCGCTTATGCGCAAGGAAGGCTTGAAGGTATAATAAATGAAGATCATAATTCACGGAATCGGCGGCAGAATGGGTGCCGAGGTCGCAAAGCTCGCGCTTTTCGGTGTGCGCGGCTCGGAAGTGCTTGCCGGTGTCGACCCCTACGGCTCGTTTGACGGGGCAAGATGTGTCGGAAGCTTCGACGAGCTTACCGAGAGGGCGGATTGCATAATAGACTTTTCACATCATTCGGCAACCAAGGGACTTCTCGATTACGCTGTAAAAACGAAAACGCCCGTCGTCCTCGCGACAACGGGGCACACGGAGGACGAGCTTGAGGCTGTGCGCCTCGCGAGTGAAAAGATCGCTATTTTCCACGCGGCAAATATGTCACTCGGCGTAGCGCTTCTCATAGAGCTCGCAAAGATAACGGCAAGGACTATGCCCGACGCGGAGATCGAAATAATAGAAAAGCACCACGACAGAAAGCTTGACGCGCCGAGCGGCACCGCTCTCGCGATAGCTAACGCGATAAAGACCGTCAGGGACGACGCGTTCTTCACCTACGGCAGAAGCGGTCAAGCGAAGCGCACCAAAGAGGAGATCGGCATTCACGCGATAAGACTCGGCAACATCGTCGGTGAGCACGAGGTCATAGTAGGCACGGATTCGCAGACGATAACTCTCAAGCACGAGGCGCACACGAGAGCGCTCTTTGCAGAGGGGGCTTTGGCGGCGGCTGAGTTCATCGTGGGCAAGGACGCAGGCATCTACTCAATGCCCGATATGATCAAAATTTAAACGAAAGACTTTTTTGACAAAATGGTAAAAAACAACGTTTCATCAGCGGAAAACCTGTGTGAAAACATAAGAATTTCGAAAAACGGCACTCTGCTCTTTGCAGGGCGCGAGGCTGTGGAAATTATAGAGAAATACGGCTCTCCCGTCTTCGTTTTCGACGAGGAAAGAGTCAGAGAAAACTGTCGAAGATATAAGACGGCGCTCCGCGAGCACTTCGGTGCGGACGCCCTTCCCCTCTATGCGTCAAAGGCAGCGTCATTCAAAAGAATATACGAAATAATCGCCGAGGAGGGCTTCGGCACGGACGTCGTTTCCTCGGGTGAGATATACACGGCGAAACTTGCGGGATTTCCGCTTGAGCGCGCGTACTTCCACTCGAACAACAAAACGGACGCCGACATTGCTTACGCTATCGAAGAGGGCGTCGGGTGCTTCGTCGTTGACAACGTAGAAGAGCTTGAGGTCATAAACGCGGCGGCGCTTGAAAAAGGCAAGAAGCAAAGGGTGCTCCTGCGTCTTACCCCAGGAATCGATCCGCACACCTATGCGGCCGTGGCAACGGGTAACGTCGATTCAAAATTCGGCTCGGCAATTGAAACGGGTCAGGCAATGAAAATCACGGGCGAGGCGCTCGCTATGACGGGCGTAGAGCTTGCGGGATTCCACTGCCACGTCGGCTCGCAGGTGTTTGACGCGGACGTTTTCTTGAAAGCGGCTGACATAATGCTCCGCTTCATACGCGACGTTAAGGACGAGTACGGCTTTGAGTGCCGTGAGCTCGACCTTGGCGGCGGCTTTGGAGTAAGATACACGGACGCTGACCCTACGCTTGACGTGAGTGAAGTTATAGGACAGATTTCCGAGAGAGTAAAAGCGCTTTCCGAAAAGCTCGGCATCACGCTTCCGAAGATGAGATTTGAGCCCGGCAGAAGCATCGTTGCCGATGCGTGTATGACGCTCTACACCGTCGGAACGGTAAAGAAAATACCCGGTTATAAGAACTACGTTTCGGTCGACGGCGGAATGACGGACAACCCGAGATTTGCGCTTTACGGCTCGAAGTACACCGTGGCGCTTGCAAAAAGAATGAACGACGAGTGCGATTTCAAATGCTCCGTTGTCGGCAGATGCTGCGAATCGGGCGATATACTTGCCGAGGGCGTTATGCTGCCTTCGGGAATCAAGCGCGGAGATATTCTCGCCGTCTTTACGACGGGCGCTTACAACTATTCTATGTCGTCAAATTACAACAGAGTCGGAAGGCTGCCCGTCGTTATGATAGACAAGGGGGGGAACGACTACGTTGCCGTCAGGCGCGAGAGCCTTGAGGATATTGCGAGAAACGACGTCTGATGCGCCGCCGTTCTGCAAAAAGCAAACTTTTATTTACATTGCGCTATAAAATTTAATGAAAAAAGGTGCGTTTTCTTAACACGGGTACGCACCTTTTGTTTTTTTCGTTAGTATGCAAAAAGCAGAGAAAAAGCGTTTTTTTGCCTCTTCTCTGCTCTTTTATTTGCTTTTTATTCGCAAAAATTGCTGTATGCGCTTCCTATCTCAAAGACTATCACTTAAGCTTCACGTCGTAAGTGAGCACGCCATTTGCGGGGGCTTTACCTGCGAGGACGTTAAGTCCCGCTTCAACACCAAGCTCCGCACCCGTGCCAATTATAACGCGCGAGACGTGCGAGAAATCTTCAAGCACGAAGGGGTTGCCGAAGTGAAGAACGGTGGAGATCCTGTTTGTGACCTGCATCGCGTTTACAAGAGAGATAAGCGGGGGCGTGAATCTCTCCTCACCGCAGTAAGCGCCACCCATATAGAAGGTGACGAACACCGTTTCGTAGCCGTAGGAATTCTCAAGCAGCTTCCATACCTGTCCTGAGTGTGGGTAATCGGGAATAGAGTCGACTATGCTGTTCGGGAAGAGCTCTTTTAGCCTTTCGGTGATTTTGTTCGGATGATACCAAGGGACTCTGAAGGTGTCAACGTCGGGCTTTGACTCATCCACGGCCGCGTGAGTTTCCTTTAAAACAACGAAATAATACTTTCCGTCCCTGTCAAGTCCTGTCGGCAGCCCCTCGTCGATCTTTGCATAGATGTAATCCGTGTTTATGCGGTTGAAGGTGGCGATATCCTCTTCCGTAACGTCGTCAAACTTCGGCAGCATAGCATATACCTTATGCTGTGCTGCGAGAACGCGCTTTACGGAGGCGTCAAGCTTCTCGGGAGTGATCGTTCCGTTTTCGTAATACTCCTTTATCCAAGAAAGCGCATCCTCGTTATCCTTCGTCCAAGGAAGAGCAAGGTCCGTGGCATTCGCGACCGAAAGACCTACGCCGCCCTTTAATCCGAACTTCGCGACAACGCCCATCATTGCAAGAGCGTCGGTGATAGCAAAGCCCTCAAAGCCCTGATCTCTGAATATCTTTATAAGCTCCTTTGAAAGGCTTGCAGGATAGTCGGGATCTATGTTGGGGTAACGTCCGTGGCGGAGCATAACGCCGTCAAGAAGCCCCTGTCTGTCAAGCTCCATATACGGGTAAAGGTTATATTCAAGGAGAGTTTCCACAGTGTCGGGCGAGGTGGTTTCCGCCATATGAGAGTCAACGGTCCTGTCGACCTCGGGAGAGCTGCCCGGATAGTGCTTTGCAACGGTGAGAACGCCTCCGTCGTGCATTCCTCTTGCGATAGCCGAGGCGAGCTTTGCCACCTTGTACTTATCGCCGCCGAGAGAGCGCGCCGTACCGTTGCAGGTAGCGTTGCCGTTCGTCATATCAATAACGGGGTCGCAAACGACGTTGTAGCCTCTTTTACGAGCGGTAATAGCCGTGACCTTTCCGAACATATAAGCAAGCTCTTCGGAATCCGTCATTCCTACCGAATTATGCTTGCCGATAAGATGAGGCGCCATTCCGCTTTCCGCATCGCAAATAATGAGAAGAGGGTAATCCGCGGCATTCTTGAGCCTTTTAAGAGTCGCATCGGTATCAGCGCCGGGTGTGATCCACAGAGCGCCGAGCGAGTGCTCTTTTATGAGCTTTTCGATAAAATCCACGTCCGTATCCTTCGGACGGTTGCAGACCGCCGTCATAGTCATTCCGATTTTCTGCTCTGTCGTAAGTTCTTCGAATTTAAGTTCCTTGATTTCTTTTTTTGCGCTCATAATTTTTCCTCCGTTTTTAATGATTCATTATACCATATAATTTCAAAAAAGGAAAGGGTAAAAAATATTTTTTCCCTTTTATTTTAGCTTCACGTCATACGTGAGCACGCCATTTGCGGGGTACTCGCCCGCGAGAACGTCAAGACCCGCATCGACACCCATCGAAGACGCAGTGCCGATTATGACACGCGAGGTGTGCGGAAAGTCCTCGGCGACGTAGGGGTTTCCGAAATGGACGAGAGTTGAGATACGCTCGGAGACCTGCATCGCCTCGACCATAGAAACGATGCGCGGCGTCAAGCATTCCTTGCCCGCGTAGCAAGCGCTGTTAAGGAAAGTGATGAACACGACGTCACCGTGGTCAAGGGACTCGGAGAGGAATTTCGAAACTCTGTTCGGCGTGGGGTACTCGGAGATAAACGTGCTCTTTGAATTTGGGAAGAGCTCCTTTAATCTCTCGGCAATTTTAAAGGGATTGTACCACGCGGTCTTCATCGTGTCAACGAGGACCTTGTCGTTTTCCGCAGCGCCGAGCTCCGTTTCCGTAAGAATAGCGAAGAAATGCTCCGCCTCGCGGTCAAGTGCGACGGGAACGCCGTCATCGCATTTTGCAAAGACGGAATCCTTGTTTATACACTCGAAGAGCTTTTTATCCTCCTCGGTGATCTCGGTGAATTTAGGCTCCATAACGGCTACCTTATGCTGAGCGGCAAGGACGTCCTTTACGAGCGCATCGAGCGTGTCGTCGGGGATCATTCCCTCGGCGTAACACTCACGGAGCCAGCCCATAACGCGCTCCGTCTTATCACAGAAAGGAAGCGAGAGCGCTCCTGCGTTTCCTACCGCAAGACCGACGCTGTTCTTCCTTCCGAACTTTGCGACAACGCCCATCATATTAAGCGCGTCCGTCATAGCAAAGCCGTCAAAGCCGCGGTCGCGTATAAGGTGCATAAACTTTGACGAAAGGCTGACGGGATAGTCGGGATCGACGCTCGGGAAACGGGAATGCTTTAGCATAACGCCGTCAATAAGTCCTTCCTTGATAAGCTCAAGGTAAGGGTAAAGATTGTAATCAAGAAGCTGCTCTTCCGTTTCGGGCGCGGTCGTTTCCGCCATATGCGAATCAATGGTATTTCCGCTCACGGACGAGCCGGGATAGTGCTTTGCAACGGTGAGAACGCCGGCATCGTGCATTGCTCTTGCCTCTGCCGCCGCCAGCGCCGCAACCTTTTCCTTATCCCCGCCGAGGGAACGGATGTTGCCGCCGCAAAGGCTTCTGCCGTTTACCATATCGAGGACGGGATTGCATACCACGTTGTACCCATCGCGTCTTGCCCCGAGCGCCGTGAGCTTTCCGAATACGTAAGCCGCATCCTCCGAGCCCGTCATTCCGACAGCGTTCTGACGTCCTATCTTATACTCACCCCAACCGTTTTCCGCATCGGTGAAGAAGAGGAGCGGATAGTCGGCTGCCTCTTTTAACCGCTTCATAATATGCTTATTGGCGCCGTCTCTCGGAGTTATCCATACGCCGCCAAGGGAGTGATTTTTAATAAGCTGCTCTACGTAGTCGACGTCACAGTACACGTCGTCCCAGCAAAACGCTATCGTAGACATTCCGAGCTTTTGATCTGTCGAAAGCTCCTCAAATTTTATTTCCTTGATCTGCTTCATAACGCACCTCAGCAATTAAAGGTAAAACAGTTTATTTACAAGCTCTTCGTCGGGCTGCTTTCCGTACTCTGAGAGCATAAACGCCTCAGCGTAGCGGATCTTCTTTCCCTTTTCCTCGCCGTATCTTTCGATAAGCGCCTGTCTGTGACGCGATGCGGTTTTTGCAAATCTCGCCTCGTAGCCGCTCTTGGTGGCGAGTATCTCTTCGTCCGTGGTCTTATCGGTTATCTTTATTCCGCGCAGAAATTCGCGTCTTTCTTCCTTTCCTTCGGGAACGGTCTCTCCGTAAGTATAGGGAAGCCACTCGTACACCTGACTTACGTTGAAGTCTGCAATATCAAGCTTTCTTTCCATCTCTTCCTCCGTAAGCTCGACGATGAACGTCGGCTCGAAGGGCGGATACCTGAAAGTGTCCTCGTTATATACGATAACGGGCATATATCTCATTGCGGGAACGTCGGGACAGGTGTGCGGAACCGTGAGTATATACGACGCGTCCTGAACGAGCTGAGCCGATGCTCTGTGGTCTGCGTGATAATCGTTCGGTCTGTGAGCAACGATGAGATCGGGATTAAACTCTCTTATGTACCTGATAAGTCTTTCCCGCGTTTCAAGGTCCGCCATAAGGGTGCAGTCGTGAACGTCGCTCCAAACGTCGTACCGAATGCCGAGATACTCTGCGACCTTAGCCGATTCGCCCGCGCGTCTTTTCGTGGTTTCCTCCGGCGTCATTATATGATGACCGCCGTCGCCGTTACACATAGAAAGAAAGCGGACCTCATAACCTGCCTTTACCCATTTTTGAGTGATACCGCCTACTCTGAATTCGTTATCGTCCTGGTGTGCGCCTACACAAAGAATTTTCATTTTATTTTCCTCCTTAACATTTTTCAGGTATTGACTTTACCTTGTACTTATTGTATAATATTTTTAGCAAAAGCACAAGCAAAATATTGATATTTTTTTGAAGTATATTGATATTCCGAGGAACTTTTATGGATATAACGTATGAAACTCACTTAACTATAAAAAAAGACAAACTTTGTCCGTTCAAGCTTCTTATAGGAACGATAGACGGTGACCGCGGCATCTGCAATTGGCACGAAAACATCGAGGTGCTCCTCATAAATGGCGGTGACGGCCGCGTCCTTTACGGCAGCGAATACCTCGACGTGAGCGACGGGAGCATAATAGCCGTCAATTCGGGTGCACTCCACCGACTTTGCGGCGACGGATACGACATTCTCGGATTTATAATAGACTCCGACTTCTGCAAGGAAAACGGCATTGACACATCGGCCCTTGTGTTTGAACGATGCTTTTTTGACGACGAAATCGCGCGGATAATGAAGAGCACGGCAAGCACCGTGAAGTCATACACGGATGCGCCCACTTCTCTTGGCGGTGCAAGGGCACGGTGCGCCGTGCTTGAGCTTCTCATAAAGCTTACGGAAAGACATTCCGCCGTTTTTTGCGAGATAGGAAAGGAGCGGAGGAGCTCGGAGGAATACGTCAAGACCGTCATAAAGCACCTTAACGCTCACAGCAAGGAGGAGATGAGTCTTGACGAGCTGGCGGCTCTTTGCGGAATAACGAAATACCACTTATCGCGCGAGTTCAAGCGATATACGGGAAGCACGGTCTTCAGCTACCTGAACGTGCTGAAATGCAAAAACGCCGAGGGGCTTATCCTTCACGGAAAGTCGGTCTCGGAGGCGGCGTTTGAGAGCGGGTTTGAGAGCCTTTCTTATTTTTCAAGAACGTACAAGAAGATTATGGGACGCTCGCCCTCGGCTATAATACGAAGAAGATAAAAAAATTATTATTGACAAATATTCACAGATATTATACAATATATTTGAAAAAGAAATAAGGAGGAGTCTTTGTGAAACGTTATTTTCACGCTCTGCTCTACGGCTTAGGGACGCTCTTGGCAGGATATGCAATATTCATAGTCGCAAGCATCGTCTGTCACTGGTTCTACGAGGCGCTGATAGATTGGTTTCCGACGCTATTCAAGGATTACAGTCCCGTGCTTAACTCGGATAAGTATTTTTTCGCATCTCTTGTCGAAAAGATGCTGGCATCCGTCTTGTCAATAGCCCTCGCGGCTATCCTCGTTACGAGGCACGACAACGGGCGCGATGAGTATATAATACAAAAAACCGAGGGCTTCTACCGTATAAACGAAGTCATTCCGATGTATTATAAACGCTACGCCTTGCCCGACCTCGTAGCCTCCCTTATTGCGACGGTGTTAATTTCGGCTCTGATAATTCCCGCGCAACTTGCCGAATTCTCAGAGGTCAGCAAATTCTCAAATTTGGTCGGATCGTTCAAAAGCTTTCATATAGGCATCTTCTACGAGAAGTGGGGATTCGCCGCGGCGGCGCTTTTCGTCTTTGCCGTGTCATACGCATTCAAGCTTCTCGCGGGGCTTTTCGGACTGAAAAAGTGGCGTGCCGCTTGGCTGACGTATAACTGACGGAGGGCATAATATGAGCGAGATCTTATTTTTCATCTTTATCGTTTTGCTGACCGTCCTTCTCTTCGGCGCGGTACGCTCGATAACAAAGCGCGTATTCCTTATGCTGAAGCTCCGAGAATTGAAAAAGATTACGGGAGCGAAAATCAAATACCACAGCCTGCCCTTTTTATCCTTAATAAAATTCTCCGATAAGCCGGAGATAAGCGTTGAAATGACCGACAGAGTTTATCTCATTCGCTTGATCGGCGCGAAATCGAAGACCAGAAGAGTGCATTTTGCAAACCCTGAGTTTACAGTTACGACAAAGGGGCGGCGCACCTCGGGCGGCGTCAAGATCTTAGCTATGGGGCGCGCGGGACTCAGACGCGGAAGATTCGTGCGCGTTCAGCCTCAATACTATTCTCCAAAGGTTGGAAAAGTGAGACTGCTTCCCAAGCTGAAAGTAACGGATGAAGGCGCGCTTAACGGTAAGAAGGCGGTACCCGTGTTGATTTTTAACCCCGCACCGCACGACGTCACCTACGTTACACCCGAGAAAAACAAGGTGCTTGCGGCATTTACGGGCGATATGGTCTACGATCATATGATCTTTACGGCATCGACCTTCGTTACTTACGCCGAGAGACACGAAAGACAGGAAACGGAGCGTAGAAAAAGCTCCTCTTATTGGGACGAATATTTCTCATAAAACAAAAAAGTACGGCAAGTCGCCACCCTGAAATTTAACACGGGGTACGGCTTGCCGCATTTTTTATTCTGAAATTTAAGCAAATTCGTATTTCAAGCTTCTGTCGAACAGCGCGCCTATTGCCTCTTTTGCGTTGCACTTTCCGTAAACTACGTCGTACACAGCTCGGCAAATAGGGAGATCTACGTTATATTTACCGCCTATTTTAAGAAGTGCGAGAACGGTATAATAGCCTTCCGCGAGCTTATCAAACTTCTCTCCCTTGACGAACGCCTCGCCAAATCTGCGGTTGTGGCTGTAAGGCGAGAAAACGGTCGCCTCGTAATCCCCAAGATGGCAAAGACCGTAAACTGAAACGGGATTTCCGCCAAGGCTTTCGATAAGGCGCGAGATCTCTCTGGTGCCGCGTGACATCAAAGCCCCCTTCAAGGAAGAGAGTCCGAGTCCGTCAAGCACGCCTGCAGCGATTCCGACGACGTTTTTAGCCGCGGCGCCTATCTCGTTGCCGATAAGGTCGTTTCCGTAATAAAATCTGATAAGATTGCTTGAAAAGAGCTCAACGAGCCGAAGCTTGGTTTCGTTATCGCTACTGTCAATTACCATACAGTTGGGTCTGCCCGCGCAAAATTCCTCAACGTGACCGGGACCGAGCCAGACGGCTACCTTGTTCGACGGGTCAAGATGCTCCTCGGCGATCTCGGAAAGGCGCTTTCCCGTTTTTATTTCTATCCCTTTCATACAAAGCACGAAGGTCTTATCTTTCGGGGCAAAGGTCTTCACCTCTTCCATAAGGTCGGAGAGATTCTGAGCTCCTATGGAGATCACGACGATTTCGGCATCGCGCATATCTGAAAGCTCGGTAGTGAGCTTCAGCGACTCGGGAAGAGGCATAAGCTCATTTTTCCTCTCGGAGATGAGTTGCTTCATTGCCGAAGACCCATCTCGCCCGTAAAGAGTTACGTCAAGACCGACGTCGCATAAATATTTAGCTATAAACGTCCCCCATCTTCCCGGACCTATTACAAAAGCCTTTTCCATACAAGATCTCCTTTTTAATCAAGCTTCGAACAAAAGCGCGCGCAAGTCGGACACGCTTTCCAAATAAAAATCGCAGTTTTTCTTCATAAAGGCTCTGATCTCTTCAACGTCGTAAGCCCAACCCGCCGCGGCAAAATCGACCCCGGCCGCGCGAGCCATATCGTACCCCGGCTTTAAATCGTCAACGACGAGCACCTCGCGAGGGGAGAGAGAATAGCGCTCCATGAGGTCAAAGAGCGTATCGGGCGCAGGCTTGCGTTTTTCCTTAGGTATGTCCCAGCCGTAAATAACGTCGGGGCTCGGCAAGGAATTTTGCTTAAAATCGCGCTCGATATACGCGGTCATAGAGTGTGAATCAACGGCGATGATGCCACCCGTGTTGCGAAAATCACGTATTATATCGCCAATTCCCTCGTAAGCTGACGGCACGTGTCCCTTCACGTAATTCTCCCAATATTTCTGCTCGGCGACGAATTCCTCCTCCGTCATTCCTATCTCATCAAGAAAGAGCGAGGAAACGCCCGGATGAAAGTTCTTCACGAAATAGCTCTCAAGAGTATAATTCTTCACAAGCTCGGGATAGTATATTCCGAGAAATTCGATGAAGCACGGGTAATGTATCGTAGCGGTGCTGTTGACGACCGTGTCGTCGTGATCGAGAACCAAACATTTATATTTCATTATTTAATATCCAAGAAAAGTATTTTCGGAGTATAGACGGAAAGGTCACTCCTTTGAACTCTGACGCCCGCACCGCGCGTCATGAGCCTCCAGCGCTCCTCCGAGCCGCCGAAGGATATTTCGCGAAGCTTGTCGCACGCGCCGAATATCTCGTTATCCTCGATTTCCGAAAGCTCCTTCGGAAGCGAGATGCGCACTAAAGACGAGCAGCCCGAAAATGCGTCAAAGCCGATAGATACAAGGGTCTCGGGCAATATCACCGAAGCGAGCGAGGTACAGTCCTTGAACGCGCGTCTTCCGAGCTTTATAAGCCCCGACGGGAGCTCCACCTCGACGAGCGAGCGGCAGCCCTCGAAGAGCGATTCGTCAACGAGGCGCATTCCTTCGGAAAGCCTTGCGCGCTCAAGAGAGAAGCAGGACGAAAAAGCACAAAACTCTATTAAAACGCACGAATCGGGAACGTATATCTCACGAAGATTGAAGCAAAAAGCAAATGCCGAGGCGCCTATCATCTGTATATTTTCGGAGAGCTTGACGTATCCGAGCGAGGCGCAAGCCTCAAAGGCTCCCTCTCCTATGCGAAGGCAAGTGTCGGGAACCGTGATCTCGGTGAGCGACGGGCAGGATGAAAACGCCTCGTCACCGATCTCGGAAAGTCCTGCGCTAAGGATGACGCGTCTAAGATTTTTACAGCCCGCAAAGGCGGCGGCGGAAATCCTCTTAACGCTTGACGGGACGTAAAGCTCCTCAAGATTCTCAAATTCTCGGAAAGCGTTTTCGCCGATCTCCTCCACACCGTCCTCGATTTTCACGACACGGGTGCCCACATCGTCGGAATAATCGCCCGATATGACGACCTTTATTTCTTCTTCCCCCTCTTCTTTCCGAAGAGGGGGTTCTGTAAACTTAAAATCCATAACGGCTTAACCGAGCTTTGCAAGAGCAGCCTTCAGCGACTCTCTCGTTTCAAGATACTTCGCAAGCTTCGCGCGCTCGCCCTCGATAACGGCGGCGGGAGCTTTGGAAACGAAGCCCTCGTTTGCAAGCTTCTTCTCTATTCTTTCGATCTCGGAGTCGTTCTTCTTTGCCTCCGCGGTAAGACGGGCACGCTCCTTTTCAAAGTCTATTACCTCGGCAAGAGGAATATACACCGTTCCCGCGTCGGTCGCTATCGCCACCGCGTCGTCGGAGTCGTAAGAATCGGTTACGATGACCTCGGATGCCGACGCGAGCTTTTCAAGAATTTTCGCGGTGGTCTTGAAGGTCTCCTCGTACTTCGTTACGACGAAGAGCTTTGCCTTCTTCGACGGGGGCACGTTCATCTCGCTTCTGCGAGCGCGGATAGCGACGATGCAGCCGATAATTCTGTCAACGTCCTCTTCCTCGGTCTTGTACGAAAGCTTTTCGTCATACTTCGGGAATGCGGATATAACTATCGACTCGTCGGTATGCGGAAGAGCCTGATAGATCTCCTCGGTGATAAAGGGCATATAGGGGTGAAGGAGCTTGAGAATATCGGTTAGCACCTTGACGAGCACGCGCTTTGCGGTAAGTGCCGCGGGGCTACCCGTGTCAAATATACGGCTCTTTGCCATCTCTATATACCAGTCGCAGAACAGATCCCAGGTGAAGGAATAAATATCGCCGAGAGCTATTCCGAGCTCGTAGTTATCTATATTGGCGTTTACGCTCTTCGTGAGCTCGTTAAGACGAGCAAGTATCCACTTGTCCTCTATCGTAAGCTCGGAGTCCTTGGGAGCTTTGAGAAGCTCCTCGTCCTCTTCGGTGAGATTCATAAGAACGAAGCGCGAAGCGTTCCAGAGCTTGTTGGCAAAGTTTCTTGCCGCCTCGATCTTCTCATCGGAGAAGCGCATATCGTTTCCGGGGGCGTTACCCGTAGCAAGAGCAAATCTGAGAGCGTCTGCGCCGTACTCATCAATGACCTTCAAGGGGTCTATACCGTTGCCGAGGGATTTTGACATCTTGCGTCCCTGCGCGTCTCTTACGAGTCCGTGAATGAATACGGTCGAGAAAGGCTTCTCTCCCATATGCTCCATACCCGAGAAGATCATTCTCGCGACCCAGAAGAATATTATATCGTAACCCGTGACGAGCACGCTCGTGGGATAATAGCGCGCAAGGTCCTCGGTCTTTTCGGGCCAACCCATCGTTGAGAAAGGCCAAAGAGCCGACGAGAACCACGTGTCAAGCACGTCCTCCTCCTGTCTTACGGGAGCTCCGCACTTCGGACAAACGCTTATATCCTCTTTCGAAACGGTCATCTCGCCGCACTCATCGCAGTAGAAGGCGGGAATTCTGTGACCCCACCAGAGCTGACGGGAAATGCACCAGTCGTGGCAATTCTCCATCCAATTAGTATAAGTCTTGGTAAATCTTTCGGGCTCAAACTTGATCTCGCCGCTCTTGACGACCTCAAGCGCGGGCTTTGCGAGGGGCTCCATCTTTACGAACCACTGATCGGACGTCATAGGCTCAACGGTGGTCTTGCAGCGATAGCAGGTGCCGACGTTATGAGCGCAGGGCTCGACCTTTACGAGGAATCCGCCCGCCTCAAGATCGGCAACCATTACCTTTCTTGCCTCGTATCTGTCCATACCCGCGTATTTTCCGCCGTACTCCGAGTTGATGGTAGCGTCGTCGTTCATAACCTTTATTATTTCAAGGTTATGGCGCTTTCCGACCTCAAAGTCGTTGGGGTCGTGCGCAGGGGTGATCTTTACGCAACCCGTTCCGAAATCACGCTCAACGTACTCGTCGGCGATGATCGGTATCTTTCTGCCAACGAGGGGAAGCGTGAGAGTCTTGCCGACGAGGTGAGCATATCTTTCATCCTCGGGATGAACGGCAACGGCAGTGTCGCCGAGCATAGTTTCGGGTCTTGTCGTCGCAACGGTGAGATATTCGTCAGTGCCGTCGATGGGATATCTTACGTGCCAGAAGGAGCCGGGCTGCTCTGCGTACTCGACCTCAGCGTCGGAGAGAGCCGTAAGGCATCTCGGGCACCAGTTGATTATTCTGTAACCGCGGTAGATGAGCCCCTTGTTGTAGAGGTTAACGAAGACCTCACGCACAGCCTTGGAGCAGCCCTCGTCCATAGTGAAGCGCTCACGGTTCCAATCGCAGGACGCGCCGAGCTTTTTGAGCTGATTTATAATTCTCGTGCCGTACTGATTCTTCCAATCCCAAACGCGCTCAAGGAACTTCTCACGTCCGAGATCGTATCTCGTGAGTCCCTCGTTTACGCGAAGGTTTTCCTCAACCTTGATCTGCGTCGCGATGCCCGCGTGATCTGTGCCGGGCACCCAAAGGGCGGAATACCCCTGCATACGCTTAGTTCTTACGAGAATATCCTGAAGCGTTTCGTCAAGGGCGTGACCCATATGGAGCTGACCCGTTACGTTTGGCGGGGGAATTACTATCGAAAAAGCGGGCTTTTTCTTGTCGGGGTCGGGTGCGAAATAGTTCTTATCGCACCAATTTTTGTAGATCCTGTCCTCAAATTCGCGAGGAGCATAATTCTTTGCGAGTTCTTTTCTCATTTTTTCTATATCCTTTCTGAATTAAAAACAAACAAAAATCCCCGAGGCGAAATTCGAAAATATCGCCTCGGGGCGTTAAAAACGCGGTACCACCCGATTTCGGGAGAAATTCTCCCCTCAAAAATTCCTTAACGCGGAAAACGACGCCGAATTCTAATAAGCTAAGGGGAGCTTCCCCGCACCGTTCTTTTCGGAATTAACCAACAAGCGACCTTCGGGACACCGACTCAAAGACTTGCACCAACCGTCTTCTCTCTGCGCGAATCAAGCCACCCCTACTCCTCTTTTGGACTTTTTATTATTTTACCACAAATCACGCGTTTTGTCAATATATAATAAAAAGTTTATTCCGTTTTCTATCTTGTTCGTTTTTTACAATTTCGGATATGAAAATTTATTATTTTGCGAGTTTCGCCTGTGTTTTTGAAACTTCCGAAATCGCTCCGTTTACGGCACCGTCAAACATATTTGAGAACGTTTTTTGAGCTGTTTTGTAACAACTACCATATCCGTATATATTATTCAATTCGGACAATATATCTTTTCCCTTTGAACATTTTTCTATTATTTTTACTATCTTTCCTCCGTACGTATCCATCAACGTATTACACATTGCTGACAAATATGTTTTAAGGGAGTTTAACGTTGCCGCTCTCTTGCTTGTATATCCGCTTGCAAGACCCTGCATACAATCTGTTCCCGCGATAAGAAAAGCTGCTCTTGCGTTTACCAAAGAAGTCTCTACTTTTTCGGCTTCTTCAAAGGATGATATTCCATCCTTGCAATAATTTTTCACCTTATTGCTCTCGCCAAGCGCCGTGTTTGTAATTCCATCTAAATATATGGCGGTCATAAGTGTCATATAAGATTCTTTTGTTAAATATTTGCCCGACGAAATGAGTCCCATAGGATTGGCGCTTACCATAGTGCTCACAACGGAGCCGGAAGCAGAACCGATAAATTTCTGAGTAAGCTGAGCATCAAGAATTTTTTGACAAACGTCATTTAATACTTTTACATTAGCATAATTATTTCTAAGACTTTCAAAGCCGTTGGTCTTGCTGCTTAAAATGTCAACTGCATAGGTGAACATAAGTTTTTCGAGCACTGCAGAATTGGTGACCGCTGTATAGTTCGAATTCAAAAATACCATTGAGCCTTTTTTTACTCCGTTATATCCCGTCTTTAACGTCGCATAATAGTATTTCGTGTTTCCGATCTTATAGGTTTTCACAATATTACATTTTGATGAAAGATTTACCGCTTTTGCCGTGTTTGTGCCCCTGCTGCTATTTTGGTTAGAAGCCGAAACATTACTTACCTTAAGCGCCGAGCTTGTCCATACCTGATACTTGTCTTTGGGATTGTATTTTTTCAAACATACATTGCTTGAATTTTTAGATCCGGTAGCCGTTAGAACATAATTCTGATTATTTGCCGAGCGAATCACAAAACCGCTAAACGAAGGATTATAGTCTATTATCCAAGACTGTGTGTTATGTCCGGTCTTGCTCCAGAGGCAAACGTTAGAATTATTCTTTGCAGAATTACCGTATACGTTGACAG
The DNA here is from genome assembly GCA_017503105.1 of Clostridia bacterium. GTDB lineage: Bacteria > Bacillota > Clostridia > Oscillospirales > CAG-272 > UBA1740. The sequence goes on from JAFVTS010000028.1 coordinate 30,988, forward strand.
CGCGAGACGTAGCGCAACGCGGAACGATAACATATGCATTACCTTTCTTTACAAACTGAAACAGCTGTCCTGTTGTTCCATCCGCTTGATAGACGGTTACATTAGCGTTGTTTCTATTTTGATTTCCATATACGTTTAAAAGTTTTCCACTTCCAACGTTCTTGATAGTTACGTATTTTCCGGTTGTAACGTTTTCTGTATATCTGTCAGAAGATGACGCCGCAAAAGCGGGAATTGTCATAGCACACAGCGTGGAAACGATAATTAAAAAACAAATGATAGCCGAAAAAATTCTTTTTGTTTTAATCATAGCAAATTCCTCCAAATTAAATGTCATATGCAGTAAATTATAAAACCTATTAAACCTCCTTTAAACAAGCTACACTTTCTATCCTGCATAAATAAAAAGTGCGCGCAACCGAAGTTACACGCACCAAAAACGCAAACTCCGATTGTCGCCAAACAAATTTAAATAGAGTTAAGGCACTAAAACCATAATCATTTAAATGGAATTTGCATTTTATGCAACTACAAAAATGATTATGGCTAAAAAAGGTATAATTATCCCCTAAGAAAAAATACCTTAATCTCTATTATTAAATTTGTTTGGCGAGAATATTATAGCACAAAAAAGAGAAACTTACAAGCATTTTCCGAAAATATATAAAATATTTTTTTACAAGTAGTCGCCCGCAAATTATTGTGAAGCAAAAGCGTTACCCTTCAGAGGCACTTTCCTTGGTATACAGAAATTCAACACATAAATACTTCTCCAAATATCCGAAAATATATTGATTTTTTGCGTGTTATGTGGTAAAATAAGTGTAATAAAAAAAGAAAAAGGAAAAGGTATTTTCAAAATGAAGGTAACGAAAAACACACTTATCGGCGATATTCTTGATTTCGACGTTGAAACGGCGAGATTCTTCTTTGAGATCGGTATGCACTGCCTCGGCTGTCCTCATTCAAGAGGAGAGTCCATCGAGGACGCGTGCGCCGTTCATGGCACGGATGCTGACGAGCTCGTAAAGAAGATCAACGACTATCTTGCGAGCAAGTAATATGAAGACGTCTGCCCCGGGGCAAAGGCTCCTGTCGGCTGTTAAGTACGTCAGGCAGGGCGCTCGGTTTGCCGACGTTGGCACAGACCACGCGTACCTGCCTATTTATTTACTTAAAGAGGGGCTCATCGAAAGCGCGGTGCTTTCGGATATAAACGAGGGTCCGCTTGCTTCGGCAAGAGAGAATGCTCGCGCCTCGGGGCTTGCCGACAGGGTGGAGCTCGTCCTTTGCGACGGAGCGGCGGCACTTGCGGACAAGCGAATTACGGATATGGCTATCTTCGGTATGGGCGGCGAGCTTATCGCGCAGATAATCGAAAACGCGCCGTTTTTAAAAACGGATGGCGTCAGGCTCATACTCCAGCCGATGTCGAAGCAGGAGCACCTTTGCGAGTATCTTTTAAAGAGCGGTTTTTCGATAATCGGCGAGACTTACACCAAGGACGGCGGAAAGTTTTACAGAACTCTTTGCGCCGAGTACGGTGGCGCGTACGATGCGGAAGAAAACTTTGCATATATCGGCCCAAGTGACACCCCGTGTGAAGAAATCGACGCAAAGATAGGATATCTCAAGGCACACTTAAGCGGTCTTTTGCGAGCGCTTGACGGCAAGACCTTGGCAAATCTTGACGCATCGGACGAGCTTGAAAAAATCGATATTATAAAAAAGGAACTCTCACGGCTCGGAGCGAGGTCCGTGTGAGCGAGGAGAAAACGAATGACTGTTAAAGAGCTTTACGAAGTATTTGAGGCGCGCATTCCCGCAGAGCTTCGCGAGGAATGGGATAACGACGGACTTATGTGTTGCCCCGACTCATCAGCGGAGGTTGAGCGCGTTTTCGTTGCCCTTGACGTGACGGAAGAGATCGTCGACTACGCGATAGAAAGAGGCTTCGACCTTATAGTTTCGCACCACCCCCTCATCTTCAAGCCGATAGGTGCCGTAAACGAATACGAAAACGTCGGCAGAAAGCTCATAAAGCTCATCGGCAGCGGAATCAGCGTGTTTTCCTTCCATACGAGAGCCGACAAGGTGGCAGGAGGGGTCAACGATATGCTCTCCGACGCTCTCGGCTTTACGGACACGGAGCCGTTTGGCGAGGGGATGATGGGCAGAATAGGCGAGCTTGAAGAGGAGATGAGCATTGACGACTTTGCCTTTAAGGTGAAGGTGGCGCTCGGTGCCGACTCGGTCGCTTATTCCGACGGCTATAACGCGGTAAAGCGCGTGGCTATGCTCGGAGGTGACGGCAAGAGCTTTGTAAAGGACGCGATCGAGGCGGGCGCTGACACTTACGTTTCGGGAACTATCGGCTACAATATGATGGAAGAGGCGGCCGAGCTCGGAATAAATCTCATTGAAGCGGGACACTACTCCACCGAATGTGCCGTGACCGAATTCTTCACGAGCGTGATAAACCACGCAGACCCCGATATTTACGTCGAGAGCATTGACTCCAATATGATAAAGGTGATATAAAGGGGCGATGATGATCTGCGCCGCAGGGCGAGAGTTTGGCTCCCGCCTATACCGTTATTATTTTATACCATAAAAAAAGAACCAAGTCCGCGGCGTAGGACTTGGTTCTTTTTATTCGCCCTTGGGCATACTTTTTCTTCCGCGAGATTTGCCGCGGTAGATCTTGCGTCTGATATTAGAGCGTTCAAGCCCCTTTTTATATTCCTCGACCTCCTCGGGCGAGGCGGGCTTCATCATACGGCGTGCGCGCCAGGTGTCGTTGAAGTTCTTATGAAGCTTAAGTATCTCAAAAATATCGCCGTCGTTTTTGCATTCGAAATAGAAGGTGTATCTCTGCCCCTTGGAATGGAGGGTCTTGCCCTTTTGAGAAAGCGGCTTTCCGCAGATCGGGCAATCGGGCGCCTTTACCATATCGTCATCAAGCATTTCGTTGATGGTAACGTAGCCGTCATCTCCCGCGTCGGCATCGCCGATAACGCTGTCGGAGAGGTATTCGCCGCGATTTTCGTTATATCTTTTCACACCGCCGTCAACGTCAAGACGCTCCGCTACGAGAGCCGTGAAATACGCATCGTTCAGCGCGTCGTGCGCAGGGAGATTCTGCGGGATCCCGAAATACTCCATAACGTATTCAAGCGAGCGCTGCTTCGATGACTGCTCGACCTCGGTGGCATAAATGCGCTGAAGATCGTAAACGCTGTCAAGCCACGAATGCTCGATTCCGTGCGCGTGGAAATTCTCCCTTAGCATAGGAACGTCATCAGGTCCCCAGGTGAGAAAGGCAAAATCCTTGCCGCACCACTTCTTGAAGCGCTGCGCCGCCTCTGTGAGGGATATTCCCATATCCATCTGCTCTTGAGTTATACCCGTAAGAGCGGAGACGTGTCTGTGGAGCTTTTTATAAAACTTCGGCTTTACTATCACCTGATAAGAGCCGCAGGGCTTCAGGTTCTTGTCAAGCTTTACCGCGCCTATTTGAATGACCTCGCCGCGCAGACGGCACGAGAGCTGCTTTTGGACGGCAAGCGCCTTTTGCGCGTATGCCTGATTCCACTCGAGGTCAAGTGTTATATACGTCACTTTTATACGGTCCTTACGTTTTATTTATATACGTATCAATACGTCGATTTACGTCAAGATAAACGAGAGGTGCCAAAAAGCGCTTTTGCTTTTCGTCACACTATTTATTATACCATCAATAAGGTTAAAAGTCAAGTGCGGAGGTATAAGTTGCCTTATTTTATTCTCGGGCTGAAAAAGCACACGAGCCTATGGCTATAAAAAATGCTTTCCTTTTTGAGAAAAGCATTTTTTATATTTAAAATAAGCAAGTTCTCACTTATTTCGCGTACTTATCCGACGCCCACTCGCACAGCGCTTCCATCATTAGCATATGAGAGAGGTATATCTGATCGTTATTGAATATCAGCTTTCCGTGGTCGCAAAGCCCTTGATTTGACTCAAAGGTGATGCAAGGCGCACCGCAGCAATGATGCATCGCCGAGATAAGATTGAAGGATGCGGGAGTTTCAGCATCCTCCCCCGCCCTGCTTTCAAGACCCGCGCCGAGCTTTTCAAATCCGACAAGACCTGCCGCCTCGTACTTAGGACGGATGTACTTCGCCATCTCTATCATCTCACGCTTGGAGTTGCCCGATGCGTATTCAAGATTCGTAAAGAGCGGCGGACAGTTGCTGCCGCCGTGGCAAAGCACTGCAACGTCGGGAGCGTATTCCGCGCAGACGTCAAGGACGTTCTGCGTTTCGTTCGCGTTATGACCGAAGAAATTGTCGTGCATCATATTAACGCCGTCGTCGTTGAAGTAACCGCCAAGGTAAGCGACGTGGTCCTTGATGGGATGAACCTGCTTGCACTCGGGCCAGCCGCAGAGCTCGCCGTTTTTCCAGATTCCCTGATTGTAATATCTGAGGTCGTAGAAGGTGTGACCCACGAAATTGTCGAACGGAATGTGGCTTCTGCCGTCGGGGTTGCACATAGGGGTGAGGATGAGATGCACCTTTTCCGCCGCGGAGAGAAGCTTGTCGTTCTTATTGCCTGCGAGATCTACGCCCGTTTCAAGAAGGCTGATGAGGTTCATTATTGCAACGGTACCCTCGAACTCACCGCCGTGGATACAGCCCGCAAAATATACCGTCGGAACGTAGTCTGCGCCGCGCTTATCTGCGTAGCAGTTGAAATCCTTACCGCCGAGGGCGCTCGAAAGATTCGCCTTACGGGGCGGAAGATTGCTCTTGCCGTACTCGACCATATAAATAGGTCTTCCACCTGCGGAGGGAAGAAGCTCCTTTACGGTGCCACGCTTTACCTTTTTAATTCCTTCGTTTACAAGCTCAACGCTGCCGTGCCAATAAATCGGAAGTGCCGCTTCTGCCATTGTTTTTCTCCTTATTTTCCAAACTTAGAGAGTGCCCACTCACAAAGAGCCTCTATCATAAGCATATGCGAAAGGTAGATCTCGTCGTTGTTAAGAACGTAACTGTTCTCTTTTATAAGACCCTGGTTAGACTCAAACGTGATACAAGGCGCACCGCAGCAGTGATGCATTGCCGAGATGAGGTTGAAGGATGCGGGACGCTCAGCGTCCTCGCCTCTGCGATTTTCAAATCTGTCGCCAATGTTTTCAAATCCGCGAAGCTCGGTAGAGTCGTACTTCGAACGAACGAGCGTTGCTATCTCCGTCATCGCGCGCTTCGCGTTGCCCGACGCATATTCAAGGGGCGTAAAATGCGGAGCAGAATTGTCACCGCCGTGGCAGAGCACCGCAATGTCGGGAGCGTATTCCGAGCAGACGTCAAGGACGTTCTGCGTTTCGTTTGCGTTATGACCGAAGAAATTGTCGTGCATCATATTAACGCCGTCATCGTTGAAATAACCGCCAAGGTAAGCGACGTGGTCCTTGATGGGATGAATCTGCTTGCACTCGGGCCAGCCGCAGAGCTCACCGTTCTTCCAGATTCCCTGATTGTAATATCTGAGGTCGTAGAAGGTGTGACCCACGAAATTGTCGAACGGAATGTGGCTTCTGCCGTCGGGGTTGCACATAGGGGTGAGCACGAGATGAACGCGCTCGGCAAGGCTCTTAAGCTTGTCGTTCTTGTTGCCCGCGAGGTCTACGCCCGTTTCAAGAAGGCTGATAAGGTTCATTATTGCAACGGTACCCTCGAACTCGCCGCCGTGGATACAGCCTGCTATGTACACGGTGGGAACGTAGTCCGCGCCGCGCTTGTCTGCGTAGCAGTTGAAGTCTTTTCCGCCGAGGGCGCTCGAAAGATTCGCCTTGCGGGGCGGAAGATTGCTCGTGCCGTACTCGACCATATAAATAGGTCTGCCGCCCGCGGAGGGAAGAAGCTCCTTTACGGTGCCCTTTTTAATTTTCTTGAGATCCTCGTTTACGGCATCGACGCTGCCGTGCCAATAGATTGGAAGTGCTGCTTCTGACATTTTATTTTTCTCCTTAATTATTTATTAGACTTTGCCGCTCTCGCCGCCGCGCTCTTATTATCAAGAGTCCACCTAAGCGCAACTTCCATAAAGAGCATATGGCAGCGGTATATTTCATCGTTGTTAAGACAATAGCTGTTCGGCTTGACAAGACCCTGATTAGATTCATAAGTAACGCAGGGCTCGCCGCAGGTGTTGAACATTGCCGAGGTGAGAGTGAACGGAGGAAGGCCCGTGTCCTCACCGCCTGACTTTGCAAACGCCTCGCTGATGGTAAAGATGAAGCCCTCTTTTGCGAAAGCCTCGGTAGTGAGATTCGCGACCTCCGTCATCTGACGGCGCGCCTCTGCCGTAATATAGCTTACGGGGAAGAAATGGTTTCTCGAATTGTCACCGCCGTGGAAGAGCACGCTGAAATCGGGTGCGTAATCTCTCGTTACCTCAAGGACGTTCTTCACCTCGTTACAGGGGTTCATGAAATAATCGTCGTGCATCATATTTACGCCGTCGTCGTTAAAGTAACCGCCAAGGTAGCTTACGTACTCCTTGATGGGATGACGCGTCTTGCATCCGGGCCAACCGCAGAGCTCGCCGTTCTTCCAAGCGCCTTGGTTATAATAACGGAGATCCTCGAAGGTGTGACCCACGAAATTATCAAACGGAATGTGGCTTCTGCCGTCGGGATTGCACATAGGCATAAGTATGAGATGGAGCTTTTCTGCTACGGAAAGAAGCGCGTCGTTAGGCTTTCCCGCAAGGTCGACGCCCGTTTCAAGAAGGCTGATGAGATTCATTATTCCGACAGTACCCTCAAACTCGCCGCCGTGGATACAGCCCGCAAGAAATACGGTAGGTACGTAATCCGCGCCCGTCTTGTCAGCGTAACAGTTATAATCCCTCGCTCCGAGGGCGCTGGAAAGCGACGCTAAGGACTTGGGAAGAGTGTTTTTGCCATACTCGACCATATAAATGGGTCTGCCGCCCGCCGACGGACGAAGCTCCTTTACGGTGCCCTTCTTCACCTTTTTAAGGTCCTCATTGACGGCATCGACGCTTCCGTGCCAATATACGGGGAGCTCTATGATTTCCTGCATAAAAAGTCTCCTTTTTTCTTTTTTTAATCAACTATACCTATTTTATCACAAGAGTGCCCGTTTTGCAATAGATATTTTAGATTTTTTATAAAATGATAAAATAAGTAAGTAATATAACAAAAAGCAGGGTGACGCTTACTTTTAAACCGCGGCGTTTTGTTTCTTTCTTCCGATTTTATCTTGAAAAATGAATAAATAAGTGTTATAATATAAGTGCCACACTAATTGAATAAAAACATCTTATGGGCGCATTGCGCCTTTTTTAGGGTGTACTATATCTTTTGGTAGATATACCATATCGCAAATATCCCCCTCAAAGGATGTTTTATTAGTGTGGCAACTATGCGAGAGGTATTCTGCGGTGTCATCTCACTCTGGGGTGGCACCTTATTTTTGCGAGATTGCTTCCGAAATTTATGAGCCTTATAATTGCATAATCGTTAAGCAAAAAAGTTTTTTCTTCCGATTTTATCTTGAAAAATGAATAAATAAGTGTTATAATATAAGTGCCACATCATTTTAATACAAATAACCTACGCAAGGGTGTATTATACCCTTTTTTAGCCATACTATTTCGGTAGAAATACGTTATCGCAATAATCGGCTGAAAAGTAGGTTATTATATGGTGTGGCAACTATGCGAGAGGTATTCTGCGGTGTCATCTCGCTCTGGGGTGGCACCTTATTTTTTGCGAGATTGCTTCCGAAATTTATGAGCCTTATAATTGCATAATCGTTAAGCAAAAAAGTTTTTTCTTTTGAATTTATCTTGAAAATAAAGCATATAAATACGCAGAACAAAAAAAGCACGCAAATATCGTGAACCTTTGGAAATAAAGACCTATATATTGGTAAACAAAAAGCACTGAAGAAAAATCTTCAGTGCTTTTTTACGGTGATTATCACCGATTCGGTTCAAAAGCAAATTACTTGCTCTCTTCGGTTCCCTTTGCTGCGGGTGCTGCAGAAACGAGCTTTACGATTGCCATTTCCGCACCGTCTCCGCGACGGGGACCCATCTTATAAACCTGAGTATATCCGCCGTTTACGTCTGCATATGCAGGAGCGATAACGGTGAAGAGCTTCTTCGCTACGTCTTCCTTCGTGATATAAGCAAGCGCTGCGCGGTAAGCCGCGAGATCACCCTTCTTACCGATAGTGATCATCTCGTCAACCTTTGCGGAAACTTCCTGCGCTCTGGTATATGTTGTTTCAATCTTGCCGTTTTCAAGAAGAAGGGTTACCATGCCTCTGAGCATAGCCTTACGCTGAGCTGTGGTTCTACCAAGCTTTCTCATTTGTATGTGTTCCTCCTTAAATTATTCTTCGTCACGCTTAAGGGCGAGTCCGAGAGAGCTGAGCTTCTGGATCACCTCTTCAAGTGACTTGTGTCCGAGGTTACGAACCTTTATCATATCTTCCTCGGTGCGGTTGATCAGATCTTCGACCGTGTCGATGCCGGCGCGCTTCAAGCAGTTGAAGCTACGGACAGACAGATCAAGTTCCTCAATGGTCATCTCCAGGACTTTTTCCTTCTTTACCTCGGGTCTGTCTACGAGAATTTCTCTGTTCTTCGCGTCGTCAGACATATCGATAAAGAGCTTGAGGTGCTCGTTGAGAACCTTGGCGGCGAGTGAGACCGCTTCCTTGGCTTCTATTGTTCCGTTCGTAAGAACTCTCATTGTGAGCTTATCAAAGTCGGTAATGTTACCAACACGGGTATTTTCTACGTTATATAAAACCTTGTAGATAGGTGTGAATATAGAATCGACGAAAATAAGTCCGATAGGTGCTCCGACGTTTGCTTCCGCGTTTGCGAGGTAGTTCTGCTTATTGACCTCGGAGGGGACGTAGCCACGGCCCTGGTCAAAAGTGATCTCCATATAGAAACGCGCGTTTTCACTTACCGTGCAGATGTGGTGATCGGGATTAAGGATCGTAAGATCTGCGTCGGGAGTGATATCTCCTGCGGTAACGTTGCGGGGACCTGTTACGTCGATCACGACGGTCTTGGGCTCCTCGCACTCAAGCTTTACGATAATACCCTTTACGTTAAGAACGATCTCGGGAACGTCTTCCTTTACACCGCTGCAAGCGGAAATCTCGTGAAGAACACCGTCAATCTTAACGCTGGTAGCCGCATAACCGGGGAGAGTGGAAAGGAGAACTCTGCGAAGAGAGTTTCCGAGGGTGATACCGTAGCCTCTTACAAGGGGCTCAGCCACGAAGACTGCTTCGCTTCCGTCCTCGGAGATTTCCGTTGCCGTAATGTTGAACTTCTCCATTGCGTTCATCATAATATAAATTCCTCCTGTAAATAGTTTTTTTATGCTTCTCCCATTCAGAGAGACAAACTTGTAACTGATACTTTGCGAAGAATATGAAAGCCTCGGCTCTCAATATTCTTTCGCGCGGCATCGGAGGGATTACTTGGAATAAAGTTCGACAATGAGCTGCTCTTCGAACTCGAAGTCAATGTCTTCTCTCTCGGGAAGAGCAACAACGCGAGTCTGTGCGTTTGCAGCGTCATTTTCAAGCCACTTAGGAGTAGCGGTGGTAGCCATAGCCTCGATGAGAGCCTTGATCTTCTCGCTTTCCTTGCTTGTTTCCTTTACGGCGATAACGTCACCTGCCTTAACGAGGATAGAGGGAATGTTAACCTTCTTACCGTTAAGAGTGAAGTGAGCGTGAAGAACGAGCTGACGAGCTTCCTTTCTGGATGCAGCCATACCCATTCTGAATACTACGTTGTCAAGGCGTCTTTCAAGAAGGCTGAGAAGGTTGGCACCGGTGATGCCCTCCATCTTTTCTGCCATTTCATAATAGTGCTTGAACTGACCCTCGAGAACGCCGTAATAACGTCTTGCCTTCTGCTTCTCACGAAGCTGCTTGCCGTATTCTCCGACCTTCTTACGTGCCGCGCCGTGCTGACCGGGAGCTGTGCTTCTGTGGTCAAATGCGCACTTGCCGTTGGTGCAACGCTCGCCCTTGAGGTAGAGCTTGCAGCCCTCGCGACGGCACATCTTACAGTTAGGACCTGTATATCTTGCCATTTTTCATTTACCTCCCTTAAGATTAAACGCGTCTGCGCTTAGGAGGACGACAACCGTTGTGAGGAATCGGTGTTACGTCCTTGATCATAGTTATTTCAAGACCTGCGGTAGCAAGAGCGCGGATAGCGGACTCACGGCCGGCTCCGGGACCTCTTACAAGAACCTCTACGGTCTTCATACCCTGGTCAACAGCGATCTTTGCAGCGTGCTCTGCAGCAGTCTGAGCTGCGTAGGGAGTAGACTTCTTGGAGCCCTTGAAGCCCATCTCGCCTGCGGTGCCCCACGCTACCGCGTTGCCCTGCATATCGGTGATGGTAACTATTGTGTTATTGAAAGTAGAACGGATGTGCGCTACGCCTTTTTCAACGTTCTTGCGCTCACGACGCTTTTTTACAACTTTTTTTGCAACTGCCATGTCGTTCTTCCTCCTTACTTCTTCTTATTAGCGATGGTCTTTGCGGGACCTTTTCTTGTTCTTGCGTTTGTCTTGGTACGCTGACCTCTTACGGGCAAGCCCTTTCTGTGTCTGATACCGCGATAGCAGTTTATTTCTACCATATTCTTGATGTTGAGAGCAACCTCACGGCGGAGGTCACCTTCTACATGATAGTTTGCCTCGATCTCATCACGAAGAGCTGCGATCTCATTCTCGGCAAGGTCCTTTGCACGGGTGTCGGGATTGATGCCTGTCTTTGCAAGTATATCCTGAGCACTCTTAAGACCGATACCGTAAATGTATGTGAGCGCGATTTCTATGCGCTTGTTGTTGGGAATATCAACACCAGCTATACGAGCCATTTCGATATATACTCCTTTTTTAATTTAATGTCGTCAGAATTGCGAAAGTTCTCTCTCTGCACGGATCAGCCCTGACGCTGCTTGTGCTTGGGGTTCTCGCAGATGACCATTATCTTACCGTGTCTCTTAATGATCTTGCACTTTTCACAAATTCTTTTGACGGAAGGCTTAACTTTCATTATTTAATACCTTTCCTTTCAAGAAATTATTTCTTTCTCCAAGTGATACGGCCCTTCGAAATATCGTAGGGTGAAACCTCAACGGTAACCGTATCTCCCGCGAGAATTCTGATAAAATTCATACGAAGCTTACCCGATATGGTCGCTGTTACAATGTGACCGTTCGGAAGCTTTACCTTGAAGACCGTGTTCGGAAGCACTTCGACTACCGTGCAGTCCTCAAACTCAATCAAATCGTTCTTTGCCAAGAACAAATCCTCCCTTTATTAACCGGTAATAGTTGTTTTTTATCCTATTTCGGTAAGCAGAATCGGGTCCGTGTCGGTGATGGCAACACTGTTTTCATAATGGGCGGAAAGCTTTCCGTCCTCGGTGACCACCGTCCAACCGTCTCCTCGTACTTTAACGTTCGCCGTACCTGCATTTACCATGGGTTCGATGGCAACTGTCATTCCCGAATATAGCCTTGCTCCTCTTCCGGGGCGTCCGAAATTGGGAACCTCAGGCTCCTCGTGGAGCTCAGCTCCGACTCCGTGACCGACGTAATCTCTGACAACGGAGAAGCCATTTGAAATGACGAAACTTTCCACCGCGTGTCCGATATCCCCGACGCGACAGCCTGCTTTTGCAAACTTTATCGCCTCATAGAAGCTTTTTTCAGTGACCGAAATGAGCCTCAGAGCCTCATCGCTTACCTTGCCGACAGGAAAAGTTCTTGCACTGTCGCCATTATAGCCGCGGTAGCGAGCCCCGACATCGACCTTCACGATATCCCCGTCCTTGATTATCACTTTAGAGGACGGAATTCCGTGTATGACCTGTTCGTTGATGGAGATACACGCGCTTCCGGGGAAGCCGCCGTATCCGAGAAAAGAGGGCACCGCTCCGCACTTTTCTATAAAAGCGCGAATCTTCGTATCGACCTCTTTCGTTGAGATGCCGGGACGTATAGCCTCTTTAGCAACAAGAAGCGCCTCGGCGGTAATACGTCCCGCCCGTCTCATAAGCATAAGCTGTTCGGAATTTTTTATGATTATCATATTATTCCGAGAGCCTCTAAAGTACGTTTTGAAGTTTCCTCCAGCTCCTCGGCACCGTATACCAAAGCAAGGTTGCCCACTTTGCCGTAGTATTCTTTAAGCGGTTCCGTTGTGGAGTGGTAAACCTCAAGGCGAGATTTCACAACCTCGGGTGCGTCGTCAGAGCGCATAGTGAGCTCGCATCCGCACTTATCACACGTCTTTACGTCCTTAGAGGGTTTGTAAACGACGTGGTAGGTTGCACCGCAATCCTGACAAACGCGTCTTCCCGACATACGCTCCACTATCTTCTCATCAGAGACTTCTATGGAAACGACCTTGTCGATCTTAACGCCCATCTTGTCAAGCGCTTCTGCCTGGGGGACCGTACGGGGGAATCCGTCAAGGATAAATCCGTCCTTGCAGTCCGACTGTTCAAGACGCTCTTTGATGATGCCGATAACGACCTCATCGGGTACGAGCTGTCCTGCTTCAATAAATTTTTTGGCTTTAAGCCCCATTTCCGTGCCGGATTTCAGAGCCTCGCGGATTATCGCTCCGGTAGAGATGGCAGGGATGCCAAGTCTTGCCGAAACGAGCTCCGCCTGAGTTCCTTTTCCCGCACCCGGAGCGCCAAGAAAAATTATTTTCATATAATTTACCTCGAATGCGTAAGAATAAAAGCTTAATTAAGGAAGCCCTTGTAGTTACGCATTGTAAGCTGTGCCTCAATTTCTCTGAACGTTTCAATAGCAACGCCGACCATAATGAGAAGCGTCGTTCCACCGAAGGTGAACACGCCCGAAAGCTCCGAAACCTTACCTGCGATAAGGCTCGAAACGTATTCGGAGTCGGGGTTTGCCCACATTGCTCTTTGGATCCAGGTGAGAAGGTGTTCGATAGCGTGAGGTCCGAGGATAACGGGAAGAACCGCGATGATACCAAGGAAGAGAGCTCCGACAAGAGTTACCTTGCTGAGTACCTTCTTGATATAAACCGACGTAGGTCTGCCCTGTCTGATTCCGGGGATCGCGCCACCCTGCCTCTGGAGATTGTTCGCAACTTCCATAGGATCGAAGGTGATCTGAGTATAGAAGTAAGCAAACGCGATAATGAGAACGAAGAGAAGCGTAGGATAAACGAATCCGTCCGCGCTGAGAACTTCGTTGACCTTAAACCAGAAGGTGCCTTCTGCGGGCTGGCAAAGCATAATGATAGTGGGAACGAGAGAAACTATCGAGCTTGCGAAGATGATAGGCATAACGCCCGTCATATTGAGCTTGAGAGGAAGATGTGAGCTTTGACCGCCGTACATCTTACGTCCGACAACCTTTTTCGCATACTGAATAGGAAGTCTTCTCTCAGAGCCTGTAACGAGTACAACGAATACTATGAGCGCTACCATAAACACGATGAATATTACGGAGAATACGATCGCGATAAGGGGGTAGAGCCAAGGTCTTACGAGAGTTTCGTTGTAATCCTTGTAGCTGAAGGTTTCAACTATAAAGTTAACGAGCTTGATTATGAAAGAGGGAACGACGGAAACGATGTTCGCAAAAAGAATGAGCGAGATACCGTTGCCAATACCCTTTTCATTGATCCTCTCACCAAGCCACATAATGATAGCTGCGCCTGCGCAGTAGGATGCAATGATCACTATTGCGTAGAGCCAGCCTCTCGGGCTGTGAAGAGCGGTGATCGAAAGAGCGCCGCTGTTCTTAAGCAAGTAATAATATCCGATAGCCGTTACGAGGGCAAGGATCATACTTACTATTCTGGTGATGAAGTTCATCTTCTTCTTATCGTTTTTCGCGATCTCACCGAGCTTCGGGAAAACGACAGCGAGAAGCTGAATAATAATCGAAGCGTTAATATACGGGGATACGCCGAGAGCAAACAAAGTTGCAGCACCGAGAGCACCACCCGAAAGAGTGTTCATAAAATCGAGAATGGTACCACTGAGGTTGCTAGAGAATTCGTTTGCGTCTACAAAAGGAACGGGAATAACTGTGCCTATACGATAGAGCAGAAGGATGAAGAGAGTGAAGATGATCTTACTTCTTATTTCCTTCGTTCTCCAAGCATTCTTAAGTGTTTGAAACATTTATACCACCTCGGTCTTTCCACCTACTGCTTCAATCTTCTCTTTAGCAGTTTGGGAGAAGACCGCGGCTTTTACAGTGAGTTTCTTTGTGAGTTCGCCCTCACCAAGTACCTTAACGCCATCGAATTCAGCGTTAATTACGCCCATTGCAAGAAGTGCTGCGCTATCAACTATTTCACCGTCGTCAAACTTATTAAGAGACTGTACGTTGATTACAGAATACTTTGTGCCGAAGCGAACGTTCTTAAAACCTCTTTTCGGAAGTTTTCTGTAAAGCGGGAGCTGACCGCCCTCAAATCCGGGTCTTACACCGCCGCCGGAGCGTGCGTTCTGACCCTTGTGGCCCTTACCGGCCGTCTTTCCGTTGCCGGAACCTGCGCCTCTGCCCTTACGGAAGCCAGCCTTTACGGAGCCTTCCTTGGGAGAAAGTTCATGGAGCTTCATTTTGCGTCCTCCTTTCAATTCCGATTAAACGGTCTCAACCTTAACAAGGTGAGAAATAACTTTTATTTTTCCCTGCAAAACAGCATCGTCGTTCTGAACGGTAACATCACCGGGTCTCTGAAGACCGAGGGTCTTTGCCGTAGCGATCTGATTCTTCTTGCAAGCTATAAGGCTCTTCACGAGAGTAACTTTTACCTGTGCCATTGTCGTTACCTCCTTATGCCTTTACGTTTTCCGCGTCGATTCCGCGAAGAGCAGCAACCTCTTCAACGGTTCTGAGTGCCTTAAGACCCTCGAACGTAGCCTTAACTACGTTGGTGGGGTTGTTGGAACGAAGGCACTTAGCACGGATATTCTTAATTCCGGCGAGAGCGAGGATGGTACGAACAGTACCGCCTGCTATAATACCGGTACCGGGGCCGGCGGGCTTAAGGAGAACCTTGCCTGCGCCGTACTCACCGATTATTTCGTGGGGGATCGTAGAACCGTTAAGGGATACCTTAATGAGGTTCTTCTTTGCATCCTCTATTCCCTTGCGGATAGCATCGGGAACTTCAGCTGCCTTACCGAGGCCGAAGCCTACATGTCCATTTCCGTCGCCTACTACCATGATAGCTGCAAAACGAGCGATACGTCCGCCCTTTACGGTCTTGGATACACGGTTCAAAACTACGAGCTGCTCCTGAAGATCAAGCTCAGCTGCATTGATTATCTTTGCCATGTTAAACTCCTTATAGAATGTTTCTTTGTGAAACAGTGTACAAACCGGTGATTAGAACTTAAGGCCGCCTTCTCTTGCGCCTTCAGCCAATTCCGATACACGTCCGTGATAAATGTAGCCACCGCGGTCAAATACTACTGCGGAAATGCCCTTTTCTGTTGCTCTTTCTGCAAGAGTCTTACCAACCTTGCGAGCAGCCTCCTTGTTGGAGCCGATGCCCTCAAAGTCCTTCTCGTAAGTATTAGCGCTTACGAGGGTTACGCCGTTAACGTCGTCAATGATCTGAGCCGAGATGTGAGCGTTGGAGCGGTAAACAGCAAGACGAGGTCTTTCGGGAGTACCGGAAATCTTGCCACGAACTCTCGTGTGTCTCTTAAGACGCTGAGCGTTTTTGTCAATTCTCTTAACCATATCTTTGTGCTCCTTTCATTACTTACCGGTTTTTCCGGCCTTGCGGCGAATTCTCTCACCGCTGTACTTAACACCCTTGCCAAGGTAGGGCTCGGGAGGTCTCTTGGATCTGATAACCGCAGCTATCTGACCAACTGCCTGCTTGTCGATACCCTTTACAATGATGGTGTTAGAGTCGGGGCACTCAAACTTAACGCCGTTACCCTCTTCGAAGATAACGGGGTGAGAATAACCGAGACCGAGAACGATCTTAGCACCCTGCTTCTCAACTCTGTAACCGACACCGACGATCTCAAGCTTCTTCTCAAAGCCTTCCTTAACTCCGACAACCATATTGTTGAGAAGAGTTCTGGAAAGACCGTGAAGTGCGCGATTTTCTTTTTCATCGTTAGGACGGGTAACCGTAAGGGTTTCGCCCTCCTGAGCGATGGTCATATTCTGGTTGAAGGTTCTGGTGAGCTCACCGAGAGGACCCTTAACCGTTACTACATTGCCTGCTGCAATGGTTACTGTTACGCCTGCGGGAACCGCGATAGGCTGTCTTCCTATTCTTGACATATCTTCTTACCTCCTTATTACCAAACGAAGGCGAGAACTTCGCCGCCTACGTTAGCCTGTCTGGCCTTTTTGTCGGTCATAACACCCTTGGAGGTGGAGACGATTGCGATTCCGAGACCGTTCATTACTCTGGGCATATCCTCGCAGTTAGAGTAGATACGAAGACCGGGCTTCGATACTCTTCTGAGTCCGTGGATAACCTTCTGCTTGCCGGGCGCATACTTGAGAGTTACTCTGATGATGCCCTGCTTGCCGTCCTCAACGATCTGGAAATTCTTGATGTAGCCCTCTTCGAGAAGGATCTCGGCGATGGACTTCTTAAGGTTAGATGCAGGAATGTCAACAGTCTCGTGCTTCGCATCGTTTGCGTTTCTGATTCTGGTGAGCATATCTGCAATTACGTCTGAAATTTGCATTGTTTTATCCTCCTATATGCAAGCATTTCTTGTTCTTGCTGTCACCCGTTCGGATGGCGGCTTATCGGGGGTTAAAACGAGGGGTGCTGCTTAAAATTTTAACAGCCCTTCCGTCGTTTTCCTACCGGTAGTTTAGAAGAAATTTAATTTTGTTGAAAATTAAATTACCAGGATGCCTTTCTTACACCCGGGATCTCGCCCTTGTATGCGAGCTCGCGGAAGCATATACGGCAGATTCCGTACTTACGGAGGTAAGCGTGGGGTCTGCCACAGATCTTGCATCTGTTGTAAGCGCGAGTAGAGAACTTAGGTTCCTTCTGCTGCTTGAGTACCATAGACTTCTTAGCCATGTCTTATCCTCCTTAAATTACTCTGCAAAGGGAGCGCCCATAAGTGCGAGCATCTCTTTTGCCTCTGCGTCAGTGTTTGCGGTCGTAACGAACACGATGTCCATACCGCGGATCTTCTCAACCTTATCGTACTCGATTTCGGGGAAGATGAGCTGCTCCTTAAGACCGAGAGCGTAGTTGCCTCTGCCGTCGAAGCCGTTGGGGTTGATACCCTTGAAGTCACGGACACGGGGAAGAGCGAAGCTGAAGAGCTTATCCATAAACTCATACATCTTCTCGCCTCTGAGAGTTACCTTAACGCCGATCTTCATTCCCTCACGAAGCTTGAAGTTCGCGACGGACTTGTGAGCGTAGGTGGGAACTGCCTTCTGACCCGAGATGAGGGTGATCTCATCGATCACGTTGTCGATGACCTTGGAATTTTCCTTTGCGTCGCCGCAGCCAACGTTGATAACTATCTTGTTGAACTTCGGGATCTGCATTACGGAAGTGTAGTTGAACTTTTTCATGAGTGCGGGAGCAACTTCATTTGCGTACTTTTCAGCGAATCTTGACATTGTTACTTTCCCTCCTCATTATATTTCCGCGCCGCACTTAGCGCAGACGCGAACTTTAGTCTTTCTGTCACCGGGGGTCTTGTAAACGACCTTGGTGCGAACGCCCTTGTCACACTTGGGACAAACGAGCTGAACCTTGGATGCGTAAATAGCGCCCTCGGTCTTAACGATCTGGGAATTTTCACCCTGCTTGCGAGCCTTGGTGTGCTTGGAAACGATGTTCGCTCCCTCAACGATCACCTTGCCCTCTTCGGGCGAAGCTGCAATAACCTTACCGCGAGTACCCTTGGAATCACCGGAGATAACAACGACGGTATCATCTTTTTTAATATGAAGCTTATCCATTTTCATTATCCTCCTTGTGAATTAAAGTACTTCGGGAGCAAGGGACATGATCTTGGTGAACTCGTGCTCACGAAGCTCTCTTGCTACCGGGCCAAAGATACGGGTACCTCTGGGGGTCTTGTCTTCCTTTATAATAACGGCAGCGTTCTCATCAAACTTGATGTACGAGCCGTCCTGACGGCGAATTTCCTTGACAGTTCTTACTACGACTGCCTTAACAACGTCGCCCTTCTTTACAACGCCGCCGGGAGCTGCCTTCTTGACAGCGCAAACAACGATGTCTCCGATGCTTGCATAGCGACGTCCCGAACCGCCGAGAACTCTGATGCACATAAGCTCTTTTGCACCCGTGTTGTCAGCGACTTTCATTAACGATTGCTGTTGAATCACTGTTTTTTCCTCCTTTTTCGGCAAGCTTTATGACCTGCGTACTGGTTTAGTGATGTTCAAAAATTATTTTGCCTTCTCGATGATTTCGACGAGGCGCCATCTCTTCGTCTTGGAGAGAGGCTTGGTCTCCATTACGGAAACCTTATCGCCAACGCCGCAGGTGTTGTTCTCGTCATGAACGTGGAGCTTAAGAGTTCTCTTCATGATCTTACCGTACTTGGGGTGACGAACGTTGTCCTCGATCGCAACGACGCAGGTCTTATCCATCTTGTCGCTTACGACCTTACCAACTCTTACTTTTCTCTGATTACGAGTTTCAGTCATTTTCATTTCCTCCCATTATGCATTCTTCTCGCGAAGAACTGTCATCACGCGAGCAATGTCATGCTTAACATCTGTGATCTTGTGAGGATTGTCAAGCTGCTTGATTTCAAGCTGGAAACGAAGATTGAAAAGCTCTTCCTTGAGTTCCGCGAGCTTTGCGTTGAGCTCGTCGGGTGTCATCGTTCTAAGTTCTGCTGCTTTCATTGCTTAAGCCTCCTCGCCATTTTCAAGGTCTGCTTTCTTTACAAACTTGCACTTGATAGGAAGTTTGTTCGAAGCCAGACGCATTGCTTCTTTTGCCTGTTCTTCGGTAACACCGTCCATTTCGAACATTACACGGCCGGGCTTAACAACGGCTACCCAATACTCGGGAGAACCCTTACCTGAACCCATTCGAGTTTCAGCAGGCTTTTCGGTGATGGGCTTGTCGGGGAAGATCTTGATCCAAACCTTACCGCCACGCTTTACGTATCTGGTCATTGCTATACGGGCTGCCTCGATCTGGTTGGAAGTGATCCAAGCGGGCTCAAGAGCCACAAGACCGAAGGAACCGTTAGAAACCGTATTACCGCGAAGGGCTTTACCTTTAAGTCTTCCGCGATGAACGCGTCTGAACTTAACTCTCTTAGGCATTAACATTATTTATTGCCCTCCTCTTTTCTGAAATTACGGCGTGCGCCGTCTCTGTTCTGAGGACGTCTGTTTCCGTTATCGTTTCTTCTGGGGCGTCTTTCGCGTCTTTCTCTGCTCTGAGCTGCGGCATTCTCGGAGAATACCTCACCCTTGTAGATCCAGACCTTAACGCCGATCTTACCGTAAGTGGTGTTTGCCTCCCAGAAACCGTAATCGATGTCGGCTCTGAGGGTCTGAAGCGGAATAGTTCCCTCGTGATAATGCTCGGTACGAGCGATTTCCGCACCGCCAAGACGGCCGGAGCAAGAAACCTTGATACCCTTAACGCCGAGTCTCATAGTTCTGCCGATAGCAAGCTTCATTGCGCGGCGGAAGGAAACTCTCTTCTCAAGCTGAGCCGCGATGGACTCTGCAACGAGCTGAGCGTTAACGTCGGGGTTCTTGATCTCTATTACGTTTACTACTACGGGGCAGCCTGCCATAGCCTCGAGTTCTGCTCTGAGCTTTTCGATCTCAGCGCCGTGGAATCCGATTACAACACCGGGCTTCGCGCACTGGATGAATACTCTGACGCGTGCTGCGTCACGCTCGATCTCGATCTTGGGAACGCCGGCACCCTGAAGCTTCGTCTTTACATATTCTCTGATCTTCTTGTCCGAAACGATGTTATCGCCGAACTTCTTGTCGGAAACGAACCATCTGGAATCCCAGTTCTTGATTACGCCGACTCTAAGACCGTGGGGATTTACCTTCTGTCCCATCTCAGCCTACCTCCTTTTCCTTTACTACAAGTGTTACATGGCTGGTTCTCTTAAGAATCTGGAATGCTCTGCCCTGAGCTCTGGGCTGTACCCTCTTAAGCGTGGGTCCGGGGCATACGAAGCATTCGGAAACATAGAGGTTAGCAGCGTCCATGTTGAAATTGTGCTCTGCATTTGCTACCGCGCTCTTAAGAAGCTTGATAAGATGCTCGCTTGCGATCTTGTTGGTGTTCTTAAGAATAGCCATTGCCATATCGGTATCCTTACCTCTGATGAGGTCAAGAACGATCTGAACCTTGCGCGGAGAAATTCTCACATATTTAAGATGTGCTTTTGCTTCCATTGTTGGAATTGCCTCCTCTCGCTTAACTGCGACTGTTCGTTATTAGTTGTTCGATGTTTTAGAACCCGAGTGTCCTTTGAAGGTACGGGTAAGTGCGAATTCGCCGAGCTTGTGGCCGACCATATCCTCGGTAACGTATACCGGAACGTGCTTTCTGCCGTCGTGAACAGCTATTGTGTGTCCAACGAACTCGGGGAATATAGTAGAAGAACGGGACCAGGTCTTAAGAACCTTCTTCTCATTCTTTTCATTCATTGCAACTACGCGATCGAAAAGCTTCTTTTCGACGTAGGGTGCTTTCTTTAAGCTTCTGCTCATAGTCTGTTGTTCTCCTTCTTCAATTACTTAGCGTTTCTGCGCTTAATAATGAATTTGTTGGTTCTCGCCTTCTTGTTTCTGGTCTTATAACCGAGAGCAGGCTTGCCCCAAGGAGTTACAGGTCCGGGTCTGCCTACAGGAGACTTACCTTCACCACCACCGTGAGGGTGATCACAGGGGTTCATGACGGAACCGCGAACAGTAGGACGGATGCCGAGGTGGCGGGTCTTACCTGCCTTACCGAGCTTGACCGTCTCGTGCTCAAGATTACCAACCTGACCGATAGTAGCCTTGCAATCAAGACGAACGATACGAACTTCGCCGGAGGGAAGTCTTACCTGCGCGGTGCCGTTCTCCTTAGCCATAAGCTGTGCAAATGCGCCTGCGGAACGAACGAGCTGCGCACCCTTACCGGGATAGAGTTCAATGTTGTGGATAATAGTACCTACGGGAATTGCGGAAATGGGAAGCACGTTACCGGGCTTGATATCAGCTTCCGCACCGGAGCTTACTACGTCACCGTCGGTGAGTCCAACGGGAGCAACGATGTAGCTCTTCTTGCCCTGATCGTTTTCAAGAAGCGCGATGTACGCGGTTCTGTTGGGGTCGTACTCGACACCGATAACCTTTGCGCTCTCTTCAGCGTTTCTCTTGAAGTCGATAATTCTGTACTTCTGCTTGTTTCCGCCGCCGTGATGACGAACGGTGATCTTACCGTAGCTGTTTCTTCCCGCGGTCTTCTTCTTCTTTGCAAGAAGGCTCTTTTCGGGAGAAAACTTGGTTACCTCGTCAAAAGAGGGGCTCATCATATTTCTACGCGACGGGGTCGTCGGCTTAAATTTAACTGTTGCCATTCTGCTTTACCTCCTCTGACTTAGTTCATGCTCTCGAAGAAGGCGATGGGAGCAGAGTCCTCGGAAAGAGTGACTATTGCCTTTTTCCATTCAGAGGAGAAGCCTCTGTGTACGCCGTATCTCTTGGGCTTTTTCTTCATATTTATTACGTTGACCTTTACGACCTTGGTCTTCTTGAACATAGTTTCAACCGCCGTAGCGATATCCGCCTTGGTCGCATCCTTAGCAACCTCGAAGGTGTAGCACTTGGAAGCTACGCCGTCCATGCTCTTTTCGGTGATAAGAGGTCTTACGATGACATCTGCATAGCATTTCATCTTGCATATACCTCCTCGATTTTCGCAACTGCTTCCTTAGCTACGATGAAAGTATCGCAGTTGAGGATGTCGTATACGTTAATGGTGTTCCACTGAGTGGTCTTTACGCCCTCGATGTTTGCACAGCTCTTGATTACACAGCTGTCAACCTCGGGAAGGACGATAAGAGTTTTCTTTGCAGCGCCGACAGCCGCGAGCATAGCAACCATATTCTTGGTCTTGTACTCAGTGCTGGTGATGCTGTCGATAACGATCATTTCGCCGCCTGCTACCTTAGAAGAGAGAGCGCTGAACATTGCGGTTCTCTTGGTGTTCTTGTTAAGAGATACGTGATAGCTGCGGGGCTTGGGACCGAGTGCGATACCGCCGTGGGTCCACTGAGGAGCACGGGTGCTTCCCTGTCTTGCGTGACCGGTACCCTTCTGCTTCCAGGGCTTTCTGCCGCCGCCGGAAACTTCGGTACGAGTGAGAGTGGACTGTGTGCCCTGTCTCTGATTTAAGAGGTATGCTCTTACTGCGGTGTGGAGGACTGCTGCGTTAACTTCTGCGCCGAAAACCTTGTCGGACAGCGCGAGCTCGCCAACTTCCTTGCCCGCCATATCTACAACTTTAATATTAGGCATTGTGTGTTCCTCCTTCCGTTATGCTTTAACCGAATCGCGGATAAAGACGATGCCGCCCTTTGCGCCGGGAACTGCACCCTTTACTGCGATGAGATTCTTTTCTGCGTCAATTTTAACTGCAACGAGATTAAGGATGGTTACCTGCTCGTTTCCGTACTGACCCGCCATCTTCTTGTTCTTGTAAACACGAGAAGGATCGGATATGGGACCCATAGAGCCGCATTGACGGTGAACGGGGCCTGTACCGTGAGTCATTCTGAGGATCTTGTGACCCCATCTCTTTACGCAACCCGAATAGCCGCGGCCCTTGGTAATACCTGTGATGTCGACCTTGTCGCCCTGGGCGAAGGTATCGACGGTTACTACCGAACCTACGTTGAGTGCGGAACAATCGTCAAGTCTGAATTCCTTGAGATGTCTTTTGGGGGTGATGCCTGCCTTCTCGAAGTGACCGAGGCGCGCCTTGGTGACGTTCTTCTTGGAAACGTCCTCGAATGCGAGCTGAACCGCTTCGTAGCCGTCGTTCTCGACGGTCTTCTTCTGTGCTACCGCGCAAGGACCTGCTTCAATCAGGGTTACGGGTATTACGTTGCCTTTTTCGTCGAAGATCTGAGTCATGCCCAGCTTCTTGCCGATAATGCCTTTTTTCATTTTCTTTTCCTCCTTAAGGTTATTGGTTGACGAACGTGATTTTCCGCGTAGGGCGGTTTTCGCCAACTTGACCACGAGGCCGTGGTGATCCGGGGATTGAAGCCCCTTCTTGTGAAAGTTCCGTCTCGCAGAACTTAAGCCTTGATCTCGATCTCAACGCCTGCGGGAAGCTCGATGCTCATAAGAGCCTCAACGGTCTTCTGCGCGGGGTCGATAATGTCGATCAATCTCTTGTGCGTGCGCATTTCGAACTGCTCACGGCTGTCCTTGTACTTGTGAACCGCTCTGAGGATCGTAACGATCTCCTTGTCGGTAGGAAGAGGAATAGGACCGCTGACCTTGCTTCCGTTTCTCTTTGCAACCTCTACAACCTTCTGCGCTGCGGCGTCGATGATCGTAGAATCATAGCTCTTGAGTCTCACTCTGATTTTTCCCTGTGCCATTTGTTTTGTCCTCCTTTTACGTATTGCTCGTGCCGTTTAAGAAGGGCGATGAGGTTTTACACTGTGCCGAGCGTATCAAATCCGCCCCATTAAAATCAGTTCACAAATCCTACCGCAGAGGAAAAGCGAACCGAAAATAAAACACAGCTGCCGCAAGCGGCATAACTCTTGTTTCGCCCGGTTAAATATCGGACATACTCCACGGAAATTCCCTACCTCTTCGGGTAGCCACCTCCCGCTTCATCGCATATCAAGCCCTTATATTATACACTAAAAGTTATAAAAATGCAATAGTTTTTTCAAAAAAAGCAAAAAATTTCTTCCGAATTTTTTATGAAAAACGGAGAATTTATTTGTATAATATGCACAAAAATAATTCTTTTCCGTATTTTTCGCGGCTTATTTTCGTTTTTTTCTCGGAAAGTTCTGTTTTGTTTGCAAATTATTCACATTTGTGTTGTACAATATATGTATGTGCCTCACGCGCGCGTATTTAATAAAAGGAAGAATTCCGTTTTTTCGCGCCGATAAGCACTCAGGAGAAAGTAAATCAAACCGAGCCGAGGAGCATTATGAATACGAAGGATAAAAGACTGATCATTTTTCTGATAAGCGTGTTTACGCTTACCGCAGGGGCGTGCGTTATGAGGGTCCTTGCGCTTATAAACCATTTCGACACCGTGACCAATTACTTTACCAAAAGCGGGCTCATAATCGCCGCATCGGTAGTGATCTGCATCGCCACCTTAGTTGCGATCTCTTACCTGTTCTTAGGAAAATCGAACGAAAATCTCATTCCGCATTTCCACGGCGCGGCAACCTTTATCCCTTCGGGACTCTTAGCGCTCGCGGTCATTTTCGCGCTCAGGGATTTCTTCTCAGCAAGCGCGATCCTTGCGGCGGCGACGGTTATCGCGGCGGTATGCTTCGTCATCTACCTTTTCCTGAACCCATTCCTCGGGAAGTGTTACAGCACGCTGCGAGGAGCCTTTGCCTTAGCACCGATAATTTTTCTTCTTCTCTTCGCGGTTGCCATCTACACCGACACCACCCTTCCGATAAACGCGCCCAACAAGGCCGTTGACCTTTTCGCGGCCGTTTCGGCTACGCTCTTCTTCACGGGCGAGGCAAGACTTTCACTCGGACGGGAAAAGTGGAATCTTTACACGGCTCTCGGACTTATCAGTATATCCCTTACCGCGTACTCGTCCGTTCCCGCTATAATAGTTTACTTTGTGAACGGAGCCGAGCTTTCGCTCAGCATTATTCAAAGCGTGCTCATATTCGCTCTGTTCGTATTTTCTTCTTCAAGAGTGATACTCACGCTCTTCCTTTCATCCGACAAGGAAGGAGCGCTCGCGGCGATCATTTCCAAAGAAACGAAGCAAGAAACCGAGTATTCCGAAGATGAAAACCAGATGAGCTTTGACGACTTGATGGGCATTGGGCTCGACGAAAGTGAGAACGGCAAATGAAGAGGATACTCGTAATAGACGGAAACAGCATAATCAACAGAGCGTTCTACGGCATAAAGCTCCTCAGCACCAAGAGCGGCAAGTACACGAACGCGATCTACGGGATGATCAACATAATCTCAAAGCAGCTGACCGCTATAAAACCGGATTTCGCCGCAGTCGCCTTCGACCTCAAAGCTCCAACCTTCAGACACAAGATGTACGAGCACTACAAGGAGGGCAGACACCCTACGCCTCCCGAGCTGCTGTCACAGTTCGACGATGCCAAGGAATGTCTCTCTCTTATGGGACTTCACGTTTTGGAGCTGCCCGGATTCGAGGCTGACGATATTCAGGGAACGGTCGCAAGATTTGCGCACGCGGAAGAGGACACGGAGAGCTACATTCTTACGGGTGACAGAGATCTTCTTCAGCTCATCGACGAAAAGACGACCGTACTGCTCGTTACCACGGGTGACACCGTCGCTATGCGAAGAGAGCAATTTCTTGAAAAATACGGCGTTGAGCCCGAGTGCTTCGTCGATATGAAGGCTCTTATGGGCGACTCGTCGGACAACATCCCCGGCGTTGGCGGAGTAGGAGAAAAAACTGCCGCCGCCCTCATCGCAAAATTCGGCACTCTTGAAAATCTTTACGCGTCCATCGACGATCCGTCTATCAAGCCGGGTGTCAGAGAAAAGCTCACGAGGGATAAAGAACAGGCTTTTCTTTCAAAAAAGCTTGCCACCATAGAGACCTGCGCTCCGATAGGAAAAGAGCTCGACGAGCTTTCGTACAAGGGCTTTAACAACGCAGGACTTTACAAGAAATTCTCAGAGCTTGAGCTTAGCTCGTTTATCACGAAATTCGGACTCAGCCCGTCATCCGAGGACAGCACCGCAGAATGCGAAAACGACTCGGCGGCGACGTTTGCCTCCGTGAGTGAAAGCGAGCTTATATCAATCAGCGCAGGACGCTTGGCATCAGAGATAAAAAACGGCATCTTATATATAAATATTGAAGGAAAAAATTTTCAGATCGCGCTGAAAGACTTGCACGACCGCGCATTTTTCAAAGGCAAAGAGCTCGTCTGTTACGACGGAAAAAGCCTTTGGCACGAGCTTGACAGCTTGGGGTTTGAGCTTGACGGAACCGTATTTCTCGACCTTATGATGTACGCGTACGTCTTAAACCCCGGCGGAAAGGAAAGCGAGCTCAGCTCCCTGCTTGCAATGTTCCTTGGAAAAAGCGTAGGCGCTGACGCGCCAGCAGCACATCTTTTCCCCGAGCTTGAAGCGAAAATGCTCGGAAAGATAAAGGACGACGGACTTTGCGATATACTGTTCGAGCTTGAGATCCCACTCATAAACGTACTTGCCGAGATAGAGAAAACGGGCTTTAAGATCGACCCGAAGGGGATCACGGAATTCGGCGAAGCCCTTCTTGGCATAGAGAGGGAGCTTGCCGAGAGAATATATATGCAGGCAGGGCGCGAGTTTAACATCAACTCGCCGAAGCAGCTTGGCGAAATTCTTTACACGGATATGGGGCTTTCGCACGGAAAGAAGAATAAAAGCGGTTATTCCACCGACGCGCAAACGCTCGAGGAGCTCCGCTCCGAGTCACCTATAATAGACGATATTCTCGAATACAGACAGGTCACAAAGTTGAGGAGCACGTATACCCTGCCCTTGACCGAGGCGGCAGACGAAAACGACCGCATTCATACGGATTTCAAGCAGGCGCTCACCGCGACGGGCAGACTCTCAAGCGCCGAGCCCAACCTTCAGAACATTCCGATAAAAACGAAGCTCGGGCGCGAGCTCAGACGCTATTTCATAGCGAAAGAGGGCTACACGCTTGTTGACGCCGATTATTCGCAAATAGAGCTAAGACTTCTCGCCCACGTATCGGGGGACTATACTATGAGCGAGGCGTTCGCCTGCGGAGAGGACATTCACAGAAAGACCGCGGCAGCCGTATTCGGTGTCAGGGAAGAATACGTCACCGAAGAAATGAGAAAAAAGGCGAAAGCGGTAAACTTCGGTATAGTATACGGCATCAGCGGTTTTTCATTGGCAAAGGACATAGGAACGAGCACCGCAGAGGCGACCCGTTATATTAAAAATTATCTTATGAACTACCCGTCAATAGATCTTTACCTTGAAAAGGTCGTTAGCGACGCGAAAGAGAGCGGATACACGGCAACGCCGATGGGAAGGCGCAGATATATTCCCGAGCTTCGCTCTCAAAACGGCAATCTTCGCGCGTTCGGTAAAAGAGTCGCGATGAACGCACCGATACAGGGCGCGGCGGCTGACGTTATGAAGCTTGCTATGATAAAGGTCGCAAAAAGACTGAAGGCGGAGGGCCTTGACGCAAAGATAGTAATGCAGGTCCACGACGAAATAGTTATAGAAACGGCGCACTCCGACAAAAAGCTGTGCGCGACTATCGTTAAGGAGGAGATGGAAAACGCCGTAAAGCTCTCCGTTCCCCTTACCGTAGACGTTACCTCGGGCGACAATTGGTTAGAGCAATATTAAGAACACCCCGTGTCAATTTCTTGACACGGGGTACGTTTTGTATATTATAGTTTACATTTTTAAAGTGCAGTTCACAAGCTCTTGATTATCAATTTATCAACGGCCGCAAGCGACGCGGGAGAATTTTTGGCGCTGACCGTTTCCTCCGTCAGAGCGTTATCCGACGCAATTTTCATAGGAGAGGTCTTGAAGCGCTTTGCCACCTCAAAGAGAGTGTCGCCCTCCTCGGGATAATAAACGCTGACGACGTTTGCCGAGCGTGATACCGTCGGCTCGCTGAGCGCCTCTGAGCTTACGAGTCTCATCACCTCGCGCTCACAGAACGCGCTGACTCCGATACATACGTCGGACTCCGCGTAAAAACTGTTTTCGCCCGCGGAGAGCTTCGCGTCAAAGCTTTTAACGCTCCATTCAAGCGCCGCCCCTTCGGGAAGAGACGCACCGAAGCTTACGCTCTCGGTAAAAGGAACGGAAAGCTTAAGGGGCGTATACGCAGGTGCGGCGTCGTCGAACACCTCGCACGCTACCGCGCCAAAGCGCACCTCGCCGCTCAAGGTGACGGTATTATCCTCAAGCTTTACGCTCTCCGTCTTGACGGTGGTAGCGAGGTAAACGATGTCGCTTGCGTACTCGGCGTCGGTTTCTTCCTTGGGGATCTGAGCAGACACTTTCACGTTTTTACTCTTTGAGTCGACGAACTCGTCGTAAGAGGTAAATTCATACTCGTTATTGACCTCGGCAAGCGGTGTGAACGCGTCGCAAACGATCTCTGTACGTCCGTTACCAAAGGCTTCCGCATCAATATCCAATATAGCGGATACGTTCACGCGCACGCCGTCGTCGGTAGGCTCAGAGCGGCATTCAAGCGAGCTCACGGCAGCCGAAGCGACCGCCTGCATATCCGCACGGACGTCCGCCGCTTGCAGGCATTCTTCAAACGGTATGCGCTTTTCCTTGTTGCAAGGCGCGCCACCCGTCTTTACGAGCGAGAAAACAGAGATCTCACCGCAGACCCTGACGCACCCATCCTCACAAACGGCGGAATCGACCCTCGCCTCCGCGCGCTTGGCTATGACCTCAACGTCGTCGAGCGCCGCGCCCGAAGCGAAGAAGAATTCCTCCGCAAATTCTCTTGCGCCAAGACTTGCGCGAACCGAACGCACGCTCTCTATCGGGCAGGTGCACACCTCGGGAGAATACTCCTCGGAAAGGGCGCTTCCTTCAGAAAGAGCGGCCGCCTCGGATATCATACGCACGTTTCCCTTTACGGCGCAACGCGCCATCATTTTTCTCGGCCCCGGAAGCCTGACGCTTGCGTTTTCCGCAGAGAAATCCGCAAATACGTCGCAAAGCTCCTCTTTCATCGGCACCTTGAGAGAATAATCCGCGGAAAAGCTGACCGACGTAAGATTGTTTTCCGCATCGAGATAAAGCACGTCAAAAACGGCTATCCCCGTCATTTCCGCTTCGTCGGCGTCACGGAAGCTGCCCGACGGCAAAACGCTCGCCTCGGTGTGAAGTATCCTTTTGACGTCACCCTTGTAATCGGGTAAAACGTATTCAGCCGAGCACTCGGTATATAATTCCGAAAATCTTCTCACCGCTATTCCCTTGCATTCATTCATATTTTCCATAAAAACCTCCTTTTTTGCTGTTCAAGAATATGCAGACGGCTTTGCGTTTATTCCACCGAGCCCGTTTTTTTAAAAAATGCGCCGCCGAGCAAAATTTCTTTGTTTTATTATATTTTTGAGCAAGCAAGGCTTCCTCGACAGCTCCCAAGCCCGCGTGCGTTTGACTTGACAAGGCGCGGGAAATGTATTATAATTATTGAGATCCAACTAAAATTACGGGGTTGTTTTGCAAAATGAAAAGTGATATTTTCGCTACCTCAGCCTTTCCCGTCGTTTTTGCGGAACGCAGACGGGTGGGCGACGAATGGAATAAAATAATCTGGGACAGGCACCACAAGGATATTATGTGCCACCGTCTTTATCTTCCTATGTCGGGCTCGGGCAAGCTCACCCTTTCTCACGCGGAGATAGAGCTGAAGCCCGGAAATCTGTATTTCCTCCCTGCCTTCTCGGTTATGAAGAGCAGTATAGAAACGGAGATAGATAAGTATTATATACATTTCAGAAGCTCGCTTACAATACTTGAGATGTACGGATACCTTTCAAGGCGCTATTCGGTGGCGGCTGACGAAAGCACGGTGGCTCTCGTCGATACGGTACTGAAAAATTACACCGACCGTTCCGTCAGCGCGAGTATGAAGGTGGCGGGCGCTATGTCTATACTCCTCTCAGATTTCCTTGACGGAATAGGGGCAAGCGAGGCGAATATGCCGAAATTTCAGAGCGTGCTCGACTACATCGACGGGCACTACACGGAAAATATCAAGCTTGATACGCTCGCAGAGATAATGAACATCAGCACGATGTATTTCTCAAACGCCTTCAAAAGCACCTTCAACATAAGCCCGAAGCAGTATATATTGAACAAGCGCCTTGCGAAAAGCCAGCAGCTTCTGATAGAGAGCGAGCTTTCAATAAAAGATATCGCCTACGCCGTCGGATTTGAAAACGAAAATTATTTCTCGGAATTTTTCTCATCAAAAATGGGAATATCCGCTCTGAAATTCAGAAACAGAAAAATAAATCGAGAGCGCGAATCCATCCTTTAACATAAATTTACGGGCGCGGAAAAACACCCGTGTTCATTAACTTTAAAAAAACCGAAAAATATAAGATTTTCTCTTTACAAACGAGAAAAAATATGTTAGAATAATTGAGTATGAAAGGCGGTTCCGAATGAGAATAGATAAATTTATTTCCGAATGCGGCATCGCTTCAAGGAAAGAGGCGGCAAGGGCAGCAAAAGCAGGGCTCGTCACAGTCGACGGACAAGCCGTACGCGATCTTTCCCGACACATAGATCCCGAGAAGCAACGCGTTACCTTTGGAGGAAAGCTGATAGAATACAGGCGCTTTACCTACGTTATGCTGAACAAGCCCGAGGGCTACGTCAGCGCGACCGAGGATTCAAAGCTGCCCGTCGTGACGGAGCTTCTCTCCCCCGAGCTTCGGAAAATGGAGCTCTTCCCCGTCGGGCGTCTTGACCGCGACACGGTAGGTCTTATGATACTCACAAACGACGGCGCGCTCGCGCACACGGTCCTCTCACCAAAAAAGCACGTAGCGAAGGAATACCGCTTCAAGTGCGACGAGCCTATGGTAAAGGGCGCGGAGGAGCTTTTCGAAAAAGGCGTGACGCTCTCTGACGGATACGAATGCAAGAGTGCCCTGCTCTCGCTTGACCCTGACAGGCTCGGCGGCATCATAACCCTGACGGAGGGAAAATACCACCAGATAAAAAGAATGGTGGCGTCGACGGACAACCGCGTGACCTTTCTTGAGAGGATAAGCTTTGCGGGAATACCCCTTGACACGTCCCTTGGGAGAGGAGAGTGGCGACTTCTTTCCGAGGAAGAAGAGAAGAAGCTCAGGGAAGCTGCAAATATACAATGATCATAAAGCCCCACGGCATATAATATAAGGAGAAACCAATGGACATTTTAAAGACCCTTGTGGAAGAATTCAAAATTGAAGAGGACAAGCTTGTCAAGACGATAGAGCTCATTGACGAGGGAAACACGATCCCCTTCATTTCAAGATACCGTAAGGAGGTTACGGGCGGACTTGACGACGCGACGCTCCGTGATCTCGTTGACAGACTTCAGTATCTGCGCAACTTTGAGGAGCGCAGAGAGCAGATATCCAATCTCATCGACGCACAGGGCAAGCTCACCCCCGAGATCACCTTCGCTCTTAACAACGCGAAGACCCTCGTTGAGCTTGAAGATATATACCTCCCCTACAAGCCTAAGAGAACGACCAGAGCTTCCATCGCAAGAGTAAAGGGACTTGAGCCGCTTGCCGAGTATATTCTTGAGCAAAAGGAGGCTTACGACCCCGCGATAGACGTGTACGCCGAGCAGTTCATAAGCACCGAGGAGGGCAAGGAGGTCCCCGACGTTCAGGCAGCGCTCCAGGGCGCGTCCGACATTATAGCGGAGGATATTGCGCAGAACGCTGAGATCCGTAAAATGATGCGTGAATATACTATGGAGAACGCATCCCTCACCACCAAGGGTCTTACGGAAGAGATCACGGTCTACGAGAACTACTACGACTTCTCAGAGCCCATCTCAAAGCTCAAGGAGCACAGAGTCCTCGCCATCAACAGAGGCGAGAAGGAAGACATCCTCAAGGTCGATGTCACTCTCCCCGAGGACGACGGCATAGCTCAGATAGTATCCAAAGTAATCACCAATCCCGAGTCCGCAGCCGTGCCTTATCTTATGGAAACCATCAAGGACTGCTATGAAAGGCTTCTCTTCCCCGCTACGGAAAGAGAGATCAGAACAGCCCTCTTTGACACGGCGGCAGAAGGCGCGCTCAAGCTCTTCTCGGAGAATTTGAGAAACCTTCTTCTTACCTCGCCCATCAAGGGCAAGACCGTCCTCGGCTACGACCCCGGCTACGCTCACGGCTGTAAGCTCGCGGTAGTTGACAAAACGGGAAAGGTTCTTGACACGGCTGTAATTTATCCCACGAAGCCGAGAGAGGACATCGAGCGCTCTACGAAGATCGTTCTCGACCTTATCACGAAGCACGGCGTCGATATAGTTTCGATAGGTAACGGAACGGCGTCGCGCGAATCCGAGAAGTTCATCGCCGACGTTCTTCACAACCCGAAGTGCCCTGCAGGCGTAAAATATACCATAGTATCCGAGTCGGGCGCATCGGTCTACTCCGCCTCTCAGCTTGCGATGGAAGAATTCCCCGATTACGACGTAATGCAAAGAAGCGCTATCTCCATTGCGAGAAGACTTCAAGACCCCCTTGCCGAGCTCGTTAAAATAGAGCCGAAGGCAATAGGCGTCGGTCAATACCAGCACGATATGAAGCAGGCAAGACTCACCGAGGCTCTCGGCGGTGTCGTTGAGGACTGCGTTAACGGCGTCGGCGTCGACGTCAACACAGCGTCCTACGCGCTCCTCTCCTACGTTTCGGGAATCAATATGACCGCGGCTAAAAACATTGTAAAGTACAGAGAAGAAAACGGCGAATTCAAGTCAAGAAGCCAGCTTCTCAAGGTTCCGAAGATCGGAGCTAAAGCGTTCACCCAATGCGCGGGCTTCTTAAGGATCCCCGGCGCTAAGGAAGTTTTCGACTCAACGGGCGTTCACCCCGAGTCGTACGCAATAGCAGAGGACCTTCTCAAGCGCTTCGGCTTCACCACCGAGGACGTCAGAGCAAGCTCCCTTACAGAGCTTCGCACGAAGGCGGAGAGCTACGGCATAGCAAAGCTTGCGAGCGAGCTTGGATGCGGCGAGCCCACGCTCAACGATATTATCGACGAGCTTGAAAAGCCCGGACGCGATATCCGTGACGACGCGCCCGCTCCCATTCTCTCAGCAGACGTGCTTGAGATGAGCGACCTTAAGCCCGATATGCTTCTTACGGGTACCGTCAGAAACGTAACGGACTTCGGCTGCTTCGTTGACATCGGCGTGCATCAGGACGGTCTTCTCCACATCTCCGAGATGTCCGATAAACACATAAAGCACCCCTCCGACCTCTTTAAGACGGGTGATATCATCGAGGTAAGGATCAAGGAAGTCGACCTTGAGAGAAAGCGTATCGCTCTCACGAAGAGAACGACAGACGCGCCCAAAAGAGCTGAGCGCAAATTCACCGAGCTTGGGGATATCGTGATCGGCTCCGTCGTGCCCGGTACTGTCAGAAACGTGACCGATTTCGGCTGTTTCGTCGACATTGGAGCAAAGCAGGACGGTCTTCTCCACATCTCCGAGATGTCCGACACTCGCATAGGACACCCCTCCGACCTCTTCAAGACGGGTGATTCGATAGAGGTAAGAATAAAGGACGTAGACGTAGAGAGAAAACGCATTTCCCTCTCTCGCAAGGGCATAAACGCATAATTTGTAAATTATAATTTACACAAAATTTAACACGGGTGGCTACTTCTTCGGAAGTAGCCACCTTTTTTTGCGTTTTTCTCGCAATCAATTTATTGTATTTTTTACCAAATTTACTTTTTTAACCTTAATATCTTTTACATTTTTTCCGATTAGTATTGACTTTTCGTTTTTAAAGTGCTATAATTCCTTTACTACAATTATTTTTTTTTTAATATTTTCTTTTTAATTTATTATTATATTGTGCTCTGCCGTGCCGAGGGGCGCGGGGGTCAGCAGCGCATACTTATTACGGTTTTAACCGTCTTGATTTTGCGGCAAAAGCAAAGTCGGCGGATAAAATAAACAGTTTCCGAGCGAAAGAATCCGCGCGACGGAAACAAAAATAAAAAAGGAGGAAATTTCAGACGTTTTTCCCTCGTCGGAGTGACACGCACTCCGAAAAAAACTTCAAGCGCACTGCATAGTGCGCAAAAAAACAAGAAAGGAACATTCTACTATGAAAAACAGAAGAACAGCTATCATCGCATTCCTTCTCTGCGCTTGCCTTGCAATCGGCGCAGGTTACGCGACCGTTTCCGATAACCTCGTTGTTACCGGTCAAGGTAACGTAAAGGCTGCTACGGCAGACGACTTCAACCTTGATATCTACTTCACCGGCACTCCCACCAAGACCACTACCGGTACTTCGGGCGAGGCTGACGAGGTTGCTATCGACTCTGCTGACAACGACACCGCGACTATGACCATCAACTCTCTTAAGACCGTTGGTGAGATCGCGACCTTCACGTTTGACATTCACAACGCAGGTACCGAGACCAACTCCGCTGCTACCCTTCTTGCAACCAAGACGGTTGGCGACCCCTCTCTCTTTGAGGTTATGTGCACTCTCGGCGCTCACTCTCTTGCTCCCGGCGCGACCACGACTCTCACCGTTACCGTAAAGCTTCTGAGAGTTCCCGCGGCCGACATTGCAGATTCTGCGGTTTCCGTAACCGTTGAGGCTACTCAGGCTTCGTAATTCTTAAAAAAACGTCTGACTAATTTTTAAGGGAAAGGAGGACGGTCAAAATGACCAAAGACAAAAAAATTACATATTTTTTATCGGCGCTCATCTTTGCCGCCCTCCTCTCCTGCCTTTTTATTTCGGGTGAGGTAAGCAGCAGAGTGACCGCGGCTCTGATTCTCGTGCCGTCGGCATTCGCCGTGCTTTACTTCATTAAAAAGAGAAGCACGCCCTCCATTAACAAAAGGACGGTCCTTCTCATATCGGCAGTCTTCGCGCTGCTTTACGTGGCGCTCCTATATCTCTCGGGGCTGAAATTCGGATTCTTAAGGTCCCGAGAGCTTACTGTCGAAGTGTTCTTCGGAAATATACTTCCGATAGCTCTTATAATCATTTCCGTCGAGATCATAAGACGCGTTATACTCTCGCAAAGATGGGCTTTTTCAAGCGCACTTTCCTATCTCATCGGTATAACGGCTGACGTACTTATATTCTCAAAGCTCGTCGGTATAGAAAAATTCACGGACTTTATGGACGTCGTGGGGCTTCATCTTTTGCCCGCGATAACGGGAGGCGTCCTTTACGGATATTTGTCAAAAAGATACGGGGTATACCCGAATATAGCCTTCAGGCTCATAACGGTTTTATATTCCTACGTCATTCCGTACACCCCCGCCCTGCCCGACGCGCTATTATCATTCTCTAAATTGTTTGTTCCGCTTTTATTGCTTCTTTTCATCGACCTGCTCTTTGAGAAAAAGCGGCGCTTCGCCGCAAGGCGAAAAAGCAAGTGGAGATTCGTTCTCACAGGCGGCGCCATCGCGCTTATGGTTTCCACGGTAATGATCATATCCTGTCAGTTCAGGTTTGGTATGCTCGTTATATCAACTGACAGTATGACGGGAGAATTAAACAAAGGGGACGCGATAGTATACGAGTCCCGCGACGGTGATGACCCGATATTCGTCGGCGACGTGCTCGTCTTCGAAAGAGCGGGAGCCAAAACCGTTCACCGCGTTACGAAAATGGAAAAAATAAACGGCTCGGTCCACTACTACACCAAGGGTGACGCAAACGAGCACGAGGACCTCGGTTATATCACAGACAGCGATATAATAGGCAAGGTCAAATTTAAAATAGCAAATTTAGGCTATCCCAGCATCTGGCTGAGAGAGCTGTTTGACAATAAATAATTAAGGGAGTCAATTATGTCAGAAGCTGAAAAGAGAAAGCGAGCCGAATATCGGCGAAACAGAAAAAAATGGATAACGGTGTTTATAGCGGCAATAGCGCTCGTAAGCGTCCTTACTCTGACGTTTCTCGGTCTTTATTACAATATGAGCGAGAACACCTACGTCACCTACACGGAATCGAGTGACGTCGCCCACCGAGTAAACTACAAAGCAGGTGTCGACGACGGAATGAAGCTTGACGGGGTCGACAGATTCCACGAGTCTTACGTTTCGAGCGTTCTTGCGAACTTCGTGTATCAGCTCAATATGGATTCGGAGGATATCTCCTACGAGTATTCGTATTACATAGACTTTACGGCGGAGCTAAAAACGTCTATGGCTCAGAGTGCGGGTACTGCGTGGATATTCACCGAAAAGCTGAGTGAGTCAAAGAAAATGACCAACGAGGGCAGCGAGCTCGTTATAAGAGATTCCGCGCTCATACCGTTCGAAAAATATCATAATATCGCGATGAGCGAGGCTGAAAAGATGCAGGCGGAGGGACTTTACGTCATCTTTACCGCAACGATGCACGTAGACGTGTTCAGCACCTGCGAGCGCTTCGAGGGCGAAGGCACGAGAAATTCGTATTCAACCGCCATAACTCTCTCCCCCGACGCGTCGAACTCAAGCTTCTATAAGTGCGACGTGATAGGCAGCACTCAAGACGAGGAGAAGAAGATCATCGCCTGCGACAAGGCTGACACGATGCTCGTCTTCGGCGGTCTTACCATCGGCTTCCTTTCGGCGGACGCAGCTCTTGCTATCGCGCTTATTATCTTTATCTATCTTACGAGAAATACGGATATAAACTACACTATTAAAGTAAATAAGATAGTTTCAAGCTACAGATCGTACATACAGAAGATACGCGGTCCGTTTAACGCAGAGGGCTATCAGGCGGTGTTCGTGGACTCCTTCCGCGAGATGCTTGAAATACGCGACACGATACAGTCGCCGATACTGATGAGCGAGAATGACGACCGTACTATGACGAGGTTCATCATCCCGACTCCGACGAAGCTTCTTTACATCTTTGAGATCAAGGTCGCCGACTTCGACGAGATCTATTCGAAGACAGAGGAGCCCGTTATCGAGCCCGATCCTTGGGTCTACGATTACAGCTTTGAGGCAAGCCTTGCTCTTTCCGACGAGGAAGTCAGAGGCTATTACAGCGATATCGTTGCTTTCGCAAAGTCCCACGGTCTTAAGATCGCGAGAAGCTGGAAGCGCGAGAGGATATATCTTGATAAGGAAACCTACGGTGTGCTGGTATTCAAGGACGACGAGCTCTCCCTTGCTCTTCCCGGGGATCCCGCAGCGCAGAGTAAAAAGTACGGCTTTACCGATATGTCCGAGAGCGTAAGGTACAAAAAGACTCCTTGCCTTATGAAGATAACGAGCGAAAAGGCAAAGAATTACGCGACGGAGCGTCTCGAAGCTCTCCTTGCCGAGCGCGAAGTACAAAACGAGCTGATTGAATGCGAAACGGAATACGTTCCCTACCGCGAGAAGCTTCTGCTCATCCGACTTGAGCTTATTAAAACCAACAACCCCGAGGATCTTGAGGCGGCAAGCCTTCTTGAGATAGAAGAGCCTCCCGTCGACGACGGTGAGCCGAAGCTCCTTGATATGACAGGCACGGGAGTAGACCTTGAGGCTGTTGAATCAGCGCTTGCCGAGCCCGACGTTGACATTGAGACGATAGACTTCGTTGAGGAATCCGACCCGATGGTGGACGTTGACAACGGCGTCGAGGTCATAGGTGTCGTATGGCCTGAGCGAGCTCATCGCAACAAGATATACAGATACGACCCCAACGGCGAGGTGCTTCACGAGGGCGATATAGTTTTAGCGCCTTCAAGAGACGTCGCTAAGAACAAGGAAATAGTCAGAAAGGTTGCCGTAGCTCACGGAAACCACAGGGTAGATCCCGAATCGCTTCATCACCCGCTCAAGAAAATAATAGGCATAGTCAAGCGTCACACCGAGGCTATGCTCACACCGAGCGACGAGAAGATAGAAGAGCTCTTGGCAAAGGACGCCGAGGCAAAAAAGAAGGATACCGAAGATTAAAGATTCGGGCTCCCTATCAAAATTAAATTTTTACGGAAAGGAGAGTGGAATATGAAAAGAAAAACGAAAATATTAAGCACGCTTGCGTTCTTATTCATATTCTGCTTCCTTGCCGCAGGATATGCCGCGATAACCGACAACCTTACCGTTTCGGGTTCCATAAACCTTGAAGCGCCAAACGAGGTGTATATAACCTCCGTCACTCACGCGGGAGCTTCCTCGGGCTCGACGGGAACGGTCAATTCCTACACGAGCACGCTTCTTAACAGCACAGTAAACCTGACGAGCGCGTCCTCGTCGTACGTGACCTTCAGTATCACGGTATACAACGGAACGAACTTTACGGCGTATTATCAGAACACGCTTTATTCGGAAGCGGCGTACGACAACGAGAACATAGTTTGCACAACTTCACTTGCCACGAACGCACCCGTGCAGAGCAAGCATTCTCTGACCTTTACCGCTACTTTTGAATATAAAAACGGCATTTCAGTCAGCAACACGACCTTGAATTCACTCGTAAACTTCAAGTTCAGCGACGAGCTGACTCAAGAGGAGCAGGCGGTCGACGAGGCGCTCGGCAGATTCGACGACATTCTCAATAACGAAACCGAGCTCGGAAAAACCTTTGAGCTTCTCAGAGATGAAATGACGAGCGGTGACGGTCTTAGCGGAAGAAACGACACGTACATCGGTAACGTTATCGGCTCGGCAAACTCCGACAGTGCGGCTATAAACAATCTGTTCACGGACGCCGAGGGCAACAACAAGCTCGTCCTTGAGATAGACGGAGTGCAAACCGCCGTTACGGTTATGGTAAAATACGAGGATATAACGGGTGACGGAGTCGAGGATATGACGATATATATGACTCCCGACAAGATCACGGGAAGCATCTGGAACAGACCCAAGGTCACGGTCTACGCGGCAGTCTTTACCTCCACTACTCTTACGGGCACGGACGGCACCACCATCACGAATTGGAGTATGCTCGGTCAGCTCTTCAAGGGCACGGCAACGACGAACGCGTACAGCGGAAACGTCTTCGGCGCGAGTGACTCGTTCAACACCGACACGTGGCGCTCATCCGAGGCGTACAACGGCATCGCATCGAATTCTACCATTGAAAGAGTCTTAGCAGGGCTTTAAAAACAACCGCTCGGGCACAAAAACTCCGTGTTCCGAGCGGTTTTTACGTTATGTTATTATTTTTTATAAAATATTTTTATAAAAGTTAACAAAAATGGAAAAAGATGTGCTATAATAATATATGAATAACCGTAGCATCGTCAAAACAAACGGTCCTGCGGTCAGAAAGAATTCGCTTTGAAAGGACTCCGTGTGTATGTTTGGATACGTGAAGCCCGATACGAGCAATCTGCTCGTTAAGGAGCACGAATTTTACAAGGCTACGTATTGCGGCATCTGCCGCGCGATGAAAAAGCACACGGGCTTTCTCTCAAACGTAACTCTTTCTTACGACAGCGTGGTGCTCGCTCTCGTTCGGATGAACAGCATTCCCGACTCGGCTATCGGGGCAAAGATGCGCCGCTGCGGCGCTCACCCGCTGAAGAAGCGCTGTATGCTTAACGAAAACGAGGCGCTCGTCTTTACGGCAAAGGCGTTTGCCATCCTTACTTATTATAAATTAAAAGACGACAGAGCGGATAAAGACAGATTTTTAAAAAGGCTCCTTGCCTCCGCGGCATCCCCGATAATGAACCACGCGCGCAAAAAGTCAAAAGAGCCGAGTATGGAAGAGCTTATTGCCGACAGACTCGGCGCGATAAACAGGCTTGAGGACGAAAAATGTCCGAGCGTTGACGAGCCTGCAAGATGCTTTGGAGAGCTGCTTGGCGGACTCTTCGCTTACGGCTACGAGGGCGCTGTGAAGACGGTGAATTACCAATTCGGTTATTCACTCGGAAAGTTCATATACGCTGCCGACGCCGCAGAGGACTACGATAAGGACGCGAAGAGCGGAAGCTATAACCCGTTCGTTATCTTTTATGAAGGCAAGCCGCTTACTTACGAGAACCGACAGACGATAAAGCTCGGGCTTATGCTCGAATGTAAAAACCTTGAGGGCGCTGTCAATCTTATGGAATTCGGTAACAGAGCTACCATAGAGGGCATCGTGGCTAATATCGTATTTTTGGGGCTTATGAAGAGAATAGAATTTTTAGATAAAAAAGACGAAGAAGGACAGAGTGAAAAATGAAAGATCCATATCAAATCTTAGGAGTGTCGCGCGACGCCTCCGATAAAGAGATACAAAAAGCGTACCACAAGCTCGTCAAAAAATATCATCCTGACAACTATTCGTCCGACAATCCCCTTAAAGATCTCGCGACGGAGAAGATGCAGGAGATAAACGAGGCTTACGACGAGATACAGAAGATCCGCGCAGGCGGTGGAAGCACCGCAGATTCGGGCTCGGGTGGCTCGTATTCAAACAGTCAGTACAACGAAATAAGAATACTCATCAATCAGAAGCGCTTCAACGACGCGGGCAGACGTCTTTCCGCCATCGGCGAGTGGGACAGGACCGCCGAGTGGCACTATCTTATGAGCGTGGTCCTTATGCAGCGCGGAAACGTCAACGACGCTATGCGCGAGCTTGAGATAGCCTGCTCTATGGACCCCGGCAACGAGGAGTATCAAAGAGCAAAAACGATGTTCAACAATTCCGCAAGAGGCTACGGAAGCACCTATTACGGCGGAGCTAATATGTACGGACGCCAGCGCACGGCTACCGACGACGCTTGCGATTGCTGCACCAACCTCATCTGCCTTGACTGCCTTTGCGAATGTATGGGCGGAGATCTCATACGCTGTATATGAAAAAAACGAAGAAGATCACGCTTGCGGCTATGATGTCCGCGCTTGGAGCGGCACTGCTTCTTATCGGAGCCTTCATCGAGGCTCTTGACCTTGCGATGGGAGCCGTTTCTTCCGTCATTATGATCTTCGTCTACATCGAACTCGGCTCGCCTTATACCTGGCTCGTATGGCTTGTTACATCGGCTTGCACCTTCCTTTTGGGAACGGGAAATCCTATGGCTGCCATATGGTATTTTCTCCTGTTCGGAATATGGCCGATACTGAAGGCTTATATCGAACGCTTGCCAAGGGTGATATGGCTTCTGCCAAAGCTCATTTTCGCGAATTTAATATTCGCGGCGGCGGCAGGACTTTATCTGCTTATATTCTCCGTATCTCCGTTCGGTCTTGACGCCAAATGGATGATAGCCTTGGTATGGGTCGTCGGAAACGTCGCCTTCGTGGTTTACGATATGTTCGTGACCGCTATGGCAAAGGTATATCTTTTAAAATATAGGAAGCGTTTTTCCAAGCTTTTGAAATAAACGAAAGAAGATTTTTATGACGAAAATAGGTTTTATCTCCCTTGGATGCTCAAAAAACCTCGTTGACACCGAGGTTATGTTAAGAAAGCTCTATGACGCGGGCTTTGAGATAACTCCGGATGAGACCGAGGCTGAGATAATCGTAATAAACACCTGCGGCTTTATTGAAAGCGCGAAGCAGGAATCAATAGACAATATCCTTGACGCGGCAAAGCTGAAGGAATGGGGCAAGTGCCGACACATCGTCGTCACGGGCTGTCTTGCCGAGCGTTACCGCGAAGAGGTGATGAAGGAGCTGCCCGAGGTGGACGCGCTCGTCGGCGTCGGCAGCCTTGACGACATCGTCAGGGCGTGCGAGGCGGTCTTGCGCGGCGAAAAATACACGTCCTTCAAGGATAAGAACACCTCCCCTCTCGGCGGCGAGAGAATACTTACCACCGCCGAGCACACCGCGTATTTAAAGATCGCGGAGGGCTGTGACAATAAGTGCACGTACTGCGCCATCCCCTTGATACGCGGAAGGATGAGAAGCCGCACGGTAGAGGATATCGTAAACGAGGCGAAGGAGCTTGAGGCACTCGGCGTAAAGGAGCTGAATCTCATAGCTCAGGACACGACGCGCTACGGTCTTGATATTTACGGAAAGTACAGCCTTGCCGAGCTCGTCAGGGCAATAACTGAGGAAACGTCCATTCCGTGGATAAGACTGCTTTACTGCTACCCCGATAAGATAACGGATGAGCTTATCGAGGAGCTTCGTGAAAACCCAAGACTCGTCAAGTATATGGATATTCCCATTCAGCACATATCCGACTCGGTCCTTGAGCGTATGAACAGGCACGGAAATTCCGCTCTGATAAAAGAAACGGTCAAAAAGCTGCGCGAGCGCGTCCCCGGAATAACGCTCCGCACGACCGCTATGGTCGGCTTCCCGGGAGAGAGTGAAAAGGACTTCGAGGAGCTTTGCGAATTTATTAAAGAAGCAAAATTCGAGCGCTTCGGCGCATTCGTATACTCGTCTGAAGAAGACACTCCCGCGGCGGAATTCAAAGACACGGTCGACCCGCAAGTGGCGCAGGACAGATACGATATTCTTATGCAAACGCAGCTCACCGTCACGGAGGAGCTGAACGCATCGCATATCGGGGAAATATACGAGGTCCTCACGGACGGATACGACACCGTCGCAAAGATCTTTTACGGGCGCTCGCGCGCGGACGCCCCCGACGTTGACGGAAAGATCTACTTCACTTCAAGCAAAAAAACATCAGCAGGCGATCTTGTTCAAATAAAAATTAAAGAAGCGCTCGACTACGACTTAATAGGAGAGCGAATAGATTAAAGGAGCTAACAATGAAAAAATCAGCACTCAACCTGCCAAACACGCTATCCTTGATACGCGTAATTCTCGTCCCCGCTTTCGTTGCGTCCCTTTTCATTATGCGCGACGTTTATATTTGGGGAAGAATAGTCCCTGCGATAATATTTATCCTGACAGCTCTCACGGATATGCTCGACGGAAAGATAGCGAGAAAATACAATCTCGTTACCGACTTCGGCAAATTTATCGATCCTCTTGCCGATAAATTTATGGTAATCGGCTCGCAGATAGCGTTGCTCGTGTATATGATACTTATTGGCGAGAAAACTCTTGCCCTCGTGTTCGTTTGGGTCGTGCTGCTGATTCTTTTCAGAGAGCTTGCCGTAACGAGTATGCGTCTTGTCGTTGCGGGCAAGAGCGGTATAGTCGTTGCCGCCTCTTTCTTCGGAAAGCTTAAGACAGTATCGCAAATGGTCGGCACGGTCATCATTCTTCTCGAGCCGCTCTTCATCGAGCTCATTCCTTGGCTCTCCAACCACCTGGTAGCATATATATGTATGGGCATTATGGCGTTTACGACGCTCTTCTCGGGAATTGATTATCTCAGGACCTATCTGCCACATATAGATACGAATAAGTAACTTAAAGTTTACGTTTTTATAATATTTTTTCACACGGGTGCGTACGTCGCCCCAAAAAGTGAAGAAGTGCGGAGCGCAAATTTGCGCTCCGCACTTCTTATTACACTTCAAATTTTACAATACGAATTTTTCAAACAGCATAAACATCATCGGAATGGTTATGACGGCAAGGGTGTGAGATATGAGTGCCATTCCCGCAGCGTCCCTCGTATCCTTTCCGTTCGCTCCGGGCACAACGATAGTGTTAAGCCCAAGAGGCATTGAAATTGCGCACATGGCACAAGTCAGGAAGGTTTTGTCGATAATGGAACTTTGGGGAACGAACGAGAACGCAAGGATGAACAAAATCGGGATCAGGAGCAAGCGCACAGCGCTCAGCACGTATATCCTCACGTTTTTCAAGATATAAAGTATATCCGTGTTTGCGATCGTCATTCCCGTAATGAGCATTGCCAGAACCGACATACAAGCTCCCGTCTGATTTACAGCGCCCAAGAAGAAATTATTTTTCGGAATAACGTCTCCAAGCCCCGTAATACCTATTATCATACCGATAAGCATTGCTATGAACATAGG
Source organism: Clostridia bacterium (assembly GCA_017503105.1). Lineage (GTDB taxonomy): Bacteria > Bacillota > Clostridia > Oscillospirales > CAG-272 > UBA1740. Next base: position 74,924 of record JAFVTS010000028.1, read on the forward strand.
GTTGACGAGAGGCTTCAGCTTCTTCAATAATTTAACACGGGTGCCGCCGTCTGTGCTTTTTTCGTCTTCATCGTCCGAAAGAAGAAGCGAGGGAACACCCCAAAGATAAATCATTATCCAAAGAGGAATGACGAAGAAAGCGTATTTTGCGAAAAATTCGTTTCCGTAAATTGCGAGCACGACCGCGTTGCCCATAAAACCGAAATTTGCGAATGAAAGACCGTAAAGGGCGATCTTTCTGCGGTAAGAATCCTTATAAATAAGGCGCGCGAAGATGACGGCAATAGGCAGTATGACCGCGAAAAGGGCGAAGCTCAGGAGAAAGAGCCTTCCGTACTCCGAGAGCTTATTAACAGTGAAATTGCTGATGAACGTGCCCATAACGAGCGCGGGTATAATAAGCGTGTTCTCAAGTCTTGAAAGCACCCTTGCGCCGTCGGCGGGAATTATCTTAGCCTTTACGAGTATGTATCCTGCCGCGATAAGCAGGAAGAGGAGGAGTGTTTGATTTAAAGTATTTGAAAGAACCGACATTTCATCTCGGGCTTAAATTGAGCCCGCCCCCATTGATTCCATAAGTCTTTTGTTGAATTCCTCGGCAGTATTGTATCCCATACGCTTCTGGCGGTTGTTCATTGCGGCAACCTCTATAACTACCGAAAGATTTCGACCCGGACAAACGGGAAGCACGATGCTCGGAACCTTTATTCCGAGGATATCCGTCGTTTCCTCGTCAAGGCCGAGTCTGTCGTACATCTTTCCGTTTTGCCACGTTTCAAGATTGATAACGAGGTCTATCTTTTCCGTTTCCTTGACGGAGCCCATACCGAAAAGACGGCGCACGTCAACTATGCCTATACCGCGGAGCTCGACGTAGTGGCGTATGATCTCGGGAGCGCGTCCGACGAGAGTCGTCGCTGAAACGCGCTTGATCTCAACGGCGTCGTCGGCAATAAGGCGGTGACCGCGCTTGATAAGCTCGATAGCGGTTTCACTCTTTCCGACACCCGAATCTCCGAGCAAGAGTATACCCTCGCCGTAAACCTCGATAAGAACGCCGTGGCGAGTGATCCTCGGACCGAGTTCTACGTTAAGATACGATATCATAGCCGCCATAAACTCGGACGTGCGCTCTTTCGTTCTTAAGAGCGGAACGTCGTACTTTTCCGCAAGCGCGATAGTTTCGGGCTGAATCTCAATAGAAGAGGTGACTATGATGGCAACGGGCTTTGAACGGAAAAAGTCCTCAAGGCGTCTGAGCCTTTCTTCTTCGGGAAGCTGTGCCAAAAAAAGATTTTCGACCTTTCCTATTATTTGTATACGCGCCTGCTCGTAATGATCGTAAAATCCGACCATCTGAAGTCCCGGGCGATTGACACGCGCGCAGGTCACTTCGATCTTCTCGGGCAGATCGGGTAAAAACATAACCTCAAGGCTGAATTTGTCTATTACTTTTGAGAGTGCAACGCTATAAAGCTCTTCCATTTTATTTCCTTTCAGAGAGAGTGTGTGTGAGATGTAAAGACGAAAATACCCGAGCGGCGAGCGCTTATAGATTATTTAAAGCGCTGTCACAGCACTCGGTAAAAACCGCTTTAAGTATAATTATAGCACACTTGGCCCGAAATTGTAAATACTTTTTTTATTAAAAGTATAATTTTGTACATTTTTTATTATCCGACTTGACTTGACATTCTTTTTTTGATATACTAATTATATATTTTGCTTTACTTATTTGCCTTATTCATACAAAAAACACAAAGGATAACACAATGAAAAAATTTTTAGCCATATTGCTTGCTGCAATTTTACTTATCTCCTCCGTTTCCTGCTCTGATTACGAGCCTGTCGAAAGTACTCCCGAGGAGTCAAGGGTTGTTATAACTATGAGCTTTGGCGGCGAGAAATACGAGATAAAATACGAGCTTTACAGAGCCTTGTTCCTGAATAACAAGAGCAAGGTCGACGGCGGTGATCCGTCCGTGTGGTCCGGCGCCGATAAAGCCACGTACATAAACAAGATAAACGAGCTCATAATATCCGACGCGGCGAAAATATTCGCGGCATTTTACGTCAGCGGTACGGGCGCCGGCTTCAACGTATATTCAAGCAAGGCGGACAATCTTGTCGAGGAATACGTAAAAGAGAGTGTTGAAGGCAGCGAGGAGATTCCCGGATTCGGAACGTATGAAAAGTATCTTGCTCACCTTAAGAGCATCAACCTTAATTACGCGACGCAAGACCTTATGTTCCGCTATTACATCGCTCTTGAGAAGATAAGCGAATTCTACGGCGGAACGACGGAAGCTACCACTCCCGACGTAGAGGAGATGCTTGACGCCAATATAGCGACCCCCGTTGACGGCGTAAGAAAATTCTATTACTCAAACGATTTCAAGCGCGTGCTCTACGCTTACTTCCACGAAAAGACCGAGTATTTCAATAAAAACGAAACTACGCCCGAGGCCTTCCGCGAGAAGCTGATCTCGGCTGCCGAAGGCGGCGCTGACGCCGTAAAGAGCATCATAGGACAATCTACCGCCACCCCGGCTGCCGATATAGCGTGCGGTCTTTTCATCCCGAAGAATTCCTTCGGCAACGACCTCTTCGATTCTATAAGTGCAGCGGCGTTCGCGCTCTCGGACGGTGACGTCAGTGAAATGATAACGCTCAATGAAACGGGCGAAGCAAATCTCGACGGAATTTATTTTCTTTATAACATCGAAAAAAGCGAAGAGGATTTTGAAAAATATTACAGCTTGATAAGAATAGCCTACCTTGACGACGTTATGGGAAAGAATCTTCACTCGCACGCTGCAACGCTTAAGAGGAGCGTTGAATATACGTCGGATTATTCTTCTATAAATCACTCGGAGATATCTATGTAAAATGAAAGCACCCAGACTGTTGCCAAAAGAGCTTTTCGTTAAAAAGCTTGTTTTCGCTAACAAAACGAGCGTCCGCGACGTTGCGTCCTCTCTGCGCGAGTTCATCTCACGCAACTATAACGGCATAGTTGACTTTTCGCCCTTCGGACTTGACAATCGCTTCATACTCGTCGAAGATTACGAACTTGCAATTATGATAAGATCCGTGATAAAGGAATTTACTCTGAAGCATATATGCACCATCTCGTTTTTGGTTGAAAACGACGATTTCATCATAAGCTTCAAAGCACACGAGGACTCACCGCCCTCGGAAAACGCTATAACCCACCTTCGCGGTCAGGCACAAAGATACGGGCTTTCTTCCACTTCGGACGGATTATCCTTTGGGATCGTGATACCGACACACAAATTTTCATCGTGTCCGATATACAACAAAGACCGTCTTAAATTTTACGACGCGCTTTTCTCCGTTTTCAGCGAACAATAAAAATTTAAAATCGGCGGGACGTACCATTCGGTATATCCCGCTGAAATTGTAATGTCTACGGTTTTACTGCGTACGCAAAAATCAACTCTACGATTCGTAGATTGACTTCGAAACAGAAATATTTTATAATAAAATAAAAACGGTCATTAAGGAGATCCCACCTATGGAGCTGAAAAGACTTAACAAAAGCAATTACGACGAGCTGATAGCGCTTATGAATTTTGTTTTCTCCAACAAGGACAAGCGAGAGCATTCATTTGAAGCCGATCTTCCGTCGATGTGCAGGAGGACTGACGAGGCTATGAATAAGCATCTTGGAGTCTTTGAAGACGGAAAGCTTGTTGCGGCACTCGGAATATATCCCCTTCCCTGCAAAATTTTCGGCGAGGACTTTCTTTTCTCCACCGTCGGAAACGTTGCGACTCACCCGGATTACGAGGGCAGAGGCTATATGGGAATAATGATGAATGCGGCTATGGAGGAGCTTGAGCGTATAGGTGCCGACGCTTCAAGGCTCGGCGGCGCAAGACAGCGTTACAACCGCTTCGGGTATGAAATGGCGGGCGTTGCATACAAATTCACTATAATCGATCATAATACGAAGCACGCATTCGGAGATATCGGAGATTACACCTTCGAGAGGATAGAAAGAGAGAATACCGATGCCTTTCTTTACGTAAAATCTCTTCACGAAAAAGAAAAGATCTATGCGAAAAGAAGCTCGGATGAAGACTGCTTCGGAGTTTGGGCATCCGCCGTGGCATGGCAGTCTGTGCCTTATATTGTTAAGAAAAACGGCAAGCGTGTCGGCTACGTTTCGATAGCTAAAGACGAGGTTACCGTATCCGAGCTTTATGCGGAAAGTGAGGATGTCTTCGTAGAAGCCCTTGTCGCATATCAAAGAAAGATAAAAAAAGCCATCTTTGTAAGACTCCCCGATTACGAGCCCGCCCTTCTTTCAAGACTTGCGGCCTTTGCCCACGACGTGACCACCTCTCCCGTTTGCCGCTTTAAAATAATCAACTTTGCAGATATCACCGACGCGCTTATGAAGCTTAAAGCCTCCTACACGGATATGCCCGACGGGGAATTTCTCTTGGGAATAAAGGACTACGGCACGCTCAGGCTTTACGCAAAAGACGGAAAAGCGGGCGCTGAGCTCTGCGAGGGTGATGCAAGCATAATTCTTGACAAGCTTGCTGCAACAAGGCTGCTCTTCGGTCACACGCCCGCCACTCTCATAGCAGACGTTCCGCAGTTTGTAAGGCTTTGGCTTCCCCTTCCTCTTTATTGGAATCTTCAGGACAGAGTATAAGGAGAGAATATGAAAAAAGCAGAGATAAAGAATCACAACTCCCGTCCCGCCGTGTTTATTGACGGAAAGCCTTTTCCGCCGTATATGGCGACAATCAGAACTTTGAAGGACAGCAAGGAAATAATTTTCGACCGAGATTATTTTGAAAACCTCGGTAAAAGCGGAATTAAGATTTTCTTCCTTTCCTGCAACACGGAGTGGCTCGTGCCCGATGCCATTTCTTACTTCGACAAGGAGGCTCGAATGCTCCTTGATGCCGTGCCCGACGCTTACATAATCCCACGTGTTTGTATGCACCCTCCGATAGAATGGGTTTTGGCGCATCCCGAGGAATGCCTGACCTACTCCGACGGCTCAAAGCCCGGAGTTCACGTCTTTGCGGAGAGTTACGAGGCGGATTACCCGATGCAATACTCTCTTATGTCCTCAAAGTGGCGCGAGGACGCAAGCGTGGCGCTTGAAGAGCTTTGGAAAAAGATAATGTCCCTGCCCTATGCCGACCGTATCATAGGCGCATTCTTCGGCGCAGGCGGCACTATGGAATGGTACAATATGCTTCCCGTCTTTAATAAATTTAAAAACGACGGCTTGGCGCTCGACCACAGTGATGCATTCCGCCGCGAATTTTCCGCATATCTTAAAGAAACCTACGGCACCGACGATGCGCTTGCAAAGGCTTGGGGAATTCCCGAGGCAACTATCGAAAACCCAAAAATCCCCGAGGCAAAGCAGCACTACTTCGTTTACGAAGCGGACAAGGACGCACTTTATCCGCCCGTCATTATGTACTCCAACAACCCTCCGCCCCCTCCGTACGGCAACGGAACAAACCTCGGCTCGTTTATCGATTTCAAAACCAACAGACAGGTCTTTGATTTCTACCGCGTGTGGCATCTTGGCACGGCGCGCTCTATAACGACCTTCACCAAAGTTATAAAAAGACTGACGCCCGACAGACTAACGGGTGCATTTTACGGTGCGCTCGGATGCAACGAGTACGCCATTTCAGGAAGCGCGCTTGGCGCAGTTGAAATCCACAAAGACCCGAGCATTGACTTCCTTGCCGCACCCGGTGTTTACGAAAACCGCCTGCCCGGCGGTTGCACGGGTCAGCGCGAGATGCAGGATTCGCTTGCTTTAAACGGCAAATTATTCCTCGTGGAAGACGACGCGCGCACCCTTGCGGAAAACCGCTTCTTTATGGACAAATATCAGATATACACGATGGAAGACTCCATAAACGTTATGAAGCGCGAGTTCGGCAGAACTATGTGCGAGGACGTGCAAGCTTGGTGGTTCGACCAGCTTATAGGCGGAAGAAGATTTAAGTATCCCGAAATTTACGAGCTCATCAAAGAGCAAGAAAGAATCGCGTACGATCTTTTTGATGGCGAAAGAGCAAAGGGGAACGAGATCGCCCTGATCGTTGACGAAGAAACGATAGGCGCGGTTTCGCACCAGACCACAAAAGACGCGCTTGAGCAATTCCGCAACTACGAAATGGCAAAGGTCGGAGCACCGATAGACCTTTACTACCACAACGATATGAAAAATCCGAATATGCCGAAGTACAAGCTCTACGTTTTCGTAAACACCTATCTTTTAACGCAACAAGAACGTAAAGAGATTCAGGAAAAGCTAAAAAAAGACGGTGCTGTCGCACTTTGGATGTATGCCCCCGGATTCATCGACCCGAATGCTGAAAACGCTCAAAGCACAGAGAATATGGAAAAGCTTACGGGCATAAAATTCGAGTCGATAACAGACAAATTCGATTCTGTTTTCAGATGGAACGGAGCGGAGCACGAAATTTCGAAGCGTCTTGATAAAAGGGCGCTCTTCGGCAGATTTGACAGAAAAAAATACGTCTGCCTCGGCGTTCCCAACGAATACACCTTTGCGAACACCTATCTCTACCCGCTCTTCTACCCCGACGACAAGGACGCGACCGTTCTCGCGCACTTTTTGACCTCAGGGTACCCCGCCGTTTGCGTGAAGCAAGCGGACGGATTTACGTCCGTTTACTACGGCTCGAAATTCATCGACGGTAAAACGCTCCGAGAGATAGCGAGGTTTGCGGGCTGCCACATCTGGTCCGAATCCGACGACACCTTCTACGCAAACGACCATCTCGTCACGCATCACGCATCACAAAGCGGTAGAAAGAAGATAAAGTTCAAGACCCCCGTGAGCCCGTACGAGGTATACGAGAAGAAATATTACGGCAAGGGTGTCACGGAGATCGAGTTTGATTCGTACCTTGGAGAAACCAAGACGTTCAAGCTTGAAAAAGATTGAACGAACGTAAACTTTGCTTTACATTAAGGCGCAAACAAGCCTTAATATTTTAACACGCCCCGATACTAATATATTTTTATCCGATAGCGGCAGAAAAATTCGCATTTCGATTTTTCTGCCGTTTTATTTTTTCAAAAAACGCCGTTTTTACGCTTTCATTCCTTAAATTGTTACACATATAAAGACGTCAAAATTCACAAATTAAAGTCGTAACGAAGCGCAAAGCAAAAAGCGGTTACAAACACGAAATTTTAAGAGAAAAAGAGGAATAAAAATGAGAGGAAAACGAAGTATCGCGCTTGCGTCCGTCCTGCTTGCGGTGCAACTGTTTTCGACGGCTCTTCCAACCCTTGCGGCAGGTGCGGAAAAGAGTGTCGAACGCGAAGATAAAAGCTACTCTTCGGAACAGAGTTGCGAGTGCGCGGCGCTCAGAGATGACGTCGAGGTTTCGTCAAGATTTCTTGAGCTTCTCTTCGGCAAGAAAAAGAAGCACGAGGCACATATAAATAAGGAAGAAAAGCAAGAGGGTAAGACCGAGCTCACGCTCTGCCCCGGCGGCGACGTCTTTGGAATAAAAATAGCGAAAGACGGTGTCAGCGTGGCAAGTGTCAGCGAAGAATGCGGATTGAAATACGGCGATATAATCATTTCCATAGGAGGAAAGCGCATACGCTCCCTCTCCGACGTTAAGGCTGTGCTTGAAGGCTCCGACGGAAGCCCGCTCGACCTTGTAATAGAGCGAGGCGGCTCCAAGGTAGAGGCGAAAATAATTCCGAAAAAATCGGACGGCACCTACACGCTCGGAGCAACGCTAAAGGACGGCGTTGCGGGCATCGGCACAGTCACCTACTTTAACCCGAAAACGGGTGAGTTCGGCGGTCTTGGTCACGCCATATGCGAGCCGAAAACAGCGGAGCCCGTAAAAATGAAAAAGGGCTCTGTAAACGGAGTCCTGCTCGGCGGAGTTGACAAGAGCGAGGCGGGAGATCCCGGTGAGCTCACGGGGCTGCTCACGGAGGACGTGCTTGGCGAGCTTTATTCAAATACCAAGGAAGGTGTTTTCGGAAAATTTAACACGCCCCCCGACCTTTCGCGAAAAGCGCTGCCCGTCGGCAAAAAAAGTGACGTCCGCGAGGGCGAGGCTGTGATCTATTCCACGGTGAAAAACGGGCACCGCGACGAGTATAAGGTCGAGATCTTCGACATCGACCGCACCTCGGACGGTCCAAAATCCTTTAAGGTCAGAGTTACCGACGAGGCACTGAAAGCGCTCACGGGCGGCATAGTCCGCGGAATGTCCGGCTCCCCTATCATACAAGACGGCAAGCTCGTCGGTGCTGTCACTCACGTTATGGTCGCAAATCCCACCGAGGGGTATGGGATATTCATCGAAAATATGCTAAACGCGGCACAGGGGCAGGTTCAGCCGAAGGCGGCGTAAACAAAAGGCAATATCACTCCATTCGGTTTGATATTGCCTTTTCTCATAGATTCTCATATTGCATTGGCGAAACGCCGACTCGTTTGGAAAATTCTCTTGAGAAATGACAGGGCTCTGTGTATCCACATAGAATTCCAACCTCCCCAACAGAAAAATCTTTTGATGATAATAACGTTTTCGCATATTCTATTCGCTTTTGTATAATATATTCCTTGGGAGAAATGCCGAAGGTGTTCAAAAACAAGCGCCTGAAATAAACTTCGCTGATTCCGCACATGGCGGCAAGCTCGCAAACTGTAAGATCATTTTGAGTAAAAGCTCGCTCCATCTCTTCAACGGCAGGAGCGATCAAGGATACCTGCGTTTTAGATATGTACTGCCTTTTTTGCTCCTTTTGCATTTGATAGATGCCGTCATACAGCGCGCGCATGGAGAGAAGGCGGGCGTGCTCGTTCTTGCTTTTCCACGCATCACATGCTGCCTTGAAATTATGAAGCAAAGCTTCTGTGTTTCGAAAGGAAACCGAAAAGGGCTTGTCGAGGATTTTCGAGTCAAAATTGATGGCGTAGCATCCACCGATCGTGTACTGTTCAACGCGATAAGACGAGCCCTTTGGCAAGTAAAAAAGAGTGTTTTGAACAGTATGCAGAATACGCCCATCATCAAAAATATAATCCTTCACGCTGCTTGCGTCGTTCAAGACTAAACCGTGATACGGACGGTTATTGTGTATATGTTGGCCGCTATTAGGGGGAACGTATATTGCAAGGCTAATATCTGTAATGATTATGTTTTTCCACTGTTCGTTCATTGTCATCACCTCGATATCATTATAACATTTTGTTTCGATTTCGTCAAGTGTATTGATTGTATCATTTACAATATTGATAAAGCAAGATATACTGTAATCAATAACATTCAGAGGTGATCTCATGCAATACATCAATCAACAAAGTTATGAATACATCAAAAACAAATACCACGATACAGGAAAGCCTTTTGACCCTTACAAACGATTTATCCGTCACGACGAGATCTTTTCACCCGATAGCGGAATGGCACCCGAGGATATTATTGAGGGAATTACAGAAAACGATGCGATCTATGCGGAGCTTTCTCATCCCGTGAGAAAGGCACGTGCTCTTGAATATGTTTTGAAAAACACAAGAATTTCCTGTGATGGTAGGGATATATTCCCTGCGATCAATATGATCGACCGTCCTCTTAGCAAGACCATTATAAAAAAATGGCGAGATGAGGTATTTACCGAGACCATTCCGGACGTTGAGGCACGTCGAAGCCAATTGGAGCGTGACGGTATCGTTGCGATATCGCCCGATTACGATCACAGCGTTCCCGTATGGGATAGGCTGTTTACTCTGGGCTTCTCCGGTATTTTGGAAGAAAGCGAGAAAGCTCGTGCGAGCAAAAGCCGCACCGAAGAGGAGGATGCATTCTTCGAGGGTATCAAGATCACATATGAGGCAGTTCTCTCATTCATCGACCGCTTGAATGCTATGGCAACCGCTCCAAAAATGAAATCCGCCCTTGCAAGCATCCGTCGCGGCGCACCGCAGAGCTTCTATGAAGCCCTTCTGTTGTCCTACCTCTACTTTATGATCAGCGAGCATATCGACAATCTGCAAGTGCGTTCGCTTTCGGGCTTTGACACTTCTTTTTACAAATTGTATAAAAAAGATATCGAAAACGGTGTTCCCGAAGAAGAAATCAGAAGCGATCTCGCATACTATTTTTTACAGTTTACGGCAATAGGAAACTATTGGAATCAACCGGTATATCTCGGCGGTGAGAATGAGGACGGAAAAGCGGTAATAAACGAGCTGTCATATCTGTTTCTTGATACGTATGACGAAATGGGACTGTATAACCCCAAAATTCAGATAAAGGTTTCCGATTCCACGCCGAGGGGCATTTTACTTAAGGCACTTGATATGATACGTCGCGGAAGAAACAGTATTGTTTTCGTTTCCGATAAAACGATCAGACGCGCGATGGAGCGAGCAGGTGTTTCACCCGAGGATGCGCGACTCGCAAATATCACGGGCTGCTACGAGTATTCTTCGCAGGGCTCATACTGTAGCGGCATGAATTACGTAAATCTTATGAAGCCTCTTGAATATGCTTTACACCAAGGACACGATGGTGTTACGGGCGTTATGGCAGGGCTTGACTGTACTCCACCCTCGGGCTACGGCTCATTTGAGGAGCTGTACGAGGAGTATAAGCGCCAGCTTACGCGTATAATTGACGTAACCGTTGATACGGTAAACGGCTTTGAGAGCTACCTTTCGGTAATCAATCCCTTGTCGATGCTTTCGGCTACATTCCCGAGTTGTCTTGAAAAAGCTAAGGATGCGATCGGCGGAGGCGGATGCTATAATGGTAGCATTATGACTTTCGGCTTTCTCGGTGATATTACCGACTCACTTATGATGATCAAAAAATATGTTTACGAGAAAAAAGAACTGACACTTTCAGATCTTGTTTCGATTCTCGATAAAAATTTCGAAGGTGAAGAATTGTTCCGTCGAAAGCTTCTTGCTGACCGAGGAAAATGGGGAAATAATAAAGAACGCCCCGATGCGATAGCGGTTGATCTTGTGAATTTCATTGTCAAAAATCTCTGTGGCAGAGCCAATTCCCGCGACGACAAATGGAACTGCGGCTTTCACGTGGCTCGCATGTCCTATACCCAAGGTAAGCTGACCGCATCCTCTGCAAACGGCAGACTTTATGGCGAGGAGCTATCCAAAAACATTTCGGCATCTATGGGACAAAACCGCGAGGGAGCAACAGCTGCAATTCTTTCGGCAACAAAGATTGACGCGACAGACTTTACCTGCGATGCCGCTCTCGATCTCGGTCTGCTGCCTTCGACGGTAAAAGGCGAGGACGGTCTTGAAGCAATGTATGGATTGCTGACGTCTTTCTGCAGACGCGGCGGTCACGCGCTTCATATCAACGTTTTTGACGCAGACACGCTCCGCGATGCGCAGGCTCATCCCGAAAAATATCAAGATCTTCAGATACGTGTCTGCGGCTGGAACGTGCTTTGGAACAATATCAATAAAGAAGAACAGGATGGCTTTATCCGCCAGGCGGAGGCACTTGTATGACCGCAGCCATATTTGAAATCAAGCGTTTTGCCGTGCACGACGGCGACGGAATCAGAACAACCGTGTTCTTCAAGGGGTGCCCTTTGCGTTGCGTGTGGTGCCATAACCCCGAGGGACTGACCGCTATACCGCAGACCGCCCACTACTCTCATAAATGCATCGGTTGCGGAGAGTGCAAAAAGGAAGGTTTTACGCCCGAGGATTGCCTTGGCGAAGCCACTGTTCTCTATGGAAAGGAAATGACGGTAGAGGAACTTTTGCCCATTCTTCTTGAGGACCGAGATTTTTATGAAACCTCGGGCGGCGGAGTTACGCTTTCGGGAGGTGAGTGCCTGATGCAAGCCGATTTCTGCGCCGAGCTTTTAAAAAAGTTGAAGGAAAACGAAATACACACCGCTGTGGACACCTGCGGTTTCGTATCGAAAGAAAGCTTAGACAAGGTCATTCCGTATACAGACGTATTTCTTTATGATATAAAAGCCTATGATGAGGAGGTTCATATTAAATGCACGGAAGTATCAAACAGAATCATACTTGAAAATCTTGCATATCTTGACTCGCTTAACAAAAAGATCGAGGTCCGCATCCCCTACGTTCCGGATTACAACGACGATCAAATCGAAAAGATTGCACATTTTCTCGCGCCGCTTCAAAGCATCACGAAAATACGCGTGCTTCCCTACCACAATTATGCCGGATCAAAATATAAAGCATTAGATATCGTGAACACACTGCCCGAAAAATTGCCCACGGACGAAGAAATAAAAATAGCGGTGGAAACAATAAAAAAACTCACAAATTTTGTTGTCCTTTCTTGACCACACTCGTGTCAGGCTCTCCTATCATACAGGACGGAAAGCTCATCGGTGCTGTCACGCACGTATTAGTAGCCAACCTGACGGAAGGTTATGGAATTTTTATTGAAAATATGCTGAGTGCAGCGCAAAATCAGGTACAGCCAAAGGCGACGTAAAAAAATAAAGGCAATATCATTTCCTCTCGGTTTGATATTGCCTTGTTTCTTATGCCTCGTTTTCTAATATCCACTCCAAAAGCTCTTGATATTTCATCTCTCCTGCCGCGACCGCAAGACCTACGCGTGCGACCTCGGCATTGGTGGGGCGGAGCTTGATACCATTGGTTTCAAGAAACGTGAGAAGAACGTACATTCCTATCCTTTTGTTTCCATCCACAAAGGCGTGATTGGAAATCAAAGAAAAACCGAGCCGTGCGCCCTTTTCTTGCTTGGTGGGATATAACTCTTTTCCGTCAAAGGTGGCAAACGCCGACTCGAGCGCGCTATTGAGAAGCGCAATATCACGTAAGCTCGGATCACCGCCCGTTTCCTCTGTAATGAGTCTGTGAAGAAGCAATACTTTTTCTTGCGAAAACTTAATCATATCAAATCCTCACTTTGCCAGCTCTTCAAAGGCGGGACGGTAGAGCTTCAAAATGCGCGCCGCCACAAAGTCGATCTTCTCGTCATCGGTCATTTCGATAGTGGTATCCTGTTCGATATCCACTAATTTGTACTTTGGTTTGTTGTTTTTGAAAATATAAAGCTCGCCGTGCTTGTCGGTCATCCTCGCCACGCGGGAAAAATTCTGATTTGCCTCGGAAATTGAAACGATTTGATTCGTATTCAAATTCATTATATACACCTCCTTTTGAGATTACAATATTATTATACACAAATTTTAGGATATTGTCAACCTAAAATTTAATATTTGTGTAGACGAACTGTAAAAGGTGTCGTCCTTTGCCCACCGCACTACTGTCAGGCAACCCGCATAATCAATTGCTTTCGCATCGAGAAGCTTTCTTATCAATTTAGCTTCCCTCTCGTCTTTTTTTCAAAACTTACGATGCACTTTCGACTTTATCACACAACAGTATTATCGCGCAGGCGCGAGGGCGGGTAGCCGTATTTTTTCTTAAAGGCGCGGGAAAAATATTTCTCATCCTCGAAGCCGCACGAGCGCGATATTTCCCTGACAGTGAGCTTTCCCTCTATGAGAAGCTCCAAAGCCTTATTCATACGGAGCTTTATGACGTACTGCTTCGGTGACATACCGAAATGCTTTAAGAAGAGGCGCTGGAGGCTTGACGGGCTGACGAAGCCGACGCCGCAAACCGCTTTGACGTTCAGATCAGGCTTACAGAAATTCGCCTCTATATATCTGACAGAGGCAAAAAAGGCGGTATTTTCTATCTTGTCATCGTTATACTCTGCTATTTTTCCGAGGATATTGAATATTGACGCCTTGGCGCGGTTGACGGAATGCCACGTTTGCCATTCTTCAAGCATCCTCAAAAACATAAGTGCGATCTCCGTTCTTGCCCGAAGGTCGAACATCTCTGTCTCGCAGTAGTTGCAAAAATGCAGATTTGCGACGATGCTCACGCTGTCAGAATAGTCCACCTCATACGGCGTGTCGGCAGGGATAAAAATAACGTCACCCGGATTCGTCGTGAAAATTTTATTTCCTATTTTGAAAGTTCCCACGCCGCGCTCACGAAAAGAGAGTGCCGCATAGGGGCGTGATTTCACCTTAAAGGTACCGTTTTCGTGAAAAAATCGGTCCACAGTCAAAATCCCGAGCGAAAGATCGTCAAAATTGTATATCATATTTCTATCACCTTTCTTCTTCGTATTTTTATTATATCACACCGTGACCGAAAAGTCCACCTTTTTGATTAAAAAAACAGTTTTACCAAGCTATACTCACGTGCTATACTTTAATGGAAGTATATTATCCCACAAGAAGAAAGGAAACAACTGATGAACGCAAATTTAACAGCAAAGGTAAAGGCGTGCGCTCTCAATTTCGGTGCTGACCTCGTGGGCGTAGCGCCCATATCAAGATTCAAGGGCGCGCCGATAATGATGAGCCCACAGGGCATTTTGCCGACGGCGAAAAACGTCATCGTGTGCGCGGTGCACCACCTTGACGAGGCTATTGAGCTCGGTGGCGAGGAGCATCCTCAGATCATAGGTCCCTACTCCATCCAATACGTTATGAACCTGAAGCTTGACTATATCGCGTTCCGCGTTGCGCGATTTCTTGACAGGCTCGGCTACGACGCCGTACCGATAGCAGCGTCAAACATTTGGAGATACCGCCCGTTTGGCGGTATGAGCGCAACCTTCGCGCCCGATATGTCGCACATCTACGCGGCAACCTGCGCGGGGCTCGGTCAGCTCGGCTGGCACGGTCTTACGATGTCACCCGAGTACGGCCCGAGAAACAGATTTATCTCGGTCATCACCGACGCACCCCTCGTTCCAACGCCGCTCTTTGACGAAACGAAGCTTTGCGATATGTGCGGCGAGTGCATAAAGCACTGCCCCGTCGACGCATACAGAAAAGAGTGTGACGGCGTTAAGACAATCGAGGTCGAGGGAAAGGTCTTTAAATTTGCCAACAAGAACCTTTGGCGCTGTGCTTGGGCTGAACACTTTGATCTCGACCTTGACCTTGAGATACCCGACATCGTTAACGAAGAGGTCATTCTGAAAACGGTGGACGAGCACGGTATGAGAGGCGGCGAGATGGGATGTTGCGTGAAATACTGTCTTCCGAAGCATCTCCGAAGCGACGGCGGTGAGCACACCCACTCTCCGATGAGAAGAAAGCACTGTGTGGCAGACCCCGAGCTTCCCGTGCACAGAAGGCTTTACGACGACGTAGTTAATTACATATCGCGCTACGCGGTGGACAACGTGGTCTTCCTTGACGAAAAAACGGCAGACGCCCTCGGCGCGAAGAAGGCTTACGAGTACGCGCGCGGTGCGGTGGTCATCACCCTCTCCTGCAAGCGCTCGACGAATGCCAAGGGCGACAAAATAAACGCAAGGAACGGCTACGGAAACGAGAGCTTCGGAACGATAAGCGCAGAGGAAACGGCTCTTGCGCACTTCTCAGGCTTTGCGCGTCTTGATGCCGCGAGAATTATGGACGACTACGGTTACAGGACCTTGAACAGCCCCGAGGTCGACGAGGCGGCGTACCTCAGTGCCGCGGGAATTGAGAAGCGTGATGACGAGATAAGCGTCACGGAGATACTGCTCGTAAACGCCCCGTTTTCAAATAATGCGTACTACGGTCTTAACGAACCTATGGATAACGTGAGACGCGCTATGACGGAAAATCTTTGCCGCATTATGGAGGACGAGGGCAGCGACATTTACGCGATCGTACCCGCAGAGAGGATGGACGCTCTTTCGGACAAGCTCATCCCGATAAAGGAGGGCGAGGCTATAATCGATATGGCGTCGAAAACGCCGCGATTCCATATATTTGAGCCCGACGTTAAGAGCTATACGAGAAAAATATACAAAACGCCTGACCATCTTGAGGGCGCAAGGAACGTCATCGTGATGGGAATAAGCTATCCCGAGATCGTTCAGAAAATGACTATAAAGCCTCCGGCGTTTGCCGTCGGACCGTATATGTACTCAAAATACGAAACCACCTTTGAGCTTGCGTACTCCTCGTTTAAGGTAATTAAGTACCTTGAGGGCAAGGGCTACCGCGCCGTTGCGACCTATAATCTCACGGGTATCGGCGGCGATATGGGAACGCCGAGAGGCGCCCTTCCCGACGCGTTCTGCAATCAGCTTGAAGCGGTCGAGGCAGGGCTTGGACAGCTCACCGTTAACGGTATGTGCTACACGGAGGAGCACGGCTTCAGCCAGGACTTCATAGCCATCGTTACGGACGCTCCTCTTAACGAGACGGTGAAGGCGAAAGGCGCCGTTAAAGAAATAAGCTGCGACGGCTGTGAGAAGTGCGTAAACGCTTGCCCGGCAAAGGCGCTTAAAGCCGAGAACACCGTCCGCATCGAGCTCTCGGGAAAAAGCTATAAATGGATACCGACGGACGGTATGGCGTGCGATTGGTCGAAAAAGTACGCACTCTGTGCAGAGGAAGGACACAAGTACACAGGCTCGGACACGAGCATCGATCCTCCCGAGGTCATAACCGAAGAAAATCTCGCGGATGCGATGAAGAGGGCTGACAGAATCCTCTCATACCGTCCGACGACGGTACACCGCTGCGTTATCGAATGTCCTCTCGTAAATAGGTAAAAAAGCGAGAAAACAAAAAAAGAAATGACAATATCTCAACACGGGGTCGGGGTATTGTCATTTTTTATGTTTTTATTTACTTTAAAGCATCCATTACAAAATCAAAATATTCGTCCGTATCGGTAAAGGTATGTCCGCCCTCGTGAAGATTGAATTTAAAGTTTTCGCCCGCGCCGAATGCCGCAAAATACTTTCTCACGCGCTCCACCTCGGGAAGTGCCGTTTTGTAATCAAAAACGGGGTCAGCCTTGCCTATTTCCACAACAAGCTTTCTCGGTGCGCAAAGCGCCGCCACCTCAGCATCGTGAAAACGGTTTGCCGAGTTAAAATAACTCCAATCGTTCCGCGGATATGCGTTCCTGTCATTGAACGCGCCGACGGCGTACCCCACCTTTATTCTCGTGTCCGCCGCCATAGTGTGAAGCGTGAAATATCCGCCGTAAGAAAGACCCGCCATACCTATCTTCTCTTCATCTATCCCGTCGAGAGTTACCGCGTAATCTATACATCTTATAATTGCGTTTATCTCAAAACCCGTAATGGTCATACCGAAACGCTTGAACTCGTTATCCAACTTATCTCTGTTAAAGTCTATCGGGTGCTCTCTGCAAGTCTCTGCACCTTTTCTTGCCCAAAGGAGAGTCTGCGGCAAGATAACCGCGCACTCTCGCTCACATATACGTCTTACCGCCTTGTTATAGTTGTTCTTGCCGTAGAAATCCGATGCAAGCTCCGGTGTGCCTCCGCCTCCGTGTTGAAAAACGATGAGCGGAACCTTTCTCTTTTGAGTTTTCGGCATAAGGAGCATTGCGTAGAAAGGAACGTCCCCCTCCACAAAGACGGTCATTCTGTAAATATGGGAAAAATCATCCTCTCCAACCTTTTCCCTCTCGACCCTCGGAGCATCGGAAAATCTATGTATACCGAGCATATTCAAATACTCGTTTCGCCTGTCCTCCTGTCGCTCTAAAAGAATATCGGGATCCATAAAAGCATCTCTTTCTTTTTGAGACTCTTCTTTTTTCCTTTTCAGGTAAGACTCTATCCCCTCAACGTACGCCCTTCTGTAAGGATCCGCCACACTCGGCTCATCCGACCAAACTTGCTTGTTTTTGTATTCCATATCTTCTCCTTAATTGCTAAACTATACGATCTGTTTTCGCGTATTTATCAAATTTGATTATTCATATACTTGATTTTATCATATATAAATGGTATAATAAATGTAAAAATCAATTATAAATTTGTCAAAAATAAAGATTTTTAAATTGGAGATCAAAAATGCTTTTTTCCGAAATTCACCCATTCGTAAGATACGTATATTTTCTTCACATATATCCTACCGACGTTTACGCAGCGAAACGTCCGCTTGATAACCGCCTCTTTTTTATGTACTCGGGCACGTCGGAAATTTCAGTCGAGGACAAGACGTACACTCTGAGCGACGGTGACGCCTTAATTATCCCGTCGGGTTTCAAATATCGCTTGATGTCTCCGAATAAGAAAGCAACGTGTATCGGTGTAAATTTCGATTACACAAAGAACAACGCAAGCAAATCAAAGCCCATAGGTCCAATAGATGCGAAGAGCTTTATTCCCTCGATGCAGCTTGAGGTCGTAAATTTCAGCGACCTCTATGAGTTTAATTCGGAGGTTTTTATAAAAAACGCGAATTCCGTTACGCAAAAATTCCTTGACCTTGAGTCGGAATACTCGTGCCGTCTTTTACACTCGGATCTTACTACGTCCTGTATTCTGACGGAAATTTTGACCGCTTTTCTCAGAATGCTGCGCGAAAAGGACAAAAACGACGAAACGTTTATAAGGATCTTACTCGATTACGTAAAAAAGAATATGTCGAAACCGTTATCTAACGCCGACGTCGCCGCCGCTTTCAATATGCATCCAAATTACGTCAGCTCACTCGTTAAAAACTACACCGGTATGCCTCTTCACAAATATTTGCTCCATCTTCGAATACAGCGTGCTCTCGATCTTCTGGGTCACGACGTGGCAACCGTCAGCGAGATTGCGGAAAGGTGCGGCTTCGTCGATATTTATCACTTTTCAAAAGCATTCAAGAAGATCGTAGGCGTCTGCCCCTCTAAATATAAATAAGTTATTTTATATTTCTTTTTCGTTCGTTTTGCGTCTGATTATTTTTTATTCATCCGCCTGTACGCCATCGGGGTCACACCCGTGCTTGATTTAAAGACGCCCGAGAAATAATTCGAATCGGAAAATCCGACGGAAAGAGCGATCTCCGTCACGGAAAGCCCCGAATAGGAAAGAAGCGTTTTCGCATCCTCTATCCTTATATCTGTCAGGTATTCTCTGAAGGATTTGCCCGTGCGCTTTTTGAAAAGATGGCTGATGCTTGAGCGGCTGCACGAAAATTCCAGGCAGACGTCGTCAAGGGTTATATTCCTCGTGTGATTCTTCTTTACGTATCTCTCTACGCGCCCAACGAGCTCGTCGGACGCGTCGGCGTCCCCCTCGGACTTTATATAAGCGAGCTCAAGCATATCGGAAAGCGGAAGCACAAGGGCGTCTATCTCCTCCTTCGGGGGCATTTTTTCGTTTAAGGAAGCATACGCCAAAGAGAGCTCCCCTTTGGGAATGCCGAAGCGCTCCGACGTTTTTTTAATATAAGAATCGGCGTTTTCGGTCTTATAGGCGCTCACGCTTATAAATCCGCACACGTCGCCTTTTTTTATTATTGGATAAACGTATTCCCTGACCCCTGCGTAGCACGTGCCGACGAAGGAGCCGCCGCGGCACTTTTCTCTTATTTTACACTGCTTTTCAATGCAGTGCGCCTGAGCCTCGGGAAAGGTCTTGACGTAAACGCAATAGGAGTTATCGTGAATATTGAACGTCATAAGCTCGCTTGGGATTATGAGCTTTTCAGCGCCGTGCGGATGGAGGGTTACCGAAAGTCCGCATTTGTTTTTCAAGTAAAGAATATAGTTTTTTATATGTGTAACGTCGTACAATGTTTTTTCTCCTTTTTTGCACGAAATTTAAGTTTTATACGCATTTTACGGGAGCAAGTCCCGCTATTATGTGCTATTATTATTGTAACACGGGAAAGGAGAAATTGCAATATGAAATTTGAAATCGACATAAATACCGAGAAGTGCTACGACGTCATAGTGGTCGGAGCGGGGCCTGCGGGCGTCACAGCCGCTACGGTTGCCGCAAGGTGCGGCGCGAGGGTTCTTTTAATAGAGGCGCTCGGAAGGGTCGGAGGCATTTCGACCTCGGGTATGATGAGCCACTTTACGGGTAGATGCGACAGCGCCGTATATCACGAGATCCTAAAACGCGCGGCGGACAAAAACAGTTTTGAAAGAGGCGAGATAACCACTCGCATAGATCCCGAGATGCTGACGCTTACTTATCTTGAGATGCTCTCCGAGGCGGGTGTCGAAATACTGCTTTACACAAGCGTCACGGACGTCGTTTCAGACGGTAAAAAAGTAAAAGGCGTAATATGCCATAACAAGAGCGGCTTTTCTCTTATGCGCTCGAAGGTAATAATCGACGCAAGCGGCGACGGCGACGTCGCGTATATGAGCGGCGCCGAATACGTAAAGGGGCGTGAGTCGGACGGACTGATGCAGCCTGCCACGCTTATGTTTAAGATAGGCGGAGTTGATATGGAAAGGGCGGTATTCCCACCCTCGTTTGAAACGACGGTGGATACCGAAAAGGGCGAGCTTCAAGCACTTGCAAGGGAAAAGCTCCCCCACCCGACAGGACACGTGCTTCTCTATAAATCAACGATACCGGGCATCGTCACCTGCAATATGACGAACGTAACGGGCATAGACGGCACGAACGCCGAAGATATGACGCGCGCGGAGATAGAATGCAGAAGCCAGATACCCGTAATAGTAAACTTCCTCCGCGAATACGCTCCCGGGTATGAAAACGCTTACGTCATAGGCACGGCGTCTCTGATCGGCATACGCGAAACGAGGCATTTTAAAGGTGTTAAAACTCTGACCGAGGACGATATATCAAGCGCCCGTCAGCACCCCGACGCCGTAGTATTCGGTGCCCATTTCAACTTCGACGTGCATAATATCACGGGTGCGGGCCTTGACAAAACGGGCGTTCAGCACAAGTTTGCGCAAAAAGACGGCTACACTATCCCCTACGGCTGTCTTGTTCCAAAAGAAACGGACGGACTCTTGCTTGCGGGCAGATGCATCTCGGGCACTCATATGGCGCACTCGAATTTCAGAGCTATGCCCATCTGCATAGGCATAGGAGAGGCGGCGGGCGCCGCTGCGGCAATAGCGGCTCGCTCCGATAAAGAGCCGCGCGAGGTGGAGCCCGAAGAAATAGTGAAACTCATACGATAAAAGAAAAAACACGGCTCTTTTTCACCGAGCCGTGTTAAATTATTTTGAGGAAACATACTTTTTCGCAAACTCCGAGGGTGACATACCGACGTGGGAGCTGAACTGACGTGAAAAGAAGTAAATATCGGAAAAGCCCGACATTTGCGCAACTTTTGTGACGGAATATATTCCCGATCGAAGGAGATCCTCGGCATAATTTAAGCGCATTCTTATAATATACTGCTTAGGCGGTACGCCGTATCTTTCGTTAAAGAGCCTTTTAAGATAAGCCTCGCTTATTCCGCACGCCATCGCAAGTTCGTGTATCGTGATATTCCTGTCTAAAAACCGCTCAGATATCATATAGATTGCGGGTTTTATTTTTTCAAAATGGCTTTTAGCGCCAAACGAGCTTCGCTCAAGCTCTGCAAATATCTTGTAAAGCAGAGATATGCACTCAAATCTGTACCCCGCATCCTTACTCACCCAAACCGAAAATATTCTCTTAAAAAGCGGCGCAAGCTTCTCTTTATCCTTGGCGGAAATTACAAACGGCACCTCCGACACGGTGCGGTCTGCATCAAAGCAAATATCTATGCATTCTCCGCGCGTCTTTCGCACTACGTCATACCGAGAAAAATCTCCCTTTGGCAAAAATCTTACCGTATCCCTCTCGGTAAACAGCTCGTGTTCACCGAAAAAGACCGTTGCATCACCGAAGAAATGGTAGATCAGCTCGTTTGTCGAGAGCTTTCCCGTGAATGAAGTTACCATCTCTTTATACTCCTCCTTGCCGACAAGGACTATTCTTTTTATATCGGTTATTATAAAATCGTTTTTCATTCTTTACACCTCTTTTACTTAATTTTAGCATACATCGCCGCATTTTTCAATATATTCAGTAAATTTAAGTAGCGATTTGTGCAAATATAGCGGATGTGCTATTTACACGTTGGCGCACGTTGAAGTATACTAAAATAAAAAGCGATATGGAGGTATATTCCAATGACCGAAAGAATACGAATGCTGACGGAGCTTACGTTAAGAGGCGAGATGTACGTCAAACCTGTAAAAACCGAGTTTGACCGCGCGGATCTTTTTCTCCCGCGAGAGCAGATGGAATCAAAAAGGCTCTGTGAATATATATTAAATCAAGAGCCAAAGCTCACGCCCCACTCTCTTATGACGGGATTTTTCAACTTTGACGGCAGCGTTGTAGGCGATGCCTTTCGCCGTGGCGGACACAAAGCAACACAGGAAGCATTTAAGCTTTTTTACTTAAAGCCCATCGATAATCTTTCCACTATGGAATGGCAGCACGCCACCGCAGACTATACCAAGGTACTGAACAAGGGTATCCGTGGGATTATCTACGATATTGAAGAATCATTAACATGTCATAATGAGCCCGAGCAAGTGGAATTTTTGCTCGCCTTGAAGCGCGTGGCGAACGCCCTGATCGAATGGGCGCACAAATGCTCCGAACGCGCGCTGACATTATCTTTGACCACTCAAAACGAAGAATACAGAAACAATCTCAAAAAGCTTTCCGAGGCACTTCTCCGTGTTCCCGAAAACGCCCCTGAAACATTTTACGAGGCGGTTCTTTGCATCTATGTTTGCTTTTCTGCCGATCCGGACAGCGTTGGAACTCTTGATAGATATCTCTATCCGTTTTATAAAAAGGATATCGGTAATGGAACTTTGACCAAAGACGAAGCCGCTGAATACTTACAGGAGCTTTTTCTCATGCTTCAGGCGGCGACACCTATCAGCACCGATCGCTTTACCCGCGGTGGCGAGTCGCATTTCTGTATCGGCGGGTATCTGCCAAGCGGTGAGGACGGCTTTAACGAGCTTTCCCGTCTGATCGTTGAGAGTATGATTGAATTGCCTACATACATTCCACAGCTCACTCTGCGTTGGACGAAAAAAACGCCCCGTGAAGTATTTCGATTTATGTTAGATTGCGAAAGAAAAGATCCCCACAAGCGCATCGCATTCCAAAACGATGAGAAGCGCATCAAATGTTATACCGAAATATGCGATATTCCTTTTGAAAAGGCTGTAAGCTACACTACCGTTGGATGCAACGAGCCGGCTTTCCTTGGAGCGATTACCGGAAGCAACTCAAAAATCAACTTTCTTCGCTCTATGGAAACCGTCTTTCATAAAAAATCAAAATTGATTGAAAATAACGCAAGCTTTGACGACTTTTTTGACATATTCAAAAAAGAACTTTTCTCCGATCTTAAGCGTGCTTACGAATACGACAACTTTTACAACAAGCAAAGGGCGCAGGACATCAACTATATTTCAAGCCTTGTATTCAACGACTGCATTGAAAACGCAAAGTCATTAACGCAGGGCGGAGGAAACACTGCAATCGCATCTCCAACGTGCCTTGGAATTACCAATGTCATTGACTCTCTTTGCGTTGTAAAGCAATTTGTGTTTGACGAAAAACTGTTTACGATGAATGAGCTTATCGCGGCATTGAAATCCGATTGGCAAGGATATGAAGATATGCGAACGCTCATTCTCAAAAAAGGCAAGTTTTTCGGCAACGATGACGATACCTCCAACTACGTAGCGCAAAAGCTCTATCGGGAATTGTACGATTTTTTGAAGGATAAGACCAATCTGTACGGCTATCATTGGCTTATTGGCGACCTTGTTGGATATAACATTCACCACAAATGGTTTGGCGAGCATACGAAGGCAACTCCCGACGGAAGATTTAGCGGCGATATGCTCAAATTCGGCATCGGGCAGAGTGAAGGGCGTGACCGCGAGGGCTTGTCTGCTCTGCTTAATTCGATTGCAAAGCTCGATCCAAGCGGAATCGGCTGCGGTTCTACCGTTACCAACATCACACTCGACGAGCAACTTATTAAAAACGATGATAATTTTGAAAAGACCGTGGATCTGCTTCTGACCTACTTCCAAAACGGCGGCGTGCATTTCCAGCTCACCTATGTTTCCAAGGAAGATCTTATCTGTGCGCAAAAAACTCCCGATGATTACAAGCATCTGCGCGTTCGTGTTTCGGGCTTTTCGGATTATTTCGTGAAGCTCAATGATGCCATTCAGGACGATATTATTGCAAGAACTACCCAATCGAGATAAAGAACTATGAAAGCAACGATATTTGATATAGAACGCAACTCATACGTTGACGGTCCGGGCATTCGCACGACGGTATTTTTCAAAGGATGCAATCTGCGCTGCGCTTGGTGCCACAATCCCGAAAGTCAAAGCGGATTTTCTCAAATGCTTTTTTATAAAGACAAGTGTACGGGGTGCGGCAAATGCAAAGAAAAATGCCCCAACAATCTTGAATCGTGCGAGCTTTGCGGCAGATGTGCGCTTTATTGCCCGCACGATGCAAGAGAAATCTGCGGCAGAGAATATACCGTAGATGAGGTGATGCGTGAGATATTAAAAGACCAAAGCTACTATGAAACCTCGGGTGGCGGCGTGACCTTTTCAGGCGGCGAGTGTATGCTTCAAATTGATTTTCTTGAAGAAATACTTAAGGAATGTAAAAGTCACGGTATCCATACCGCCGTAGATACCGCAGGGCACGTACCGTTTGAGTACTTTGAGAAAATTATTCCTTATACGGATCTATTTCTCTATGACGTAAAAAGCCTTGACAACGAAAAGCATAAAGAATACACCGGCGCTACGAACGAGTTAATTCTTGCTAATCTTGAAATGCTCTTGAAAAGCGGCAAAGCCGTATGGGTGAGAATTCCCATCATACCTAACGTAAACGATACGGAAGAGGAAATGAAAAAAATCAAATCATTCCTCTGCTCATACGGATATCCCCCAAAAGTGGAGCTGCTTCCCTATCACGCTATGGGGGAGCATAAATATGCGGCTCTCGGAAAGAAAGCACACGCATTTTCAGTGCCGGGTAAAGAAAAAATCTCGCGACTCAGAAAACTCTTTGAGTAATATCGCCGTTATATCACTTGACAAACAAAAATGTTTTTGATAAAATTAGAGTATCACTTTATTTAATGTTTAGGAGTTCATTATGCTTGAAAAAACAAAGGCCTTGTGCGATTCATTTTTAGAGCTCGGCGTTCCCGGATTTGATTTGTCGGTTTACAAGGACGGCGAATGTATTCTTCGCCACACGATAGGATACAGCGACCTTGAAAACAAGACGCCGATGAGAGGCAATGAGAGATACAACATCTATTCCTGCTCAAAGCCCATCACCTGCACCGCGGCAATGCAGCTTTGGGAAAAGGGGCTTTTCTCGCTTGACGACAAGCTTTCCGACTATATGCCCGAATTTGCCGAGATGACCGTCGGATACGGCGAGGACACGAGAAAAGCGGAAAACCCGATTTTAGTCAAGCATCTTTTTGAGATGACTGCAGGCTTTGACTACAACGTGTCCTCTCCCGAATTTAACGAGGCGAGAGCCGAAACGGGCGGCAGATGTCAGACGAGAGAGGCTATGAAATATCTTGCCAAAAGACCTCTTCTCTTCGAGCCCGGTGACAGATGGGAATACAGCCTTTGCCACGACGTGCTTGCGGCTTTCGTCGAGGTGGTGTCGGGTGAGAGATTTGAAGATTACACGAAGAAAAACATTTTCGACCCCCTCGGAATGAACGATACGACCTTTATGCTCCCCGACGCCGAGCTTTCCACGTTAGCGGAGCAATACCGCTTCGACGCGGAGAAAAAGGTGGCAGTCAACTGCGGAAAGAACATTCAAGGATATAAAATAGGCTCCGAGTACGCAAGCGGCGGCGCGGGCTGTATTTCGACGGTTGACGATTATATAAAATTCCTTGAGGCGCTTCGCGTCGGCGACAAGATAATCGGCAAAGACACCGTTGCCTTTATGGCAACGGGCAGGCTCAGCGAAGAGCAGAGCCGCACCTATTGGACGAACGAGACTCACGGATACGGGCTCGGTATGCGTACACCGAAGGCGGGCGGCGTTTGCCGCGACTTCGGCTGGGGCGGCGCGGCAGGTGCGTTTTTGGCAGTAGACCCCGAGTGCGGGATCTCGCTTTATTCGGCTCAGCACCTTCTCTCCTCCCCGAACCAGCAGATACGCGGTTGGACGTACAGATACATAATGGCAGAGCTCTTTGACAAAGAGGACTTCAAGAAGCTCATAATAGAAAGCCCTCTCTCCAAAGACTACAATCTCAC
This sequence comes from Clostridia bacterium, assembly GCA_017503105.1. GTDB lineage: Bacteria > Bacillota > Clostridia > Oscillospirales > CAG-272 > UBA1740. The sequence goes on from JAFVTS010000028.1 coordinate 101,124, forward strand.
GTACTGATGAATAAAAATCACGGCTCTCACCGCGCTTTAGGTGGGAGCCGTGTTAAATTTCAAGGACTTATTTATGAAGTCCGCGCTCACGCAAAAGAGAAAGTATCTCGTCGGGGTTGTTGCAGGTGATGAGCTCGACACCGCACTCGACAGCCGCATCCAGCGTTTGTGCGTCGCGGACGGATGCGCCCGCCCACGGGCGGACACCCGACGAGCGCACGTAATCGAAATCGCGCTTGTCGGTCGTGTTCATACAGCAACAGTAAGCGTAAGAATAGGGATTGAGCTTCATTCCCGTACCAAGGCTGCGTATCGGATAAAATACGTGCTGACGGTATTTATTTCCGTACTTTTCAAATATGTACTCATTAAGCTTGCCCGAGAAGGAATTTATAACTATTCTGTCCGTAAAGCCGTACTCATCGACAAGAGCGAGCACTCTGTCGGCGACGGAAAAGGCTATTTCCTCTCTTCCCTCTGTCGGGTATTCCTTGAGCTCAATATCCACGGTTATATCGGGAAGAGTTTTCATATAATCCATAAACTCGGTGAACGTAACTATTCGCTCGTCCTTGAACGCCTCTCCCTTCCACGAGCCGAAATCAAGCATTCTTAGGTCCGACAGTGTCATCTCGCACACTCTTCCCACTCCGTCAGAGGTCCTGTCAACGGTGGCGTCGTGTATAAGAACGAGCTCGCCGTCCTTCGTTATCCGCACGTCGGTTTCGATCTGATCGACACCGAGCTTTGCCGCCGCCTCAAAGCTTGACATAGTATTTTCGGGATATTTCGCGCACCAGCCCCTATGAGCCGCGACGTAAATATTTTCTTCACTTTGCGTCCAATAGTTTTTCATCTCACAAAAGCTCCTTTACCACACACGGAAAATCCTTGTAATCATCGATCTTTAAATAATTAAAATCCGACTTGTATACCGACTCGTCGTTTCCGCCCGTGCCGTAATCGTCACCTATGTAAACCACCTCGGAATGCTTTATTCCGCGCTCATCACAGTATTTACCGAGAGCGTAAGCCTTGTCAAACGGGAAAGGCGCCATATCAAACGACGACGAGCCGCCGATAAAGACCGTATAATCGGGGAAGGCTCTTTTTACATCTTCATAGATAGCGCGGCGTTTTTTTCTGTCGGGGTCAAAGGCGAGCTTGTCCTCAATAAGTGCCGCCGTTCCGAGGATCGGAAAGGTCACGCAGCCCGAAGAATGATATTCAACACACTCTCCCCTGTAATCGGTAAAACCGAATTTTTCACGAAGCTTGGCAACGCGGCGCGCGACGCTCTCCCTGTCAACCGCTCTTACCTCGTTGAAGACGGTTTTTATATCGCCCGACTCTTCATCGTACTCAGCGTACTGCATTCCGTAATTGCCGAGAATATCAATGGGAAACCTGCCCAGCTGCTCGAAAATACGTCTGCACATTCCCGCTCCGACCATAAGGAGCTTACATTTTTTGGAAAGCCTCCGAAGCACCGCCCTGTTCTCTTCGGAAAGAGGGCTTTTGTGCTGAGTCAGCGTTCCGTCAAGGTCCATTGCTATAAGCTTTATTTCCATTATATCACGTCCTCCGTGCCAAAAACGTCATAGTACATCCAAAGCACAGTATATCTGTCCTTCAAGTCCTTTGCATAGCGTACCGCATCCGCTATCTTTTTCTTTCCATAGGTATTGTAAAAATCATCGGTTGAGAGTCCTATCTCGGAAACGAGGTGCTCGATCTGCTCAGCACTCGGACACTCGGAAAGTGCTTTGCGTATTTCTTCTTCGTTCTCTATGTAAAGCGGAACGCGCTCCGTCTTATAAGTTCCGAGCTTTTCCTGAAGAGCTATGCATCCGTCAGCAACTTCCGCGTAAACTCTTTTGATCTCTCCGAGTCTTTCGTTCTCGCGCTGTGCGCCTCTTTTTTCAAAGCTTGGAAGCGCGAGAAGCTTTTCCCTCACACGCGCGGTAATTACGGTAGAATATATCACGTCTATTCCGTGCGGCAGGTACTCTTCGCCATTTACTATTCCCGTTATCTCAAAAAAGTGCGAGAGATGGTGCTCACTGCCAGAGGCGGGTCGTGAATTTCCCGCAAAGCTCATCGCGATACCTACGCCGATAAGAGCTTCGGTGAGAGTTTTTACGCTGCCTGAGTCACGGTCGAGAAGCTTTTTCGCAAGCGGCTCGGTCGCCTTCAGCATTGAATAAGTCAGCTCGTACACCGAATCACAAAAGTATTCCCCGAGTGCGGCGGCGGCAAGTCGCCAATCGGAAAGTGCCGAATACTTTCCTATTATATCACCGTAGCCCGCCTTTATCATCTCAATGGGCGCGTTCTTTAAGACGTTCACGTCAGCGATTATTCCCTCGGGAAGTCCCGCAGGATACGTGACCTTCATTCCGCCCGTGATCATCGCGGCGCCCGTTGACGCGTAGCCGTCCATCGAAGGCGCCGTTGCTACTATGTAATAAGGAATACCGTCACCGTGGGAAACGTACTTGCAAAGGTCTTGGATGACCCCCGAACCTACGCCGAGTATAACGTCTATACCGCAAAGCTCTTTCCGAAGCTCCGTTATCGCCTCTTCGTCAGGTATCAGAAGCGGTCTGCCGAGAAAGATCTTTTTCGTGACGTTTTTTCCTTCAAGAGCCCGTACCACTTGCTCTCCCGCAGCAGAGAAAGTGTTTTCGTCGGCAACCAGAAGTATTCTGTCATATTTTAAAAGCAAGTCGGGAAGACGCGATATCGCCCCCTCTTCAACGAAAACGTGCTTTATCGCACACGTATGCACCTTGCCGCAGGAGCACTTCACTCCCGAAAGAAGCTTGTTTATATCCATTCTGAAAAATTCTCCCGATACTTGACTTTTTGAACTTGGATATAGTATAATAAATCGAGCAGAAAAAGTCAACTTGTTTTTTCAAAATTGCTCGAATTTAGAATATTTAACGGTAAAACGCCGATTATTTGAGCAAAATCGCGCAAGTATCGGTAATTTCGCTAAAAGGAGAATTAAGCTATGATAAAGGGAGAAAGAAAAGCGCTCATATACGACTATCTTGTCGAAGTCAGCTTTGCAACGGTTGATGAACTTAGCGAAAAATTTTATGCAAGCCGAGCGAGTATTCGCCGAGATCTTACAGAACTTGAAACGCTCGGACTTGTAAAAAGAAGTTGGGGCAGCGCGAGGGTCATTTCATCCCCGTCGGGCGTCACCCCGTTCGGTCAAAGGAGCTATAACGCCGCTGATAAGAAGCGTTTGATCGCAAAAAAAGCGGCAGAGCTTCTTTCGGGAGGAATGATAATTTTCCTCGACCAATCCTCCACCTCGTACTTTCTCGCTGTGGAAATAATGAGCGCATCGCCGATGACGGTGGTGACAAACAATCTTGAAATACTCTCCCTGCTCTCGCACAGTTCACACACAGTAATATCATCGGGCGGCTCACTCAGCGGCGAAAACAGGAACTGTCTTCTCGGAGGAGCAGCAGTGAGAAGCTTTAGCGAAATTTTCGCGGATTTCGCCTTCTTCTCGACAAAAGCCCTCTCCGAGGACGGAGTCATCAGCGATTGCACCTCGGAGGAGGTCTTCTTAAGAAACTGTATGCTTAAAAACGCAAAAACAAAAGTCTTCCTCTGCGACTCGACCAAATTCCGCACGCGCTCCTCGTTTAAGCAGTGTGAGCTTTCCGACGTTGACGTTATAATCTCCGATTCTCCCCTTCCGCGATCTCTTAAAGACAGCGCAAAAAATGTGACAATGCTCTAAAAACTCTACACGGGGTGCTACTTCATATATTTTCTCAGCTTTTCTATTGCCGATTTTTCAAGGCGGGATACCTGCGCTTGACTTATCCCTATCTCATCGGCGATCTCCATTTGGGTGCGCCCTGCGTAAAATCGGCGCTTGATTATCCCAAGCTCTCTCTCGTTAAGCTTTCCGAGCGCCTCGCTAAGAGATATATTTTCGACCCACATATCCCCCGTATCGGACTCGTCGGCAAGCTTGTCTATGACGAACATCGAATCCTCGCCGTCACCGAATACCGAGTCAAAAATTGACACGGGCTCCACTATCGCCTCCATTGCCTCACCGACCTCGCGCTCACCCGTGCCGAGAATTTTGGCGATTTCCGAAAGCGTTGCCTCTCTTTGCTCCTCTCTCGCTATCTGCTCTTTAGCTCCGAGGGCGCGATACGCGAGGTCGCGTATCCCTCTGCTGACCCTGACGGAGTTGTTATCGCGCTGATAACGCCTTAATTCACCTATTATCATAGGAACCGCGTAAGTCGAAAATCTGACGTCAAGATCAAGATTGAAATTATCTATCGCCTTCATAAGTCCTATGCACCCGACCTGAAAAAGATCGTCCGCGCTCTCTCCGCATTTGGGACTGAAGCGTCCGACGACGCTCAGGACGAGTCTTAAATTGCCCATTATCAAAGCATCTCTTGCACGAACGTCCCCCGCCTTGCTCATTCTGAGAAGCTCCCTCTTCTCATCCTCCGAAAGTGTCTTAAGCTCCGACGTATCAATTCCGCATATTTCAACCTTATTTAATCTCACCGAAAAAACCGCTCTTTCTTCTTTTTCTTTTTTAGTGAAGATTCGACGCTGCCCGATGTAAGTATTTGCAAATAGAGGCAAAATTAAACCGAGAAAGTGGGGGGCGTGTTAAAAAATAACGATTTTTCAAGGCAACGGCACGTTTCCGAAAGCAAAAAACAATTTCTGTTATTTTTTCAAAAAAGGCTTGACAAAGCGTTCATTTTGTATTAAAATATATAACGGTTTTGGAATAAAAGGGAGTAGTTTGCATATTTCTTTTGAAATATACCGATGTCATCGTCAGACCGCCGCGAAACGCGACCGGTGACCTCGTAAACCTTGTGTTTGAAACGAGACTTTTAACAAGCGCTTTTGCTTGTTGAGAGTCTCTTTTTTTGCTTTCAAAATATAAAATATATAAATAAGAAAGGATTTAACAATGGGAGAATTAAAATTACTCTTCGACGGTCTTCTTGCCTTTTTTGAAGGGGACAATTGGAAGATGCTCATAATGTGGGCTATCGGCGCACTTCTCATCTTCCTTGCGATCAAAAAAGAAATGGAGCCGACCCTCCTTTTGCCTATTGGCTTTGGAGCAATTCTTATGAACTTCCCCGGTACGGGAATCGCGGAGCCCTTGCATACTCTTTATAACGCGGGTATCGCAAACGAGCTCTTTCCCCTCATCCTCTTCATCGGCATTGGCGCGATGATAGACTTCGGCCCCCTGCTAAACAACCCGAAGCTTATGCTCTTCGGCGCGGCAGCGCAGTTCGGTATCTTCTTTACCCTCTGTATGGCGTCCATCTTCTTCCCAAGTCAGAACGACTATTTCTCGATAGCCGTTATCGGAGCGGCTGACGGACCTACGTCCATCGTCGTCGCAACCGAGCTTGAATCGGAGTTAGTGGGTCAGATCACGGTCGCGGCATATTCTTATATGGCGCTCGTGCCCATCATCCAACCCCCGGTTATTAAGCTTCTGACCACCAGAGAAGAGCGCAGAATTCGTATGACGTATAAGCAGAACAGCGTTTCTAAGACCACGAAGATCCTCTTCCCGATAATCATATCCATAATCGCTTGCGTCTTTGCACCCGGTGCTGCATCACTTATCGGATTCCTGATGTTCGGTAATCTCATCCGCGAGTGTGGCGTTCTTGACTCCCTCTCTGAAACGGCGCAGAAGGTGCTTGCAAATCTTGTAACCCTCTTCCTTGGAATTACTATCGCGTTCAATATGACGGCATCCCAATTCCTGAGCGGCAAAACGCTTCTTATTATGGGTCTCGGTCTCGTCGCCTTCATCGTTGATACGGCGGGCGGTGTGCTCTTCGCAAAGCTTTATAACGTTTTCGCGACTATCTTCAAGTTTGAAAAGATCAACCCTATGATCGGTGCGGCGGGTATTTCCGCGTTCCCGATGTCTGGAAGGATCGTACATAAGATGGCGCTTGAGGAGGACAATCAGAACTTCCTTCTTATGCACTCCATCGGTGTTAACGTTTCAGGACAGATAGCATCCGTTATAGCGGGCGCGCTCATTCTCGGCTTTGCCGGTCACTAAAGGAGGTTCGTAATGAACGTAGATTTCTCAAGATTTGTCAGCAACCTTAAATGGATGGGTCTCGGAATGCTCGGCATCTTTATGATAATCGGCATCATAATCGCATCCACCTATATTATTTCTCACGCAACGAAAAATATAGGCAAGAAGGACTAACACACAAAAACAAGAAGCTCGGTCTTTGACGGACCGAGCTTCTTGTTTTCTACATAAAATATTTAACACGGGGTAGCACTTTTCACTCAAATAGGCTTTCCGTCCGCGTCAAAGAGCGGGAGCTTTTCGAGGTAGATTATATCATCTCTCACGGTAGCGTCGCCCTCGGCGAGAATAGCCATTTTGCCGACGATCTCACCGCCCGACTGCTTTACGAGATTTTCAAGAGAAGCAAGCGAGCCTCCCGTGGAAATAACGTCGTCGACTATGAGAACGCGCTTACCCTTCAGATATTCTGCGTCATCTCCGTCTATGTAAAGAGTCTGTGAGCTTGCCGTCGTTATGGACTGAGTGGTGCACTCGACGACGTTCTTCATATAGAGCTTCACGGACTTTCTTGCAAGGACGTATCTGTTTTTGCCCGACATACGGCACATAGCGTAAACGAGAGGAATGCCCTTCGACTCCGCCGTTATCATAACGTCGTGCTCGGGAGCTCTTTTGTTAAGCGCCTCGGCACATCTTTCCGTCAGTTCAATGTCACCGAAAAGCACGAATGCCGCAATGTTGATCTGCTTTGATATAGGACAAAGCGGAAGATCACGCTCAACACCGGCAATATTCATTCTGTAAAACATTAAAAACGCCTCCTAAAATTTCTTTGACAAAAACAGTATACAACAAAACTTCCGTTTTTTCAAGTGTTTAACTCAAAAAAACGGAAGAATTTGCTTTATTCTCTTGTTTTAAGCATAAAAATCGTGATTTCCTATTGAAAACAGGAATCTGCGCGAGGATGGTATCCAAAGTGAATTTGACGTTTCGGGACGAAGAAAGAACATAGCTCCCTCTCCTATTCTGACGCCCTCAAGGCATATCTTTGCCGCAAGAGTACAGTTATAGGTAGGTGTGTTATATATACTCCCGTCAAGGATGGGTGAGAACTGAACACCGTACTTTCTGTCAAATATAACGCCGTATATCGTGTTCGGATAATAGCTTGAAGATACTCTGTTCATAACGACGCTTCCCACCGCTATCTGACCGATAAGCGGCTCACCGCGACTTTCGGCGCTTATTATTCTTGAGAGCCATAAAACTTCGTCGGAGCGATAATATTCAGACGCGTGAAGAAGCGGCTTATAGGTTCCCGTCACCGCAACGCCACTCGCTCCGCGCGAATATGTAAGTCCGAAAGCCTTCATCACAGTGGATATCGGTACGTACATTCGCCCGTCGCTCATTATCACGGAGTTGTTCCTCGAAAACAGAGGGCGATCGTTTGCGTACGTTACGTACGATCCGTCGCTCACCGTAAGGTATATTCCCCTTGCCGAGACGGTAAGAGTGCGGGAAGAAGAATTATAACTGACGCTTGCTCCAAGTCCTTGCGCAAGCTGTCGCATCGGGACGTAGAGGGTCCCGTTTATCATAAGCGCTTTGCCGCCAATGCTTTTTCCCCAAAGTGTTATCGGGTACGAGGAATAATTCCATACCGAGCGCGAGGGAACGGGTGCGAGCGTGGGAGCGGTATTTTTCGCCTGTACCCCCGATCGTACGGCAAAGCTCTCGGAATTACCCGAAGCAGAGCTCACGACCGAAAAGGCTCCGAGCGCAAAAGCGATGGCGAGCATAAGAAGCACGGAGGCGAGCCTTAACGCCATTTTCCCTTTTAATGCGTTCTTTACGTTCATTTTTTACCTCCTTTTCTTGATTTGAGATGCCTGAAAAACAAGCTTTCTCTCGTGTAAATTATACCATAAAAAAGAAGTCAGTTCAATGCAAAACATCTTCCACTTCCGTAAAATTATACCATTAAAAAGTGCTTATTTAAGATTATATCTTTATTTTTTACAATATAAAAAGGTCTCCGACGTTTGCCTTTGCCGAAGACCTTTTTGCATTTTTATTAAAGTCCGAACGTATCGCGAAGGTACTCTCTTGAGATCCTTGCAGCCTCAAGCTCGGGGAGCTCGTAAGTCTGGTCCTGCTCAACGATAACGACCTCGGTGCCGCACTCCTCGCAAGCCGCAAGAATGGAAGCAAAGTCCTGTCTGCCCTGTCCGAGGGGACGGAAAGCAAATCCGTTATCCTCTCTCGTGGTCTTTATCTCGTTGCCGTCAGCATCGATAAGAGCGTATGCGGGGCCGCCCGCAAGTCTCTTTGCTACGAAATCCTTAAGGTGCACGATCTCAACTCTGCCCGAGAACTCACGGATCTTCTCTGCGGGGTCGATTCCCGCGTAGTGGACCCAGCAGGTATCAAGCTCGGGATCCATCTTCTCGGGTGCGATAGCCTCGAAGATATAATCGTGAAGGTACTTGCCGTCGTGCTTTTCAAACTCGAAATCGTGGTTATGATAGCCGAGCTTCATTCCGTGCTTCACGAGAACGTCACCGACCTTGTTGAATCTCTCAACCGTTTCATCCCACTCAGCAGTTCCCGCAAGCTTCTCCTTGCCGTACCACGGAATAACGGAATACTTTGCGCCGAGAGTCTTGATGAACTCTGCCGCCTTATCGGGATCCTCGTTGTAAAAATCAAGTCCCTGGTGAACGGAGATACACTTGAGTCCGATCTCGTCAAGAAGAGCCTTGATCTCTTCCGCGCTTCTGCCGAAATAACCCGCGAACTCTACGTACTCGTAACCGAGCGCCTTTACAGCGCGAAGAGTACCCTCAAAGTCCTTCTCCATAGCATTTCTGACGCCGTAAAGCTGAATACCAACCTTAAACTTCTTCATTGTTTTATACCTCTATACTGTAATATTGATGTGACCCCCGAGAGCGGGGGTCACTTTTAATAATTTTAAAATTAAATCTCGGGAATCGTGATCTCGATCTCCTTGCCAAGATCGGAGGACTTAGCAATACCGTCGAGGATAGCCTGGTTGTAAAGGATCTGGCTTGAGGGAACGGGAGCTGCGGTTCCGTTCTTGCAAGCGTCGACGAAGGTTCTGATCTTCTTTTCGAAGCAGGAGGGCGTGCCGGGCTTCGGGAAGATCTGAGGGATCTTGGTCTCAACCTGCTTGCCTGCAACCTCGTGATAGATAACGAGGTCGCCGCCGATGGTTCCGTTCCAGCACTCGGTGGAAGGAATACGGAGAGAGCCCTTGGTACCGTAGATGATGGTGTCGCCCGAGGTGTCAAGGTTCATAGCCCAAGCAATACGGAAGTCAAGGATGATTCCGCCCTCAAGACGAACGAATGCTGCTGCGAAGTCGTCAACACCGAACTTCTTGTAGTACTCGGGGTGACCGCACTTCTTGTAACCGATGTAATCGGGATCGGTGCCGAAGAAATCGGACTTGTAACCCGAAACGGTAAGAGGCTTCGGATAACCGATAGCGTTAAGAACCATATCAAGAGAATAGCATCCGATGTCGGCGAGTGCGCCAAGACCTGCGGTCTCGTCCTCGATGAAGGTGGTACCGAAGGGAGTAGGGATACCTCTGCGGCGTCCGCCACCCGTCTGGATGTAATAGATCTTACCGAGAACGCCGGACTCAACGACTTCCTTAACCATCTTCATATTATCGTCAAGTCTGGGCTGGAAGCCGATGGAAAGAACCTTGCCCGACTTCTTCTCAGCCTTCATAACCTCAACAGCCTCTTCGGTGGTAACGGTGAAGGGCTTCTCAAGGAGTACGTGTACGCCTGCGTTAAGAGCCTGGATAGCACAGGGAGCGTGCTGACGGTTGTATGTACAAATGGAAACAGCGTCAAGCTTGAGAGACTTGTCGTTTACCATCTCCTCGCCGTCCTTGTAATCGCACTTTACACCCTCTACACCGTGGTCTGCGAAGAACTTCGCTGCCTTGCCGGGGATGAGGTCGGCGCCTGCGACGATCTCAACGTCGGGCTGTCTCTTGTAGGCTTCGATGTGAGATGCTGCGATCCAGCCCGTACCGATTATACCTACACGGATTTTTTTGGACGCATCAACGGTAACAACCTCTTGGTTTTCCTTGAAAGCGTCAAGACTTGTGTTTGCCATAATATTTATTCCTCCTGTTTGCGGTGCGATAATTATTGCCACACCTTTCTTGATACTACTATACCATACTTTTCAAAAAAAATCAAGTCGTTTTCAAAAAATATATTTATTGTTTTATATTTAACGGGTCATACGGTTTTAAGAAAGCTTTACAAGAGGCTTTACGAAGCCTTTAGGGTCGGCGCTTGATATATCACAAGCGATGATTTTCGAGCGGTATACCACGATATTCGCATATACCGTACCCTCGTAGCCCTCGTAATTTTTGACCTGATAAGTATATCTTGTGACCTTCTTGCCCTTATACTTTTCAAGATCAAGTCCCTGTGCCTTCTGTACCTCGTTATAGCCCGCTATCACCCTGTCAAAATCCTTCGGCACCGCGAAGCTTACTTCCTCGACGCAACCGTCCGCAAGAGTATACCCGCACGCCGTGACAAACGCGCGTCTGTCCTCTTCGTCCTTGATGCCGTCGAATCTGATCTCCCCGTCCGCAGCCGCTGCAATACTGTCACCGCCCCCAAGGGCAAGCGCCAAAACAAGACCGATAAGGCAGATTGCGATAAGTGAAAAGAATTTGATAGTTGATGCTTTTACCGAACATATGAACATAAGATATCTCCTAACTTTTTTCGTTCACATCAAGCATATTCCCGACGCCCCCGAATTATTCCGAAAAACGAGCAAAAAAAGAGGGCTGAGCCCTCAGCACGGAGAGCGTCAGCCCAAGACTTTGCCTCTTTTTGCGATCGATCAGTGACCGCAGCAGCAACAGAATACAACGATTATGGCAAGGATGATGATCCAAGTGCAGTTATCGTCAAAGATGTGGCAAAGACAGTTATTCATATGTTTCCTCCAACAGATGCGTTTTCGGCATTTTGCTGCCGTACATTAACATCATATGAAGAAAGAGGAAAAGTGCTACTTATTTTAAAATATCGCTTCCCCGTCCCACTCGGGGTCGGGCGCAACGTCCATAAGCTTGGCTACGGTCGGCGCGATATTGAGAAGTGAGAGCCCGAAAAGCTCCCGTCCGCCCTCAAAGGGCTCACCGATATAGAAGAACGGCACAGTCATATCCTCAGGGCTCTCCGTTCCGTGGCTTCTGTCGTGACCGCCGTGGTCAGCCATTATTATCACGTCGTATTCGGATAAGAACTTATCTATTACCCTTTTTACGTTATCAATGGCAAGAGAGATCTTCGCGATATACGCATCGCTCATCCAGCCGTGCTTGTGTCCTGCGTGATCGGTGTCAACGAGATAAAGGAAAACGAAATCGGGAGAGCTTTTTTCTATTCTCTCTATCGCCTCGTCAGTAAGAAGAGTATCCACGGACTCGTCTACGTACGAGTTGATATACACCGCGTACTTGAGTGACGCAGGGCGCGCGATATCGCGAAGCTCCTCCCAGCCGTAGAAGAACGCCGAGCTCTTCCCCGCCCCGGCGAGCACCTCGAATATGCCCTTCACGGGTCTTACCTCCGGGACGTAGGTGTTTGTGAGTATGCCGTGGCGCTCGGGTACCACCGAGTGTGACATAGAGTAATGACAGGGCAAAGTCACCGAGGGCTTCACCGAGCTTCCGTGATAAGTGTACGAGCCCATTTTTTCAAGCTCGGAAACGTACGGATTGCCGCACGCCAGAAGTCCGTCGGGACGCATTCCGTCAATAGAGATAAGAATTACCTTTTTCTTCATCGCTTTTCTCCTTTTAAAATGAAGATTACTTAATTATCAAATGAAAACACAGCTTTTCCGTCCTTAAGGACGAGCTTTGCGCTGAACGCTTTGCCGTTTTTGGAGATAAAGCCCGTCAGCTTTTCCGTAGACCCCTCTGCCAGAAGACGTCTTACCGAGGCTATCGGAATATCTCTTTTGCAAATGTTGACGCCGACCTTGAACTCGCAGCCGTCCGAATAGCCCATACAGCCGTAGCTCTGCTTGCCCCTTACGACGTTTTTGCCGCAAAGTGGGCATACGCCCGCGATTTCTCCGTAGCTGCCCGTGTCCGCAACGACGGGGCGCGGCATATTCGTCTTGCGCGTGAATATCTCAGCTATTTCATCCTTGGCAAGCTTTACGCTGTCGTCGACCGACATCTCGCCTCGGTAAACCTTTTTCAGCGCCTTTCCGAGCTCGCTCGTCTTGTACTTATCCATATTTATGGAAAGACGCTCGATCGACTGAACGAGATACTCGCCACCGGGAAGAACGGAATAAACGTCCTTTTTAAGCTCGATATATCCGCTCTTTTTGGCGTTATCTATAATTCCCGTACGCGTCGCCTCGGTACCGAGCTCAAGGCCTTCAAATATAGCCTTATAGTCGTCCGCGTCGTCGACCTCTCCGAGCTCCTCAAGCTCCTTTGCCCGCGCCTTATCGTCCTTAAAGGGATTTTTCAAATAATTATTAAGCGTTTCTATCGTATAATGCCTCGGAGGCGTAGTTTCCTTTTCGGCAGGCTTAAAGTCGATATTTACCTCGTCGCCTACCTCAAGCTTCGGCAATATCTTATCCTTCTGGGTATAATCGTCGTACTTCGTCCATCCGGGCTCAAGTATGACCGTCCCCTTTAAAGAAAATTCCTCAAGCTCTCCGACCTTTATCTTTATCTCGCTCTTTTGCGCAAGGCATTCCTCGGAGCAAAAGACCGCAACGAAACGTCTGAAGACGGTAGAATAGACCTTCTTCTCGTTTTCGGATAGCTTCTCCGTCGGAGGTATTTTGTAAGTCGGGGTGAGCGCCGAGTGGGATTCGATCTTCGAATCGTCGAAGATGTATTTTGAATCCTTGAATTTGACGGGATAACCGAGCTTCGATATTCCCGAAAGTATAGATTTTACCTTATCCTTTTCAGCCGTAGCAAGATATTCCGAGTTCGTTCTCGGGTAAGTAAGATACCCTTCCTCGTATAGCTTTTGCACTACCTTGAGGCTCTCCTCCATCGGCATTTTATACTTCTTGCCGAGCAGGTTCTGAAGAGTGGAGAGCGAAAACAGCTTGCCCGGGAGCACCTTGTCCTTTTTGCTGTTTACCGACGTTACAACGGCACCCGTGTCATTGTAAAGCTTAGCGGTGTCCTCCGCCTTTTCAAGCTCGTCCTTTGTAAACTTAAGTTTACTCGTAAGCTCTACCGTTTCACCACGGGTAGGCTCTTTGCTCGTTATAACGTAATATTTTTCGGGCTTGAAATTGCGTATTTCCATATCGCGCTCGTATATCGCGCGCACTATCGGCACTATAACTCTTCCAACTCGGAGAAGCCTTCCCGTCATAATAGTGGCATACCGTGTTAAATTAACGCCGTAGAGCCAATCTATGTAAGTGCGTGCGAGCCCCTCCGAGGCAAGGTTATCGTACTCTGCCTCGTCCTTCATCTCAGAGAGCGCCTTCCGCACCGTTTCGGGGGTCTGGTCGGGGAGCCAGAGACGTTTGAAGCTCTTCTCTGTCTTCAGAGCGTTTTCAACGCATAGCCTGACTATTATCTCACCCTCTCTGTCCGCGTCTCCCGCGTTTACTATGACGTCGACGTCGGGGCGGTTACAGAGCTGATCTATTATTTTAAACTGCTTGGCGACTCCCGAATCCGTCGTCTTTTTGCCGCTTGCTTTTTTTAATTCAAACTTGAATTTTTCGGGGAAGCACGGCAAGCCCTCAAGCGTCCAGCGCCCGCTTTCCTTACCCGTGTAGGTCTCAATATCGGCAAGGGAGAAGAGGTGTCCGAATGCCCAGCTGACGATATACTTTTTTCCAACGTAGCAGCCGTCTTGCTTGCTTAGCTTATCGTCACTTCCGATGCCCGCGATGATATTGCGTGCAAGGCTCGGCTTTTCCGCTATGATGAGTATCATCGGTATTCTCCCTTCCTTGTGTTTTTTAACCGTGCCCATATATTCTATCATACTTTTATGAAAATTTCCACACCCCGAGGCGCTTTTTTTCAAACTTTTCCCGACTTTGTTGGAATTGCATAAAAAAGGCGGCGAATATTTGGGCATAAATTACACCCGATTTTCCGCAAGCTTCTATTGCATTAAAGCGCCGTTTATGGTAAAATTATAATAGCAAAAAAACATTAAAGCGAGGAAAAAATGGCAAAGCTTTATTTTAAGTACGGTGCTATGGGCTCGTCGAAAACGGCACAGGCGCTTACGACTAAATTTAATTATGAAGAAAGAGGAATGAAGGTCTGGCTGATAAAGCCGACGACCGATACGAGGGACGGTGACGGTCTTCTTCGCTCACGCATAGGGCTCTTCTCCGAATGCGAGATGATAGATTCCGACGTTGACATATACGAGCTTTTTGGAAAGCGGGCGGGGGCGTGCGACGTTATAATCACCGACGAGTGCCAATTTTTCACCCCTCTGCAAATAGACGAGATGCGCCGCATAGTGGACGAGTTTTCCGTGCCCGTTATGTGCTTTGGTCTCAGGACGGATTTCAAAACGAAGCTTTTCCCCGGCTCCGCAAGACTTTTTGAAATCGCAGACTCCATCTCGGAGATAAAGACCATCTGTGACTGCGGAAGCAAGGCGACGGTAAACGCGAGATTCGACTCAAAGGGCAGGCTTATGACCCACGGCACTCAGGTCGTCATAGGCGGAAACGAGCGCTATCTTGCTATGTGCCACAAGTGCTATTCCGAGCGTATAAGAAAGGAGAGAGCGGAAGAATGAACAAGAGGGCTATCCTTGCAGCGTGCGACCACACTCTCCTTGACAGATGCGCGGGCGAAGCCGATATAGCACGCATCGTTGACGAGGGAATAAAATACGGCACGGCGTCGGTATGTATACCCCCGTGTTACGTTAAATTCGCAAAAGCCTACTCAAAGGGACGGATCCCCATCTGCACCGTCATAGGTTTTCCAAACGGTTATTCCTCGACCGAAGCGAAGGTATTCGAAGCGGGACGTGCCGTACTTGACGGCGCTGACGAGATAGATATGGTGATAAATCTCGGTAAAGTAAAGGACGGAAAATTCGACGCCGTCCTTGAGGAGATAAACGCCGTCAAAGCCGCCGCGGGCGAAAAGATACTTAAGGTAATAATCGAAACCTGCTGTCTGACCGAGGGGGAGAAGGTCGAGCTCTGTAAGACCGTTTCCGAATCACGTGCCGATTTCATCAAGACCTCAACAGGCTTCGGCACGCACGGCGCGACTCTCGACGACGTGAAACTTATGGCAAAAAATATGAAGAACGGCAAGAAGATAAAGGCGGCGGGAGGAATTTCCTCGCTTGAAGACGCTGACGCATTTCTTTCCGCTGGAGCGGCACGACTTGGCACGTCAAGAATAGTCAAGCTCGTAAAGAACGAAGAAGCTGACGGATATTAAAGACGATATTAAAGGAGATAACGAAATGAAAAATTACCCTACCCCACACATAAAAGCCTCACCCGAGGATTTTGCCCCGACGGTGCTTATGCCCGGAGACCCTTTGCGCTCAAAATTCATCGCGGAGAATTTCCTTGATTCCGCGAAGCTCGTCAATAACGTAAGAGGCATAGGGGGCTACACGGGCACTTACAAGGGAGAGCGGGTGTCGGTTATGGCAAGCGGAATGGGAATGCCCTCTATCGGCATATATTCCTACGAGCTTTACAATTTCTTCGGCGTTAAGAACATCATCCGCGTAGGCTCGATAGGCGGTTTGGCGGAGGACGTTAAGCTGCGTGACGTAATTTTCGGTATGAGCGCGTCTACTACGTCGAACTTCGCCGTGCAGTACGGACTCGAAGGACAGCTTGCTCCGACGGCGGACTATACGCTTTTAAAAACGGCGGTAGCGGAGGCAGAAAAGATAGGTGCGAGCTACAAGGTCGGCAACATACTTTCCTCGGATATATTTTATAACGCGGACCCGAGCGCGGCGGCAAAATGGCGCGATATGGGTGTGCTCGGGGTTGAGATGGAGGCGGCGGCGCTTTATATGAACGCGGCTAAGGCGAAGGCTCGCGCACTCGCTATCTGCACTGTGTCCGATCACCTTTTCACGGGAGAGTCCCTCTCCTCCGACGAAAGGCAGACGTCCTTCACCGAAATGATGGAAATAGCGCTCAACACGGCGCTTGCTATATCAACGAAATGAAGAAAAGAGTTTTTCTTATAGTTCTCGATTCCTTTGGGATCGGGGCGGCTCCCGACGCTCACGAGTTCGGCGATGCGGGTGCAAATACGCTCGGAAGTCTTATAAAAACGGGCGAATTGCGCGTGCCCCATCTTGAAGAGCTTGGGCTCGGGCTCATAGAAGGCGTAAACGGACTCAAAAAAGCCTCGGCACCGAGAGCGTCTTTCGGCAGAATGGCGGAGAAAAGTCGTGGCAAGGACACGACCGTCGGACACTGGGAATTAGCGGGTTTAATTTCACACGCCCCCCTCCCAACCTATCCTGACGGATTCCCAAGCGAAGTGACGGACGCGTTTGAAAAGGCCACCGGACGCGGCATTCTCTGTAACGCCACGTATTCGGGAACTGACGTGATCCGCGATTTCGGAGAAGAGCATTTAAGGACGGGAAAGCTCATAGTTTACACCTCGGCTGACAGCGTGTTTCAGGTAGCGGCGCACGAGGATACCGTCCCAAAGGAGCTTTTGTACGAATACTGTCTCGCGGCAAGAAAAATACTGACGGGCAAGCACGCGGTCGGAAGAGTCATCGCGCGACCGTTTGAGGGAAGCGTCGGAGCGTTCGTAAGAAGCGCGTACAGACGCGACTTTTCGCTTGAGCCAAGCGGAAAGACCGTGCTTGACGCTATTAAAGACGGCGGTCTTGACGTGATCTCTGTCGGTAAGATAGCGGATATTTTCGCAGGGCACGGTATCACCGAGGCTATTCCCTCTCACTCAAACGAGGAGGGAATGCATATGACCTCGCGCCTTGCAAAAAGAGATTTCTCGGGTCTTGCGTTCGTCAATCTCGTGGATTTCGACTCTAAATACGGTCACAGACAGGACGCCGTGGGATACGCGCGCGCCATCTCTGATTTTGACGCGTGGCTCGGCGGATTCGTCGAGGAGTTAAAAGAGGACGATATGCTTATAATCACCGCGGACCACGGATGCGACCCTTCCGACGATAGCACCGACCACACCCGCGAGTACGTGCCCTTGATAATATACGGAAAAAGCGACTCGCCGAAGTCGCTCGGAACTCTTGACGGTTTTTACAACGTCGCGAAAATCGTTTCATCCGCGCTCGACGTGCCTTTCTCATTACAGAAATAAACGCATTTTTCGGCTCGAAGATTTATTTTTCGAGCCGTTTTTTTAATATTTAAAAATTATTTTTTTAACTTTTCGCAACGTTATTGATTTTTTAACTTTAATATGATATTATTATATAGGTAAGAATTTTGATACATCGGAGGGGCTTTGATTGCGGTACGGAAAATTCGTAAACGCGGTGTACATAATAAACGTGATCGTGCAATCGTTTTTCTCGCTCGCGTGCCCTATGGGACTCGGATTTCTTTCAGCGTGGTTGCTCGTTGAAAAAGCGGGAGCTCCCGCTTTCCTTTACGCGGTTCTTATCGTGCTCGGCGCCTTAGTGGGCATTTATTCTATGATAAAATTCATAATAGATACTATGACCGCGGTGGAGCGCCTTGAAAAGCAACGCGAGAAGCGCAAACAGGAGAGCAAAGCGGATAAAAACCAAAGGGACGGTAAAAATGAAGAAAAACTCTAATCTTGCGGAAGTGCTTATGATACTTATCGGTGAAGCGATAGTTTCACTGCTCACCGTAGGAGTATATTTGTTAGTAGAATACTATACGAAAAAAGGCGACGTGTTCGACTACACCGTTATCACGGGGCTTTTGCTCGGCACGGCGGTAGTTATCGCAAACTACGCCTTTCTTTCCGTCAGCGTGAACCGCGCGATAAATAAGGTTATGGCGATGCGCCCCGAGGGCGAGATGACGGAAGAAGAAATTATGGAATTTTCGGAGAAGAATCAGGGTGTCATAAAAAATGCCGCTGCGACCTCTTACATCGTAAGAACGCTCTCAATGCTCGCGACCTTCATCCTCGTTTTTCTCTTCCTTGACGAGTGGTTCGCCGTCGTGGCAACGGTCGTTCCCCTGCTCGCCTTCCGCCCTATTATAATGATAGGAGAAATTTTCAGAAAGAGGTGGAATAAGTAATGGATCTTTCGGTAAACGGACCTAAAGTGTATTTAAGGTTTACCGCGCTTTTCGAAAAATTCGGAAACATACTCGGCAACCCGATAACGCAAACGACGATATCGATCCTTGCCGTCACGCTGCTCTTAATAATAATCGCGAAGCTCACGACGCGGCGTCTGACGAAGCGTCCGGGCAGATTTCAGGTGATCGCCGAAAAGCTCGTCAATATGCTTTACGGTCTTGTAGAGGACACGATGGGCAAGCACAATCTGAGATTCGCTCCGTATATCGGAACGCTGTTTCTGACCTCGATTTTTTCAACGCTTATCGGTATGACTCAGCTCTTCCGTTCGGCAACGGCAGACCTTTCGGTGACGCTTGCTTGGGCGATAGTAACGATAATTATGGTGTGGTATCACAACATAAAGAATTTCGGCTTTGGCACTTGGCTTAAAGGATTTACCGAGCCGATAGTCGTTATGACTCCTATGAACATAGTTTCCGAGATAGCGACCCCCGTGTCTATGGCGTTCCGTCACTTCGGTAACGTTGCGGGCGGCTCGGTTCTCACCGCGCTCATATACAGTGCGCTCTCAGCGCTCAGCTACGCCGTTTTCAGCTGGCTTCCCGATACGATAATAGCGTTTCTCCCGCCCGTTTTCCAAGCGGGGATCCCCGCCGTTTTGTCGATATACTTCGACCTCTTCTCGGGCTTCGTTCAGGCGCTCGTCTTCTCTCTTCTCACTATGGTTTACGTAGGCGGAGCTTGTCCTCCCGTCGAGGAGATAGAGGCGGCAAGAGCCGAAAAGGCAGCGAAAAAGCAGGCAAAGAAAAATAAAACGAAAGCATAAAAATAACAAGCAAAAAATAATAATAAATAAATTTCAGGAGGATTTCAAAAATGGATGTAACAGCAGCAAGAGCACTCGGAGCAGGTCTTTGTATGGGACTTGGAGCTATCGGCCCCGCTATCGGTGAGGGTAACGCTGTCGGAAAGGCGCTGGAGGCTATGGCGCGTCAGCCCGAGATGGCAGGCACGCTCAGAACCAACATGATACTTGGATGCGCTATTACCGAGACTACGGGTATCTACTCACTCGTTATTGCACTTCTTCTCATGTTTATGAAGATTAACTGATCTGAAAAGGCAAAAACGGAAGAAAGGCATAGGGTAAGGCCAAATGGAATGGCTTGCGTTTCAAGAAAAATTTGAGTCGTTCGTCGGCGTCAACCTCTGGACGATGCTCTTCGCTTGGGTCAACCTTCTCATTCTCTACCTCGTTCTTAAGAAAATACTCTTCAAGCCGCTCAAAAATATGATCGATTCCCGTCAAAAGGAAGTCGACGATATGTACGAAAACGCAAAAGCGGCCGAGGACTCGGCAAACGAGCTCAAAAAGGCTTACGAGGAAAAAATCGAAAAAGCCGAGGAGGAGAGCGAGTCTATTCTCAAGAGCGCTATGCGTAAGGCACAGCTTAGAGAAGAGGAGATCTTAAAGGAAGCGGACGAAAAAGCGTCAAGGACGCTCAAGCGCGCCGAGGAGGAGATCGAGCTTGAAAAGCGCCGCGCGATAAACGAGGTCAAGGACGAGGTGTCCGAGATCGCGATAAGCATCGCGTCGGCTGTTATAGAGCGCGACGTCAGTGCCAAGGAGCACAGCGCTATGATCGACGACTTCATCAAGAATATGGGTGACGGGAAATGATCAATGTAAAAGAATACGCAAAGGCACTCTTTCTTCTCGCCGAGGAGGAAGGCACGGCAGACGCCACGCTTTCCGACGTGAGAATGATCAAGGAGCTCCTTCGGGATAATCCCGATTACGTAAATCTTCTCGACACACCCGCAGTTTCAAAGGAGGAAAAGCTCTCGCTCATTGACGAAGCTTTTTCGGGCATAAACGAAAACACTAAAAATCTCGTTAAAATACTCTGTGAAAAGCGCGGCGTATATTTCTTTCCGAAGATCGCCGACGCCATCTCGGAGCTTTACGACGAGTCGCGCGGAATAGAGAGAGTTGAGGCGATCAGCGCCGTCGCTATGTCGGACGCTCAGATCTCGGCACTCAAGGAAAAGATAGAGGCCATCACGGGTAAGACGGTCATAGTCAAGAACACCGTTGACGCATCCATTATCGGCGGTATGAAGCTGCGCTACGCAGGCAAGCAGCTCGACGGCTCGGTAAAAACGCGCCTTGAGGGCTTCGAGCGAGCGCTCCGCGATACGGTAATTTAAAATAAAGTTGGTGATAAAATGCAATCCGGAATAGATGATATCAGCAAAATCATAAAAGAACAGATCAAAAACTACTCGAAGAAGACCGAGCAGGACGAGATCGGCTACGTCATCTCCGTCGGTGACGGTATTTCCAAGGTGCACGGACTTGATAAGTGCCGCGCAAACGAGCTGCTCGAGTTCTCTAACGGAACGTTCGGTATGGCTCTTAACCTTGAGGAGACCTTCGTTAGCGCCGTTCTTCTCGGAAGTGACGTCGGCATCAGCGAGGGAAGCCTCGTAAAGCGCACGGGCAGAGTCGTTTCCGTTCCCGTCGGCGAGGAGATGATAGGCAGAGTAGTCAACGCCCTCGGTCAGCCGATAGACGCCAAGGGTCCCATTACGGCATCCGAATACAGCCCCATAGAGCGCCGCGCTTACGGTATTATCGAAAGAAAATCCGTTTCGGTTCCGCTTCAGACGGGCATCAAGGCCATAGACTCGATGATCCCTATCGGAAGAGGTCAAAGAGAGCTTATAGTCGGCGACAGACAAACGGGTAAAACGGTCATCGCGACCGACACTATAATAAACCAGAAGGGTAAGGGAGTCATCTGCATATACGTCGCTATCGGACAAAAGCAGTCCACCGTTACGAACGTGGTGGATACTCTTTACAAAAACGGCGCTATGGACTACACGATAGTCGTAAGTGCTACCGCATCGGACTCCGCACCCCTTCAGTATATCGCTCCCTACGCGGGATGCGCGATGGGCGAATACTTTATGGACAAGGGCAAGGACGTTCTTATAGTTTACGACGACCTCTCGAAGCACGCCGTCGCGTACAGAGCGCTCTCCCTGCTCATAAGACGTCCGCCGGGCAGAGAGGCTTATCCCGGTGACGTATTCTACCTTCATTCAAGACTTCTTGAGCGTGCGGCGCGTCTTGCGCCCGAGTACGGAGGCGGCTCACTTACCGCCCTTCCCATTATCGAAACGCAGGCAGGCGACGTTTCCGCATACATTCCCACGAACGTCATCTCCATCACCGACGGACAGATATTCCTTGAGTCGGAGCTCTTCCACTCAGGTGTTCGTCCTGCGGTCAACCCCGGTATATCGGTATCGCGAGTCGGCGGTAACGCGCAGATAAAGGCGATGAAAAAGGTCGCGGGAACGCTCAAGATACTCTACTCGCAGTACAGAGAGCTTCAGGGCTTCGCTCAGTTCGGCTCGGACCTTGACGCCGACACGAAGGCAAGGCTCGCACAGGGTCAAAGAATAGTTGAGGTCTTAAAGCAGGACAGAAACTCTCCTATGCCCGTCGAGCTTCAGGTCGCCATCATTTACGCGGTGGTAAACGACCTTCTCTCGGACGTAAAGGTTGAAGATATCAAGCGCTTTGAGCGCGAGCTTTGCGAGTACCTCTGCGCAACGAAGTCAGAGCTTCTCTCCTCCATTGTGGAAACGGGAACGCTCACCGACGAAACGACGGCAGAGCTTCGCGACGCTATAATAAGCTGCAAGAATAAGTTTCTCGGTAATACCGAGAGCTGAGCTCGGAAAGGAGCGGCATTATGGCAGGCGCATCAATGAATGATATAAAGGCGCGTATGAAGAGCGTAAAGAGCACTATGCAGATAACTAAGGCTATGGAGCTCGTTGCGACCTCTAAGCTTCGCCGCGCAAAGGAGCGCGCGGAGCGTGCCCGCCCTTACCGTGAGCTTCTCGCGAAGGCTATCGGCGACGTTATGGGAGCCGCAGCACTGTCCGATTCGCCTTGGGCAAAAACGGAAAGCAAAAAAACTCTTATAATCGCCGTCGCGGGAGACCGAGGTCTTGCGGGCGGATATAACGCCAACGTTTACAGAACCGTTTCCGCGCTTCCCGATACGTCGGGAGAGTACGCGATCCTTCCTCTCGGTAAAAAGTCTTACGATCACTTTTCTCACAGAGGAGTCGAGCTTTTTGATCTCGGGGTGCTCGCCGTCGCGGATATTGGAGTCGGTGACTGTATGAGCCTTGGCAAAAGAATTGCCGAGCTTTTAAAATCGGGCAGCTTTGGACGCGTGGTGTTGGTTTATACCGAATTCAGATCTATGATCTCTCAAATTCCCACCTCGGAGATCATCTTCCCGCTTGCGGACGGTGAGCCGACGGCTCTTCGTGACCCTATTGTCGCAGAGGAGCCCGAGGAATTTCTTGACAAAGTCGTTCCCGATTATATAGGCGGCGCTCTTTGGTGCGCGGTGCTCGAGGCGTCCGCATCCGAATCGGGCGCACGCAGAACGGCAATGAACGCGGCAAACAAGAACGCTACGGAAATGATAGATACGCTTATGCTGAAATACAACAGAGCGCGTCAATCCGTTATAACGCAAGAGATCACGGAGATCGTTTCGGGCGCGGAGGCGCTTTGATACGGCAGAGAAAGGATAAGAATAAATGGAAAAGAATATCGGCAAGGTCGTGCAGATCATCGGTCCCGTTATCGACGTTAAGTTCGAGAGCGGAAAGCTCCCCGATCTGCTCGGCGCCATAGAGATATCTTACGAGGACAAAAAAATAGTGTGCGAGGTCGCATCGCAGCTCGGTGACGACACGGTGCGCTGTATCGCAATGTCCTCAACGGACGGACTCGCAAGAGGCGTCGACGCCGTCTACACGGGCACGGGCATCACCGTTCCCGTCGGAAACGAAACGCTCGGCAGGATCTTCAATCTTCTCGGCGAGCCCATCGACAACAAGCCCGCCCCCGAGTCGGCGGAAAGATGGTGCATCCACAGAGATCCCCCCTCCTACTCCGATCAAGAGGGCACGACGGAGATACTTGAAACGGGCATCAAGGTCGTCGACCTCATCGCACCTTACGCAAAGGGCGGTAAGATCGGTCTTTTCGGCGGTGCGGGAGTCGGAAAAACCGTCCTTATAATGGAGCTTATAAACAACGTGGCAAAACAGCACGGCGGCATTTCGGTATTTACGGGTGTCGGCGAGCGTACGCGTGAAGGAAACGACCTTTATAACGAGATGATGGAGTCGGGAGTTCTTTCCAAGACCGCTCTCGTTTACGGTCAGATGAACGAGCCTCCGGGAGCGAGAATGAGAGTTGCTCTCTCGGGTCTCACAATGGCGGAATATTTCCGTGACAAGGAAGGACAGGACGTTCTTCTCTTCATCGATAACATTTACAGATTTACTCAAGCGGGCTCGGAGGTCTCGGCACTTCTCGGACGTATGCCCTCCGCCGTCGGTTATCAGCCCACCCTTGCAACGGAGATGGGTGCTCTTCAGGAGCGTATCACCTCTACTAAGCGTGGCTCTATAACCTCGGTCCAAGCCGTCTACGTTCCCGCGGACGACCTTACGGACCCCGCCCCCGCAACGACATTTGCTCACCTTGACGCGACTACGGTTCTTTCAAGAAGCATTGCGTCCCTCGGCATATATCCCGCCGTTGACCCTCTTGATTCCACGTCAAGAATACTCTCCCCCGACGTTGTCGGAATCGAACACTACGAAGTAGCGCGCGAAGTCCAGGAGGTTCTCCAAAGATATAAGGAGCTTCAGGATATAATAGCGATTATGGGTATGGATGAGCTCTCCGACGAGGATAAGCTCACGGTCAACCGCGCAAGAAAAATACAGCGCTTCCTCTCCCAGCCCTTCTCCGTTGCGGAACAGTTTACGGGTATGGAGGGACGTTACGTTCCCATCAAGGAAACGATTCGCGGCTTCCGCGAGATTCTCGACGGAAAGCACGACTCTCTTCCCGAGTCGGCATTCCTCTTCGTCGGAACCATCGACGAGGCTGTCGAAAAAGCAAAGAAGCTTTCAGCGCAAAACGCCTGAGGTGCCGAGATGAGAGAATTTCATCTTAAAATAGCAACGCCCGACGGGACCGAATACGACGGTCCTGCGGAAAGTCTTCTTATAAAGACGACGGACGGTGACGTTGAAATACTCGCAGGACACACGGACCTTCTTGCAAGCGTTGCGACGGGTCGCGTTCGTATACTTCACGCAGGCGCACAGAGATTCGCGTCCGCTTCGGGCGGATTTATCTCCGTTTCGAAAGAAGGAGTTTCGCTCGTCACCACGACCTTTGAATTTGCCGACGAAATAGACGTCAAGCGCGCCGAGGCGGCAAAGGAAAGAGCCGAGGAGCTGTTAAGGCAAGCAAAGAGCGACGCCGAGATCGGAGCCGCGCAGGCGAAACTTTCAAGAGCGCTGAACAGGATAAAGGTTTCAAGTCTATAAAAGATCACGTCGCAGAGGCGAAAAAATTTGCCTCTGCGCCATTTTTTTGAAATTTCCGACAAATCCACTTGATTTATACGGTTATTTATGATAAAATGATTGTCGCGAGATAAAGGAAAAAGAGGATATAAAATGTATTACGGATATAAAATAAGCGACGAAACGGCGGCGCTTGCAAAAATAGCGGAGGCTGACTGTCGCCCCGTATTTGACAAAATAGAAGAAAACGCCCTGCTCTGCTCGGGCAAGATACTCACAGCCTTTCAAGAGGCAAGGGTGAGCACGGCTGATTTCATTGAGATCACAGGCTACGGATATACAGATTCGGGAAGAGATAAGCTCGAAGAAATATACGCGCGCGTTTTCGGCGCGGAGGACGCTCTCGTGCGCCCGCAGCTTATGTCGGGCACTCACGCTCTTGCCGTAACGCTCGGCGGTCTTCTTAAGCACGGCGAGACTCTCGTGTACATATCGGGCGAGCCGTACGATACCCTTAAGAGCGTTATCGGAACGGCGGGAGAGAGCAGAAATTCGCTCATAAAATGCGGCGTCAAGTACGAGGAGATAGACCTCGTCAATGACGATTTCGATATAGAAGCTATAAAGGCGCGCTTGTCGAAGGGCGACGTAAGAGTTGCCGCAATACAGAGAAGCCGCGGTTACTCACAAAGAAAAAGCCTTACGATAGACAAGATCGAGCGCGCGATAAAGGCGGTCAAGGAGGTCAGCCCGAGCACCGTTGTAATGGTCGATAACTGCTACGGCGAATTTACCGAGGACAGAGAGCCGACAGACGTCGGAGCTGACGTTTTCGTCGGGTCGATGATGAAAAATCTCGGCGCGGGCTTCGCCGTTAGCGGCGCTTACTGCGTCGGCACTCACGAGGCTATCGAGGATATAGCCGAGCGATTCTCCGCGCCCTGCGTCGGAAAGGAGCTCGGAGCGAACTTCAACCAGCTCGCGTCCTTCTACAAGGGCTTCTTTATGGCGCCTGCCGCGGTGGCGTCAACACTAAAATCTATGGTCTTTGCGGCAAGAATGCTTGAGCTTTCGGGATTTTCGGACGTGTCGCCGCGATTTGATGAAAAGAGAACGGACATAGTTCAGACGATGGATCTTCACTCCGCAGAGAAGCTTATAAAATTCTGCAAGGGAATACAGATGGGCTCACCCGTTGAGTCGTACTGCATCCCCGAGCCGGGGGAAATGCCGGGATACCCTCATCCCGAGATAATGGCGGCAGGCACGTTCATAACGGGAGCGACGAACGAGCTTTCGTGTGACGGTCCTCTCACCCCGCCATACACCGCCTATATGCAAGGCGGACTGACCTATGAATACGGTAAGCTCGGCGTTATGCGCGCGATAGACGAAATGTTTGACAGAGGTATTTCTTAATGGGTATATGTTATATCGTCGGAGCGGGTGTCTTTGAAGTCCCCTTCTCGCCGAAAAAAGACGACCTCGTAATAGCTGCAGACGGTGGGTTCGCGCATCTTCAAAGGCACGGGATAAGGTGTGATCTTCTTCTTGGAGATTTCGACTCAATAGACTCGCTGCCGAAAGACGTCGAAAGAATGACCTACCCCGTCGAAAAGGATTTTACCGACACGGCTCTGGCTCTTTACGAAGGCGAGCGACGCGGATACAAGGATTTCGTCATTCTCGGCGGCACGGGAGGAAGAGAAGACCACACTTTTGCAAACTATTGTTTACTTTCCGAAGCGATAGAACGCGGTATCAGAGCCAAAATAGTTTCGAAAAACAATACGGCGTTTATGATAAAAGACGAAAAAGCCCTCGTAAAATGTGACACGGGGTGCCACTTCTCGGCATTCGCCTTCGGCGGCACAGCTCACGGGGTCAGCATAAGAGGGCTTTACTACGAAGCAGAAAACATCGACCTTTCGCCTTCTTGTCACCTTACTGTGTCGAACATATTCAAGGAGAGTGCCGCAGAGGTCAGCGTAAGAGAAGGAGCGCTTCTCGTCATCGTTGAATCGCACACAGCCGAAATAGAATTTGCTTGATATTTCAAAACGGATTTTCACCCGAAGCGGCTTTATACAATATTGTCAAGGTGCTTTTTAGAAAGCAAAAGCGAGGAAAAGTATGACAGATCAAGACGTTTGTAAATACGTTGACGTTTTTTACGGCAACGGTGAGACCGACCGTTTTTTTGAAGACGGCTTGGCTTCAAAATGGTTCTACATCAAGGCTCTTTGCGGAAACACGACTCCTCACGCGGTGCTTCCGTTTGGAAAAATGTCCGTCGGAGCATACAGCGGAGCTTATTCTTCGGGATACGGAACGCATTTGCCAAACAGCTGCGGCGGAATAAGAAAGCTTTCCGACACGCCCGTTGCAAAAGGCTTTTCGCACTTACATCAATCGGGCACGGGAGCGATGCGTTATTATTATAATTACGCAGTTACCGCGCCTTTTTACGGCGACGACTTAACGCTGATTCATCAAAACGAGGCGTTAAAGGAAGAAGACGCGCGTCCCGGGTACTATAAAGCCAAAATCAGAGACGTTTTATGCGAATTGACCGTTGATAAAGAGGTTGCGCTCCACCGTTACACCTTTGAAAAAAGCGGCGGCAGAATAGCAATAGATTTTTCCAACGACGGTCTTGAAAAGTCCTTCGGAGTCAATCACTCATCCCTCGTTAAAAATGCCGAGATAAAAATCGTTTCCGATAATTCCGTCTCTTTTTCGGGAGAATTTTCGGGCGTTCGGCTCTATTTTCACGTCAAAGCCGAATGCGTGGGGTCGAGCGTAAAATTATTTTCCAAAGATAAGATATTAAATGAAACGACCAAAGCGGAATACGAAGCCCCCTTTGGAGCGGTTTTTGATTTTGAAGGCAACAGCGTTCTTTTAAGGGTGGGCTATTCCACGCTTTGTGCCGAGACGGCAATGGCGGCTGTGAACGAAAGCACGAATTCTTTTGAAGAGGCGGAAAAAGAAGCCTACCATATATGGAACGAGCATCTCGGCGGCTTTGAAATAAGCACGCCGAGCGACGAGCTTAAGCAAAAGTTTTATTCTTGCCTTTATCACTCCATCATAAAGCCGTGCGATATGACGGGCGAGGAGGTTTTGGGCGTTCGCGGTGATACGGTCACCGATTTTGCAACTTTTTGGGATCAATATAAAACGGTGCTTCCTTTAATTTATATGTGCTATCCCAAAATGGGAGAAAGGATTGCGAAAGCAATTGTCAATATAAGCAGAACCCTAAATAAAATCCCTTGCAGCTTCGGTCTTTCAAGCGTATTTCCGTGTGAAGAACAGGCGAAAATGCTAGGTATTTACGCGCTTTGCGATGCTTTTCATTTCGGATACGAATGCATCACGCCGAAAATCATTGAGGAATGCACCGAGCGCGAGCTTTCACGCGACGATTATAAAGGTTTTTTAGATAGCGGCATCTTCGAGCGTTATACGCACATCCTCGACGTAGCGGACGCTTGTGCCGACGTCGCCGAAATTGCGGAAAACGAAGATTTTAAAGATGAGCTTCTTAAAATTTCGGAGTGTTGGAAAAACGCTTATTCAAAGGACGGCTTAATGTCCGAGGACTCCGAGTATTATGAGGGAGACCGTTATACTTATTCCTTCCGCATTCAAAGAAATATGGAAGAAAGAGTTGCGCTTTGCGGCGGCAAAGCGAGATTTGCGTCAATGCTTGACAGCTTTTTCGGCTTTAGGGGCGACAGCGTGAAGCAGTTTAACTACGTCGATGCGCTCGCGGACATAAAGAAAAGTCGCCATCACAGATTTGAGGGCTTCAACAACGAATGCGATATGGAAGCACCTTATGCGTATATTTACGCAGACCGGCACGACAAGCTTTGCGAAATTCTGCACGAGTGCGTCAACCGCTCGTTCGGCTTGGGTAAAAGCGCCCTTCCCGGCAACAACGACTCGGGAGGGCTGACGTCCGCCTTCATATGGAATGCGCTCGGTCTTTTCCCCGTTAGTGGAAGCGGCGAATTTCTTATCGGTTCTCCGCAAATAGAGGGCGCAAAAATAAGCCTTCGCGGCGGCAAGGTGCTGGAAATTAAAGTACACCGACAAGCAAAGGAACAAATCTACGTTGACAGAGTAACGTGGAGGTGCAAAGCGATAGATAATTATCGAATTTCCGTCTCCGAGCTGATGGGCGGCGGAGAGCTGTGTTTTTATATGAAATAAAAGACGAACAAAAGGAGTCACGCAAATGGAGTCATATATTAAGCTTGGGAACGATCAAGTAAGCAAAACCGCAGACGGAAGCGAGGTCGTTTGGTGCGACGTAAGGAACGCGCCCTTTGAGCTTCACGGCTTTTGCGATTCTGACGACGATCTGCATTTTCGTCGAGTGCCGAGCAGCATCGCGGAGGTGACAAGCCCGAGCGTGGCTACTCTTTCGAAGGAAACGGCGGGCGGGCGCGTTCGATTTTCGACGAATTCTCCCTACATTGCCATCAGAGTGAAATTTCGCACCGTCGTCCGCACCCACAACCTCGCGTTGATTTCCGCGGCGGGCTTTGACCTCTACGTTGACGGCGAATACGGAAGCCGTTACGTCAAGACGTTCTGTATGCCTGCAAATATGCTTGATTCGTACGAGCAAATTATAAAGCTTGACGGAGATTTTTTGCGTTCATACACAGTAAACTTTCCCGTTCATTCGGTCGTTGAATCCGTCGAGCTTGGCTTTAAGCCCGACTCTTGCTTGGGCGGCTCCTTGAAGCCGTATAAAGATATAGAACCAATAGTATTCTACGGCTCGTCGATAGTTCACGGAATCGCCGCATCTCGCCCCGGCAATATATATCCCGCTTTGATTTCAAGAAATCTCGGCGTTGATTTTAAAAATCTCGGTTTTTCGGGCGCGGCAAAGGGTGAAAAAGAAATTGCCGAATGGATAGCGTCCTTGCCGATGAGCGTTTTCGTTTTCGATTACGATCACAACGCGCCGACTTTAGAGCATCTTGAATCCACGCATCACAGTTTTTACGAAATAATACGCAAAAAAAATCCCGAGCTGCCCTTCATTATGGTCACGCGCCCCGACTACGGCAGTAATATTCACGCCCAAAGAGCAACCCTTGCCCGACGAGATATTATAATGTCGTCTTATCTTAAAGCGCGCGAGAGCGGAGATAAAAACGTTTATTTTGTAGATGGACTTGCGTTCAACCTCGTGCCAAGCAGTCACGATCTCTCGGTGGATTCCTGTCATCCGAATGACGCGGGCTTTATGCGAATGTCCGACAGCATCGGAGCGGTAATAAAGCATATTCTCGAAATAAGATCCGAGATCAACGTTTAAATTTTCGCGCCGAATATTTTTCGATTGATAAAACAGCGCACCGCGAACGTCAATTTTTGCAAAAATACAAAAAAGCTCTTGACAAGCGATAAAATATTTGCTATAATTACAATCACCGAACAGAATACACATCAGGGGTGCCCATATTGGCTGAGACGGTTTTTGCCGAACCCTTTAACCTGATACGGATAATGCCGGCGTAGGGAGATTTGATATTGCCTTTAAATTCTACCGCACGGATGTTTATTCCTGTGCGGTAATTTTATTTAAAGGAGGTTTCATCGGAGTGATGCAAACCAAATCAAAAAGAGGACTCACGGTCCTCACAGAATGCAGCATTATGATCGCTCTTGCGACCGTGCTCAGCGTCATAAAACTTTTAGATCTCCCTTACGGGGGCTCGATAACGGTCGCGTCGATGCTGCCAATAGTTATTATTGCCCAGCGCCACGGCACGGCAATAGGACTTGCTTCCGCTACTGCGGCGGCGGTTTTACAGCTCTTGCTCGGTCTTAACACCCTCTCGTACGTTACTACTTGGTATTCCGTCGTGGCCGTTATTTTTCTTGACTACGTGATCGCGTTTGCGGTCTTCGGTCTTTCGGGTGTTTTCAAGAACAAAATAAGCAATCAAGCTCTCTCAATGTTCACGGGCGCGCTCTTTGCAAGTATTCTTCGCTACGTATGCCACGTAATTTCGGGCGCAACCGTTTGGGCAGGTCTTTCCATTCCCGACAGTGCGGCTCTTATATACTCCGTCGGATATAACGCAACGTATATGATCCCCGAGAGCGTGGTTCTGCTCCTCGCGGCTCTGTACGTCGGCTCGTCAATAGACTTTACGAAGCGTATCCCCGCGCCTATCGCGCGTGAAAAACTCAACACGGGTGCCACGGTACTTACTCTTCTGACGGGCTTTATTGCCCTTGGAGCTCTTGCCGCCGACACGGCTCTCGTTTTCTCGAAGCTTCAAAGCGCAGATACGGGAGATTTTATGATCTCGGGTCTTGCGGACGTAAACTGGACTGCCGTGTTGATAATAACTCTTGCGGCAGCAGCGGTTTGCGCAGCTCTGTTCTTTGCGTCGAGAGCGGTTCAAAGAAAGCAGCGATAATTTTTACGGCAATATCATAAATCAGCCTTTTTTCCGAGCCTGTTGCAGGCTCGGATTTTTTTATGAGTTCAAGCACTTTCCGAAGGGTGCTCTTGTTATGATTTCGGTAAAATCAGATGACGTCTGTTATGATTTTCGTATTGACTAAAAGGGATGGTTTATGTTATAATTATTCTAAAATAATCAACGTAAAATAAAGGAGTTTTTCTATGATCATCGAAATTTCCGAGGGCAAGCTCCACGCGGACTTTGAGGTAGGAGATGACGGACTCGTCTATCTTTTAAACCTTTCAAATCACGGACGCGCGGAGAGAAAAACACGCCGCTCACACAGAATAGTTAACGTGCACGTTTCGGGAGAAAATCCTCCCGATCACTATTCCGCAAAACACACGGGCTCATCAAGAGAGGCAACGCTTAAATACGTCACTCACCGCCTCTTTGATACCAAAAAAGGCAAGAAGCTTGAGTTTGATCTTGCCGATGAAACGATGGCGCTCACGGCGCATTACGAGTTTTACAGGGGAACCTCGTCCGTGCGCTCTTGGTGCACGGTCAAAAATACCGGCGATAACACGCTCGGTCTTGAATACGTATCAAGCCTTGCATACGCGGGATTTGACGAGGGACGGCTCTCGCCAAACGACAAGATAAACGTCTATATCCCCTACAACTCCTGGTGCCGCGAGGTCAATTGGCAGAAGCGCACCTTGACCGAGGCGGGGCTTTTCTATGCTGACAGACAGAGCTTTGGCAGGATAAATCTCTTTAACACGGGATTCCACTCAACTAAGGAATATCTTCCGATGGGCGCTGTCGAAAACACCGAAACGGAATGCGTGCATCTCTGGCAGATAGAGAGCTGTGGCTCGTGGCAGTGGGAGATAGCGGAGAGCTCGGAGAACGTACTTTATTTTAAGCTGAGCGGTCCTTGCGAGCAAGAGAATTTCTGGTACAAGGAATTGAAGAGCGGCGAGAGCTTCGAGAGCATCAAGGCAGCCCTCAGTATCGGCAAGGATTTCGGCGACGCTCTCGCATCTATGACCGAATACCGCCGCGCTATTTTCGTGAATAACAAGGAAAACTCTGCCCTTCCCGTAATTTTCAACGACTATCTTCACTGCCTTTGGGCAGACCCGACCGAGGAAAAGGAATTTGCCGTCATCGACCTTGCGGCAAAAACCGGTGCGGAATACTATATGCTTGACGGCGGCTGGTACGGTGACGGGCAGTGGTGGGACACGGTTGGAGAGTGGCTTCCGTCCAAAAATCGTTTCCCGCGCGGAATTAAGGTCGTGCTTGATTACGCTCGCTCGAAGGGTATGATTCCCGGAATCTGGCTTGAATTTGAGAGCATCGGCGTCAACAGTCCCGCCGCGAAGCGGCTCCCGGACGAGTGCTTCATTATGCGCCACGGCAAGCGCGCCGTTGACAGAGGCAGATATATTCTTGACTTCAGAAACGAGCAGGCGCGAGCACACTGCACCGAGGCCGTGAGCAGAGTTATAGAAGAGTACGGCGCAGCTTACATAAAGAACGATTACAACGTTGAGTGCGGAATAGGCACCGATCTTGACTCGGACAGCTTTGGCGACGGTCTTCTTGAGCACAACCGCGCCTTTCTCAAGTGGTACGACGAGATAAGAGAAAAATTCCCTCACGTTATATTTGAGAACTGCGCCAGCGGCGGACTCCGTATGGACTACGCGACCCTTGAAAAGCAGCACGTACAATCTATGTCCGACCAAGAGGATTACCGCATCACCGCGCGCATTTCCGCCGCGGCATCTACCGCCGTGCTCCCCGAGCAGGCGGCAATATGGGCAACGCCGATAGAAGCTCTCGGAGAGAACGCGTCCGCTATGACTATGACGAGCTCGCTTCTTCAGCGCATACACCTCTCGGGAGATATTATGAATTGGTCGGATAAGACTATGGATCTTGTAAAAGAGGCTGTTAGCGTTTACAAGTCCATCCGCGCGGATATTCCGCACGGTATTCCCTACTATCCGCTCGGTACCATTCCCTCATATACCGACAAGTGGCTCGTTTCGGCTTACAAGTATACCTCGTGCAGGAGAATGACCGTCTGCCGACTTGATTCAGAGGAAGCTTCCGTAAATATTCCCGCAGATTTTGACTTCTCGGAAGCCAAGGTCCTTTACCCCTCGAATAACAAGTGCACTATTGAGAAAACGGACGGCGCCATCACCGTTACTCTCCCCGAAAAGTATACGTCCGTTTTAATTGAGCTTCTATAAAACAAATTGCAAACGAAAAGAGAGCACAGATCGGTAGATCCGAACTGTCCTCTCTTTTTTTCTATCAGTATAAAGTGATATTCTTTGCCGACGCAAATTAAGCGAGAGTTTTTTCGTAATCTTCAAGCGCCCTCACGAGCTTTTCGCGCGTAGAGAAGCTCGGCGGTGTCAGAGGAAGACGCAATTCTTCCTTGCAAAGCCCGTGCCTTTGCATAGCGAATTTTACAACGCTCGGATTGGTTTCTTCGAACAGAGCCGCTATAAGAGGATTCATATCGCACTGTTTTTTGAGCGCCGCCCCGTCGTTTCCGCTCCTCGACAGCTCAAACACCTCTTTACATTCGCGCGGATAAAGATTCGACAGGACGGATATAGCTCCGACACCGCCCGAAGAATAAAAATGATAGTTTGCGTAATCGTTTCCCGAATAAAGCGGAAGCTCCTCCGACAGAGCGCACAGATCCGAAAGGCGCTTTAACGAGTCAGAGGATTCTTTCAGGCCTGCTATGTTTTCGTGCTTTGAAAGCTTTAAAAGCGAGGATATACTTATATTAACGCAGGTACGGGTCGGGACGTTGTAAATTACCGTGGGTATTTCCGCCGCCTCGGCAACGGTTAAAAAGTGCTTTACTATCCCCTCCTCCGTTCCCTTGTTATAATACGGAGTGACGGAAAGAGCTCCGTCGGCGCCAAGTCTCTTCGCAAGCTTTGTATAAAAGACGGCGCGGGATGTGTCGCACGAGCCTGTTCCGAGTATAAATTTAACACGCCCCCCTACCTTCTCTGCAGAAAAAGAATAAAGCGACTCCCTCTCAGAGTCGGAAAGCGTAGCCGCCTCGCCCGTTGTTCCTCCAACTATAATGGCGTCTATGCCCGATGAGATCTGCATATCGATTATCTTTGAGAGGGCGACATAATCTATCTCGCCGTCCGAAAACGGAGTTACTATCGCGGTTCCGACACCCTCGAAGCATACGTTCTTTTTCATATCTTTATACGAGTGCCCCCTTGAAAAATACAATAAATTAGTGTATAATATATACACGTTATTATTTTATGCGCGCGGGTGTTTTTTGTCAACGCGGCACGGAGGAATTATATAAATGCAAAAATTAAGCGATATAATAGTTAACGAAAGGCCAAAGACAGATCTTTCGACGCACGATTTTTATTACGATCTGCCCGAGGAGCTTATAGCGCAAAGTCCCTCTCCCGAGCGCGACGGCTGCCGCCTTATGGTCCTTGACAGAGAGAAAAAGAGCGTCGAGCATAAAATATTTTCCGATATAATAGATTACCTGAATCCCGAGGATATACTCGTTGTAAACTCATCGAAGGTCATTCCCGCAAGACTGCTCGGCGTCAGCGAGAAAACGGGCTCACCGATGGAGCTTTTGCTCCTCCGCGCAGGCGACGGCGGCGAATGGGAAACGCTCGTGCGCCCCGGTAAAAGGGCAAAGATAGGCGCAAGATTCAACTTTTCAGATCTCCTTTTCGCCGAGGTCACGGACATTCTGGAGGGCGGAAACAGACGAGTTAAGTTTGAATACGGCAAGGAGCGCTTTGCCACCGTTTACGAGGTGCTTGACGCGGTCGGCAATATGCCCCTGCCCCCTTACATTACGAAAAAGCTTGAAAACAAGAGCGACTATCAGACCGTATACGCGAAGGAAGAGGGCTCGGCGGCGGCTCCTACGGCCGGCTTGCATTTCACGGATACGCTTATCGAGAAGATCAAGAAAAAAGGCGTCGGCTACGCGGAGCTTACCTTGCACGTGGGGCTCGGCACGTTCAGACCCGTTAAGGTCGAGAAGATCGAAGAGCACCTTATGCACGGAGAATATTTCCACATAGACGACGCAACAGCAGAAGAGATAAACAGAAGGCGCGCAAACGGCGGCAGAGTTATCGCAGTCGGAACGACCTCGTGCCGTGTGCTTGAGAGCGTTACGGACGAGGACGGCACGGTCCACGCCGTAAGCGGAGAGACGGGAATATTTATCTACCCCGGTTACAAATTCCGCGCGGTGGACGCGCTCATCACGAATTTCCATCTTCCCGAGAGCACTCTTATAATGCTCGTCAGCGCACTTGCGGGCAAGGACTTCGTTATGGGCGCTTACAAAGAAGCGGTCGAGGAAAGGTACAGATTCTTCTCCTTTGGCGACGCGATGTTTATCGTATAAATTGCCGTATACTTAGTTGTCGGGTGGCTCAAATCCTCGAGCGTAGATAACACGAAAATCAGAAAGAGAGAATAATAATATGCAGATCATAAAAAACACGGAAGGTACCGTTTTTGACGGTTGCGATTTTGTCGTTAAGACTTCGGAAAACAGGAAAATAAGGCTCTTGCAGATCACCGATATGCAGGTCATCGACAGCACGCAAAGAAGGACCCCCGACAGACTCCGAGCGGACGAGATAAAGGCTTGGCTACCCGAGAATTTCGACGCACTTTTCGGAAATCACGTCCGCGCCCTCGTTGCCGAAACACACCCCGATCTTATATTTATCACGGGTGACATTACGTACGGCTCATTTGACGACTCGGGAAGCACTTTCAGGAAAATATGCGAGCTGATGGACTCTTTTTCCATTCCTTGGGCACCCGTGTTCGGAAATCACGACAACGAGTCTAAGATGGGTGTTAAGTGGCAATGCGAGCTTTTTGAAAAATGCAAATACTGTCTTTTTAAGCGCGGCAGCGTTTCGGGAAACGGAAATTACACCGTCGGCGTTGCTGTAAACGATAAGCTTGTAAGGGTTTTACATATGCTTGATTCAAACGGCTGTAAAAACTCGTCTGACCCCGAGGTCGTAAAAGAAAAAGGTATATACCCCGACCAGCTCGAGCTCGTGCGCTCAAATACGGGAAGAATAGAAGCGGCTCAGGGGTGCCCCGTGCCCGCATTCGCCGCGTTTCATATTCCCACCGCGAGCTTCATAGAAGCAGAGATAAAAAAGGGATATTCCAAGGACGGAAGCACGAGCTATACCATAGGGGTTGACACCGAAGCGAAAGACCGTGATTTCGGATGTAAGGACGAGGACATCACGAAATACGCCATTGAGAGCGACGACAGCTTTACGTCGCTTCTCCGCGAATGCCACGTAAACGGAGTTTTTGCGGGGCATCTTCATAAAACGAATACCTGTATAGAATACGGCGGTATCAGGTGGGTATTCGGTCTTAAAACGGGTCAGTACGACTATCATAACATAGGTCAAACGGGTGGAACGCTTATAACGCTTGAGGACGGGGATTTTGAAGTTTGTCACGTCCCCTCGCTCGTCGTTCACGGAAGATATCCGCGACTTGCTAATATGTTTAAAGAGCTTTTTGCGGAATGACCGAATAAGGAGCACGGAATATATGCTTTTTTCTTGTCCTAAATGCCTCGGTGAGTTGATTCGCTCA
This sequence comes from Clostridia bacterium, assembly GCA_017503105.1. Lineage (GTDB taxonomy): Bacteria > Bacillota > Clostridia > Oscillospirales > CAG-272 > UBA1740. Next base: position 138,130 of record JAFVTS010000028.1, read on the forward strand.
GGCTCGTCATACGTTTGTCCGAGCGCTCACAGCTACGACACGGCGCGCTCAGGATACGTAAATCTTCTGCCCCCCTCGGGCGCTTCGGTACACGGCGATAACCGTGAGATGGTGGCGGCAAGGCGTGATTTTCTTAACACGGGTCACTACCTTCCGCTTGCAAATCGCATATCCGAGCTTGCGGTAAAGCATATACGAAAAGGCGCGCGAGTTATAGACGTCGGCTGCGGCGAGGGGTATTACACGGAGATAATAGAAAAAGCGCTGTCCGATAGCGGAAAAGATGCGCGCTTTGCCGCCTTTGATATTTCGAAGGATGCGGTAAGGCTTGCCGCAGGACGCTGTAAAAACGTCACGTTTGCCGTGGCGAGCGCGTATCACGTTCCCGCGTCCGACGGCTCGTTTGACGCGGCGATAAATATGTTCTCACCGCTTGCGCCCGAAGAAATGCGCAGAATTCTTAACACGGGTGCCACCTTCATCATAGCTTTTCCCGCCGAGGAGCACCTTTTCGGACTTAAAGCGGCGATATACGACACCCCCTACAAGAACGCGCCTCTTCCGACGGAGCTTTCGGGCTTTCGTCTTCTTGAGTGCGAAAGGGTGAGATACGAAATGGAGCTTTCGACGAAGGAAGAAATACGAGCGCTCTTTATGATGACGCCCTACGCTTACAGAACGAGCGCCGTCGGGCGTGAGCGCGTGCTTGGGCTTGAGAGCCTCTCGACGGAGGCGGACTTTTACATTTGCGTTTACGAAAAGGTCGGTGAATAATATGGATCTGAAACACGGAAAATATCTTGGAGTCGATTACGGCGACAAGCGCACGGGCATTGCGGAGTGCGATATTTCGGGACTTCTCGCAAGTGCCGTCGGCACCTTCAGTGAGGGCGGAATGCGAAAGACCGCCGAGCGCGTAGTTAAGGAAGCGAAGGAGCGCGGGTGCGTTAAAATCGTAATAGGAATGCCGAGAAATATGGACGGCTCGTTCGGCGAGAGAACACAGGTCGTCCGCGCTTTTGCGGATATTCTCGCAGAGCTGACGGATATTCCTATTGATTTTTACGATGAGCGAATGACTACTATGGCAGCCTACCGTTTTCTTGACGCATCGGGAACGTACGGCAAAAAGAGAAAAGACGCGATAGACGCCCTCTCCGCGGAGCTTATACTTCAGAATTACATAGATAAGGAGCGAAACGCCTCAAAATGAACAAGACCTTACTTTGCGATTTTTACGAATTGACTATGGCAAACGGCTATTTTGAGCTTGGGAAGGCCAATGAGATAGCTTACTTCGACCTCTTTTTCAGAAGAGTACCCGACGGCGGCGGCTTTGCTATCGCGGCAGGACTTGAGCAGATCATAGATTATATAAAGAACCTTAAATTCACCGACGGGGACATAGACTTTCTTCGCTCAAAAGGACTTTTCTCCGAAGAATTCCTCGAATATCTCCGTCACTTCCGATTTTCGGGTGACATATACGCCGTTCCCGAAGGGACGCCCGTATTCCCGGGAGAGCCGATACTTACGGTAAAGGCGCCCGCGATAGAGGCACAGTTTATAGAAACGTTTCTCCTTCTCTCGATAAACCATCAATCGCTTATAGCAACGAAGGCGAACAGAATAGTAAGAGCTGCCGACGGACGCGCGGTTGCAGAGTTTGGCTCACGGCGCGCGCAGGGTGCCGACGGCGCCGTGCTCGGTGCGAGAGCGGCTTACATCGGAGGCTGCTCTGCCACGGCGTGTACCATTTCGGACAGAGAATACGCAGTCCCCACGACGGGCACTATGGCGCACTCCTGGGTGCAGATGTTTGACACGGAATACGAGGCTTTCGTTTCGTACTGTAAGCTCTACCCAGAGAACGTGACGCTTCTCGTTGACACCTACGACGTACTCGGAAGCGGCGTGCCGAACGCCATTCGCGCGTTTAAGGAAGTGCTTTTGCCGAAAGGGATAACAAAGTGCGCTATAAGACTTGACTCGGGCGACATTACTTACCTTTCCAAAAAAGCAAGGCGTATGCTCGACGATGCGGGGCTTTACGACTGCAGAATAGTAGCGTCGAACTCGCTTGACGAGAATATAATAAGAGATATCATACTTCAAGGCGCGAAGATAGACAGCTTCGGAGTTGGAGAAAGGCTTATCACGTCTAAATCCACACCCGTGTTCGGCGGTGTTTACAAGCTCGTTGCCAAGGAGCAAAACGGGGAGATAGTGCCAAAGATAAAGATCTCGGAAAACGCCGAGAAAATAACGACACCGCACTTCAAGAGCCTTTACCGCATCTACGATAAGGAAACGGGCAAGGCTATGGCGGACCTCCTTACGGTTCACGACGAGGAGCTCACAGAGGGCGAGCCGCTTGAGATTTTCGACCCCATTGAAACGTGGAAGAAAAAGACCTTTACCGATTACACCTTAAGAAAGCTCCACATCCCCGTGTTTGTAGACGGCGAGTGCGTTTACCGCTCCCCTGCCCTTTCGGAAATAAGAGACTATTGCCTCTTGGAGGTTGACGGTCTTTGGGACGAGGTGAAGAGATTCGAGAATCCGCATAAATATTACGTAGACCTTTCAAAGAAGCTTTGGAGCATAAAGAACTCGCTTCTTATGAATGAGAGATAAAAGAGGACTTGATATGACGATAAACGAGGTTATACTTTGCAAATACGGCGAGGTGATACTGAAGGGCGCGAACAGAGCGACCTTCGAGGCAGCCCTTATAAAGGAGCTCAGAAGAAGAGCCTCCCACTACGGACTTTTTGAAGTGTACGGAAAGCAGAGCACGGTGTTCATCATCCCGAAGAACGACGAATGCGATATGGACGGAATGTACGAGGCGGCAAAGCGCGTTTTCGGCATCGTAGGAGTCAACCGTGCAGCTGTGTGCGACAAGAATATGGAGAGCATAAAGGCGCTTGCGAGGGAATACCTTCCCTTGAAGCTCCTCGGTAAAAAGACCTTCAAGGTGGAGGCGAAGCGCTCGGACAAGCGTTTCCCGCTTAAATCACCCGAAATTTCGGCAGAAATAGGCGGCGTGATACTCTCCACGGTCAAGGGGATAAGAGTCAACGTCCACTCCCCCGAGGTCACCGTTACCGTCGAGGTGCGTGACGAGCACGCGTATATCAGAGCGGGACAGGAGCCCGGTGCGGGCGGACTTCCGCCAAGGTCGGCAGGGCGCGGACTTCTCCTTCTCTCGGGCGGCATCGACTCGCCCGTCGCGGGTCTTATGATGGCAAAGCGCGGAATGGAGATCGAGGCGCTTCACTTTGAATCCTTCCCATACACGTCGGAGCGCGCTTTGGAGAAGGTGATGGACCTTGCCTCTCTTATGTGCGAATATACGTCCAAGATGTACGTGCACACCATTTCCTTAACTCATATTCAAGAAGAGATACGCGACAAATGCACGGAGGATTATTTCACCCTTCTTTTAAGAGTATTTATGATGCGTCTTTCCGAAAGACTGGCGAAGGAATACAAGTGCTCTGCCCTCGTGACGGGTGAGAGCCTCGGTCAGGTCGCGTCCCAGACTCTCGGTGCTCTCGGAGTAACGGACGCAGAGGTCAGCATCCCCGTCTTCCGCCCTTGCATCGGACTTGACAAGGAGGAGATAATCACATACGCGCGTCAGTACGGCACGCTTGAGACGTCCATCCTTCCCTACGAGGACTGTTGCACGGTATTTACACCGAGGCACCCGAAAACTCAGCCGAAGCCTGAGCTCGTGGCGGCGGAGCTTGCGAAGCTTGACGTCGACGCTCTTCTCGAAGAGGCTTACGCAACGAAGAAAACGGAGGTTAAGCTAATCTACCCGGAGTATAGATAATTAAAAGACTGATAAAACAAAAGTGCTTGCCCCGATTAAGCTTCGTCGGGAGCAAGCGCTTTTTATATATATTATTCCTCGGGCTTTGCCGAGATGTGCCCAAGATACGCGTTGATGAAACTATATATCGAGCTCCTTTTTATTTACTTATATAAGTATATACCTAAATAAGGGAATTGTCAAGTAGGTATATATTTATTAAAATTGATATAAAGGAGTGTGATAATATGATACGATTAACACTTGATAAATACCTTGATTCGCACAAAATATCGCGTTACTCTTTGGCGAAAAGCACCGGCATCAGATACCACATAGTCAATAATTATTACAAAAATGCGGTAGTCAGATACGATAGCGATGTTTTAAACAGGTTTTGCACAGCTCTCGGATGTGACGTTTGCGAGCTCATAGAATATCAAAAAGACTGATAAAATAAAAGTGCTTGCCCCGATTAAGCTTTGTCGGAGGCAAGCGCTTTTTTCTTTTTTTATATATTATTCCTCGGGATTTGCAGAGATGTGCTTGAGATACGCGTTGATGAAGCCGTCGATCTCACCGTCCATTACGGCGTCGATATTTCCGTCCTCGTATCCCGTTCTCGTGTCTTTTGCGAGCGTATAGGGCATAAAGACGTAGCTTCTGATCTGGCTGCCCCATTCGATATTCGCCTTATTTCCCTGAATATCCTCTATTCTGTCAAGCTTCTCACGGATCTTGATCTCCATAAGCTTTGCGCGGAGCATTTTCATTGCCGTTTCCTTGTTCTGCAGCTGGCTTCTCTCCGTCTGGCATCCGACGACGATACCCGTGGGCTTGTGTACTATTCTTATTGCCGAGTCGGTCTTGTTGATGTGCTGACCGCCCGCGCCCGACGAGCGGTGCGCCGTGACCTCTATATCCTCGTCACGAATGGTGATGGTGTTGTCGTCCTCAAACTCGGGCATAACCTCGACCGAGGAGAAGGACGTGTGACGCCTTCCCGAAGAGTCGAAGGGCGATATTCTTACGAGTCTGTGTACGCCGTTTTCGCTCTTGAGATAGCCGTAGGCGTTAAGCCCCTCTATCATAATCGTTGCGGATTTAAGACCCGCCTCGTCACCGTCAAGCCAATCTATGAGCTTTACGTTGAAGCCGTGCTTCTCGCCCCATCTCGTATAGAGTCTGTAAAGCATAGAAGCCCAATCCTGCGCCTCCGTGCCGCCCGCACCCGGGTGGAATGAGAGTATCGCGTTATTTTTATCGTAAGGACCCGAAAGAAGGACCTCTATCCTCTTCTTCTCCGCCTCGGTCTCGATAAATTCCGTTTCAGCCGTGACCTCCTCCACGGAGCTCTCGTCGTTTTCCTCTATTGCCATTTCGCAAAGCATAAGCGTGTCCTCAAGCTTCGCCGCCAGCTCCTCGTAGCTCTCGACCTTATCCTTGAGCTGCTTTATTTCCTGGAGCTTCTTCGACGACTTTTCCGCATCGCTCCAAAAATCCTGCACCAAGGTCTCGCGCTCAAGCTCAGCCGCGCGCTCGCGAGCCTCTTCAATGCGGAGCTGATTGCCAAGCTCCTTTATTACGTCCTCCATCGCCACAAGGCGTCTTTTCGCTTCTTCAAGCGCAACGATCATTAAATAACCTCCCGCCCGATAAACGGGCATACTTTTTCATAATAAATATATTCTACCACAAACGGGTGAAAAAGTAAATAGAATTTCCAAAAAACTTTAAAATAAAGGAAAAAGCCTTGCCGCGGGATAAGTTTACGGCAAGGCGGGTCATTTTCTTTTAGCGAAATGAAGAAGCTTTTTTGACAAAAACGGAAAAACGGTCAGGAAGAGAACGGCGTTGCAAATTATCTGAGTAAGATAAAACGGTACTCCGCGCATATAAAGGATAGAAAACCTGTACACGAAGTTATCAAACCTACCCATAAAAAGTCCGACGTCGACCAAGGACGTGAGAACTCCGAAAAGTGCCGAGAGGCTGACCGCGATAAGCGCGAGAACAAAGCGGTTTTTAACGCGGGCGCGCCCAAGCATCAGAAAAACAAACGCGACCAAAGGCCAATAAATAAAGTAGCTGACCATCCAAGAGCCAAAGCCCCATATCACAGGCTCGATGCAGACGAACACGACGGCTGCCAATATTCCGAGCCAACCGAACGCATAACCGTAAATAGCAAGAAGAAGCGTCACTACCTCTACGTTTGGTACAGCGGCAAGCACAAGCTTGCCGCACTCGACGGTAGCAGCCATTATACCGACGAGGGCGACCTTTTGTGCCGCGCTCATTGCTTTAGATGAGCTTTTTTTCATTTTACCACTTAACGGTTCCTATATAAATAATTGCGCCGTTTTCAACCGTCATATCGGTAATACCGACACCTGCGCTGGTAAGAGTCTTTCCGTTCCATTCTTTCGTCATTGCATATGCCGAGGTATCGGCATCCTTTGCAACGCTTGTATAAATATAAAGATACGTTCCGCTTGCCACATCCTGCTTTAACTCTCCGACCTCGGTCAGATAACCCGTGGCATCTGCTTTATACGTAAGCTTTCCTTGCTCTTTGAGGTGCTTCAGTATCGACATTCCGCCCTCGGTTATCTCAACCTCCGAGAAGTCAACGGAATAGATCTTTTCGTTCTCACCGCCAACAACGAGAGTCATAATTTTTTCAGGCTTTGACGTTTCACCTCCGCTCTCGGTTCCCGAATTTTCGCCTCCGCCGACAACAATAGTTTCCGAGTTCTTAGCTTCGGGGGTGTTGTCCACGGGGGTCTGTCCGCACGAGATAAACGCGGCGCAAAGAAGCGTCAGCGCAAGGACGGCCGATAACAGCTTGATAGTTCTTTTCATTTTGTTTTTTACCTTTCTTTTATAGTTTCTTCGGTAAAAAAACACTCCGAGTAAGTCAAAATAGAAAACCTCGCCTTCTCGGGAAAGCGAGGTTAAAAGTATTGCAAAAAGCACAAAACACGCCAATAATTTAACACGGGTTGGGTGTTTTTGATGTTTTTGGCACTTTTCCTCCGTTTGCCCAAGGAATGTTTTTTGCCCTTCGCCGGGCAGGCCTTCCGACTTATGAGCTGACTGCTGCTCAATTACGGCAATGGCTGTTGCGGCAGATTTACACTGCGCTTTCCCTGCATTGATGTTGGCGCGTAATGCGCCACAGGCGAAGTTTGCGGATTTTACACCGCACTGATATTATACAATAGTGAACCCTGCTTTGTCAAGAGCTTTTTCGGAAGTTTTTAAATCATCCTTGCAATCAAAGCCGAAATGCACAAGGCAGATGTCATCGTCCCACCAAGAGAGGACGGGACTTGGGTTGTTGGTTTGAATACGGGTGGTTATAACGTTAGGCTCACGGTAGAAGTTGGACGGGCAAACGCTATATGACTCACCGTCTTTAAGGTGGAAGGGTCCCTGCATATTTCTGAGATTGTTAAGTATCTTTATTTCAAGCGTGTTTTCTCCTTCACGGAGGGCATCGGAAATATCCACGTCATACGGAGCCCAAAGCCTTCCACCGAGGTCTTTGCCGTTCACACGAATGTGTATAGAGGTCATTCCCCTGCCCTTTAATTTAACACGGGCGTGGGGGTCGCTTAATTCAAACGTCCTCTCAAGCACAAGCTCGCCAACGAAGGTCGGATAACCCGAGAAGTCGAGATGCGCGATGTCAACCGAATGGGGCTTCTTTGTGATTACAGGTTGCTTTTTAATTCTGTAAGCGTCGCGCGCAAGCTCCTTCGGCTCATCGTCAAGCCTTACGCCGAAATCACCGACAACGTAAATCTGCTCGATCTCCTTGTCAAAGGCAAGGCAGTTGCGCATAGTTTCGCACGCCCAAGAATTGTCGATATGGTTATAGCAAGCCTCACTTTGCGAAACGACAGCCTTCATATATATCTCGTTTTCACCAAGCCTGATATGCTCTTTTATCGGAAGCATACGGAAGGAGGTGTCACGGAAAAATCCTACGTCCTTTTTAGTCAAGGGCTTGCCGTTGATCTTTATTTCAAACATCTCGGGCGTTTCCGTGACAAGGAACATCTCATCCCCTACCCCCTCTGCAACGAAGGTGTATTTCATTTCAAGCACCGCCGCGCGGCGAAGATCGTTCAAGCGTGGAAGAATGTCAAGCACGTAAACGTTTTCCTTCCACTCGCCGCCGTCGACGGCATAGTCACACCTGTCAAGCGTCAGCGAGTTGTAGCTCGCGGATTTGACGCGCCACTCGCCCGAGAGGTCAAGCTCGGGTATCGGAGCTTTTTCCTTCTCTTCGGCACGAGGCTCGTGGGTGTCGATTATCAGCGCGCTTTCATAGCGTCCGAGCGTCAGCTTGCCCGCGAAGGGCTTCGTTTCTCCCGTTTCTATATCGAGAATGAGATTGCCCGCAGTTACCTCCGTCGTAACGGTGTCGGAGTTGGTATTTACGAGGTAGTGAACTTCAAAATCGGGATACGTGCGCATAGTGTAGGCAAGGTGGCACTCGTCGCATATCGGATTTTTGGGAAGCTTTTCGGGGGTGGAAATTACTATTCCGCCCGACGCTTTAAATTCTTCTATAAGCTTTTTCGTGGAATCAAGCGGAGTCAGATATTCGGGAAGGATCACGGTGGAATAGGACATCTCGCCTATCACGAGCTTTCCGTCCTCTATCCTTGCGTGGCGCTCCATCATTATCTCGTCGCCGAGGTGATAGAGAATATGCTTATCCTCAAGCGTGCGCATATCTGCAAGCTGACGGTCGTTGATGACCCTGATCTTAGCTCTCGACTCGCCGCTCGGGTCGCCGTCGTAAAGCTCCCACGCCGCACTTTGAGAGTGAATAAGAAGCGTGTCCGCTTCCGTTTTGCCCTCGGCGAGTATCATTCCTATGCGAGCCATAGAATCGAAGAAGACCTTCGCGTCGTCCCACCACGGCTGCTGGAAATAGAGCGCCGGGGGATAATCGCGCTTTCTTTTGCCCTTGTTGGTATAACCCTCAAGGTGTGTACAAAGGAGATTTATACCCCTCACAAGCTGTTGCTCGTAAATTCCTTTAAGCTCTGCTAAGGTGACGTTGTGTCCGCAAAGGGCGAAGGTTTCGGAAAGGACGTGCTTTTTGCCCATTTGAGCCGCGGCGGAGCCGAGCTGCTTTGCGGTAAGGTCCTCGTTCGTGCGCCTGCCGAGCCAATCCATTCCCGGGTGAGTGAAATACTCGTAATGCGGCATTGCCGCACCCGAGGAGCGGATCTGATCTATCATCGAATCCTCCATCATCAAATGACCCGTGAAGCCGTAGCCGTGCTCCGTGCACCAATCGCCGATCTGCTTAAAGAAGCTCTCGCTGAAAAGATTCGTGACAAGATACCAGAAGTCGCGTCTGACCTTTTTTGAGTTTTCCTTGTCAAAGAAGAGCGCATCAAGGCTGTCTTCTATGGAATAACCGTACTTTTCTCTGAATTTTTCGGGAAGCGTGAAGCTCCAAGGGAAGCCTTCTCTTCCGTTCATCATCTGCGGCTCGTCGGTGAAAAATCCGTCAAAGGTATTGCCGCACTTATCGTAATATACCTCGTAGACCTCTTCTATAAACTTCGCTATTACCTTTTTATCAAGAACGTCAACGTAATACGGATTGACGTCTAAGTAGTACTCGTATCCGTCCTTTATGAGCAAGCTGTGCTCGTGCGCTTCTTCCGAAGCGGCTCTTACGCAAAGGGTCTTCTGGTGGTAATCAATACCGAGGGCAGTGACCTTTCCGCTCGCAAAGCCCGAGGGCCAGCCGTTTTCATCGTATGCCCAAGGATGCATACCTCTTGCCGTCGCCTCTTCTATCGCCGCCTTTATATTTTCAAACCACTCTTTTCCCATATATTCGGTGAGAAGTCCGCCTCTTGCGTGCATCATAAAGCCGCCGATTCCCGCCTCGTCCATAACGCCGACCTGACGGCGCGTTTCATCCGCGCGCATTCTGTCATTCCACGACCAGAACGGCACGGCACGGTATTTTTTGTCTACGTTTTTAAAGTCCATACGTGACTCCCTTTGTTTTATTAAATTGATTTATTAAAGCTCTTTAGATCCAAAAGCCTTTAAGCATCAAGTCCGTCAAGCAGAGCGAGAATGCGCTCTCGGTCCGTCCGCCTTGCGCTTCCCTTCATAGTGAAGGTGAGATTTGCGCTCTTGAATATCTCGCGGCACAGCTCGCGTATGCGCTCGGGAGTGACCCCCGCGTAAGCTTTCACGCGCTCGCTTATATCGGCGTATCCCGCGTTCATAACGTGATTGTCGTAGGCAAAGGTGAAATTCAGCTCCCTTGCGTCGTCAAGAAGCATATAAGCGTTATCGACGTACGCCGAGCGCATACATCTTTCATCGGGAAGAAGCTCCGTTTTCATTTTGCGAAGTATTCCGACCGTGTGCTCCACGCTCTCGTAAAGTGCCGTGCTTTTGACCTCGAAGGAAAACGACAGAGTTCCGAGGTTATTATATCTTTCAAGCGAGCCCGAAACGTCGTAGAAGAGCCCGCGCTTTTCGCTGAGCTCGATAAAGAATTCCGAGCTGTAACCGCTTAAGAGTATATCGTAAACAAGATCCGCCTCGGCAATACTGATGCGCGACATATCGAGATCGAACGTAAATCTCGGCATAGTGAAATCGGCATTCTTTACGTGAACCTCGCGTGCCCTCTTACCAAAATCCTGCGGGACGGGGGCCAGGTTTTCGTTGACAGACCCATCGCCTATATCGGCAGAATCTATGAGCCCGAGAAGATAATCCATATCCTCCTCCGAAACGCACCCCGTCACGTAGAAGAAGATATTGCCGCGCGTGAGAGTGTTTTTCCTGAAATTTTCAAGGGCGCATTTACCTATTTTATTAACACCGCCGACCGTGCCCGTTATGGAACGGGCAAGCGACGTCCCCTTATGAACTCTCTCGTTCGTAAAGGCGGTAAGCGACGTGCGCTCATCGCTCTCCCTGATCTCGGCTTTTATACGTGCGCGCTCCGTGGCTATCTCTTCCGCGCTAAGAGAGATCGGCGAGAGTACCTTCATAAGAATATCAGCCGCAAAGCGAAAGTTTTTCTCAGCCCCGCCCGTATAAAACTGAATCATCTCACTGTACGTCGAGGCGTTGAACTCAACGCCGTGCGCATCAAGCTCCGAATAAAGAGCTCCGTTCATCACGCGGTTGACGTTTCTTATCGCGACGTGCTCGAAGAAATGAGATATTCCGCACTCGTCCTCGGGCTCGTGCATACTGCCCGCTCTTACGAAAAGAGAAAGATGAAAACCGTGAAGAAATTCATTCCTGTAAGCATAAACGTCAACGCCGCCCGAGGTTCGTCTGTGCTCCTCACGTACAGCTTTGCTCATTTCCTGTCACACCCCTTTCCCAATCAAAATCTTTAACTATGATAAATATACCATAATACCAAGAAAAAGTCAATAAGGAAGTATTGTTCGCGCGAAAATATTTTAGTCATTGACACGGAAGTTATTTTATGATAAAATGATATGGAGTGAAGAAAGGAGTGGCTTATGCTCCCCGAAAAATTCAAGGAAAGAATGATGCGCCTGCTCGGCGAAGAATACGCCGATTTTGAGCGCGCTATGACAGAGGACGAGCCCGTAAGAGGCTTCAGGATAAACGGAATAAAGGTGATGGACCGTGAAGGGGTCGCATCACGCCTTTCGGCAGGAAAGATCCCTTATGAAGAGTGCGGATATATACTAAAAGAAGATTTCCCCATCGGAAGGAGCTGCGAGCACCACGCGGGTATGGTATACGTCCAAGACCCCGGAGCTATGGCGGCGCTTGCGGCACTTGATATTCCGCGCGGGATAAAGGCGATAGATCTGTGCGCCGCCCCCGGTGGAAAATCGTCAAAGATAGCGGAACGTATAGGCGACGGGGGTTTTCTTATTTCAAACGAATTCGTGCCGAAAAGAGCGAAGATACTCGTCGGAAATTTTGAAAGACTCGGAATAAAAAACGCGCAGGTAACGTCGCTTGACACGGCGGAATTTCCGAAGCTCTTCGACGGGGTGTTTGACCTTGTCGTGGCGGACGTGCCTTGCTCAGGCGAGGGAATGTTCAGAAAAAATGCCGAAGCCATCGCGGAATGGAGCGAGGAAAACGTAGAGCTTTGTCAAAAAAGACAAAAGGAAATACTTGAAAACGCAGCTCCCCTCGTTAAAGAGGGCGGCGTGCTCGTTTATTCGACCTGCACCTTCTCGGTGGAGGAAAACGAGGATAACGTGACGGATTTTCTCGACCGTCATCCCGAATTTGAGCTCACACCCGTAAAGGAAGAGCTACTTCCCTACACGGCGCCCGCAATAGACAAGGACGGCAAGCATCCCGAGATAAAGGACGCGGCGAGGCGCTTTTATCCCCACATATCAAACGGAGAGGGACAGTTCGTCGCGCTTTTGAAAAGAAAGGCTACGGGCGATAAACAGCGCGGTATACTCTTTAAAGAAGAGTCAAAGCCGCTTGAGCGCCGCGAGGCAGAGATAGCGGAGCACTTTTTCGAAGAGGTCTTTATTAAACGACCGAACGGTCGGCTTGTGAAGCAAGGGGAAAACGTCGTTTTAATTTCACACGGGTGCCCCGTTTTACCAAGATCGGTATTTTCCGCGGGTGTACTCGTCGGCGAGATACGCGGCAAGCTGCTCTTCCCCGCCCATCAGCTTTTCTCAGCACTCGGGTGTGAATTTAAAAACAAAATAGAGCTTGCCGTCGGAGATGAAAGACTTGAAAAATATCTTCTCGGCGAGGAAATAGACATCGAGCCCACCGTCAAGGGCTGGTGCGCAGTCCTTACGGACGGCGCGCCGCTCGGAGGAGGCAAGGCATCGTACGGGAAGCTCAAAAACCACTATCCAAAGGGGCTCAGAAATACGCGATAATCCTACACGGGTATGGGTTTAATACGGTAATGTAAATCAAAGTTTACAATAATATAAAATTTCAAGGAGAACGAAAATGAAAAAGATCTTAGCAAACGTAAACGGCACTCCCGTAACGGAAGCTGACGTTGACGAGTTCCTTTTGGGACTTGGACAAAGAGGGGCGGCTTACAACAACCCCGAGGGAAGAAAGGCGATACTCAACCAGATAATCGGCGATAGGCTTATGCTCATCGACGCCAAGAGAAACCTGCTTGAGGCGGACCCCGCGTTCAAGGCGGAGCTCGCAAAGATGAAGGACAGACTTCTCACGAGCTTTGCCGTTGAAAAGGTGGTGTCGGCGGTAAGCGTTTCCGACAAGGAAGCCGAGGAATACTACGAAGCTAACAAGGACAAGTTTATGACGGGCGAGAGCGTGAACGCATCTCACATCCTCGTCGACACGGAGGAAAAGGCGCTTGAGATACTCGCCGAGATCAACGCGGGTAAGAGCTTCGAGGATGCGGCAAAGGAATATTCCTCCTGCCCCTCGGGTAAAGAGGGCGGAAACCTCGGCGACTTCGGCAGAGGACAGATGGTGCCCGAGTTTGACACGGCTGTATTTGAAATGAACGTCGGCGACGTAACGGCGACCCCCGTTAAGACGCAGTTTGGTTTCCACCTCATAAAGCTCAACGCGAAAAACGAGCCCTCCGTCGCTCCCTTCGCACAAATCGCGTCCGAGATAAAGGAAGGCTTGCTCGGCGAAAAGCGCAGAAAGGCGTACGAGAGCAAGATAAATCAGCTCAAGATACTCTACCCCGTAGATATGATGCTTTGATAAATGACCGACGATCGCGAATTTACGAAAAAACGCCTGTCGGAGCTTGCTAAAAAATCCTATAACTCGGGGATATTCACCTTTACCGACTTTTTGGGGCTTGACGACAGAAGTGCCTTCGCCGAGATAAAGAATACGCTTCACGGCGTGAAGTACACGGTATTCGGCGGAGCTCCCGACACCGAGCGGGTAATGATACGCTTCGGCGACGAGGAGGAGCTCGGATACAGCGTTGATTTTCCGATAGTGACGCTAAAAGCAGAGCCGAAGGCGAAAAAGTGGGCGGACAAGCTCTCGCACAGAGATCTGCTCGGAGCTCTTATGAGCCTCGGTATCGAGCGCTCGCTCATCGGCGATATCGTTATAAGGGACGAAGGCGCTTATATTTTTACGGAAGAGCGCATTGCCGCATTTATAACGGAAAATCTCACTAAGGCAAAGCACACAGACCTAAAGGTCTCCGTTATAGAAGAGCTGCCCGAGGGCGAGCTTTTCAAGACCGAAATAAGGACGGTACAGTGCCAGTCTCCGAGAGTTGACGCCACCGTCGCGAAGGTGTTTTGTATGTCGCGCGAGGAATCGCTCGGCTACTTTTCACGCGGGCTCGTCTTTGTTGACGGAAGACTTTGCGAAAACAACTCCAAGGAATTGAAAGAGGGCGAGTGCGTCAGCGTCAGAACGAAGGGGCGCTTTATTTACCGAGGTACGGCGAGTCTTTCGAAAAAGGGAAAGCTTAATATGCAAATAGAGCTTTTCATCTGATTTCAAAAATCAAGAGCCGCAGATCCAAAAAAACGGATTTGCGGCTCTTTTTTTGCTGTTTTTCTTTATTTTATTATGATTTTACGGGTCTTGTACGCTGAGATGAGATGACATTTCCGCGAATTTCGAAACGTACTTCTCTATCTTAGACTCACTGCCCTCGCAAATATAACGGGCGACGAATATTCCGCGCTTCGACAGAAGGATTGTTATATAGCTGTAATAGGCCTCAGTCCCCGCCTCGTCGGACACCCAGGTGTCAAACTGTGCGGTCTTCTTCTCCTCGTTATAGGTTATGGTGCTGCTAAGACCCATTTCATCGATTATAGCTTCTGTACAGGTCTTTATGCTCTCACCGTACCTGAATTCCGTTTCATCCTCGTGCTTATACACGCTGTACGGGATCAGATCTACAACGAAGCCGATGTCGTCCGAGCTGTACTCGAAGAGCTTATAAATATTCTCCTCCGCGTTCGTATACGTCTTATACGTTCTTTCAAAATCGTCGGGAATGACGAAATTGAGTCCGCCCTCGGTCTTATTCACAAGCACTTCTTCGCCGCATCCCGCAAACGACGTCAAGACGAGCGAGAGGAGCAAAATCAGTCCCAAAACCAACACAGTCGGTCTTTTCAAATCTACTTTTTTATTTTTCATAATAACTCCGTTTTATAGGTCTTCAATTATAAGATTCGGGAACGAATCTGCAACGGGGCTCCAATTATAATGCGTAATATAATCCGAGCCGCTCGGAACGTGAACGGAAAGCCCTGCGGGAGCCTCGGAGAACGACGGCGGTGCAACTGCCCCCGGATCATCCTCGTAAATACAGATCTCCGAAAGATTTGAAGCTCCTTTGAAGCTGCCCGTCATTGACGACAAATTCGTGCCGTCGGGAATAATAAGCTTCTCGCAAGCGCTGTCGGCAAAAATACTGACGTCGATCTCCGTTACCGCCTTTCCGAGATGACCGAGAGGAACGATAAGGGCCTTTTGCGTGCGTCCGAGGTCGGAGATGCCGATAATTTTATAAGTACCGGTTTTCGTTTGCTCGAAAACAAAGAAGTCGGCGTTATTATCCGTACCGTCAAAATCGGTCGAATATTTATGCTCGGGAGCTTCAGTAGGAACGTTCTCATCCGCATCTATGGATGCAACGTTCATATTTTCGTATTTGCGAGCAAGATCTTTTATCAGCTTCACGGTTCTGACCTTAACGCCCGCATCGTTCAAGTGGAAGTTCGTATCGTAAAACCAGCCTGATTCCATTTTATAATCCGCAAGATTGCTTATGACCTCGCACTTAAGATTTTGCCTAAAGAAGTTTTCGAAAGCGGTCATTTTTTCAGATGAAGGATCCGAAACAGCAAGATCATTCACGGGACACCAAGTAAAATAGACCTCAGCCTCTTTTTCCTTGCAGTCGAGAATATAGTCGTTCAGATATTCAAGAAATTCAGGCTCTACTATAGCGGGGTCGAAATTAACCTCGTAATTTTCACCCGCAAGATAATGTCCTTTGAGTATATTGTTCTCTCGCGGGAACTTCTCGGGATCTATATCACCGTATTCATTGAAATTGTTTGCGTTATAAACGTCGGTGGGGTTCGGCTTATTTCCGTTTACCGTATAACCGAGCTTTGCCGACGCTAAGTTCCAAAAGCCCTCGATAGAGAAGAGCCACTCGTCAACGGAGCGATCAAGCTCGCCGAGCATAGACATATCGTCGTCAAACGCCTTTAAGGTGTTATCCCAGCTGAAGTACATAGAAAGAGTTTGTGCGTCAAGCTCGGGGGCAAGTATTACTATATCACCCGCCTTTATGTGATCACGCGAAAGCTCAAGCATAAGCTTCGTACCGAGGTCGGCGTAAAGGCCGAAGTTGACAACGGGCATTCCCGTATATTTTTCAAGAAGCTCGCTGTCAAGACCGAAGGCAACGGACGAACCGCCGACAACGACTACTTTACTTTCTTCGATTGAACAAAGGCGCTGATACTTTGCGTCAAGCGCACCGTAGAAGGTATTGGAATACTGACTCGGCGCAAGGAATGACACACCGAGCATAAATCCGACGGGTGCAAGCACCACGGCGAGCGACAGAATAACGGCGGCTGTTATTTTTAATATCTTTTTCATAATAGCCTCCTCAGAATTGGAAGTAAATGAACGTGCCCGACATACTCTTTGAAAGAAGTATTGCCCAAACGAACATTACTATCCAAATGAAATAGACGAACGAGCCGCCGCGCGTTAAGACGGCAGAGCCGTCGGGCGAGTCGTCATAGTGGAGAAGCTTGTCGACCATAAAGAGCGTCAGTATAAGAAGAACGCTCATAATTATGCTCGTCAGAGTAAGTCCCATAGCAGAAAGCGTTTCCGTAAATCCTACGCCCCAACCCGTCGAGAAGAGCTTCTTCAAAAGAACCGCGGCGTCGGACATACTGTTTGCTCTGAAGAAGAGCCACGCAAAGGAAACGAGAAGCACGGTCATAAATCTGCGGAGCAAAACTATGCCGACAGATTTTTCGCTGAAGCCCATTTTGCCAAGCAGGGCGTTCCTTTTCTTCCACGTAAGGGTGCCGATAACCTGGAACACACCGTGAAGAGCACCCCAGATAACGAAGGTCCACGCCGCTCCGTGCCAAAGACCCGAAACGAGAAATACGACCATCACGTTGAAGATCTGACGCGCCTTACCGCGTCTGTTGCCTCCGAGGGGTATGTAGAGATAGTCCTTAAACCAGGACGAAAGAGATATGTGCCACCTTGACCAGAATTCCTTTACCGACGTTGCGGTATAGGGGTGGTCGAAGTTCTTCATAAGTTTTATACCCATAATGCGCGCGCAGCCTATCGCAATGTCGGTATAGCCCGAGAAATCGCAATATATCTGAACGGCGAAGAGCAGCGTCGCTATTATTATACCGAGCGCTGACGCCTCGTCGGCGTTGTTATATACCGAGTTTACGAAAACGGCGATATAGTCGGCGACGCAAACCTTTTTGAAGAAGCCGACGAGCATATGCTTGCCGCCCTTGACGAAATTGTCATAGTCGAATTTGTGAGCTTCTTTAAGCTGCGGCATAAGATTGTTGGGTCTTTCGATAGGACCTGCAACAAGCTGCGGGAAGAAGGAGACGAAGAGCGCGTAGAAGAAGAAATTACGCTCACACTTAACGTCACCGCGATAGACGTCTATCACGTACGAAAGCGTCTGGAAGGTGTAGAAGGAAATTCCGACGGGGAGAATAAGATCAAGCTCCACCGATGACGGCGTGCCGCCGAAATATTCGATAAGCCCCGTAACGCTGCCCGAGAGGAAGTTAAAGTACTTATAGAAGAACAAAACTCCGAAGCACACGACGAGCGTCAGCGTCAGGCATAAGCGTCTTATCAGCTTATTATCATTTTCTTCTATTATTATCGAAGCTATCCACGAAATAAGCGTCGTTCCCACAATAAGGAAGACGAGCTCCGCCTGATAGCACATATAGAAGAAGTAGCTGGCGATAAGGAGCATTATCCACTTCGTCTTTTTGGGAAGGACGAAATAAAGAAGAGCGACGGCGGGATAGAAGAGCAAAAATTCCCAAGAATTAAACGTCACGCTTCATCCCCTCCTTCCTTCTTCCTGTGCTCGTTAAGCGTATGTATCACGAAATATATAAGCGTATGGAAAAAGACGCTTATAAGAATTACGAGCACAGCCTCATCAAGTCTTACACCTCTGTACATCATAAATCCGATAAGGAAAAGATGGAGAAGAATATTAAGGACGGTAAGACCCGTGTTTAAAATTTTAGAAAGCTCAACTTTTTTTACGAAAAATCCGCACGCGGCGGCGCCCGAGTGAAGCACGAGCGCCGATGCGAGGATAAGGACTATAAAGACGTCCTTATAAAAAGTCAGATCAAGCAATTTTGTTTACCTCTTTTACTGAAGATATTCGACCTTCGTTACGGGCGTGCCGTCCGAGCTTGCCTCGAAAAGACAACCCTTGAAGTTCGTGCCGACCGCGTCTATCGCCTTTACGTCTTTTATTCCGAGAAGCTCGCAAAGATCAAGATACATCTGATAGGTTCTGTACGTTCTTCCGTAATCGTTTACGTGGTACGCGCAATCGTAGAAATACGTATGAGCGAAGACGTAATCCGCGGACGTGCCGAGGAGAGCGTCGAAATCGTAATAATCAAGAATGAGCTTATCGTAAGCTAAGAGCCATTCCTTATTCTGTGCCTCGGGCACGACGTCGTCGGCATCCACGGGAGCGAAGCCGAAGGTCACGGTAGCGCCCGTTTGTTTAATAAGAGCGATCGCGCGGTTGATCTCGTAATCGTATATAGTGATATCCGTCCAGGTATCACTCGTTAAGTAATCCTTGTTTGCGGTCTGATACTCGACGTCACTCCAAAGAAGATCGTTCTTATAATACTCGTTAAGGGTGATGAAGTACGAATCAATGTACTTTATCTTTTCATCCTCACGGTAATATCCGCGGTCCGCTTTCTGATAATCGCCGTACTTGTCGATCTGCGACCCCGTTCTCGTAGACGCCACGACTATATCCTCGTACGCACAAGGATTTTTGGTGTATCTTCTCTCCTTGTTGTAAGCGGCGAGTGCCGAGAAGGCTGACGGATAGTGCGAGATATCAATATAGCGGAAGAGGTTATACATTCCCTCCGTGTCATAGAAGGAACGGTACCACATTACGTTATTTCCGAACATATTGACGTGGTTTTCGGGAGCGTATACGACTATATCCCCCTCGTGAGTGTAGTGCTGAAGCGCCTCGAAGAATATCATACCCGTGCCCGTTCTCGTAGTACCCATATTTATTACGGTGTAATCACCGTCGAGAAGTGCCTCAAGATAGGGCGTGCCAAGACCCTGATAGGTCGACGAGCCCGAAACGACTATAACGCGGTTTTCATCCTGACTTGCAAGAAGGCGCGAAAGCTTTACCGCAAAGGCACCGTCGTTTTTCGTAAATCTCGGAGCCATCGTCGCGTTGAGATAGAAATTCTTTAAATTCCTGTAACTGCCGATATCAAGCGCCGCGTCGTTCATATAGAAGATGGAGTCGTTCATATAAACGGTGGCAAGCTGCTGACAGTTCTTGAAAGCGCCGTCCTCGACGCGGAGAATGTACTTATTGAAAACGAGAACCTTAACGCCCTTGTCAACGAACGCGCCCGTGTCTATGGTAGTAACGTACTTTCCGTCTATCATCTCGGGAATCACTACCCACTCGGCGTCACCGTTATACTTCGTTATCTTAACTCCGTCGATCTTCCAGTTAGGTGCCTTCGTTGCGTCTATTCCCGATGCGTAGCCCCACTTTACGTCGGTGTATTCAAAGTCATCTGCTGGGGTCGCCTCAGCCCAGATACAGTAAAGAGTCTGATACGGAGTGGAGCCCGTGTAGAATTTAGAGCCAAGGCTGTACGCCTCGCCGTTGCCGTCGGCACTCGTATTGTATTCTATAAGCACGTAACCGTCGCGCACGAACGTTCCGTCGTCCCAGAACGCGGACACGGACTCGGCATAGTTCATATAAGCATCGGTGTGCGTGACCGTTACTATCTCACCGTCATACACCGCGGTATAATACGAGTTGCCCTTCATATTGATGGAATCCGTGTTTACCGTGCCGCCGTTGGGGTCGTAATAGACGATGGCAAGACTCTTGTAATTTGAATAAATGGTTATCATTCCGTTATTCTCTCCGATAACAGAGGGAATGACGCTTAATACGTAATATTTATCGCGGGAAAGAAGCGTGCCGCCGTTTTCAAGCGTGTCGCCGATGGACCAGCCTATGAAATTATGCGAAGAGTCAGCCGCGTTAAGCTCGATCTTGGAGCCAAGGTTTACCTTAGCGCCCGATTTTACGCTCGCGCTGTCACCCTCGGAAAGCTTAAGCTGGACGCGTACCGTATCGTTCGGGTCATACTCAAGCTCACGGACGTTAAAGCTTACCGTGATACTTTCTTCGACGTTCTCAAGAGAAAGCTTGCCCGTAGCTATGTCATAAGCGCCGACGGACACGCTGACGAACTCATAAGTAGACCTGAGCTTTACGGTGAATTCAACGTCGGAGCCGCGCGGAATGCTTACAACGTCGTCACCGACGACCGACGCACCGCGAGTATCGTTTATCACGACCGTAACTACGCAACCGTCAATAGTGAGCTTCGCCGTCATATCGGGTATGGGCTCGTAGTTTTTACCGTCACCCGTAAAGCTTGCCACAACGTTGTGGGTTCCTATCGCGCTGACACCGCCTCCGACATAAGTTACGCTTACACCGTAGGGAAGCGTTCCCTGAACGGTGACGGAATGCTCGTTGCCGTCATAGCTTACCGTCTTGTCGGTGAAGCTGACGCCTGACATATCGTAAACGGCGCGCCTGATGGTAATGACGGCTTTAAGATCGGGAAGGTTTTCGTAATTTCCCGTCGTGGTAAACCTCGCCGTTACCTCGTATTCACCCGCATCCGTCACGCCGTTGCCGAAATATTCGACCGTGACGTCAGACGGAAGCGTGCCCGTGATCTCAATGGATTTGGGTGTTCCGTCATAAACGAACTCGGCGCTGTTAAAGCTGACCGAAATATCGGAACGCTTGACCGTAAGAATTGCCGTCATATTGGGGATGGGCTCGTAGTTCTTTGCGTCGCCCGTGAAGTACGCGGTGACGGTGTGCGCGCCCGCTTCGGCCTTTCCGTTGCCTTCGTATCTTACGCTGACACCCGTGGGAAGCGCGCCCGTTATCTCAATATAATGAGCCTCTCCGTTATACGTTACGGTCTTATCCGAGAAGGTAACGCCCGACATATCGTATACGGCTTTCTTCACCGTTACGGTAGCGGTAAGATCGGGGATGGGCTCGTAATTCTTAGCGTCACCCGTAAAGCGCGCCGTGACGGTGTACTCGCCCGCATCCGTGCCGCCGCCAACGTAAGAAACGCTGACTCCCTCGGGAAGCGTGCCTGCGATATTTGCGGAATGAGCGCTTCCGTCATAAACGGCAGTCTTGTCGGAGAGAGTGATTCCCGACATATCGTATACGGCTTTCTTTATCTTTATGGTAGCCGTAAGATCGGGGAGAGCTAAGCCGCTGTCGGATATAAATTTAGCTTTTACCGTATATTCGCCTGCGTCGGTAACGCCGTTGCCCTCGTATTCAACCCTCACGCCATCGGGAAGCGTGCCCGAGATTTCAATAGATTTAGGAGTTCCGTCGTAAACGAACTCGGCGTCGTCAAAGGTCACGTCCGAAACGTTGGGAGGCGTTATCGTAAGCTTCGCCGTCATATCGGGAATGGGCGCGTAGTTTTTACCATCACCCGTGAAATGCGCCGTGACGGTATGCTCGCCGACCTCAGTGCCGCCACCCTCGTAGGAAACGCTGACTCCCTCGGGAAGCGTGCCGAATATTTCTATGCCGTGGTGCGCTCCGTCGTACGTTACGGTCTTGTCAAAAAGAGCGACACGGCTCATATCGTACACCGCGGGCTTTATCGTAAGCGTGGCGGTGATGACCTTGGGATTATAGCCCTTTTGAGTGACTGTCGCCGTGACCTTATACGTACCTGCGTCGGTATAAGCGTTCGCGGGGCTGTACGTTACGGTCGCGGTGGGGTGACCCTGCACGGTTATCTTTTTTTCCGCCCCGTCGTAGGTATACTCGGCGTCCGCGAAAACGAGCTTATCAAAATCCCGAAGGGGTGCGCCCGTGCCAGCCTGTTCTTCCGCATCCGAGCCGCAAGCACCCATAGCTAAACAAAGCACGGCAGCCAATGCAACAAACAACAATCTTATCCTTTTCATTTTTTCTTTTCTGCTCCTTAAATATTTTTTATTTATTCTAACATATCTAAAGTTAAAAATAAAGGGTAAAAAAATAAAAAAAAGCGTTTTTCCGTTAAAAAAAGAAAAGTTGCACAAAAACTAAAAGTGTTTTTGTGCAACAATAACAAAAGGGAAGTATGCGATACGGTTTTCGCATACTTCCCTTTACTTATTTTACCCGAAATCATTGGCGTCTTGCGGATATAAGCCAAGAGAGAAGCGTGGTCTTCTCGTAGGCATCGTCCCAAACGTTGTGCGCGTCGTAGGCAAATACCGTAAGCGTAACGTTTCCGCCCGCGGCTCTGAGCCTGTCGCACATTTCGTACGAATTGGACGGAGGAACTACCTTGTCCTCAGCACCGTGAAACGCCCACACGGGAGTTTTACCTATTTGCGCTGCCCGCCAGGAAACTCCGCCGCCGCAAACGGGTCCGAGAGCCGAGAAGAACCCGGGATAGGATATTCCCATCTCCCACGTTCCGTATCCACCCATAGAAAGACCCGTTATGGAAACTGCATCCGTATCAATATCATATTCTTTTATTATAAAATCAATAAGCTCTTTAAGCTCAAACGTCAGCTGATTCCATATCATATCGGAGGGGCACTGCGGTGCTATAACTACCGCGGGGAGCTCTGTTCCCGCAGAGAGATATTTCGCAGGACCGTGCACGGCTATCCTGTCAAAATCGTCCCCTCTCTCCCCTGCTCCGTGAAGTGCCACGAGAAGAGGCAGCCGCCCGTCGGATTTTTTCTTCGGAACGTAGAGCAGGTAATTCATCTTTTCTATTCTTTTGTTTTCAAAATTGTAAACTTTTCTTTCCATTTTTCAAAGCTCCTATCATATTAGTGGCATACCGTGTTAAATTTTGAACACTATTGCGTGAATTTCGCTCCTGCTGCATAACGAAGGAAATCGGAAGAGAATTTGTCCGTTTTTTCCTCAATACATACGAATCTTACGATGAAATGAGCGTACTTTGAGCGATAAAATGCGATAAGATTGTAATATCCGCTGTCGTTGTAAACGAAATACGAATACTCATCTTTATCACTTATCTCGACGTCAAGTCCGTTCGACTGTGCGTATTTTCTTGCCACGGTGTCAGGGAACATAGAGCCGTCAAGATCGTCGTTCTCTATCCCTGCGAAGGAAAGACGAGAAATTCCGACATACGCCTCGCCGCTTGTAAAAAGAGCGTCGTACGAGTCACTTTCCACCTCGACATAGCTCGTCGGAAGATCAAGAGCTATTTCACAATAGGTGTGCCTGTAGCTCATATCCGCATCTTCCCCATCCCCGCAGGCAACAAAGGAAAACAGGATAAGTGCCGCAAGGGCAAGAGAAAATATACTCTTCATCGTGAAAGTACCTCGGCGATGAGCTCCTCGGGCGACGAGATTATAACGTCCGCGCCGTTTTCAACGAGCTCCGCTCTGTCGCGGAAGCCCCACGTCACGCCGACGGTCTTTTTAGCGCCAAAAGCCTTACCCGTTTGCATATCTATATCTATATCACCTACGTAGCACACCTCGTCCGCTTTGACCCCGAGCTCCTTCATCATAATATAGAAAGCGTCGGGTGCAGGCTTCAGCGGCACTCCCTCGCGCGAGCCGAGAACCATCGAAAAGCGCGAGCCGAAGAAGCTTTCTATTGCGGGAACGACGGATTCGTGCTGCTTATTTGATACGACTCCTACAAGAATGCCGTTTTTGATAAGCGTGTCAAGCATCTCCGTTATACCGTCGAAGGGTGCTGTCAGATAAAGAGGTGCTGAATCGTAATTGTTTCTGTACTTTTTAAATATATCCGAAACGCGCTCAGGGTCGTCTATACCCTTTGAGAAAAGTGCGCGCTCAATGAGCTTTCTCGGACCGCTGCCTGCGAAATAACGGCATTCTTCGAGCGTTATCGGAGCTATCCCCTCATTCTCAAACGTTTTATTCACGTAATAAGTTATCGTCCTTAAAGTGTCAAGAAGCGTTCCGTCAAGATCAAATATACAGCATTTAATCATTTTTCACCTCATATTTCAATAAGCTTTGCGAAGGTTGCCATAAGGCGCTTCTCCTCACCCGTGTCAAATTTTACACCGTACAGAACGTCACCGCCCATATCTTTAACGGAAATGACCGTGCCGTCACCGAAAATTCCGTGTCGAACACGCGCACCAACGGCTATCTTCTTAAGCCCAAATCCCTCAGGTCCCGTCTTTTTCTGTGCCGTGCGGGTAACGTCGGGCTTGCGGTCAAGCTCACCGAAAGGACGCCTTTCGCCTCGGAAGGTCGGTCGGGAATACGCCGACGCATCTATTCGCGGCGGTATTCTTTTAGGACGGTCAAGCTCCGTCAGCTCTCTCGGCATTTCCTCTCTTATAAAGCAGGATAGCATACCGCCTGCGGTAGTCTTGCCGTACATCATACGGCTTTTCGCATAAGTAATGACGAGCTTTTCCTTCGCACGGGTAATAGCTACGTACGCAAGTCGGCGCTCCTCGGACATCTCCTCCTCCATTCCGAAATTCTGCGCTGACGGGAAGATGCCGTCCTCCATTCCCGCGAGAAATACCACGGGAAATTCAAGACCCTTCGCTGCGTGGATAGTCATAAGGACCACGGCGTTTGCCTCGTCGTCATACTTGTCAACGTCGCTTACGAGGGATATCTCCTCAAGGAATCCGTAAAGCGTCGGCTCTTCGTTTGCTGCGGCGCATCTCGTTTCGTATTCAACGGCGGCGGAAACGAACTCGTTGACGTACTCCATTTTTCCCTCGCCCTCAAAGCCTTCCGCCTCAAGCATAGCGCGATACCCCGAAAGCTCGTATACGTTTCTTATATATTCCGAGGGTGTGTTCGACTGTGACCTTACGTCCTCAAGCATAGAAGCGAATGCCCTGAGCTTCTCCGCGCTCTTGCCAAGAGCAGTATATTCCGAGGCACTTGATATGACCTCATACATAGATTTTCCAAGCTCCGAGGCTATGATCTCTATTGCGTCGACGGTCGCCGCGCCGATCTTGCGCTTAGGCTCGTTGATTATACGCTTCAGCCTTAAATTATCACCCGAAGAGGAAAGGACCGACAGATACGCTATCATATCCTTGACCTCCTTGTGGTCATAGAAGCCCATATCTCCGACGACCTTGAAGGGAATTCCGCTTTTGGTAAAGGAGGTCTGAAGAGATCTGCCGAGTGCGTTGACGCGGTAAAGCACGGCGTAATCCGAATACTTTCTCTTCTCTTTATATATTCCGCCGATTATACTGTCAACGATGAATTTGCCCTCGTCGTTCTGATCCGTCGACTCGTGAATAAGTATTTTTTCGCCCGCCCCCTTCTCGCTCCAAAGGCTCTTTTTGTGGCGGTTGCCGTTATTACGGATGATCGCGTTTGCCGCGTTGAGTATATTCTCGGTGGATCTGTAATTCTGCTCAAGCTTCACGACCGTAGCGTCAGGATAGGTCTTGTCAAAATTAAGTATGTTCTCTACCGTAGCTCCCCTGAAGCGATAAATACTCTGATCGTCGTCACCGACTACCATTATATTTCTGTATCCGTCGGAGAGAAGCTTCGTAAGGACGAATTGAGCGTAGTTGGTATCCTGATACTCGTCGACCAGCACGTAACGGAATTTATTCTGATAGTAACGTCTTACCTCCGCGTCGGATTCCAGAAGCTCGACGGTCTTCATTATTATATCATCAAAATCTACGGCGTTGTATTCCATTAGCTTCTTTTGATAGAGCTCGTAGATTTTAAGAATATCGCGACCTCGCGGATCTTTTCCTGCGTCAAAGCTGTCGGGACCTTGCAATGAATCCTTAGCCATACTTATGGCGTTTGAGACCGCCTTGACGGCGAGGAACTTCTCATCTATACCGAGCTCCTTCATACACATCGTGAGCATACGCTTTTTGTCGTCCGTGTCGTAGATGGAAAACGCCTCCCTGTACCCGAGGCGTGTGCCGTATTTGCGAAGGATCCTGACACACACGGAATGGAAAGTGCCCGCCCAGATGGAATCGGATATTTCCTCATCGGAAAAGGCTGAGAGGAGCCTGTCCTTTATCTCTCTTGCGGCCTTGTTGGTGAAGGTGATCGCGAGCACCGCCCACGGAGGGCACGGCTCGGAGATGAACTGCGGAAGTATCGCCTCGACCTCCTCGTCAGAGCCGTCCTCCGCCACGCTCATAAGTGCCTCCGCCATTCCAAGGCTCACCCCGTCTGGAAGCTCGTCGGTGCAGTACGCGTTACCGTATTTAATAATGTAGGAAATTCTGTTGACGAGTACGGTGGTTTTTCCGCTTCCCGCGCCCGCTAATACGAGGAGCGGCCCCTTTACCGTGAAGACCGCGCGCCTTTGCTCGGGATTAAGCCGCGAGGAATACGCACGCTCAAAAAGAGCACGCTTGGCTGCGAGAAATTTTTCCTTTATCTGATCCATTTTTCAACCTGTTTTCTGTTTTTTCGATATGTTCGTTAAAATTACTCCGAGATGCTCGGGGTTTTTCGATTTGTTTTTTCAAAAGCCACCCGTCTCGGGAAGTCAAAGGCGCTCTTTGCGCCTCTCCTTTTCCCGAAATCAAAAAAGCGTTTTTTCAAAAAAACAGTTGATTTTCAACAATAAAAATGTTAAAAATGTTGATAACTTTTTCGTGCAAAGCCTTGATTTTGCTTGACCGTTTACGGTTTTCGACAAAAAATCACAGTAGTTATCAACATTTAAGCGAGCAAACGGCTTAGTATTCAACATTCGGGACAAAACTACACGATTCCGTTTTTTCGATGTCTACAAGCCGCATTTTGCCCTTACCGAAGCTTTTGAGCCCGATTTTTTTCTGCCCTGTTTTTTGCTGATTTTCGATTCGTAAAAAATACGACTTATTTTCTGCGCCCCTGCTTTTTACCGCCTTGGACACGGGATTTGGGCGTGCTTTTGTTAATTTCGGAGATTTTTCTTGCTTCTCGCTGAATTTTTATAGCATCTTCGCCGAAAATGCGTTCAAGCTTGCTCTTTTTCGGTGATTTTTTATCCAACACGGGCTGATAATAAGCCCTTTGTCCTTTTGAAGAAGTCTTCTTTACGGCACCGCCGTGCGCGGGCTTTCTGCCCTTTTGCTTAGGGTCGAATCTTGCGCTTGAGCCTTGACCGAAAGCGGGCTTTACAAGAGCCGACGGCCCCGTTCCTATCAGGTCCTCTCGCCCGGCGAGTCGAAGTGCCTCTCTTACGAGGTTTGCGTTTTCGGGCTTTGAGAACTGAAGGAGCGCTCTTTGAAGCTGCTTTTCCCTATAATCGGTAGTAACGTAAACGCTCTTTCCCGTCATCGGGTGTATGCCCGTATAGTACATCGCGGTAGATATGGTGCCAGGCGTCGGATAGAAGTCCTGCACCTGCTCTGGTGAGTAGCCCCATTTTTTGAGCCAAAGAGCCATCTCCACGGCGTCATTCATCGTCGTGCCGGGATGGCTCGACATAAGATAAGGAACGAGATACTGCTCAAGCCCCGCGGATTCGGAAAGCTCGAAGAAGCGCTTCTTGAATTTTTCAAAAACGTGGACGCCGGGCTTACCCATCATCATAAGAGCGTTATCCGAGCAATGCTCGGGAGCAACCTTCAGCTGACCCGAGGTATGCTCTGAAACGAGCTGTTTAAAGAACGTTTCGTCCTCGTCACACATCAGATAGTCAAATCTGACGCCCGATCTTACGAATACTTTCTTTACGCCTTTGACCGCCGCCACTTTTCTTAAAAGCTCCGCGTATTCCGTGTGATCTACCTTAAGATTTTTACACGGGGTGGGGGCAAGACACTTTCTGTTCTGACAAACGCCGCTTTCCCTTTGCTTATCGCAAGAGGAATAACGGAAGTTCGCCGTCGGTCCTCCGACGTCGTTTATATATCCCTTGAAGTCAGGCATCGCGGCAATTTTCTCAGCCTCCGCGACGACGCTCTCAATACTCCTTGAGCGCACTTCCCTTCCTTGGTGAAAGGCGATGGCGCAGAAGTTGCAGGCACCGAAGCAGCCGCGGTTGTGAGTAATCGAGAATTTCACCTCGGTTATTGCGGGAACGCCGCCGAGGGGCTCGTAATCGGGATGATAATCGCGCGTGTAAGGTAACGCGTACACCTTGTCAAGCTCCTCCCTCCCAAGCGGAGGCATCGGCGGATTTTGAACGAGCATCTTGTCGCCGTAGTATTCGACGACAGCTTTTCCTCTTACCGAGTCTGCATTTTTATACTGCACGGCAAAGGCTTTGGCGTAGGCGCGCTTGTCGCTTTTAAGCTCGTCGTAATCACCCGTGACGGTATACTCAAAATGTATATCGTCACCCTTTTTAGCAAGGAATACGCAGCCTCTGACGTCACGTATTTTTCGCACGGGTACGCCCTTGTCGAGGAGTTTGGCAATTCTGGTTATAATTTTCTCGCCCATTCCGTAGGTGAGAATATCAGCTCTTGAATCTACGAGAACGCTTCTTCTGACTCTGTCATCCCAATAGTCGTAATGAGCGAATCTGCGAAGAGATGCCTCAAGGCCTCCGATGATTATCGGAACGTCGCCGTACGCCTCTCTTATTCTGTTACAGTATACTATGACCGCGCGGTCGGGTCGCTTACCCGCTTTTCCTGCGGGGCTGTAATAATCCGTGGTTCTTTTTTTCTTTGAAACCGTGTAGTGAGCGACCATAGAGTCAATATTGCCGCTCGTGACGAGAAATCCGAGTCTCGGTCGCCCGAAGCGCTTGAAGTCCTCGGAGCTTTTATAATCGGGCTGAGCGAGCACCGCGACTCTGAAGCCCTCCGCTTCAAGCACGCGCGTAATTATCGCCGCACCGAAAGACGGGTGATCCACGTAGGCATCACCCGTTACGTATACAAAATCAACGCAAGACCAATTTCTCTCTCGGACGTCATCCGAGGAAACGGGGAGAAAATCGCTTCTTTTGCTCATCTTCCTCGTCCTCCTTGATAATTCTCTTGTCAAATGGTGAAGGAATCAAGCTCGACCTCGGTCTGGCTTCCGTCCTCCATATTTTTAAGCTGCGCCTTACCCGTATCTATCTCGGAATCACCGATAATGAGCGTGTACTGAGCACCTATTTTATTTGCGTATTTCATCTGAGCCTTAAGACTTCTTCCGACGGTGTCGCACTCTGCATACTTACCTGCTTTTCTGAGTCTTTCGGTTATTTCAAGCGACTTTATAAGCGCTCTGTCACCGAGGGCGGCAACGTAGAGCACGGGACGCGCTTCATCTATTTTGTCAAGACCGAGCTCGCGAAGAGCGAGAATGAGTCTCGTTATACCCATTCCGAAGCCGATACCCGAAAGTGCGGGACCTCCGAGGGACTCAACGAGTCCGTCGTATCTTCCTCCACCGCAGACGGTGGACTGAGCTCCGATTCCCTCTGCGATAAACTCGAAGACCGCACCCGTGTAATAATCAAGTCCGCGAACGATGTTTGAATCAACGACGTAATCTATCTTCATCGCGTCGAGCGCCGCCTTCAGCATCTCAAATTTGGAAGAGCAGCTCTCACAAAGGTGCTCCGTGGTTTTCGGGGCGCCTTTTGCGATCTCGGCGCAATCGGGGTTCTTGCAGTCAAGAAGGCGAAGAGGATTTTTCTGAAGACGCTCACGGCAGGTATCGCAAAGCTTGTCCTCGTGCGAGGCGAAATACTTCACGAGCTCCGAGCGATAAGCGGGGCGGCACTCCTTGCAGCCGATAGAGTTAAGATGAAGCTTGACGTTTTTAAGTCCGAGACGGTTCAACACCGATGCGGCAAGAGCTATCGCCGTTGCGTCAGCGGCAGGGCTGTCGGAGCCGAACATCTCCGTTCCGAATTGGAAGAACTCGCGGCTTCTGCCCGCCTGGGGCTTCTCGTGACGGAAGCAGGATATTATGTAATAATATTTGAGCGGCATAGGATCGGAACATTTGCCGTTTTCTATGATCGCTCTGGCGACGGATGCCGTTCCCTCGGGGCGCAGAGATATAGACCTGTTCTCATCTCTGTCGGCAAAGGTATACATCTCCTTCTGAACGACGTCGGTAGTATCGCCGACACCGCGTACGAAGAGCTCCGTATTCTCAAAGGTGGGCGTACGTATCTCTCCGTAACCGTACTTTTCCGCCTCCTCGCGCATAATTCCCTCTATATATCTGAAGAGGGGCGTTTCGTTAGGGAGTATATCCATCGTGCCTTTAATTTTCTTTATCATTTTCTTCTCCTCCGTGTGCTGTTCTCAATAATTCTTCAAGTCTTTGCGTGTCACCTATCCACTCAAGCATTCCTATGACCGCCTCGAAGCCCGTGGCAACTCTGTAATCCTTGCCCGAGGCGTTCTTAGGTTTATTCAAATGTGTGGAATTAGACGCCCGTCTGAACATTTCGCGCTCGTCATCAAGAAGCATAGGCTCGATACGCTCAAACATCTGCGCCTGCGCCTTTGCGGTGACGAATAAAAGCGACTCGCGGTTAAGATCGCCAGGCTTTGACATTCCGCGCTCAACGAGCATCCGCCTTACGTAAAGCGAATGTCTGGCATCACCGAGATACGCGAGCGCAAGAGGTGACGGCAGGCTTGCTCCTACTGTTTTTTCGTGCATTGTTCTTCTCTCCGTGGAAGGTTGTTTTCAAAATATAATTATAACATACCGAGCAAACAAAATCAATATCAAAAGGCGTTTTTTTCGTCCTCTTCAAAAAAAGTTTTTAAAAAATAATGTATTTTCATTTAATTTAAAAATATTTTTGCAAAAGGCTTGAAAAATACGTTGCGCTTATGTTATAATTAGAATTGAATATGTATATTTAAAGAAAAGCGAATGTAAAAATGAACTCTCCCGAAAAATACGGAATAGATTATATAGACCGAAATTACGCCGCTGTAACGAAAGAACTCGCTGAAATTGCCGCGCGCATCGGAAGAACGCCGCCAACGCTCGTTTGCGTTACGAAAAGCGGAAGTGACGGCGAGCTTCTTGCTCTGGCGGCGGCAGGCGCCTCCGATTTCGGAGAAAACCGTCCGGGCGAAGTAAAGCGGCGAGCGGAAATTTTAAAAGAAGCGGGCTTTGACGTCCGTATGCACGAAATAGGAACGCTCCAAAGCAATAAAGTAAAGCTCGTTATAGACAAGGCGGCGCTCATACACTCACTCTCGTCACACTCCACGGCAAAGGAGATCGAAAAGCGCGCGGCGGCGGCAGAAGTTACCGTGCCCGTGCTCGTAGAGATAAATTCCGCGAAGGAAGAAAACAAGGACGGGGTAATGCCCGAGGACGCCGAGCAATTTATAAAAGAGCTCGCCGCGTATCCTCATATAAAGGTGCGAGGTCTTATGACGATGGGGCCCGTTTGTGAAAACGAGGAGGACATACGTCCGTATTTCAGAGCGACGAAGGAACTTTTCGACAGCCTTTGCGCTACATTCGATTTCGGTGAAGAGCCGATACTTTCTATGGGAATGAGCGACAGCTACCGCGTGGCTGTCGAGGAGGGCTCGACGCTCGTTCGCATTGGCAGAAGATTATTTGTAAAAAACTAATTAAGGAGATATAAAAATGTTCGAAAATTGGGCAAACAGATTTAAGGAAAAGAAGCCTGGAAGTGACAACGACATCACCTTCAAGCCTTACAACTCGGCGGAGGCAGAGACCAGAACTTACGCGCGCGAGGACGAAAACGCAAGACCTACGGGTACCGTCGTTTCTCAAAATCCCGAAAGCAACATAGAGCTCAAGGTGGTTCGTCCCGACTCCTTTGAAGAGGTCAGCGACATTGCGAATTACCTCCTTGACGGCTGCACCGTCGTTCTCAACGTTGAAATACTCGACAAGGCATCTACCGTAAGAATGCTCGACTTCTTAAACGGCGTTACCTACTCCAAGGACGGTGACATCAAAAAGGTTTCTCAGAGCACTTACATAATCACACCAAACGGAATAGATATTTCCGAAGAGGATTGATAGAACTGTAAAAACGGCGGTAAATACTGCCGTTTTTAAATATCGGAGATTAAGATTTGGAAGTTGTACTTTTAATACTTGCGAGAACCGTTTCGATCTGGCTCTCGGCAGTTTCGTTCGCTATGATAATACGAATGCTTCTGCCTTTGTTCATAGATCCCGAGGGAAGCAAGCTATACGTTTTATCTTACGCCGTCAGCGAGCCCGCTATACGGCCCGTAAGATCAGTAATGGCAAAAATGGATATAGCTCAGGACTCACCGTTTGACATTGCGTTTACGGTGACGTATTTCTTGATTCTTATTATAAAAATATTTTTGCCTTAAAGGATGAAGCAAAATGAACACGCGCAAAAAAACGATAATCGAATACACGGTATATACGTCCATTATAGTCTTTGGAGTTATCCTTGACCAGCTCACGAAATGGCTTGCGGTAAAATTTCTTGACCCCATAAGCACTTTTCCTATCATCAAGGACGTATTTCATTTCACGTTCTTGAAAAACAGGGGCGCCGCATTCGGAATGCTAAGCGACCGCAGGTGGGTATTTATGACGGTTTCGACCGTTGCTATCCTCGCTCTCGCAATTTTTCTTTATATGAGAAAGTCTCCGAATATATGGTACGCCATCTCCATCTCGGCGATAGTTTCGGGAGGAATAGGAAATATGATAGACCGTATAGCTCTCGGATACGTTGTGGATTTCATTGACGTGCGTCTTATTGATTTCGCTATATTCAACATAGCCGACTGCTTCGTGACCGTTGGGGCGATAGGTCTTATCACCCTGCTCGTCATCGATATGATAGCCGATATAAAAAAGGCACGTGATAAAAAGGCGGGTAAATGATGACATCTCACGTAGTGACCGAGGAGGAATCGGGTCTCAGACTTGACGCTTGCATAGGCGTCTTTTCCGAGGAGCTTTCAAGAAGTGCCGCGGCAAAGCTCATAGACGGGGGCTCCGTGCTTGTCAACGGACAGGCGGCGAAGAAGAAAACGGCGGTTTTTTCGGGTGATATAATAGAAATAGATATGCCCGAGCTTAAAACGTCGGAGGCTTTGCCCGAGGATATTCCTCTTGACGTAATATACGAGGACTCCGACGTTATAGTTATAAACAAGCCAAAGGGAATGGTCGTCCATCCCGCGGCTGGAAATTACACGGGAACGCTTGTAAACGCGCTCCTTTTCAGATGCGGCGACTCGCTTTCGGGCATCGGCGGCGTTCTGCGCCCCGGCATCGTACACAGAATAGACAAGGACACAACGGGTCTTCTCGTCGTAGCCAAAAACGACGCGGCACACAGAGCGCTTGCAGAGGAGCTGAAATACCACGGCATCGAGCGTGAATATCACGCTTTAGTCACGGGGGGCTTCAAGGAAGCGAGCGGGACGATCGATCTTCCTATCGGAAGGCATCCGACCGACAGGAAAAAGATGGCTGTTCTCAAAGGCTCCGAGCACGCGAAGGACGCCGTAACTCACTACGAGGTGCTAGCGGATTACGGCAGATTTTCATATTTGAAATTAAAGCTTGAAACGGGAAGAACGCATCAGATAAGAGTGCATATGTCACATCTCGGTCATCCCCTGCTCGGCGATACGGTCTACGGAGGAGGAAACACCGCTTTTGAAAAGAAGCACTCGGGGCTCTTCCACGGTCAGGCACTTCACGCAAAGCGCCTTACCTTTACTCACCCCACGACGGGGGAGAGAATGAGCTTTGAATGCCCATTGCCCGCCGAATTTGCAAAGCTCTGCGAAATTCTTGAAAAAGAAACGCTCTAACGGACTTTATTACAAAATTATAATTCTTTTTTACATTGACTTCGGCTTTTTTTCTTTTTATAATTGAAGTATAACAATGAAGTGAAAGGATTTTCAAAAATGATTAAAACAAAAATCGTCTCATCTCTTGAAAAGGTATTCGTAGATCAAAATACGGAGGATTTCAAGAGCCTCACCTCACTTTCCGTCTTGAAGGGCGAGCGCTTCTCATTCCAGCTCATATATGAACCGATATACGATACGTCCGTTGACAGAATACTTTGGGACGTCAAAGTCGACGGTGCTCTCGCAAAATACATAACGGCAAGAAACGTAATCAACGTGCCCGTTACAAGAGCGTGCTACCCCGCCCTTACGGATGAAAACTATCTCAGAACGGCACCCGGACTTTATCCCGACGTGCTTCAGCCCCTTCACTACGGCGGAAAGGTCGCTACCTCCCACGGAGCTTGCATAAAGTCGATCTGGCTTGAAGCAGAGCTCCCCGTGGACGTGACAGCCGGTGAATACGAGATAAGCGTTTCACTCTCAAGTCAGCACGGGACTCACACCGAAACGCTCAAGGTCGAGGTCATAAACGCCACTCTTCCCGAATTTGAGAGCTTCAAATACACGGATTGGTTCCACTGCGATTCGCTTGCGACTTATTATAACGTAGACGTCTGGTCCGAGAAGCACTGGGAGATCGTTGAGAATTTTGCGAAGGCTGCCGTCAAGTGCGGCGTAAATCTTCTTTTGACTCCCCTCTTCACCCCTGCACTCGACACGGCTATCGGAGGCGAAAGACTTACGAACCAGCTCGTCGGAGTGACGAAGACGGGTGACGAATACGCATTTGATTTTTCCCTCGTTGACAGATGGATAGATATGTGCGACAGAGTAGGCATCAAGTATTTTGAAATATGCCACCTCTTCACCCAATGGGGCGCACACCACGCCCCCAAGGTAATGGCAACGGTCGACGGAGAATACAAGAAGATCTTCGGATGGGAGACGGATGCCACAGACCCCGAGTACACGAGATTCTTGCGCACCTTCCTTCCCGAGTTCTTGAATTATATGAAGAAAAAGGGACGCGACAAGGACTGCCTGTTCCACATCTCGGACGAGCCCACTCTTGATCACCTTGAGAGCTACAAGGCGGCAAAAAATTCCGTTGCCGATCTTCTTGAGGGCTACACGATTATGGACGCGCTCTCGCGTTACCCCTTCTACGAGCAAGGTATCGTCAGCACCGCGATCCCCGCGAACAACCACATTGAGCCCTTCCTTGAGCATAGCGTGCCCAACCTTTGGACTTACTACTGCTGCTCACAGACGAAGAACGTGTCAAACAGATTCCTCGCGCACTCCCTCTCCCGCACGCGTTCCATCGGAATGCAGATGTATAAATACGACATCGTAGGCTTCCTTCACTGGGGCTTCAACTTCTATCAGAACTGTCACTCCGTAGACCCCGTCAACCCTTACCTTAACGGATGCGGTGACGATTGGGTAGTTTCGGGAGATACCTGCATCGTTTATCCCGCGCAGGACGGAACGGCATACGAATCTATGAGAGCGCCCGTATTCTACGATGCACTTCAGGATATGAGAGCTATGCAGCTCTGCGAGAAATACTACTCTAAAGAAGAGATAGTCGCGGGAATGGAAAAGGTGTTCGGCGGTGAGATAAGATTTGACAAATGCGCCGAAAAGAGCGACGTAATGCTCGGCATAAGAGAATTCGTAAACGGACTCATAAAGAAAGCCGTTTCAAAATAACTTAACACGGGGTGGGGGCAAATACCCCACCCTTGATTTAAGAGGATACGGTAATGGTAAAAAACAAGCTTATTTCTTCTCTCGAAAAGGTTTTCCCCGACGAGAAAATAGACGAATTTGATACTATCAAAAGCTTATCGGTCTTAAAGGGTGAAAGATTCTCGTTCCAGCTCATCCACACGAACGAAGCCGAAGAGTTTCAGTGGAGCAGATATTATAAGGTAGAAATTAAAGGCGCGCTCGCCCCTTTTGCCACGGCAAGGGACGTTTCGTGCGTGCCCGTAACGAAGCCGATAAATCCGCACCTTTGCGATGACAATCACCTAAGAACGACGCCCGGAGTTTATCCCGACGTGCTTATGCCTCTTCATTACAGAGGAAGGATCACCACCTCGTATGATATACTTAAAAGCGTATGGATAGAAGTCGATCTGCCCGAGGATGCGCCGGCGGGCGATTATGAAATTGAAATTGACCTTATCGGAGAAGAGGGCGACAGCTACACTCACACGCTCAAAGTAGAGATAATAGACGCCGTTTTACCCGAGCAAACTCTCAAATACACCGATTGGTTCCACTGCGATTGCCTTGCCGATTATTACGAGCTTGAGATGTGGTCGGAGGAACACTGGAGAGTAACCGAAAACTTTATGCGTGCGGCGAAGCGCGCAGGTGTAAATCTCATATTGACTCCCGTCTTCACCCCCGCACTCGACACCGCAAGAGGTGCAGAAAGGCGCACGACACAGCTCGTGGGTATCAAGCTTGATAAAGGGGAATACTCGTTCGATTTTTCTCTTCTTGAGCGATGGATAGAGCTTTGTAACAAGATCGGCATAAAGTATTTCGAAATATGCCATTTCTTTACGCAGTGGGGAGCAGAGCACGCACCCAAGGTTATGGCAACAGTAGACGGAGAGTATAAAAGGATATTCGGATGGAAAACGGAGGCGTCGGGGGAGGAATATTCAAACTTCATCCGCACGTTTATAGTAAAATTCCTTGAATTTATGAAGGCAAGAGGCGATGACGGACGTTGCTTCTTCCATATCTCCGACGAGCCCAACGAAAGGAACGAGCAAAGCTACGCAAAGGCGAAGGCCGTCGTTGCCGACCTGCTGAAGGGTTATCCCATAATGGATGCCATTTCAGATTACAAGTATTACGAAAACGGACTTGTCGAAACGCCGATCCCGATAAACAATAAGATAAAACCGTTTATCGAGCACGGCACGGAGGGACTTTGGACGTACTTTGCGTGCAATCAAAGCGTAGGAGTGGCAAACAGATTCCTTTCTATGCCGCTTTGGCGAGCAAGATCGCTCGGAATGCAAATGTACAAATACAACATCGTCGGATTTCTTCACTGGGGCTTCAACTTTTATAACAACCGCCTCTCGGGCGACCCTATAAACCCTTATATCAATCAAGACGGTGACGATTGGGTGCCTGCGGGCGATATGTTCATAGTGTACCCCGCACCAAAGGGCGAGGTTTACGAATCTATAAGAGTTCCCGTATTCTATGACGGACTTCAGGATATGAGAGCTATGAGCCTTTGCGAAAAATATTATCCCAAGGAAGAAATAATCGCAGGTATGGAAAAAATACTCGGATCTCCGATAGAATTTGACAAATGCGCCCGCTCGGCAAAGGAAATGCTTGCCGTCCGAGAATATATAAACACGCTTATAAAGAATGCAACGAAAAAATAATTTAACACGGGGTGGCACATCCCGCATTTAAAAAAAGAGAGAGGAAGAAAAATGATCGCACTTTCCGCATCCGATATAGGACTATCGTACGGTATGGACGTTATACTTAAAAATATATCTTTCTCCGTAAACGACGGCGATAGAGTCGGAGTCATAGGAGTAAACGGTGCGGGAAAGACCTCTCTTTTCCGCATAATAACAGGCAAAGAACGTGCCGACAGCGGCGCTGTATACATCCAAAAAGGACACACGGTCGGCATCCTTGAGCAAAACCCCGATCTTTCCGCACTTCCCGGTGAGATGACGTGCCTTGAATATATGTACACGGCGTTTGAGAGCTTGCTCTTACTCGAAGAGAAGATAGCGAGGACGGAAAGGGAGCTTGCGGAGGCGAAGGATGAGGACGAGATAAACCGTCTTTCGGTAAGGCTTGCTGAGGAGAACCGCGTTTTCTGCGCGGAGGGCGGACTTGAGTTTCGCGGAAGATGCAGAAGTATGCTCCTGCGACTCGGCTTTGAAGAGGAGCTCGTTGAGCAAAAGATACGCACGCTCTCGGGCGGTCAGTATACTCGCCTTTCACTTGCGAAGCTTCTGGCAACGGAGCCTGACATACTGATGCTCGACGAGC
Organism: Clostridia bacterium; assembly: GCA_017503105.1. Lineage (GTDB taxonomy): Bacteria > Bacillota > Clostridia > Oscillospirales > CAG-272 > UBA1740. The sequence continues at coordinate 176,185 of JAFVTS010000028.1, forward strand.
CGACGAACCATCTTGACATCGACGCGCTCACGTGGCTTGAGGATTTCGTTGCCTCTTATAAAAAGACCGTACTTATAATCTCGCACGACAGATACTTCCTTGACAGAACGACCAACAAGACTCTGCACCTGCAGGGCGGCGAAGCGAGGCTTTATAACGGCGGATATTCCGCCTGCAAGGAGCAAAGAGAGGCGGAGGCTGCGTCGCTTGAGAAGCGATATAAGGAGCAGCAAAAGGTCATAGAGAGAATAAAGGCAAATATAGAATTTCAGCGCAGATGCAACAGAGAGCACAACTTCGTTACGATACGCTCAAAGGAAAAGCAGCTTGAGAGAATGGAAAAGATCGAGCTTGCGCCGAAGGACCCGAAGAGCATTCGCCTTCAGTTCTCATCTCTTGAGGACAGCGCAAACGACGTGCTTGAAGCGAAAGACGTTTCCTTCTCTTACGGTGCAAAGCCCCTTATCAAAAACCTCTCATTCTTAATAAAGAGATACGAAAGAGTCCTCTTTTTAGGAAAGAACGGATGCGGCAAATCCACGCTTATGAAGCTGATGAACTCTCTTCTCGTCCCTGCGGAGGGCAAGATAGTTCTCGGCTATAATATAAAGATAGGATACTACGACCAAGAGAACCGCGGACTTTCGGAAAACAAGACCGTCTTTGGAGAAATGCGCGACGAGTACCCGGAAAAGACGGATCTTGAGTTAAGATCCACTCTGGCGCTCTTCCTCTTCGACGCTGACGATTGCGAAAAGAGCGTTTCATCCCTTTCGGGCGGAGAAAGAGCGCGGCTGACGCTTGCAAAGCTCATTCTCAAAAAGGTCAACCTTCTCATAATGGACGAGCCGACGAACCACCTTGACATAAGCTCCGCCGAGGCGCTTGAAAACGCGCTTTTGGCATTCGACGGCACGATAATCGCCGTTTCGCACGACAGATATTTCATAAACAAGCTTGCGACGCGCATAATCGAGCTTGACCCGATGCGCGAGCGCGGAATGCTCGATTACAGACTTGAGGAATACGACGACGCCTTTGCGGAATATTTAAGGCTGAGAGAAATCAGACGCCTTGATATGGCGGCGCTCGAAAAGGAGCAAAAGGACAACTCCTCATCAAAGCAAAGCTACGAACAAAAAAAGCGCGAAGCTGCCGAAAAGCGCGCGCTCGAAAAGAAAATAGAACGCGCGAAGAAAAGGATAGAGGAGCTTGAAGCTGAAACCGAGGCGCTCGACGAGGAGCTCTTCGGAGAGGCGGCAAGCAATTACGTAAGAGCCGCCGAGATAGACAAGAGAAAATCGGAGATAGAGATAGAGCTGCTTGAGCTCTACGAGCTCGTTATGTAATTTTAAAAAGCTTATATAATATATAATAAATGAAAGAAACGGATCAGTCCGTTTCTTTTTTTGTTGAGTTTTTGTACATAATGCACAGTTTTTCAAGTCAAAAACGCCATTCTTTTGGAAGTCAACCATACTTACAGACACTGCGGTCTTGTTATATAATGAAAATGCCGAAGGGATCAGAGCGGTCCGGAACGCAAGCGACCCCAAGGCAAAGAAAAGGCGGTGAGGTTAATGGCAAGAGGAAAAGGGCGAGCAAAATACTCGGCAAAGCTCCCCGAAAAAATGTATTCATATTTCAGTTCATTCCAAGACCCCGGGGCTCCGAGCTTCAATAAATTTGCAAGAAGCATCGGCGTTACCGTCGGGGATCTTGAGAGATTCAGAAAGCACAGGGAATTCGAAGAAGCGTGGCGCGAATGCGGCGAGATCCGAAGAGATTATCTTATTGACTGTGCGCTTACAAAGCGGCACGATTCCTCTTTTTCCAAATTTATCATTCAATACGAAGAGGACGCGGAAAAGCTTCGGGATGAAAACGACGGAATTTCTGTTACTCTTGAGGTGATTGAAAAATGAATATCAGGCTTGCCGTTACCAAAAAGCAAAAGCGCTTCATTGACGCGGGGCAGTCCGAGGTCCTTTTCGGTGGAGCGGCGGGCGGCGGAAAATCCTACGGACAGATGGCGGATGCGCTCATCTTTGCTCTCCTATATCCCACATCAAAGCAGCTCGTGTTAAGGCGCACCTTTGCGGAGCTTGAAAAGTCGCTCATAAGAACGAGTCTTTCACTCTTTCCGCGCCAGATATACTCGTTTAACTCGTCGACTCATACCGGAAAATTCAAGAACGGTTCGATAATAGATTTCGGATACTGTGCCGCAGAGACGGACGTATACCAGTATCAGTCGGCGGAATACGACGTAATACGCTTTGACGAGCTGACGCACTTCACGAAGGAGCAGTACGTCTATCTCATATCGAGAGTCAGAGGTGCAAACTCTTTTCCGAAGCAGATAAAATCATCTACGAACCCCGGGGGCGTGGGACACGGTTGGGTGAAGGAACGATTCGTCGACCCCGCCCCGAAGAACAGCGAATTTCTCGGGGATGACGGGCTCACGAGGATTTTCATTCCCTCCCTGCTTGACGATAATTCCTTCCTTATGTCCAAGGACCCGAAATACAAGGAAAGACTGCTCGCCCTTCCCGAGCGCGAAAGACGCGCTCTGCTCTTTGGAGATTGGGATATTTTCGAAGGTCAGTATTTCACCGAGTTTAACAGAGATACGCACGTCATCGAGCCGTTTGAGATACCGCGCGAGTGGAGAAGGTACAGAACGATAGACTACGGTCTTGACAGGCTTGCCTGCCTTTGGATAGCAGCGGACCCTGACGGAGTTTTCTACCTTTACAGAGAGTATTGCGAGTCAAATCTGCCGATAAGTGCCGCCGCGAGCGGAATACTTGAGCGCACTCCGAAAAACGAAGAGATCTACGCGACTCTGGCGCCTCCCGATCTTTGGTCAAGAAGCCAGGAGAGCGGACGAAGCAAGGCAGAGCTCTTCTCGGAATACGGAGTGAATTTCACTAAGACATCAAACGACCGAGAGGCGGGGTGGCTTGCCGTAAAGGAGCTTTTATGCGACACGGGTAGGGGCGTACGCTTAAAAATATTCTCTACCTGCACCGAGATAATCCGCACCCTTCCCGCCCTTTTGCGCGACAAACTGCGTCCGACGGACTGCTCCACGGAGCCGCACGAAATAACGCACGCCCCCGACGCTCTGCGCGGCTTCGCCATATTCAGAGCAAGACCGAATGCCGTCGCCAAGGCGGGGCGTACCCTTTGGAGCGAGGATATGTGGGAGGATTATTACGCCGCCGACGAAGAAGAGAAAAAATACTTAAAACGCAAATATGGAGAACCGATTTGAAAACTAATATCAAAGATCAAAGTACAAGGCTTGCCTTTTTTGAGGACCTTTACGAAAACGCGAAGCTTGCGGTGTCCGAAAGGCTTTCCGAGCTTGATAAATATATGCGTCAGTACAAAGGCTCCCTCGAAATTGACGGCAGCACCACCGAGGCTCTGACGGTAAGAAATATAACCTACGAAATAATCGAGAGCCAGATTTCCTCGGACATTCCCACGAGCAAGATAGACCCGTATACTTACAGCGAGCGGCAGTCAAAAAACGCTCACACGGCGGAAAGGCTTTGCTCTGCCGTGCACTCACACCTTCCGTTTGATAAAATGAACGATCTTGACGAGCGTTACACGTACATTTACGGCGGAAGCGTTTGGCTCGTGGAGTGGAACAACGCTGTAAGAGTGGGAAACGAGCTCGGAGGAGTGGAGGTGCACTGCATATCTCCGAAGAACTTCATTCCCGAGCCCGGCATCAACGAAATTGACGATATGGAATACTGCTTCCTGCGTTTCACGTCAACGAGAAGCGAGCTTATGCGCCGTTACGATGTGAGCGAGGAGGACTCGGCGCTTTTGGAATGTGAATATTCCTACGGTGACGGTGGCGAGGATTCCGACGCCGTTTCGGTCATAATATGCTTCTATAAGGATGAGTTGGGAGAGATAGGCAGATACGTCTTCTCGGGCAAGGTCGAGCTTTCCTACATCAGCTCATACTACAAAAGGAAGACACGGATCTGCAAAAAATGCCATCTTGCGGAAGGGATATGCTCCTGCGAGGCGCCGACGTTTGAAAAAGAAAACCAGCTCTTTGAGCTTGTGGACAAGGACACGCTTTCAAGACACGGTAAAAAATCCGACAAAAGCGTCCTCGTACCGTACTTCACACCGAAGCACTTCCCTATCGTCATAAGAAAGAACACGAGCACGGAGGACTCGGTGCTCGGTCAGTCGGACTGCGAATTCATCCGCCCGGAGCAGCAGGCGATCAACAAGGTAGAGTCGCGTATCCTGCAAAAGCTCCTTCGCTCGGGGATAACGCCCGTTATGCCCGAGGACGCGAGTGTCTCGCTCGGAAATTCCGTCTTCGGTCAGGTAATAAAAATGAAGCCCGGAGAAAGTCTCGGACAATACGGAAAGATCGACACGACGCCCAACATATCTCAGGATATAGAAGAAGCGGACAGGCTCTACGATCACGCAAAGAGGACGCTCGGAATTTCCGACGCGTACCAGGGAATCGACACGAGCCTCAACGAATCGGGCGTAGCGAAAAGGCTGAGAATATCTCAGGCAAACAGCCGACTTGAATCCAAAAGGCGGATGAAATACGCGGCGTACGCCGATATTGACAGGCTCATATTCGAGCACTATCTCGCTTTCGCTGACGAGCCGAGGGAGATGTCGTATAAGGATGCGTACGGAGAAGTTCATTCCGAGACCTTCTGCCGTTACGATTTTCTTGAATATAACGAGGGACTCGGAGAATTCTACTACGATGACGCCTATCTTTTCACAGTAGACCTGAACGACGGCAGCGAATACCAAAGAGAAGCTCTTTGGGAGCGCAACCTTTCGAATCTCACCTCAGGGACACTCGGAGACCCCGCAAGTCCCATCACGCTCCTCAGATATTGGCAAAGCCAAGAAAGAGCTCACTACCCTTACGCGAGGGAAAACGTAGAATATTTCCAAAGCATCGTTAAGGAAAAAAACGATCATCAGAATAACAAAGGAGAAGAAAATGCAAAAGAAGAAGAACACAGCCGATCCGTGCTCGGCATACAGAAATCTTGACACGGGTATGTCACGGGCACCTAAGAAAAGCGACTCGTCCCCCAAGGGCGTGAAAACCGTTACAGAGGGCGACCTGCGCGCACCGAAGGGGAGGTGATATTTAAAGTGGAAGAATTAAACGAAAAGGAAGCCGAGATCCTCTCCCCCGAAGAAAGCGAACAAGCGACTCGGAATCTAGAGGAAGGCGCCCCTGTTGCCGAAGGCTTCGATATCGCCGCCGAGGAAGAGTGCCTGCACGCTCAGTTCCTTGGCACGGAGGGCAAAAGTCTCTCGGAGCTTGTGAATGAAAAGCGGTATATTGAACTCAGAACACTCGGGCTTGACACGAAAGAGGCTTTCCGCGCTACGGCAAAAAGAGACGAGCGCACCTACGATAACCGCTCTCATTTAAGTGCAAGCGTTATGAGAAGCGTTCACGCTCCGAGCACCGCAATGAGCCAGGCGGAGCTTAGCGAAGCGAGAGAACTCTTCGGAGGAATGTCGGACGAAGAGATAAGAAATCTATACCAAAAGGTTACAAAACAAAGATAATTTTCTAAAAAGAAAGGAAAGAAATAATGATAATTTATTCTAAGAATTCAAGCCTTGCACCCGGAGCCGTAGGCAAGCTTGAAACTCCCATTAAAATGATAATCGAGCACGAGAGCGACCTGCTCACCAAGAAGGGGGGCGTTTGCGATTGGCTCTTCAACGTCGAAAAGAGCAACAAGTTCGGCGAAACCATTATAGGTCAGAACGACTTTGACGTTTTCGGCGCGACGGAAGAGGGGGCTGCCGCCGAGCAGGACACCGTTGCCGATACGTATAAGAAGTTCATCGAGCACATCCAGTTTATGAAGGAATTCGTGATCAGCGCACAGATGATGGAGGACGCAAACTACGGTATAGCAAGCGACGCGAAGCGCAGAGCGGAAAACTTTGCAAGAGCGTATTACAAGACCGTCAACAAGATCTGCGAGACTGCGCTCTTCAGCGCAACGAACGACTCCGTCGATTTTGCGGGAACGAGAATAGACCTTACGACCTCCGACGATCTTCCCCTCTTCAATTCATCTCACGTCTGGGGCTCGGATAATACCCCTTCGGCGAATACGGGAACGCAATCCAACTATTTCGCGGGCAAGCTCTTCGGCACGAGCGGCGCGCCCTCTACCGAGGCGTTTGAGGAAATTCTCAGCGCGTCGTCTATGAAGCTCAGAAATATGAAGGACGAAAACGGCGATCCGCTCGGATACTCGGGCGACACCGTGATCCTCCCGGGCAACCGCCCCGCTCTTGAATCGGTAGTAAAGAAGACCTGCGGTTCGCTCGGCTCGCTCGGCAACGGCTACAACGACATCAACCTCCACTTCGGCAATTGGAACGTGGTAGTCCTTCCCGGCTGGCAGGCAAGCGATGACAGATTTATGATAATGTCGAGCGAGGCTAACAAAAACCTTGCGGGCAATATGTTCTTCAACCGCGTGCCTCTCACCGTGACCAACTGGGTGGATCATCACACGGGCAATTACATCTGGAACGGCAGATGCCGCTTCGGCGTCGGCTTCGGAACCTACAAGCACATAATCCTCGTTGCGGCGAACAGCGAAAGCGCAGCGGGAGCAAGCTCGTTCTGATAATGACCGTCAAAACGCTAAAATGAGGGAAGCCCTCTCTTCCCTCTTCGGGCTGCCTCCGCTAAAACTCGTGGGCAGCCCGATTTGAAAAACTTAGAAAGGATGATACAAAATGACAGTAAAAGAACTATCGTCAGCCGTAAAAAGTCTTACGGAAAAATACGATTACTTTGACGAGGAGGCCTTTATCTCGGCTGCGGGAATAGCTCTCGGAGCGATCTTCTCGGATATGCATTCCGTTGGCAGGGCGTCGTTTTTCCTGAGCGCTCCGAAAATTATGCGCCATATTGAAGAAATACGCCACAAAGCAAATGAGATCGAGCGCATACCCCTTTGCGGCAAGGCGTACAGTATGACGGTTTTCGGCTCGGGACGGATAGACGTCAGAGATAAAGAGAGCTCAAGTTCACACAGCATCGACGGTAGGGGAACGGTGATAAGAGGCTTTATTTTCGGAGAGGGCTTTCTTGAAATATCCGGAAAAACAGCCTTTACCGTACGGAATATCGCTTTCTTTTCGGAAAGGGAGAGCACGCGCATCGAGGATATACCAGTCCTCGGAAAGAAGCGCCGCGTCAATATCAACGACCTTATCGACGATTTTTCACGCGCTATCACCTACCCCGCCGACGCGGACGGAGCACCTCTTGGCGATATAACGATCGAAAACGAATACCTCGTCTGTCCGAAAAACTTTTCAGGTGAGGTGCATTTTTCCTACAAAAGAAGAGCTCCGAAAATCAGCCTTGACGTTCCCGACTTTGAGATACCCGTTATCCCCGAAGCGCAAACACCGCTCGTTCTCCTGACGGCGGCGTATATGATAGGAGATGCGGAGAGCGATACCGCCGAGATGCTCCTTAAAGAGTACAGGAGAAGCGTCGGATCGTTTTCGAAGTCTTGCCTCGGATCGTTTTCGGATAAATACTTTGATACTACGGGGTGGGCGTAAATGGCAAAGCATAAAAATAACGGACGTACCGTTTCCTTCGGATTCGGTACGGGTATAAAAGACGGACGCGTTTCCCGAGACGACGGTTCCTTCGCGTATACGGAAAATATGTATATAGATCACGAGCAGGACGGCGGTGCGCTTGAGAGCATACCGGGTTTCCGAAAGCTTGTGAGCCTTGGTGCCGCTATCCACTCTATCTTCGTTCAGAAATGCGCTTTTGAAGAGGAATACGTGATAGTGCACGCAGGAACGGGACTTTACAGATTCAACGTAAACGAGAAGGACGTTCTTGATACTCTGAACCCGATAGCGACGGTAAACGACACGAGGAGCCACGCGTTCAACAAAGGCGGCGCCTTGTTCGTTATGGACGGAGAACACATCGTCAGGATTATGCCGGACGGTTCCGCGGACCTGATAGATGACTCCCACACTCAGGCATACGTGCCTACCACGTTCAAAAACGGAAAGCCCTTTGAGCAACGTAATCTCCTGACGGCGAGCTTCAAAGAATCGTACGTTATCAAAGAGCGCGACAAGCACTATCGCGCAACCCCCGAGCTTCAGTACCATTTTGACGACTCCTCGTCCACGTGCTCCGTCATCGGTATCGATTCGACCGCAAGCGGCAGTATATATATTCCGAAATACGCCAAAACAGGCGATAAATACTACAGAATAACGGAAATAAGGAACACGGCTTTCGCGGAAAATCAAAGAATAGTCAACGTTTATATCGCCGACGGACTTACGAGAATAGGGAGAATGGCGTTTTACCTTTGCAAAAATCTGCGCACGGTTTATTGCCCTTCAAGCATAGAGATGATAGACAACGGCGCTTTTTTGAATTGCTACGCCTTAACCGAGGTATTTATAGGAAAGAATCTCAAGGAGGTCGGTATGTTGCCGTTCTCAGGCGCCGATTCGCTTGAAACTATCCATTACGAAATGGAAGGTTACGAATTTGACGGAGTTATAAATAAAGAAGATCTCAGCGCGTTCGTTCCCGTTTATTCCTCGCCGCGCCCTGCCGTGGATTACTATTTTACCGTAAGAACGAAGTTTGAGAAAATAACCTCGTTTACCTTCGACGGCAACATTATGTATTACACTCCGAAATACGAAAACGTCGGAAGCGAATGCAGAATGTATTTCACACGCTCTGCCGAAAGCTCACCCGAAGGGGTGGAATGTACTGTTTTCGGAACCGTTTCCTACGATAGATACAACGAATACGACGAAGGCGTGGATTTCATCTCCAGAGCGCTCGGCGACAGCAGCGTCATCTCCGCCTGTACTCGGTCCGTATTTTTCGACGGGCGAATATTCCTCTCGGGGAATCCAAAATATCCGAACACGGTATTTTATTCGCTTGACACCTCTGAAAATACGGGAACCGATCTCTATTTCGGCTCGCTTTCTTATTTTGACGACGGAGCCGCGGGATATGAAACGTCATCTCTCTGTGCGACGTCCGACGCACTTGTCGTTATGAAGGTCAAAGATGACGGTGGCGGCGGTATTTTCTATCACGAGGGAAAGGATGAGGACGGATTTTTGCAAAGAACGTATCCCGTTTCCTACGTTCACACGGGGCTCGGAGCAAGAGCCGAGGCTATATCCAATCTTGACGAAACGTTTCTTCTCTGCGATACGGGAGTATATTCCTTGAAAAGAGGAAATTACGGTCTGCGCTCAGCAAAATGCATTTCGGAAAAGATAAACTCGCTTTTGCTGAAAAACACCGACCTGTCATCCGCGCGCTTTACCGCCTGGAACGGATATATCGTCCTTCAAATAGGCTCGGAGATTTATCTTGCAGACTTAAAAAGCGGCTCGGAAGAGATCCCTTGGTACTACCTTACGGGAATCGGCGCGTATAAGAACAATTCGACCTTGTGGGACTTTATGAGCTTTGCGCCCGACGGCTATCTTGTAAACGAAAACCCGAACAAAAAAACTAACAGCGGAATACACAGAGCAACCGACAGCAAGTACGGTGTTTTTTACTACATAAACGACGCCGACGACCCCGAGAAAAAATACGCGGTATATCTGACAGGAGAATACGGCAGCGGCACTTTTTATCCCGCAGATTGCGTTCTTTCCGTCGGAAATCTTCTTTTCTTCGGAACAACGGGCGGCGACCTTTGCGTCTTTAATAACGATAAAAGAGGCGTGCCGCCGCCAACCGTAACTAATCTCGCGGGATTTAACGAAGCTCAGTACAAGGCTCTTATGGGTGACAAAATACACCCCTACTTCTACGACTTTTGCTCAAGAAGAGTTCCGTACGTTTTAAGGACCAAGCCCTGCGATTGCGGTTTGCCCGGCGTGAAAAAAAGCACCGTGCCGAGTTCCTTCGTAATAAAAACGGGAGCCGTCGGCGGAGGAAATATCAGCTGTAAAATACGGACCGATGACCGCGAACACGATATAACGGCAGAATATCTTCCGACAGCCGCACTTGATTTTCACGAAATCAACTTTGAGTCGCTTTGCTTCGACACCGACGGCGCGTCCTTCGTTTACGTGAACGACGACAGTAAAAATTGGCTGACCAAGGAGATAACAATAAGCTCCGATTCGTTCAGAGCGCCGATAAGTATATCGGAGATCAGTTACAGATATAAAACAAAAAAATAAGTAAAGAAAGGAACAAGCAATGACTGCGACAAAAATTTTAAACGACGAGATAAAGGATATGAAGATCGCCTCTCTTCCCTCTCGTCCCAACGCCGAAGCAAGATACGGCGGCTACGGTTATTCGGCGACGAAAATGAAGGAAGCGTTCGACGCGCTGCCGCTGTTTATCGTCAAAAGATACAACGCTCTTATAGACGATATTCACGCGACAGAGGGCGGCATCTGTGAATCCGTCAAGACGGGCATATCCGACGGGCACACCCTGAGCGATTTCTTCGACGACGTGATGAGCGGCGCGCTCTCGTCGTATCTTATGCTCTTTGAAAAAACGCTCGCGGAGCACGTAAGCGAGCTGTACAGCAGAATAGAGATCCTCGAGGCGGCTTTGTATGCGGCAAAGGGGGCGAGCGAATGAGCAGAGTGAACTACTTTTCCCGCGACGGAGAGCTGATAGCCAAAAGTGTTACGGATACGGCAGACGTCGAGGCTCTTGAAATATGCTTTGACGAGAATTTCGACGCCACTCTGGTTATCGGTCCCCTCGCTCTTACGGTAAAAGAGGGCAAGTGCGCCGTTCCTATGAAAAAGCTGCGTGACGGGGTATACGCTCCGTACCTCCTGAAGGAGAAAAAGAAGCTTTCCGCCGACGGCTTTTCAAAAACGGGAAACACGGTAAAGCTCTTACCGACGCCCGAGGAAAGAGTGCGGGCTCTGATGCAAAAGGAGATGGAGATCCAAAAGCGCATCTCCGAGCTTGATCTTAAAATAAGAGCGCTCTCGGATAAGATCGCGCACACCACGATTTTTTAAAGAACAGAAAGGAAAATAAAATGAAAAAGAAAACGAAAATTCTTACAGTACTTATATCCGCCTGCGCGCTTTTCGTGTGCGGCGGGTGCATTACCGTCTTCGCTGCGGGCGATGTCGGAGCGGCGGGGGCAAACGTCTTTGAAGAAATATTCGAAGCGCTTAAAGCGTATTCCTCCGAGATACTATCCGCCCTTGCCTTCATCGGCTCGCTCATTCTCAGCATCGCGTATAAAAGCGGTATGATGCCAACTCTTAAGAGGGGCATAAGCTCGATAGGCACGGCGGTGTCCGACATAAGGGACGTTTCGGACTCTTCGAAAAGAGCTCAGGACGCTTTTACCGAAAAGATAAGTGAGCGGCTTGAGAAAACGGAAAGCGCGCTTTCGAAAATAGAAGAAATGCTCGAAAATGCGAAGGTCGACCTTGAAAATCTTTGCACGGAAGCCGTCGAGCGCGAAAAGATCAACGCTGTAATAGGCGAGCAGGTGTCCTTGCTTTACGACGTATTTATGTTCTCATCTATGCCGGAATATCAGAAGGATGCCGTAGGACGAAGAGTTGAGAAGATGCGGCGCCTCATCGGAGAGAAAGCGGAGGCTGACGAGATATGAAAAAAAGACCGCGCAAGCTCCCTCTTTACCTGCTCGGACTTTTAGTCTGCACCCTGCCCCCTCTTGCGGCTGTAATCTCTTACTTCCCCGTTTGGAAGGAGGCGCGGGACGGCAGCGTGCTTTCGGGCTTTGCTCTCTTGCTTATTATCATCGCCGCCAAGCCTATACTTAACTTTCTCAAGCGCGCCTTTTCATCTCCCGCGTCTTATATCCTGTGGCTCGCGGTCTTTATAATCTTCTTCTCCCTCTCACGCATAGCGGATGAAATGACCGTCATCTCGGCGATCGGATTTATTTCAAACCTGATAGGCGCCGTGCTCTTCAGACTCTCTTATACGGATGAAAAAGAGGAGCGTGACGAAGAATGAGCACGAAGCTTGACGATCTTCTTTCAGACGAGAGCGTTTTCTTTACGGGCGGTGTCAGCTCCATTATCTCAAATCTTGGAAAAGCGGTAGCCGCAATAGCACTCTCGGTCGCGTGCCTCGTCACATTTACCGACGTGGCGATACGCGGCAGCTTCAGCGACAGCTATTTCAGCACCCTTGCCGTTATGATAGTGTCAGCTTACGTCATATACTTTTCCCTGCTTGACGTCGGAGAGAAAAAAGGCGAGGAGAGCGAGGAATACAAGGCGGCAAAAGCGCGTTATATGGGTACCCGTGTTAAAATTTCGGGCGAAATGATACCCGAGCTGCGCCTTTTCTGCGAGGATTATTCAAGGCGCGAGCTTGAATCAAGGAAGAGAAATCTTCTGATCTGCTACGGCCTTTCTCCCGAGGATCTTCCAAGCATCGCAAGACCGCGATCCCTTCGCGAGGCGTGGATCTTTATGCGAGTTAAAAGAATGCGGATCTTCCCACTGACGGCAAGAACGCTCCTCTCCTTCGATAGAAAGGAAACGTCGCGTGAGCTCTACGACCCCGAGCACGGGAAATTTCTCCGCTCCTTTATAAAGCTCCTGCCCTCGGTCGTGTGTATGTGCGTGACGGTGTCGGTCGTGCTCAGCGTCAAGGACGGAATGAGCGCCGCCGACGTCATAAACGGCATATTGAAGCTCTGCGCCCTGCCGATAATCGGCATTCGCGGATATATCGCGGGAATCGTCTTTTCCTCAAAGGCGAAGCCCACGTGGCTCGAAACCAAGGCGCGAATACTTGAAAGCTTCTTTAAAACGCGCGAAAACGGCCTCGGCACACCAAGCTGAAAAAACGCCGAAAGAACGAATAAAAAAGAGGACGGATGCCCCGCAAACGAGGCATCCGTTTTGTGTGCTATATTGTTTTAGCAATGTTTAATGGTCGCGACAGTCCTCTCCGGTTCCTACTCCGCCGTTTGATCCATTATTAATTGTTATTGAGTCAGTGTCGTCTTCAATTACACAGGTATCATTTATTGCAGCGCCGCCAGAACCACCGTAACCATAGCTACCATACTCACCGTAAACTTTCTCGTCATACAATCCTCCTCGGTCACCGCCTTTTCCTCCTTGTCCTCCGGTGACATCCAAAGAACCTCCGATTATAACGAGGGAGTTCGCATACAGTCCAATGCCGCCTTTACCTCCTGCACCGCCGTCACCGCCGTATTCCTTGCCGCCCCAATCAGGATTAGCGCATCCACCGGATCCGCCCTGTCCTCCGGATCCGCCTTCAATTACGATGACTCCGGAAATTATTTGTACTTCGTCAGCATTTACACCATTTCCACCGGCAAAACCAGCTCCTCCGTCTTCGCCATCATCTCCTTGATGGTCCGCGCAGTTGCCATCATTTCCTCTAAAGCCGTTGCCCCCTTTAACGTTAAGGTCGATATATCCCATCACCGTTAAAGTGCCGTTCACATTTATGCCATTACCGCCGGGAGTTCCTGCACCGCCTGTTACATAGAGTTTTACCGACTCGCCTACCGCAGAAGATATCGTAATATCGTTTGCTTTTAATCCATCAGAACTGTTTTTTGCTGTCAGAGTCACATTCTCACCTATGCTTAAATTAACGGAATCTGCCAACAAATTTAATGCAATTTTGTTAGACGTAACAGTTAAAGAACGCAAATTAACATTAGTTGAAGCGAATTCAAGCGCATTCTCACCTGTAGTGTTGTTTATTGTTACATACTCGATAGCGGTGTCCGCAGCCATTGAAATTATGCACAAATTATTGAAAGTTTGATGATTTCCGTTAAACTTAAATGTTTGTGTTTCGGGTACTGTTAAAACACAGTCCGCGTTCTTAGAAATATCGCTATATATCCAATTAACGCAAGTATTAGTGGCACCCGATAATACAGCATTTTTAACCACTTCCAAATTAGAACTATTAACCGTAAGTACGAGCGTTCCGCAGGCATTGAATACCGAATCTCCTAACAGCGTAATATTTTCGGAAAGGATAACATTATCTATTCTTTCGCATTCGTTAAATGCTAAATTTCCTATACTTGTGACAGTATCAGAAATATCAAATTCAAGTGTCGTGCATCCGCTAAAAGCTTTTTCTCCGATTTCAGTTAAATTGCCATTAAATACAACCGATTTGAGCGAAGTGCAGCCTTCAAATGCACCATTTGGAATAGAGGTAACACCTTCACCGAAGGTAACGGATATAACGGATGTATTGCCGGCAAACAAGCCGGTATCAAATGCCGTTACTTTCTTTCCTTTATAATATGTCGGTATTTTAACATTTACATCCGTTCCTTCATAAGCCTTGATCACACATTCGTTTCCGTTAATTTCTGAAATAAATCCTTCAGATCCTTCAGATAGATACAAAATGTGTTCTTGAACTTCGGTGGGTATAACAAATTCAAATTCATCAGAGCTATAACCACCAAAATCAGCTGTTTGAGAATAATCAAGCGAGAACAACGTATCATCTCTCAAAAGTGAATATTCAACAATATCAATTTGATCGTTTGTCGGATCGTATACTACGGCAATATACATATCCAACGTTCCCATATAAGTAATACGGTAATAACCAACCGGGGAATTGTCAGGAATTGTAATCGAAACATCTTTTGATAATTGCTCCGACCTAGTTATCGCCTTGCTTATACTTGCAGTCTCAGAAACCGTTTCCGTCGTTCCTAATGATGCAGAAACAGAAGCATCGATAGATGTTTTTGAACCAGGTATCTCTATTTCTTCCTTCGCTGTAATAGTAGATGATAGTTCACTTGAAAGAGTATACGACTTCGAAGCTGAGATTCCTTTTTCAATACTTGTTTGAGATGCAGTAACAACCGTCAAACCGCTTGATACATCACCAATACCATTATAAAAAACTCCCGAGGTCTGAGTCAAAGGAACATTTGAAACATAACCTAAATAGTATACGTATTTGTATAGATTCCTTTCTGAATCATATTCAGCAAATGCAACTTCACTATCGTGCTTCGGTGTCTCTATTTCCGAAATCGGCACTGTGATATATCTGTTTTCTTTATACTCAGCCGTTAAAATAAGATCTCCAACGCTTCCTCTTTCAATCTTTGTTATCGGTTCCCCGTTCTGATCTACCCAACGATAGAAGCGACAGCCTTTTAATGTTGCATCAACCAAAACAAAAGAAGTGTTCACATCGTACGACGTAATATTATTAGGGGAATTAAGTCCATTTCCACAGTAATACGTAATAGTGTAAGTTATTATTTCCCATCTTGCTTCCAGAACTACGTTTTCGTTACTTCCGGCGGCGATCTTCTCAATTCTATTCTCGCCATCAAACCAACCGAGGAAGTTATAACCCGGAACTGAAATTTCGGGAAGCGACGCCAATCCCTTATGCGATGCGTATCTGTCAAAGCCTTCGGGAATAGTTGCGGTTTTCACATTTTTGTAAGTAACAGAGTAATAATCTGCTTCAAGCATCGGAATTTCTTCCTGTGCCTTAAGAACTTCTCCGCAGACGCCGCAGTGCGAGCCTTCCGTAAGACCGGTGCTTTCATAGGTAGGTGCCAACGCCTCATCTATCACTGCGTCGTGACCGATAGCGGATATTACAACGTCAGAGGTGCTGATTTCCGTTTTCGCCTTCTCGTCGCTGTAACACTTATCGCATTCATCGCACTGATAATAAGCAACGTTTCCGTCTTCGGTACAAGTTGCATCCTTCGCCTCGTTATAGGTCAATTTATGCGTATGTACCTCGCCGTAATTCGGAACGAAATCCTCCGTCCAACCTGCTACGTATCTGAAGAGCGAGATCGCGTCCTTATTATTAACGCTATTATCACCGTTAAAATCAAGAGCGAGAGGATCAATATCAACACTCCAACCGGCGACGTGACGAAACAAGAGGATAGCGTCTTGGTTATTTACCTTCAAGTCGCTGTTCATATCTCCCGGGATACCGTGATAAACGGTGACGAATCCATCTTTGGTTTCAACCGCAACGGGATCGTAATTCTCATCGAATATATTTTCTTCATCGCAGGTTATTCTGATAGTGGCATTATAATTATCGGGAGCATTTTCCGCGATTTTAAAGGTAAGTGTCGCAAAAGTACCGACAGCCGTTGTTTCGGACGTGGGATTTATATAGCTGAGGGGCTGAGGATTTGCAAAGGGCTCGGGCGCGGTTACATACGCACCGAAGTCGCTGTCAAATTCAACTGCCGTCAACGTAAGATACTCGTCGTAAGCAACGAATATCTTCATCGAAGCTATACCGGGGTTATTTTCAAGGTTTACGTTGATCTTCACGCTATCACCGGGGGCGCCCCAGGTTTCCGATGCGGAAACGGTCATCACTTCATCGCTCTTAAGCTCTTCGGCAAATATCGCGATGGGAATGATGTTGACGAGCATCATAAGGACTATGATAGCGGAGATGATTTTTGTGCTTATTTTCTTCATAGCTCAAAATCCTTCCTTTTATTATAAATAGTCTTATATAACCGTTACCTTTCCGTCAAGGACGGTGAAGCTGACGGGGTCGAAATCGGAGTTAAACGTGTTCTCCGCGTCAAGATTAAGCTTTATATCACTTGCGTCGCCCGCCTCGACACCGTCGGCGAGGGTGAACGTAAGAGTTACGAGTGCTCCGCTTGCATCAATATCGGCAAGGGGGCTGATAAGGCTTATCTTCTGAGGATTGCCGAAGGGCTCGGGCGCCGTTACGTAGCTTCCGAAGGCGGGATCGAAGGTCACCTTCGAAAGAGTGAAGAGCGTATCGTCAAACTCTATTTCAAGAATGAGAGATGCGATACCCGGGTTGGCTGCGATAGAGATAACGACGTCAACGCTTTCTGCGTCGGCACTTACCTTCGTGCTGTTAACGTAAACGGTGGACTCGGCGATCTCTTCATACTTCGCGGTGACGGTAATATCGCCCGTTACAAGGGAGAAGTCGGAATCCCAACCGCTGAATACGAAGCCCGCTCTTGAAGGCTCGTCGGGGGCTGTGGCAGCGTCGCCCGACTTTACCATTTCGGTTTTAAGAACCGTGCCGTCGTAGTCAACGAACGTTACCGTAAAGCTTTCAACCACGGCGAGGTGGAGAGTTGCGGACGTAAGGGGATCGTTGCCCGAAGAAATGCTTATAGCACTCCAGGCGTCGGCGCTGCCGTCATAATAAACGTCGGTAAGAGCGGTACAGCCGTTGAAGGCTCTTCTTGCGATCTCTGTTACCGTGTCGGGGATATAAACGCTCACTATCGGCTGGCTCGCAAAAGCGCTACCGTCTATTCCTATAACCGTATCGCCGTCGGGAGATTTCGGAGGAATAACGAGCTCGGTATCGCCGCACTCGCCCATACCTACTACGTAGCAAGTTCCGTCGCCGTTACTGTCAAATTCAAGTCCCGAAGAATACTTAACGTAAACGGGGGTAAGGCTTACGTTCTTTTCACCCACGGTGATCTCGCAGGACGCGTCGGAGGACAGCTTGTTTCCGTCAGCATCTGCCCAGTGGGAGAAGGTCGCGCCGTCGGCATCTGTCAGGGGTGCTGTGATCTTCACCTTGTCACCGGGAAGGTAAAGACCGTGATTCGAGCCGTCGCTTATCGCTCCTGCCGTAAGCTTTACCTGATACCACTCAGCCGTTGCGAGTCTGTCTATCTTGTACTCATCAAAGTATTTCTGCGCGGATGCGCCGTAGTCAAGCATTTTTTCAAGCATCTCGCAAAGAGCCGCGTTATCCGAGCCCTCGGCGGTCTTGCCGAGCTTGTTGTAGGCGTACTGAAGAATGCTGTACTTAACGACCTCGCTGTAATGAGCTTCACCGTCCACTACCGCGTATGCGCGAGCGTAAACGACGTCGGTCATCTGCTTTGCGGAGAGCCTGTTATAGTCAAACACCTTATAAGGTGCGCCGCTTATGGTGTCGTTATAAGCGTTTTTAAGCTCGGTCGTGTGCGTTCCGTAAGTATATTCGCTCTGCTCTTCCGTCCATATAAGAAGAGAGGTATTCGCCTCGCTTGTGGATACCGCGTACTTTATACGGACAGAATCCTTGAACGAGAGGTTGCAGTAACCGATGTCTATCTGCACGTCTGCTCCCTCGGATTCCGCGCCCACGAACATCATCGGAAGAGTGAGAGAAATGAGCATAACGAGCGCGATAGGCATTAAAAATTTCTTGATTCTTTTCATTTTCTTAACTGTCCTTTCTATTATTATAAATAAAATAAATTAGGGTTGGAGCTTCTGACGTTCGTGCTCTGCTCGTCCCATTCACCCTGATCCTCGTCCTTTCCCGACGTGCTGATCACGTCACCTTCAAGCTTAATAAAAAGCTCTATCTCCGGACTTTGATACTTGAGTCTTGAGCAGCCGTCAGCCTTCATTTTAACCATTCAGCATTCCCCTCCTTTCAAAAAATTCATTTACTACATAATTATCATTAAGTGGTATTTGATTCTTAAAAAACAAAAAAACGCACGTTCGATGCGTGCGACTTAAAAGACCAATGAAAAAATTGGAATTCATTGGTCATTTTCCTATTTTTATTTTTGCTCTGCAAATCAATTTACAATTCGAAAATGTTCATATTTATTTAAAAAACTATTGACAGGAGATGCTATTTGTGTTATAATTCAAGCACAAATAGTTATGTATTACCACTTAATGATAATTATGTGGTATTTTTATTTTAGCAAGGCTCAAGAAAAAGAAGCCCGAGCTTTTGTATCTGGCGTCTGTGCACGGCTCCGCCCTCTGCCGTATATATCCTCGTGGTGTTCACGCTCGAATGTCCGAGCACGTCGGCAAGCCTTACTATATCCTTTTGCAAAGAGTAATAGGTTCTTGCAAATAGATGTCTAAGGTTATGCGGAAAAACCTTTTTCTCGGAAACACCCGCACTTTTGCATAGCCTTTTCATATCGCTCCATATATTAGATCTGTCAAGCGGGTTTCCGTTTTTCGTTACGAAAACGGGACCGCTTTTTATTTTTCTTGATTTTGCATATTTTTTTAACGAATCGCAGAGCCTGCGCGGCAAAAATACCCGTCTTTGCTTGCCCTTGCAGTTTATTCTCGCTATGCCGCCCCCAAGCGCTTCCACCGTGATATATTCAAGCTCCGAAACTCTGATCCCCGTTGAGCATATGGTCTGCATCAGCAAATAAAGTCTTTCGTTTTTTGAATCCTTTGCCGCCCGTATGAGCCTTTCGTATTCCGTTTTGGATAGCTCCTTTTCTTCGGAAATGAATATTTGCTTTTGGAGCTTCAGGCTCTTCACCGTGACGTCGTGCCAGCCCATAAACCTGAAAAATCCGTTAATGGACGAAAGTGCCGCGTTTACGCTCGTCGGAGCGTACCGAGCCTCTAAGCTTTGCTTGTAAAATATTACGTCACGCTTCTCAAGCTCCTTGTCGCCAAGCACCAAATAGAAGTTCCGTACGTCCTTAATATACTTACTGACGGTAGACGGCGCTTTTTCGCAAATAAAAAGATTAGTTTCGTAACGTCTTATCGCTTCTTCCGTTATTTTTTTCATAAAACCACCTCCGTTTTATAAGCTTATTTTACCACACATATATGAACACAATGTATTAAGTCGAAAATTTACAAAGTACATTTTTCATCGAATCGGTCTGTTTTCCGGCGCTAAAGGGTCTTGAAAAACGTTTTTATATATGGTATATTAAAGAAAAGAACTTTTTACACAAGTTTTTAGTGAAAGGACGAAAAGATGAAAGTTTTAAATTTCGGTTCGTGCAACGTGGACCACGTTTACGCAGTAGATCACATAATAAAAGCAGGAGAAACTCTCGCGGCAAGGAGCGTTGACGTCTTTGCGGGCGGCAAGGGGCTGAACCAGTCGATAGCGCTTGCAAAGGCAGGCGTCAGCGTATATCACGCAGGTATAATAGGCGAGGACGGCACGTTCCTTAAGGATACTCTCGTGGCTGCGGGGGTCGACGTCAGATTTTTGAAAACGGAAAAAGGTAAGAGCGGTCACGCCATAATTCAAGTAGATTCGAACGGTGAGAACTGCATTTGCGTTTTCGAAGGAACGAACGGCAGCGTTACGGAGGATTACATAGACGAGGTGCTGTCAAATTTCGAGCAGGGCGATTTTATTATTTTACAAAACGAGATACCGCACGTGGATCACATTCTCACAAGAGCAAAGGAGATCGGTATGATCTCGGTTTTAAATCCGTCACCGATAAACGAGCGCATAACCGCCCTTGACCTCTCCTGCGTCGGATATCTTATTTTAAACGAAACTGAAGCGCGGGAAATATCGGGCAAGAGCGACACGCGCGAATTTATCGGCTTTATTCGCGCGAAATATCCAAGCCTCAGAGTCGTACTTACCCTCGGCTCGCGCGGCTCCGTTTATTTTACCGAAGATGAAATGACGGAAATGCCGGCGTTTTGCGTAGAAGCAAAAGACACAACGTCCGCAGGCGACACCTTCACGGGATATTTTATCTCGTTCGTTTCAAGCGGCAAAAGCGTAAAAGAAGCATTGAAATACGCAAGCGCCGCCTCTGCTATTACCGTATCACGCCTCGGCGCGTCGGCGTCTGTTCCGTACCTGAAAGAAGTGGAAGAAATACTTCCTTCCTTAATACCGTCACGCACGGATACGGAAGATAGAAAATCTCTTATGAAGAAGAAAATAGAAGAATATATAACCTCGTGTCCGAAGACCGCATCGCTCTCGGGGCTCTCGACGGTCCTCGGATATTCGCGCACTTACGCGGCAGCCCTCGTGAAAGAAACGACGGGATATTCCTTTACAGAGCTTTTACTGACAGAGCGCTGCCGAAAAGCCGCGGCGCTGCTTGAAAAGGATGAGTGCGTCGGCGATATAATCAAAGAAGTAGGATACGAGAACTGCAGCTTTTTCAGAAAAAAATTCAAAGAAATATACGGAAAGACACCGAAAGAATATCAAAAGGAGCTAAGACGCTCAAAAACGTAAATAATACACACGGCGCATCGCTTGACATTCGGTGCGCCGTGTGTTAAAATATAAGCGGTTAAATTATAAGAAGGGGGGCGCTTTGCAGCTTGAGATACGATAGAGAAAAAGATGAATTCTACGTTTCCGTCGCGGAATTCGTAGAAAGCGCAAGACGTGGAATTCCTACACACGCCCCCACCCCATTCGGCCCTCAAAGACCCGAATCCGAGCTTGAGCCGCAAAAATTTCTGTCCGAGGGACTTACGAGCGAAGAGCTCTCCCATACGGCAACTCTTGACGGCAGCACCCTCCTGATCAGCGGAAGAGCCGACGGAGTAAAAGAGGACGAGCTTTACACCGTAAGAGCCTTTGCCGCCGAAAAAAGCGCACCCACGAAAGAAGAGATAAGCCGCGCAAGAGGCGAGGCTTTTATCCTCGGTTTTATGCTTGCACAAGCAAAAGGCATCGACTCGGTTTTGTTAACCATAGTTTACATAAACAAAGCAAGCGGCGAGCGCATCACTACGAAAGAGAGGGTGCCGCTTAAAAAGCTGTCATCCTTTTTTGATAGATGCCTGCACCTGATCTCGGAGTGCGCGAAGCCTGAAATCGACCGCTTGAAGGTGCGCCTTCCGTCTATGAAGGACGCGCGTTTTCCTTACGGCAAGGTAAGAGAGGGACAGCGGGAATTTATAGGAACGGTATATAGAAATTTAACACGGGGTGGCACTTTGTTTGCTCAAGCTCCAACGGGAACGGGAAAAACCGTCTCCGTCCTTTATCCCGCCGTGCGCGCGCTCGGAGCAGAGCGCGGAGAAAAAATATTTTACTTTACGCCAAAAACTACCACGGCGCGTGCCGCAAAGGATTGCACCGAAGCTATGTGCAGATGCGGTATTAAAATAAAAGCCGTTATGATAGGTGCGAAGGAGCGGATATGCAAGCGCGGTCTTTTGTGTAAAGAAAGCAAGAGGCTCTGCCCGTCAGAGGGCGAAAAAAAGGTCAACGCAGCAGCCCTTGCTCTTTTTGCCGCGGACGTTGCCGTAGTAACCGATGCGGAGCTTTCTGCGTATGCCGACGCCTTTTCGGTCTGTCCGCACGAGCTTTCTCTGACCTACTCCGAGCTTTGCGACCTGATTATTTGCGACGTCAATTATCTTTTCGACCCGAGAGTATATATCAAGCGTTATTTTGACTGCGGCGGGCGTTACTTCTTCTTGATAGACGAAGCTCACAATCTTCCCGACAGGGCACGCGAAATGTACTCTGCTGAAATTTCACATTCAGATCTCGCAGCCCCCGCACTCGATCCCGTTTTCGGAGAACATTCCGCATTAAAAAAAGCGGCGGCGAAGGCAGCGGAGCTCTTCGGCGAATTACTTTATCCGTACGTAAAGGACGAAATCAGAAAAGATAAAGACGGACGGGCGTGCGGTTTCGCCCACGTTTCCGAGCCTCCGTCAGAGCTTTATTCCATTTTTGAAGAGCTCTCACGGAAAGCGGAGGCTGAGTTATTCTCTGCCCTGCGCGCGGACGATGACAAACGCGACGTAAGGGTTCGCACGATAAGAGAATTTTCAGCCAAAATCGGAAAAGTGAACGACGCTCTCGCGCTCTTTGACGGCGGTTACGAAACGTTTATTTACGCGGAAGACGGAAACGTCACATTGAAGCTTTTTTGCATAGATACGTCGAATCCGATATCGGAAAGACTCTCACGCGGTCACGCTGCGGTATTCTTTTCCGCAACTCTCGCTCCGATATCGTATTACAGATCAGTGCTCGGCGACGACAGAAGCTCTTCCACTCTTCTGGTAGACTCCCCGTTTGATTCATCTCAGCTCTGCGTAAGCGTGATGGATAGGATCAGCACGAGAATTTCGGAAAGAGAAGACACGCTCCTTGCCGTGTGCCGCGCGATCGCCGCCTGCGTTTCCGCAAAAAGAGGACACTATATGGTCTTTTCGCCGTCTTTTGCTTATTCCGAGGCACTTATGCGGGCGTTTTCCGCAAAATACCCGAAAATAAAGGTTCTTTTACAAACGAAAGATATGTCGCCGTCACAAAAACGCGACTTCCTCTCCGAGTTTGAAAACAACGACGGCACGTATCTTGTAGCGTTTTGCGTGACGGGAGGCATTTATTCCGAAGGAATAGACCTTGTGGGGGATAGCCTCATCGGCGCCGTGATCGTCGGAATCAGTATGCCATCCCTCTCCACCGAGCGCGAGGCGATCGCCGCTTATTACGACGAAAAATGCGACGAGGGCAAGCAGTACGCCTACATCTATCCTGGTATGAATAAGGTTTTTCAAGCCGCAGGAAGAGTTATAAGACGCGAGGGAGATAAGGGTGTCGTGGTGCTCATAGACGACCGCTTTGCCGACCCGATATACAAGAAGAGCATTCCCGACCTTTGGCGCGATTTTGAATTTTGCCAAGACGCGAAGGAATTGAGAGCGAGGCTCGACGAATTCTGGAAAAACGTCGGCGAAGATACAAAAAACTCGCCGCCGTAACAGCATTTTTCTTTATTTTATACCATTAGCGTTTCTCTCTCCGGAAAACGGCGAAAGAAAAAGCTCGGATTTGATCAAAGTAAAACTAAAAAACAGAGGTGCTGCGCTTTTTAAACAACACTTCTGTTTTTTCTTTTTGGCCTTTCGAATACGCAAGCCCTGTTTAATATTTTTTTATGAGTTCAAGGGTGAGTTCCGTGGAGATCTTCGCCGCTATCGGCATAAACGTCGGGTAATCCATAGTTGCCTCGCCGTCCGCGGAATCGGAAATTGCTCTTATTACGGCGAAGGGGGTCGAGTTTACGTACGCAACGTGGGCTATCGCGCCGCCCTCCATCTCGCAAGCCGAGGCGGAAAACTCTCTTACTATCGCATCCTTATCCTCTTTTTTAGCAATGAATTTATCACCCGAGGCAACAGTGCCGACCGTCGCGTTTATCCCCTTCTCCCTCGCTATTTCGGAAAGCAGGGAAACGGAGCGTTCGTCCGCGTCGAAATATATCTTGTTTATTCCCGAGATAAGCCCCTTCGGATCGCCGAGTGGCGAGGTATCCATATCGTGCTCTACGAGCTTGTCCGCTATTACCACGTCGGTCGTATTAAGCCCTCTCGCAAGCGCACCGCCGACGCCCGTGTTTATTATGAGCTTTGGCGAGTATTTGATTATCATCGCCTCCGCCGCAAGAGCCGCAAACACCTTACCGACTCCGCAACGGGTCACCGCGACGCGTTTGCCGAACGCCTCGCCCAAAAAGAATTTAACGGAGCCCGCCGTTTCCTCTCTCACGCCTTCAAGCGCCGCGACAAGCCCTTCGACCTCCGACTCCATAGCGCCGATTATTCCTATATCAACAGTCACAGTTATTTCCCTCCGTATATGAAGTCGTTTTCTTTGGCGTCAAGGGCTGAAAGGTAAAGTCTTGCCTCGAGCTTTGCCGCTGAGAGGTCAAGATTTTTGTAATTTCCGCACTCCTCGCGAGTACTTCCGAACATCTCACCCTCGTACTCCGTTATCTTCTTGAGCACGTCCTTTACCACCGAGAGCACTACGGCGTTATCGGCGTTTCTGACAAGCAGATAAAAGCCCGTCTGACATCCCATAGGTCCGAAATAAATGACGTCCGACGCTATTTTGCTTGCACGCACGAAGGTGGCAAACATATGCTCAAGCGAGTGCATAGTGAGATTATCCATATAAGCTCCCGCATTAGGTACGCGGGTGCGAAGGTCGTAGGTCGTTATATCACCGTCGATGCGCGATACGTATATTCCTTTTGAAATTATATCGTGATCGACCGAAAACGATGCTATTTTTTTAAGTGTTTTTTTCATTTCATCAAGTCCGATTTCTTAAATTTATATTTTATAAGCTTCAGCTTATATATTATTATTCTTAATTTTATCATACCGCGCGCATTAAGTCAAGCCGATTACGGCAAATTTAAGTTGTTTGCCTTATAATTTATAAAAAGCGACAGCTTGATTCCTCTTAAATAAAAGGAAAAGCTGCCGCTGTCGGGTATTCGGTTTAACGGTACGTCACCGCCGTTTTAACAAACGCTCTTTTCTACCCTGATTATAAATCGAAAAATTCATTAATTCCGTTGTCAAAAAGCGTAGATGCCACGCCCTCATAATTAGAATCGGTGCTGCTCTTATCAAAACGGTGAATTCCCGTATGAAGAGAAGACGTGGTGATAATATCCTCGGAGGTAGCTTTGATAATTTCAAATTCCAATGCCGTATATTTCATAATATCTCTATATCCTCTCTCCTATCTTAATTTTCCTCGGCATCCGAGTCGGGCAAAAGCGTCACGCCCACGGAGGACGTTACGAACTCCTTCGGGATATGGGGCGTATAGAACACCGCCATTGAAGCCGCACGCTTTACAATAGCCTCCTCTTCTGCGGTCATAACGCTGTAATCGTAAGTATTATCCAACGGATCAACGCCGAAGATCTCGCCGAAGATAGTAAGTGCGATGCCGTAAGCGCCGGGTTTATCGGGGTGAGAAATGTTGTCACCTTCAATAAACACGCGAAGATCGGTATTTAAATAAACCTCTGCAAGCGCAAAACCGGGGTAACAAACGGTAACGCCAAGCTCTTCGCCTATAGCGCTATAAAGCGCCGCCATTCTGTAAAGCATATCCTCGTGCGACCATCCGCGGTTTATCAAGAACGTTGAGGTAAGCTCACGGGCAGGCGTTGCGTACAAAATAGGTTCGGCACCTACTTCACGTATTTTCTTAACCGCTATACGTACGGCATCATAGAAGGAAGCCTTGTTGTCAAGCGGTACCGTGCTTGAACTTTGTATTATTACGTAATCGTACTTACGCGCCGTCAAATACTCATCAAATTCCGCCGTATAATCCTTACTCAACCCCGTTTGTACAAACCACTCAAGACGAGAACTATCATGCGTGAGCGTAGTCACCTCAACGGTATATCCCGCGCTCGCGGCAACGTTTTTGAATATGGTAGGCATACCGTTGGTATGCGTAAAGCTGTTTCCAACGAAGAGAACGGAATACGTTTTTTCGGTTGAAAGAGGAGTTTTTTCTTTTCTCGTGATAGGCTCATCAACGTAGGTCTTTGCCATAAGCGCGTAACCGTAAAGCGCGTCGGCATAGGACGGATTGTTCATATAATAGATATACGTATCAAGATTATAACGAACGACCTCGTCGCCGACACATATATCAAACGGCTCGAGCATGTCAAATGCACTCTTGGGTACTACGACGTAGCACAGCTCCTCGCCGCCGTCAATGACAACGTTCTCGGGATCAACGGTATAGACCTTGCCGTCCACCGTAACCTCTTGAGTGCCCTTTGCCACGTATACCACAAAGCCGGGCATATTATCAAGATTAAGGGCTGCACCCTTGATGCTTGTTAAGTCGGAGGGTATCTTGAAAATTTCCTTGCCCTCGGAGCTCCACTTATGAACTGCGTGCCTATTAATCACGGCGTCAAGAGCGGCATTAGTCTGCTCGGTCGCCGTTCCGAAATATTCAGAGGCCGCTTTGATATACGCCATCAGGGCAACAGTCAGGTTAGATGCGTTGGTATCCATAGTTGTTGCAACGAGCTTTGCAGCGTATTCAGCAATGGAAATGGGACGCTCGACCTCGATATCTTCTCCGTTATAATTAACGGTTATACGAACAATCTGCGTTTTAGGAGCGTCCTTAGGTGCAATGTCGCTGAAGCTGACCTTATAATGCTTAACGCCGTCGATCTCTTGCGTTTCATAAGCGGAAAGCGGGAATCCGTTGATTGCAACGATTTCGCTTGCCTCGGGAACGTAAATATTGAAATCTATCGACTCATGCAGGGTAAGGTTATAGCTTAACTGCGGACCGCCTGATATTTTTCCTTCGTACGATGCGCCGCCAAGAGTTGCGGGCTCAATGCTCGGAAACGTAAAGCTATACTCACTGTCTCCTATAATCATGCTGATCTCACCGGAATAAATCGGCGTAGAGCCTTCCATCCAATATCCGATCTCCGTATCGATAGGAGTTACGAACTCGACGCGTCCCGCCTCGTTTTCCTT
Organism: Clostridia bacterium; assembly: GCA_017503105.1. GTDB lineage: Bacteria > Bacillota > Clostridia > Oscillospirales > CAG-272 > UBA1740. The sequence goes on from JAFVTS010000028.1 coordinate 203,356, forward strand.
CACAATACGAACGACTCCGTCATCCGCGTTTGCAATAACGTATCCTTCGGAGCAAGAGGTGTTTTCCTGCGAAAATCCGTTTTTCGCACCGTTGAAGAGCGTCGCGCAATCCGTAAAGGTGCATCCGCCGCCAAATACGATCGAGCTTGCATCCACGGAGGAATAGTCGAACTTAAAGCGCGTCAAATCACAGTCGGTCATCTTAATAGTTCCGGTGTAAGGAATGGTTACTTTATCCTTTGTGTTGGCAATATTAAAATACTTATCGTCTGCACTGGACTTGATCTCGCAGTCGGTAAAGTCAAACGAGCTTTTGGGATTTAAAAGCACGTGTGAGGCGCTGTTGTAAAGAAATCTGTTCATCAGAACGATATCGGCACTCTTTACGGTAACGTCATAAACCGCGCTGAGCTTAGCGCTTTCGGTCGAGCTAGCCTGATAAAACCCGTTTATGAGCTTGCAAAATCCCCCGTAAATATTAATGTTGGCAACGGACGTTTGACGGAAGCCGGATCCTGCTAAAACGAGCATATTCGTTTCAACCGTCAGCGGTTTAGTGTCCTCGGAGCCTAAATTGAAAGTATATGTGTACCCGTTTTTGGTAAGCTCAACCAACGATTTTGACTTCGAATATATTTTACCGTTCTCGGATGATGTTACGAATGAAAACGTGCTTTTGTCGGTACCTGTGCTAAGCTTTAACAAATTCACGCTGCTGCTCAAGGTATAACCGCAAAGGTCTACGGTCATATCGACTTTGGTACCGATAACTATTTGCTCGTCTACCTCAATATCCTCGGTGAGCTTCAGCGTATACTCGGAAATGCCTTCGTTTTTAGCGTAGGCAATAGCATCAGCTAAGGTGTAGAGTCCTTCATCCGCATTCGTAACATCTGCAACATTGATTACGGTTTTCGTGCTCTCGGTATTTGCCACGGCGGCTGCATCCGTTTCTGTCGCAAAGGCTGAAACAGAAAACAAAGCGCAAAGCAGGCACACGAAAACAAGTGCGATCAGAATTTTTTTCATGGGTTTCTTTTTCCTCCGTTTTTTTAATAATTTTGTTATTCCTACTTGATTATACCACGAAAGTATGATATAATCAAATATAAATTATTCTATACCTACTATAATCTCAAACATATGGAGTTGCGTCATGGAATTAAGCGATAGATATGTATATCACGTATTTACAACGAAAAATTTCACAAAATCGGCAAATCTGCTGTATATTTCACAGCCTTCCCTGAGCGCGGCTATATCTGCCAAGGAAAAAGAGCTCGGCTTTCAGATTTTTGACCGTTCTACCAGACCGATATCACTTACCCCAAAAGGCAGTATATACATTGAAATGTTAGAGCGCGTTATGAACTGTGAAAGCGACATGCTTAATTCACTGCGAGAATTAGACAAGCCCTTGACAAAAAAGATTATTGTCAGCAGCGGTATCTACCTTTCTCATTACATTTTGCCAACCGTATGCGGAGCGTTTTTACGCAGGTATCCGGACATTGCGGTCGATATTGATTTAAACTCCAAATCTCAAACAACTTTCTTCCAAAAGTTAGATGACGAGATGTTGGACATACTCTTTTCTTATTCGTACGACGCAAAAAAGCACAACGTTTATACGATTCTTACCGAACGTATAATTGTCGCTATGCACAAGTGCTTTTTAACACCTGAGCTCCGCCCGTACGCGCTAACACATAACGAGGTACTCGGCGAGTCGTATTCTGCGCAAAAAGAGGTGACGGATACGACAATATTTCGCGACGTCCCTTTTCTTGAAACCAACAAAAAAGCGATTACAATACGTTATATGGACGCTATTTTAAGTCACTACACACCGTCTCAGTATAGCATATCTAACGTATCTCACATCGGTTTGCATCTTAATATGATGTGCGCAGGAACGGGGGCGTTGTTTATCAGCGATGCCTTAACGAAGGTGTCGAACGCTTGCTACGATGATATTGTTTTCTTTGCTTTTCCAAAGGAAATTTCAACAAGAAAGCTGTACGCTCTTCTCAAAAAGGGTAAGCGGATTGAAGCTCCCGTTGAGAAGTTCTTAGAGCTGACAAAGGAAATATGCGCAACCGATAAGTACTGCTCACTTTACTATGAATAATTTCATTGGCTGATTTATCCGCAGCGTGATAAATTCCGACAAAAAAGACGACGATATTGCTTTTACACAGTATCATCGTCTTTTTCTTTTGTATTTAATTAAAATTTAAGTCTTTCTGCAATGTAGGACTTAACCTCGGACATAGGAATTCTTACCTGCTCCATAGTATCTCTGTCACGAACGGTTACACAGCCGTCGTTTTCCGTGTCAAAGTCGTAGGTTATGCAGAAGGGAGTTCCTATCTCGTCTTCACGGCGGTATCTCTTGCCGATAGAGCCGGTTTCGTCGAAGTCTACGTTAAATTCCTTTGCGAGCTCGTCGTAAAGCTCAAGTGCCTTGTCGGAGAGCTTCTTCGAAAGAGGAAGAACTGCAGCCTTAACGGGCGCGAGAGCGGGATGAAGGTGAAGAACTACTCTCACATCACCCTCAGCAAGCGTTTCCTCGTCGTAAGCATCAACAAGGAAAGCGAGCGCAACTCTGTCAGCTCCGAGCGAAGGCTCGATAACGTAAGGAATATAATGCTCGTTCGTTTCCTGATCGAAATAGGTGCAATCCTTGCCCGAGTGGGTCTGGTGCTGACCGAGGTCGTAATCGGTTCTGTCAGCAACGCCCCAGAGCTCGCCCCATCCAAACGGGAAGAGGAACTCGAAGTCGGTCGTTGCTTTGGAGTAGAAGCAAAGCTCCTCGGGATCGTGGTCGCGAAGTCTGAGGTTCTCATCCTTCATTCCAAGGTCGAGAAGCCACTTGTGGCAATAATCCTTCCAATATTTGAACCACTCAAGATCGGTACCGGGCTTGCAGAAGAATTCAAGCTCCATCTGCTCAAACTCACGCGTTCTGAAAACGAAGTTGCCGGGAGTGATCTCGTTTCTGAAGGACTTACCGATCTGGCAAACACCGAAGGGAAGCTTCTTTCTGGTAGATCTCTGAACAGAGTTGAAATTAACGAAAATACCCTGTGCCGTTTCGGGGCGAAGGTAGACCGTGTTGGTCGAATCCTCGGTAACGCCGATAAAGGTCTTGAACATAAGGTTGAACTTCTTTATGTCGGTAAAATCGGTGCCGCCGCAATCGGGACAAACAATTCCCTTCTCCTTGATGAAGGCTGCCATCTGCTCGAATGTCCAACCTGCGGGATTATCGTCGGTGCCGTTCTGGAAGGCATACTCCTCGATAAGCTTGTCCGCTCTGTGACGCGCCTTGCAGCCCTTACAGTCCATAAGAGGATCGGAGAAGCCGCCGACGTGACCCGATGCGACCCAAGCCTCGGGATTCATTATAATCGCGGAATCAAGACCCACGTTGTAACGGGATTCCTGAACGAACTTCTTCCACCACGCGCGCTTTACGTTGTTCTTGAACTCAACTCCGAGAGGACCGTAGTCCCAAGAGTTTGCAAGTCCGCCGTAGATCTCAGAGCCCGGGAAAATAAATCCGCGAGTCTTGCAGAGTGCCACGATTTTGTCCATTGTCTTCTTGCTGTTTTCCATTTTCTTTCTCCATTTATATGTTAATTTTAGTTTACAATTCAAATGATTTTTCCGTATATTACACCGTCTTTTCTTAACACGGGTATGACCTTAACGAGGTCTCCTTGCTTATAACCGCGTGCCTCGACCGCGACCTCGGCAAATTCGTCCGAGTGAGCGGTAAAGACGCCGTTCTTTTCGCTTTCAAGTATACAAGTCAGCTCCTTGCCCCGAGCGATTATTTCATCAAGGACCTCGTTTTTGACTCGTGAGGTCACGGATATGAGAATTTCGCTGCGCCTGCGCTTCACGTCCTCGGGAACTTGAGAATCGAAGCTCGCGGCGGGCGTTCCCTTTCTTCTCGAATACGCGAAAACGTGCGCGTCAATAAATCTCGCGCGCTCGGCAAAGCGCACGGTTTCAAGAAAGTCCTCTTCCGTCTCCCCCGGGAAACCGACCATAAGATCGGTGGTAAACGAGGCGTTCGGAATATATTTTCTGATACGCTCAATATTCTCAAGCGCAGTCCTTGAATTATATCTGCGCTTCATCTTGCGGAGCACTGAATCCGAACCCGATTGCACTGAAAGGTGAAAATGCGGAGCGAGTATCCTCAGGTCCTTTACAAGCTCTACGAACTTTTCTCCGACAAGCTCGGGGGCAAGTGAGCCAAGCCTTACGCGTTCACAGCTTCCGCGCCCGTCAAGCTCGGCGAGAAGATCGGGCAGCCTGTATTCATAATCAAAATCCGCTCCGTACGAAGCCGTTTCTATTCCAGTTAAGACGATCTCGCGCACGCCGCTTCTGTGAAGCGATTCGACCTCTTCTATCACGTCGTGCGGCGGCTTTGAACGAACTCTGCCCCTTGCGTCGGAAATAGCGCAATAGGTGCATTTACATTCGCATCCGTCCTCGATCTTTACGTAAGCGCGCGTTCTCGGCGCCCGTGTTATGCACATCGGCTCAAAAGAAGCCTTCGTGACGTCCGTTGTGGATACGTGCTTTTCCGTTCGTCCCTCAAGGATATCAAGAGCTATGGAAGGAAGGGCCGTTTTGTTCTCCGTTCCTATAACCACGCTGACGCCGTCGATAGCGGCGACCTCCTCGGCGGAGCGCTGGGAATAGCATCCCATAACGCAGACGACGGATTTCGGATTAAGCTTTATCGCCCGTCTTATAAACTTCCGCGATTTCGCGTCACTTTCAGCCGTAACGGTACAGGTGTTTATAACGTATACGTCACAAACCTCGGAAAAATCGCGGCGGGAAAAGCCCGACTTTTCAAAAAGCTCTCCGACAGCCTCAGTCTCATACTGCGAGACCTTGCATCCGAGAGTATAAAGCCCAACGCTATACAAAAGTGACATCTCACCGCCCTTCGCACGTACGGAATATATTGACCCAAGCTTCCGTATGCATAATATTTTAACAGAAAATCATAAGAAAGTCAAGGGAAAACGAGGAGTTTGTTGATAATAACGTAAAATATTTTCAAAATCTCTTGACATTTTGATTTTTTTCAGTTATAATATATCGTGGCTTTCGTATGAATACGCGGAAGAGGCAGGTATCGCACCTGCGACGTTAATAACTTAAAGGGAGGTGTCAGTCGAATGAAAAGAACATATCAGCCTAAGAAAAGACAGAGAAACAAAGAACACGGCTTCAGAAAAAGAATGGCTACGGCTAACGGCAGAAAAGTTCTCAAAAGAAGACGCGCCAAGGGAAGAGCTAAGCTCACCTATTGATTAAGGTCACGCACTGTGACGTACAAAACCTCCGATAAAGTGCGAGCACAGCGAACGCATTTATCGGGGTTTTTGTTTGATAGCATATTAAATCAAGAAAGGTGGTTTTTATATGAAATTTAAAGCTATATGTGAAAATCATCTTTATTCTAAAGCGTATTCAAAAGGCAAAAGAGCAGTGACGTCGGCTCTTGCGGTATACGTTCTGCCCGATTATGCGGCAAAAAGACTGGCGAAGGCTCATCCGCAAAAGAAGATAGTAAACAGAATAGGACTTACAACGTCCACAAAGCTCGGGGGTGCTGTCGTTCGCTCACGGGCAAGGCGCATTATGCGCGAGGGGCTAAGGCTCCTTGAAAAGGAAAGACCGCTCAAGACGGGATTCCTTATAGTTATTGCCGCCAGGGGGGCGGCAACGGCAATGAAGAGCACGGATATAAAAGAACACCTGCACGAAGCCTTCGAGAGGCTTAAAATGTTTAAAGAATTATGAAGTACGTGATGATCCTCTTCATTCGCTTATATCAAAAATTCATATCTCCGATCAAACGTCCCTGTTGCAGGTTTACACCGACCTGCTCCGCCTATGCCTTAGAGGCATTTACAAAACGAGGTTTTTTCATCGGGCTCATTCTGACGGTGTGGCGCATTTTGCGTTGCAACCCCTTCTCTCGCGGCGGTTACGACCCCGTGCCCGAAAAGGGCTTCAGAAATCCCGTTGATAAGGAAACGGAGAATGATATCGGTTCACCAACGAAGAAAGAAAACGAGGAAATTTAAATGGATTTTATTTATAACGCTTTTGGCGCGATGCTGAAGTTCTTTACGAGCATTTCAGGCGGATATTACGCGGTAGCGCTTATTTTCTATGCACTCGTGTTCAAGATCGTCTTCCTGCCTTTTGCTATAAAGCAGCAGAAAAACCAGATTAAAATGGCAAAGCTCACGCCGAAGATCGAGCTTATCAAAGCAAAATACAGAGGCAGGACCGACCAGGTCACAATGCGCAAGCAGCAAGAAGAAATTATGCAGCTCCAGCAGCAAGAGGGCTACAATCCTCTCTCGGGATGCTTGCCTATGCTTCTTCAGCTTCCCATAATCATTTGGCTTTATAAGGTCATCAGGATGCCGCTCACCTATATTATGGGTATGTCGGACGTCGACGTAATAAACTTTTGGAATAAATTTAACCCCGACAACCTCTATCAAAATCAAACCTTCAATCAGATAGACCAGATCCATCTTGTTTCACAGATGAAGGATGCGGGAATGACAGCCGTCGGCGGCGAGGCTCTCCCGAACTTTACGCTCTTTGGCTTCGACCTTGGTATCGAGCCGTCGGATATGTTCTGGCCGCTCATCCTCATTCCTGTTTTTGCGGCAGCCTTCCAGTGGTTCCAGATGTGGATCACCAAGAAGGTCAACGGAAATGCCAACGCCGTCGTAGGACAGGATCCTCAGACGGGCGCATCAATGAAGATAATGGATATAATTATGCCCCTCATCACTTTGTTTATAGCGTACGGTTTCTCCGCTATGATGGGTCTTTACTGGATATTCCAATCCATCCTCGGCATAGCGCAGACGCTCATACTTGCAAAGGTTATGCCTATGCCTCGCTATACGGAAGAGCAGCTCAAGGCGATGAGAAAAGAGCAAAAAGCCGTTGAAAAAGCGCAAAAATCTCTTCTTAAGCAAAATCCGAAATACCGTTCGCTCCACTATATCGACGCGGACGACTACGACGATCTTCCCACGCTTAAGACGAAGGATACGAAGAAATCAAATACAAAATCCGTAAACAGTATGGATATTCCCGAGATAAAAGACTGATAAGGAAGGCTAACCAAAATGATAAAAGAAGTAACAGCACAGGGCAAGGATATTGCCGAGGCACAGGAAAACGCGAGAGCCGCACTCGGAGCAGGCCCTCTTGACGACGTAAAATTTGAGGTGCTCCACGCAGGCTCAAAGGGCATCTTCGGTATTATAGGTGTAAAGCCCGCTCAGGTAAGAGCTTATATCGAGCTCCCCGATGAGAAGCCGAAAAGACGTGAAAGACCGAGAAGAGATAACGACGCATCTCAAAGCAAAGAAACCGCCGAGGTAAAGACCGAGGGCGGCGAGAGAAGAAACGGCCCTAAAAAGAATAAGAAGCGCAAGAATTCTCAAAGAATTCCCAAGGAAGCGTACGTAGTCAACGATTCCGCACCCAAGTCCAAGGTCGTTCCCGAGGCGGAGCTCAAGTTTGAAAAGCGCGAAGTAACGAGAGGCGAGGACAGATCCTTCGACTTCATTATGACCCTCATCTCCGACATCGGACTTAACGCATCGGCAGAGCTCTTCTCCTGCGACGACGGAACGAGAAGGATAACCATCACGGGTGACGACGCGTCCGTGCTCATCGGTCATCACGGTGACACCCTTGACGCTCTTCAGTATCTTGCAAATCTCGCATCCGCTCAGAAGAACGAAAACGGCGAGCGCGACAAGAGCCGTGTTACAATCGACATCGAAGGATACAGAGCAAAGAGAGAGGAAACTCTCAGAGCTCTTGCGCGCAGAATGGCAGCAAAAGCCCTCCGCAACAAGCGCAGCGTAATGCTTGAGCCTATGAGCGCGTACGAGAGAAGGATAATACACTCCGAGATACAGAGCATAGAGGGCGTTTGCACGAACTCCATCGGCTCTGACAACAACAGAAAGATAGTCATCTTCCTTACCGACAAGAAGCCGAACGATCTTTTCGAAGAGGACGAGGCGAAGCGTGCTGCCGAGGCCGAGGCTGAGGCGCTTGAAAGCTCCGAAACTCCCGAGGAGGCAGAGGAGATGCTCGACGCCGGCGTTCCCACGGCTGACGAAGAGGCAGTTCTTTAATTCTTATTATTAAAAAGGAAGACAAGAATGAATAGCTTTGCCGACATCATAGCGGCAATTTCGACCCCACCCGGCAAGGGTGGGGTTGCGATTACCCGCATATCGGGCGCGGGGGCTGTCAAGCTCGCGGAAAAAATGTTCCGCCCCGCCTCGGGAAAAAGACTCGGAGAGCATCCTCCGAGAATGCAGGTCTACGGTCACGTTATATCGGACGAGGGCTCCCGCTTAGACGACGGTATGGCGTGCTTCTTTAAAGAGGGCGCATCCTTCACGGGCGAGGAGACTGTAGAAATAGCCTCCCACGGAGGCGTTCTCGTTTCATCAATGGTGCTTGAGCGCGCGCTCTCTTGCGGTGCAAGATACGCCGAGGCGGGCGAGTTTACTCGCAGAGCCTTCGTAAACGGCAGGATTTCTCTTTCCGACGCGGAGGCGATAGGTATGCTCCTTGAAGCAAAGAGCCGTGAGCAGGTAACTCTCGCATCGGAGGATTCGAGAGACGCGCTCGGCACGGCGCTCTCCGATATTGAAGCGGGGCTCGTTGAGATATTAAGCTCGATATACGCGAGAATAGATTACCCCGACGAGGACCTCGGCGACTTCAGCGACGGAGAGATCTCGCAAAGGCTCGATGCTCTTGAAGAAAAAGTAAAAGCTCTCCTCGCAACTTATAAGACGGGAAAGGCTATTGCGGAGGGTATCAAAACGGTCATTTGCGGTAAACCTAACGCAGGAAAAAGCACTCTTTACAACGCCATTCTCGGCGAGGACGCCGCGATAGTTACCGATATAAAAGGAACGACCACGGACGTGCTTGAAAAAGAGGCGCTTTTAGGCAGAGTCACGTTAAGGCTTTCCGACACCGCGGGAATAAGAAGCAAAGCTGACGCGGGCGTGATAGAGCGTATCGGGATAGAGCGCACGCAGGCTGCTCTCAACGCGGCGGAGCTCATTATCGCCGTTTTCGATCTTTCGGAAAAATTCGATGACGAGGATGAGCACGTGCTCCGCGAGACGGAAGGAAAAGACGCGGCGAAAATAGCCGTGCTTAGCAAAGCCGACGTACAGACGGTAAAGTTCGACACGTCAAAGATCGAGGGAAAATTCGACACGGTCCTCACCCTCTCGGCAAAAAAATCGGCAACCGACGCTCGTTCGATGCTTTCGGGAGCCGTAGAGAGCGCATTCACCGACGAAAAAATAAAATTAGGCGAATCTGCCGTAATATCAAGCGCAAGACAAAACGCCGCGCTAAGCACAGCACTCGGTCACTTGCAAAGTGCCAAGGACGCGCTTTCGCACGGCTGTACTGCCGATATGGTGTCGTCCGACGTTGAGCGAGCGCTCAGGAGTTTGTCCGAGACTGACGGCAGAGAGGTGTCGGAGACGGTCACAAACGACATTTTTTCAAAATTTTGCGTAGGAAAATAATTATTCTCCGCCCTCGAAAACGAGCGTTAATCCTTCGCGCTTATTAGCGCCGACCGTTATTCCGAGCGCAAGACAGAGCACGGCGACAGCCGCCATAGCAAAGATCTTCTTCATACGTTTTTCTTCCCCTTTCTTTTTTACTTATTTTTTGGGGAAGCACCGAAAATAAACCGCAAAAGGACGAGGAACATTATGGAAAACAAAAGATTCGCAAAAAACGACGAGGGCTTCGTCTGCGCCAACTGCGGCGAGAAGGTTATGCCTCTCGGATATACGTCAAGAAACCATTGTCCGAAGTGTCTGTGCTCCTTGCACGTCGATATAAATCCCGGCGACAGGGCCAACCCGTGCGGCGGCATTCTCCGCCCCGTAAGGACCGATCCCGATCCCAAACGCGGCTACGTGATAACGCACAGATGCGATAAGTGCGGTGCCATCTCAAGAAACAAGACAGCCCACGAGGCGAAGGTGCAGCCCGATGATATGGAGCTGATAATCAAGCTCACGGCGGGCTCGATGATGTAAACTTTTATTTACAAAGAACAAAAAACGCCCTACCCGAAAAATCAACACGGGTAGGGCTATTTTAATTTTATTTCTTCATTTCATCCATTACGGAATAATCAATAGTGAGCTCGTGACCTGCGGCGGACGAACGAACTATACCGTCGATTATCGCCTGGTTATAAATAATCTCATCTATGGAAACGGGGGTGGGAGTTCCGTTTCTGCAAGCGTCAAGGAAGCTTCTTATCTTGAAGTCCCAAAGATTGGGCTCGCCGGGCTTCGGCTCGGGAGTGAGGGGAATAACGGTTTCGACCTGCTTGCCCGCAACCTCGTGATAGATGGTCATAGGCTTGGTAAGTACGCCGTTCCAGCAGTCGGTCGAGGGAACGCGAAGGCTCGCCTTAGTTCCGTAGAAAATAGTGTCACCGGGAGTGTTGAGATTCATCGCCCAAGCGATACGGAAGTCGATCACCGTTCCGCTGTCAAGTCTTATAAATCCTGCGCCGAAGTCGTCGACGGAGAACTCATCCGCGCGCTCCTTGCGGTATTTTTCAAGCTCCTCCGCAGAAAACTCGGGGGCGGGCTCGGTCTTGTCGAAGAACGCCAAACGGGGGGTGTAATACATAGGATTCTTGCCGAAGAAATCTGACTTGAATCCCGTTACGGTAAGGGGACGGGGATAACCGAGAGCGTTGAGAACGAGGTCGAGCGAATAGCATCCGATATCCGCAAGAGCTCCAAGACCCGCAGTTTCATCCTGAACGAACGTGTTTTCTTCCTTCGTGTTACGGTAAGGAATTCCGTGGCGTCTGCCGCCGCCCGTCTGTACGTAATAAACGTTGCCGAGGACACCCGACTGAACGATGCGCTTGATGTCCTTCATATTTTCATTAAATCTCGGCTGGAATCCGATAGAGAGCACCTTGCCGCTCTTCTTTTCGGTCTTGTAAAGCTCCCAAGCCTCGTCCATCGTGACGCAAAGAGGCTTTTCAAGAAGAACGTTAACGCCTGCCTCAAGTGCCGCAACAGCACAAGGAACGTGCTGACGGTTGTATGTACAAATGCTGACCGCGTCAAGCTTCAGGGACTTGTCCGCGAGCATCTCGTTGTGATCCTTATAATCGCACTTTGCGCCCACTATCTCGTGCTTTTCAAGGAATTTCCGAGCCTTGTCGGGAATAATGTCACACGCCGCAACGATTTCAACGCCGGGTGCGCGCTTATACGCCGCAATGTGAGAGTTTGCTATACCGCCGCATCCGATGATGCCGACGCGCATAAGCTTTACCTCGCCCTGTACCTCTTCCTCTTGCACTTCCTTAAAAGCGTCAAGATTTGCCGTAGACTTTGCCATAAGAGAATCTCCGTTTCAAAGATGTTTTTACGAATTGCTTCGCATAAATTTATTATAGCAAGTTGTGTATTAAAAGTCAAGTAATTTTGAATTTTTTGCGCTTTAAAATTGATTTGAATTAAAATAATTCAATTTTGGATCTATAAAAAACTTTTCGCTTGACTTTAACATTTCAATATGCTAAAATTAGTTAAAATCACATTGGAGAACTCTTTTATGAAAAATATAAAAATCAAAAATGACGGAACGAAAAACTACACGCCGACGGTAAGACGGGCGCTCGAAGAGCTCTCTTATGCAAATGGCGGACGCCTTGAATTTGAAGCGGGAGAGTACCACTTTTATAAAGAAGGCGCTTTGAAAAAGTTCATAGCCGTCAGCAACAACTCGGCTTGCGAGAAGCATATAGTTTTCCCTCTTATTAAAATGAAAAATATCCGAATCGACGGCAGCGGTGCTGTGCTCGTTTTCCACGATATAACCTTCCCGTTTGCGGTTATGGAGAGCGAGCGGATCGAGCTTTTGAACCTCACGGTCGATACGGGCACCTCGCCGATAGGGAGCTTCAGGATAGGAAAAATATCGGACGAAGGATTTTATTTACACGTCGACAAAGAAAAAACTCCCTACCGCTTAGAAAACGGCGGGATAATTTTCAAGCGCGAAAACGGTGAGCGCTCGGGTCTTGATAAAAAATTCAGCCTTCACGGCATCTCAGAGTGGGGCGTTCAGTACCTATTTACGGGCGAGTGCGCCGATACTTGTGAAAATCTGCCTGCAAAATATCTTTTGACGAACGCCGAGGAAAGAGACGGAGGTCTTTTCTTAAAATTCAAGGATGAAAACGTGCACGGATTAAGATATTCCGAGGGAGAGCGCGTAAACTGTATACTTGACGGCGGACGCAGCTCGGACGTCATTCTTCTTGACAGGTCGCGCGACGTGCTTATAAAAAACGTGACCGTCAGACGCGGTATAGGTATGGGTATCATAGCACAGCTCACGGAGAATATAGAGATAGACGGATTCAAGACCGACGAATCTTATCACGGCGATGGCGCGACTCTCACCGCGGACTCCATTCATATGGTCAACTGCTCGGGCGAGGTGGAGATCCGCAACTGTGAAATTTCTCACACTATGGACGACGCCATAAACATTCACGGAATGTATACGAGAATAACAAAGTGCGAAAAAGATACGCTCACGGTCAAGATCGGGCACGTAGAGCAGTATTTCTTCAATCCGTACGTGATCGGAGATACGGTAAAATCGCTGAGCGACGAGAGCTTTGAATACACCTCGGAGTTGAGGATAACGGATTCGGCTTTAAGTGACGACGGGCAAAATATCGTATTGAAGGTCGAGCGAATTTCGGGCAAGGAGCGCGAGGGCGATCTTCTTGAAAGCCCATACCGTATGCCGAACGTGCATATACACGGCAACAAATTTTACACGTACCCCCACTTGAGAATTTCGGGCGCGGGAAACATCCTTATCGAGAACAATTCCTTTGAGAGGGCGATCGCCGCCCTGTTAGTCAAGGACCTTGCGAAATATTGGTACGAGTCGGGGCGTGTTAAAAATCTCGTGTTCAGAAACAATACGCTGAAGGATTGCAACGCCCTTGCGGGGAGCGCTTTTATAACTGTCGATATCGACGGCGTCGCGCACGATAAGAGCCCGAAGATCCACGGGCGCGTAGAGATCTCGGGCAACCGCTTTGAAGGCGTGCGTGACAAAGCTATCGTTGCGGCGGGCGTCGGGGAGCTCGTGATAAAAGAAAACGCTTTTGTAAAAGAATCTGACCGTGTTATGGTAATAGACGGAAAGACCGTCTGAAAGCCTTAAAAATAGCAAAAAGAGCCTACCCGTGTTAAATTTCGGGCAGGTTCTTTTTATTTTTAACAGCTCAGCCTTGTTTCGAGCGGGACTTTTTCTTCTTTTCTTCCTTCATTTCCGCGGCAGTATCTATGTAAAGATTTATAATGCTCTCAAGCGTTTCTCTGAGTGCCGTTCTCATTTTCGGAGGAACGACTCTTGCTTTTCTGTAAAGATGCAAAAGGTGTACCTCTTCAAGAGAAAGCTCGGACGTGCTGCTCATAATCGGCATATCGAGTATCTCACCGACGTTTACGCCGAAGGCGCGCGAGAGCTCGGGGAGCATCTTCATATAGGACGATGAGCGTCCGCGCCGCCAATTGTTCACCGTTTTGTCGGCAAGTCCCATCGAGCGTTCAAACGCCGCGTCACTGTCAAACTCCGATTCGATGAGCGAGAGCACGCGCTCTCTTATATTCTCGTTATTTTCCTTCATTTTTTCTTACCTCCGAGGGGTCGTTTTTTTGACACGCCCCCTACCCTCTTGGTTTTTTTACTCTTTGGAACGTCGAGATAGAAGGGGCGCTTCTTCTCAGTTTCCTTGGCTGTGCCTTTTTCAGAAGCAAGCTTTTTCTTCTTGTCGGTGCTGAAGCCGAATTTTCCGAGGACCTCGCCGAGGCTGTAATACTCACCGTGAGCGTAAGCAAGAAGGTCGGCCTTATCAAATCTTATTTTTCCGTCAGCGTCAAGCACAGACTCGTCGCACGAGACCGAAACTATATCGGCAATAAAAACGTCGTGGGTGCCCATCGGTATTACGTCGGCAACGCGGCATTCGAGCGCTATCGGACATTCGGCGACCGTCGGTGGAGCGACCTTCTCGCTTTTGCATCTCGTGAGTGAGCATTTTTCAAATTTATCCACCTTAGCGCCAGTATATATTCCGCAAAAATCCACTTCCCTGACGATTGACACGGGCGCAAGATTTATTACGAACTCTCCCGTCCTTTTCAGTATAGAATACGAATGTCTTTCAGGTCTTACTGAAACGTAGGTGCGCGGCGGCGAGGTTGCGAGGATGCCCGTCCAGCCGACCGTAAGCACGTTACTTTCCTTTTCATCACCGACCGTGACGAGCACGGGCGGCACGGGTGCGGTCAGCGCTCCTCCCGAAAAATGCTTTCTTGCCATAGATTTTCTCCGTTTTTTATTTACATTGTAGCACAAATTACGAATTTTGTAAATACTTTTACGAAAAAATCCGCCGCGGGTGAGTGCCCTCGGCGGATAAAATTCATTTTTAAGCTTTAAGGGTAAGACCGCACGCAGAAAGATCAGCCGTAAGCTTGTCTACAACGGGGGTGAGCTCCTGCTTCGTCAGCGTTCTTTCGTCGGAAACGAAGGAGAAGCGGAGCGTCAGCGCGCTGACCCCGTCAGCCGTGTAAACGTCAGCAACCTTTACGTCAGAAAGAAGCGCGCCTGCCGAAGCCTTTGCCGTGCACTTGACGTTCTCAAAGACGAGAGCTGCAAGATCCGCCGTGAAGGTAACGTCAATATCTATCTCGGGGAATTTCGAGGGCTCACGGTACTTAAGCGCGCCCGATTCAACGGCGGCGAACGCCTCCGTCGAGATCTCAAAGAAGGCAACGGCGCACTTCTTATCGACGTTTGAAAGAACCGTGGGATGAACAACGGCAAGCGTTCCTACGAGGACATCGCCCGCAAGAACCGCGAAGGTGTTGACGGGATGCTCATATCCGTAAGCGGCGTCAGCCGACGTAAATACGGGTTCCTTATGGAGAATGTCAGCGATGAGCTCTGCGGCAATATCACGCGCACGGAGGAAGAGCGTCTCCTCGTCCTCGGTCTTCGAATAGAGAACTACGCCAAGCTTGTTCTGCTCGTTGCAGGTTCCGTCGGGGCGAAGCCCCTCTACAGTGTGACCTATCTCAAAGATGCCGAAGCTGTCCGCGTAGGACTTGTTCTCCTTCACGAAGGAAAGGAGCGTGGGTATCATAGACCTGCGCAGGTAGGCGTGATCGGGCGTCTGCGCGTTTATGACCTTTACGTTATCGGGCGTTTCGATGCCGAGCTCAGCGTTCTTTTTAGAGTCAGACCAGATATAGGAATGAACCTCGTGCAGGCGGTAATTCTTTACGAGCACGTCCTTCATTCTGTCCTCGCAGGACTTGCGCTTCTCGCATCTTACGGGACGAAGGGGGCTGTCGGAGGTCTTGATCTCGAAGTTGTCGTAGCCGTAAATTCTCGTGATCTCCTCGATTATATCAGCCTTTATCGTAACGTCCTTAGTCGCACGCCAAGAGGGCACGGTAACGCTGAAATCGTCACCGTTATTCTTCACGCCGAAGCCAAGACCCGTGAGAGTTTTTACTATTCTTTCGTTTGAGATGTCTATACCCGTGTAGCGATTTACGTAATTTTTATCAAAATCGAGAGTGATAGTGGGATACTTCTTTACGTAAGCGTCGGTGAAGGACGAGATGACCTTAGCGCCCGAGTCGCACTCAAAGAGGAGCGCGAGAAGTCTTTCCGTAGCGACACGGCAAAGCTCGGGGTCAAGCATCTTCTCGTATCTCATAGAAGCGTCGGTACGAAGACCGAGCCTCGTGGTGGTCTTTCTTACGGAAACGCCGTCGAAGGTGGCGGACTCAAGAAGCAGAGAGGTGGTGTCATCCTCGATCTTCGACGCGTCGCCGCCCATAACACCCGCGATAGCCACGGGCTCGTCGCCCGAGGTGATCATAAGCATATTTTCGTCTATATTTCTCTCCACGCCGTCAAGGGTCGCGAACTTACGTCCCTCGGGGAAGGTCTGCACCTCGATCTTATCGACCTTAGCGCAGTCAAAGGCGTGCATCGGCTGACCGATCTCCATCATAACGTAGTTGGTGAGGTCGGCGAGGAAGTTGATAGCGCGCGAGCCGCAGTAGTAAAGGCGGATGCGCATATTAACGGGGCTTATCTTTCTTGTGATATTCTCAACCTTAATAGCGGAATATCTCCACACAAGATCGGTATTCTTCACGTCTACGGCGACGGCGGGAAGGTTCTTATACCCGTCTACGTCCACGCACGCGGGAGCCTTCAGGGGTCTGTCTGTAAGGGTGGCAAACTCTCTTGCCATACCGTAATGGCTCCAAAGGTCGGGGCGGTTTGTAAGGGATTTGTTGTCAACCTCGAATATAATGTCGTCTATGTCGTAGATAGTCTTTATATCGGCGCCGAGAGGAAGAGTGCCGTCAAGCTCCCAAAGTCCCGAGTGGTCGTCGGAGATTCCAAGCTCCGCCTCCGAGCAGCACATACCGTAGGAGGTGTAGCCCGCAAGCTTACGGGGCGCGATGGTTATCTCGCCAACCTGACCGCCGACAGTAGCAAGAGCAACGGTCATTCCCTCTCTTACGTTAGGAGCGCCGCAAACGATGTCAACGACCTCGTCACCCTTATCGACCTTGAGAAGATGAAGCTTCTTCGACTCCGGGTGATTCTCGACGGAGAGTATTCTCGCCGTGACGACGCCGCTGATATTCTCGCCCTTTACTATAATGTCCTCGACCTCGGCGGTGGAGAGGGTGAAATTGCGGATGAGCGCCTTTTTGTCAAGGCCCGAAAGGTCGACAAAATCAGATATCCAATTCATTGATAAGAACATTTTTTCTGTCTCCTTTCATTAAATAGACTTGAACTGCGAGAGGGACTTGAGATTTCCGCTGTTGAAATCACGGATGTCCTTTACGCCGTATTTCATCATCGCAAGACGGGTAAGACCAAGACCAAAGGCAAAGCCCGTGTACTTCTCCGTGTCTATACCGCCCTCGCGAAGAACGTTGGGGTGTATCATTCCGCAGGGGCAAAGCTCAAGCCAGCCCGAGTTCTTGCAAGAGGGGCAGCCCTCGCCGCCGCAGATCTCGCAGTTGATGTCAAGCTCAAAGCCCGGCTCGACGAAGGGGAAGAATCCGGGACGGAGCCTTACCTTTACGTCTCTTTTGAACACCTCGGAAAGCATAGTCTTCATAAAGTAGATGAGGTTCGAGATAGATATATTCTCGTCTATCATCATTCCCTCCATCTGGAAGAAGGTATTCTCGTGGCAGGCGTCGGTCGACTCGTTTCTGAAGCATCTGCCGGGGAATATCGCACGAAGGGGCGCGCCGTACTTCTTCATAATATAATTCTGCGCCGCGGAGGTATGGGTCTTTAAGAGCTGACCGTTGTCAAGATAATAAGTATCCTGCATATCGCGGGCGGGATGGTGCTTCGGGATATTGAGCGCCTCGAAGCACTGATAATCGTCAACTATCTCGTTGTAATTTTCAATGGTAAAGCCCATACTGATAAACACGTCCTCAACCTCGCGCGTCGCAAGGGTGATGGGGTGATACGAGCCAAACTCACGCTCACGCGCAAGGGTGGGGTTATACTTCTTCGCGTTTCTGATGCGGGCGTTGATCTGTGCCTGCTTCATAGCCTCGGTAGCCTCTTCGATGCGGGATTCAACTCCGCACTTGAAGACGTTTATGAGCTGACCTGCCGCCTTTTTATCCTGCGCGTCACGAAGCCCCTTCATAAGCTCGGCAACGTGACCCTTCTTGCCAAGATACTCAACTCTGAGATTTTCAAGCGCCGCGGCGTCCGTCGCCTCTGAAAGCGCCTTTTCAAAGAGAGCCTCAAGCTCTTCGATTCTTTCCTTCATTTTAAAGTCCTCTTATAATAATATAAATTTAATCATAATAAGTAATTATATAATAAATAATGGAATTTGTCAATAAGATGAGAGCGAAAAAGTCGCTTTCCCGCCGAAAATATTATATTTTTCTTGACAAACGAAGGGGTTTATGCTACAATTTTCATATAAGCTTTAAAAAGGAAATTTAAAAATGAAAAAAATATTATCTTTTATAACCGTCGTCGCCGTGCTTGCGCTTTCACTCATATCTTGCGGCGCGGAAAAGAGCTATGAAAAGCTCGACGCCCACATTACCTCAAGCTCCACCGCGCAAAACGGCGTGCACGAGCTCGTCCTCGGCAAGACCGAGACCGACGGCGTTACGTACACGAGAACGGCGAGGAGAAGCGAGGGGAAGATCGAGCTCATCCTCACTCTCAAAAAGGGCGACGAGCCCCTGCGCTCCTTCTCCCTCACGATGAACAAGGAGTCGCTTGACAAGCTCCCCTGGAGCTATTCCTCGGACGTTACGGGCGCGAGTATGTCGGGCATCATAGACACCGATAACTACGTAAAAGCGGCGGCGGCACTCGCCTACACGGACGTAAGCTCGACGGATGAATACGAGGTGACGTCTATGTCCGAGCACTCAAAAGCGCTTTGCAATTACCTGCTTGAAAGCCTTAAAACCGACCTTTCCGCCATTGAACTTACGGCAGAGGACTTCGGCTTCGAGGATTTTGACGATTAAAAATGTAAGAATGCAAAATAAATAAAAGCATTAAATAAAATTATAGCAACAAACGAGCCGAGCGGTATCTTGCCGCTCGGCTCGTTTGTTGCCTTTTCCGTGTTTCAATTTACAAATATCGCATCCGGCAATTCACTGAAAATAATACCGTACTCTGTTTTGAAAGCAACTCTGACCTTGAAATTCCCTGATTTATAAGCGCAAACGGCTACACCCTCTTCAATTTCTTCTTCGCCGAGCGTGCTGATATGCACGGTTCCGTTATGCGCCCCGTCTGCCCATTGAATATATATAGGGGTCGCATTGCTCGCGGAAAACGTGACTTGAACCATCGTGTCAGTTCCGGTCGGTGCGGCTTCTGACACGGCATCAACGACTATCCAATAGCACCAATCCGAGGTTTTATTACCGTCTGTAAGCCTTGCCTTATAGGAGCCGTATGTCAAATTTGACAAAGTAATAATGTCGGAAATATCTTCCGTTCTCAAAAGGCTGTCATTCTTATATATTTCAACTGCTGTATACACATCCGACGTCAATACATCCAACACTACGTCCGTTCCGTAAAGCCAATTTGCCTTATCTCCTTTGCGAGGTATTATATCCCTATTGTAAACTATATCCTGCCGCGGCTCATCCTCTACCGGAACATAAGGCGACGCCTC
Organism: Clostridia bacterium; assembly: GCA_017503105.1. Taxonomy (GTDB): domain Bacteria; phylum Bacillota; class Clostridia; order Oscillospirales; family CAG-272; genus UBA1740. Next base: position 222,791 of record JAFVTS010000028.1, read on the forward strand.
GTGTTTAACCGAGTAAAGCTTGGAATAGCGGCAATAGCTATATTTTGACGGTGGGAATCTTTCTTCAAGCTCTTCCACTGTATAATTAGTCGAATGCACCGTCGGCTTGGATGCTTCCGATACCGTAATATGTCCTATTCGCCCTCTGCTATCACGCGTAATATCGGTTATCATTACGACGTGTCCCTGACCTACTATCGTATCGGCGAGTTTCAAGCCGTACGCGCTCTGATTTTCTATAAGCTCCATCCCGGGTATGCTCGTCCATTGATGCGTAGTATATATTGGCTCTATACCTAATGCATAGCCAGCGGCTGTACTGCATACCGCACCGTAATACGTATCACCGTTTATATTTCCCGTTTCTCCGAGATCTACCGTATACAAATAGCTGTTAGGATTTTGAAGTGCAGTGAAGAATGTGTGAAAGCTCACGTTATTAGGGACAAACAAATTTTCAGGACGAGTAGAACTGTACGGAATACCTTTTCTTGACGTGCCCGCCTCAAACGCTCCCAAAAGATGCGGCATATCCTCAAGAAGCGTGTACTTTGCCTCTACCAATTGTTTCATATTTAATATTGCGTTCAACACACCTATATTTTCGGGAACATCGCTGACATACTCAGGCTGTACTTGTGTAATTTCTTGATTCAGTATTACTTGACTTAAGTAAGAAATATACTCTGTGCTCGTCGGTAAGAAAGCGTGGAATTTTTTTGCGTATTCCTCTACTCTTAATCTGAGATCCGTATCCGAATCATAAGCATCTCTGAGGACGACGATAAAATATTTTGTTTCTGCCGGTATATTTTCTTTTAACAGTCTTGCCTCAGACTGACTGTCAACGTATCCCAAATAAATTTTATCAGAATCATAGTAATAAATTGCATACTTTACATCTGACTCCGGTTTCAAATAAAGGTCTTGAACGGGTATATAGTCAGTGCGTATCCGTCGCATATTATGACCAATACCACCGCCCTGGGATGATGCTGCACCCGAAACAAACTGCAACGTCAATTCTTGAACGCCGTTGTTTTGCTTTTCAAGAGCAGCAAGAGCGTCAGCCGTCGCCTTATTTGCGGCTTCCAATTTTGAAAGCGCAGAATCGATTTCTTCCTTTGTGTATATTTGCTTAGAATCAAATTCACTTATCTGTGATTTTAAACTCAAGATTTCGGAATTAAAAGTGTTTGTGAGCTCCGTTATCTTGCTTACAAGTTCATCTTGAATCTTTGATATTTCCGCATAAATTTTCGTTACGTCCGTCTCAAGCGCTTCAATATTACTATCATAATTACTCTTGAGTTCTGCTAGCTCCTTCGAAATTTTATCATTTTCCGCATTAAGTTCTGCAACACTTGCATTGAAATTCGAAGAGAGCGACTCAATTTTGATTTTATTCTCACTATCGCTCGCTTTGAGCTCTGCAAGCTCCTCATCATACTTTTTCTTTAGTTCGGCAAGCGCACCGTCAGTAATGGGAGCGTCGCAGATTTCTGCAATCTTAGCTTCAAGAACGTTTATAGCCTCTGTCAAGTCTGCATCCTTGGAATGCAAATCGCTAAATTCGATTTCATACCTCTCATTTAACGCTGCAAGGGCATCCGCATTTTCGGCGCTCTTTAGGGAAAGCTCCGCCGCTTTTTCTACATAGGATAAAGTGAGCGCTTCCATTTTCGATTTTAAGCTCTCACCTTTAGATTGAAGCTCAATTATCTTCGATGCAGATTCCGATTTAAGTACCGAAATCTCAACTTCGTTTGCCGCAGTTTTGTTGGCAATTGCCACGTTAAGCTCGGCAATCAAAGCGTCTACGTCTTCACGAGAATAAGAATTCGTCACCTCATCCTCTTCCGAACACGCCGAAAGCGCGAATGGCAACAGTATCAAGATCAAGATGAGTGATATAACAACCTTTGCTTTTTTCATTTTCAAGTCCTCACTTATGGCAAAGCCGTTTTTACTTTATTATACACCCATAGTTTAATTTTGTCAACCCATAAGTGATTAATTTTTTAACTTATAAGTTATATAATTATATCAACAGGCATAATTAGGAGGCTTATATGGGGGACGAAAAACTTCTTCGCGAAATGGGAAAGCGAATATCGACAAAACGGCGTGAGCTTGGAATCACACAAGAACAGTTAGCAGAAAGAATGGACGTTTCGATTCAGATGATATCCAACCTTGAAGGTGGAAAAAAGGCTATTCGCCCTGAAAATTTAGTAAAGCTTTGTGCGGTACTTTCTACAAGCGCCGACTACATTCTTACAGGGAAGCGCGCCGAATTTGAGAACATAGCCTTTTTTGCCAAGTTTTCAACTCTTTCGGCAAGCAATCAAGAGCTTATAGAATCCCTTGTCAACGAGCTTTCAAGAAAATAATTTATCAAACGGGCGGCTAAGCGGCATTTTTTCAGCCTTCCCTTGTCAGGGAAGGCTTGTGGAACACTACCTCATTACTCCGTAAAAAACGGCTTTCGACAAATGCTAATCTACGAACAGCCCACCGCCCTACAGCATTTTCTTAATTATTTATTTTTCTATTTTTCATTTACGGACCGTCTTTGACGTCGGTCCCTACGGAAAAATCCTAATTCCTCCTTCCGCATTTTCACGCCCTGCCCACGAAGACTTATTACAGCAAAAGCCGAGCGGTATCTTGCCGCTCGGCTTTTGGTTTTGTATTTTAATCGGTTTTCACAAATTTATTGCTCGGCGAGGCTTATATCACTATCCCGTGTCACAGCGTTTTGATATACTCTTCAACCGCCCGTGGGAGAAGGTCGGAGGCACTTTTGCCTTCCTTTAAAAGCTCGCGCACGGCGGTGGAGCTGACGCTCTTCATTTCATCACGACAGAGCCAAAGCTCCGTTTCATATCCGCCGTGGGTCAAGTTGTATTCAGCCTGCTCGCGCTCCCATTTAAGGTCGGCGTCGTTTCTGTAGCCTTTGACGATCTTTTCGATCCCGTGCTCACGCATATAGTCTATGACAAGACCGTCGGAGTAGCTGACGAGGACGTTGTCGAGGTGATCGGTTGCGAGAATGAGCATCTTCACGCGCTCGTCGGTCGTGAAGGTATAGGTCTTTTTGGGATTCACGAACGCCACGACGTAGACCTCGTCAAACTCGCGCGACGCGCGCTCTATTATTTCGAGATGCCCTTTTGTGACGGGGTCGTAGCTGCCGGGGAGAATAACGCTGCTCATTCCTCCTCACCGCCTTTATAAACGAGGATGTTCACGAAGGTCTTTTTGCCGTAGTGAGTGGACTTCATAACGTCAAACGCGGGAAAGGCTTCGGGGTCTATATTTTCCGTTCCGCTTTCGAGCACGACTATCGCGCCCGCGTTCAGGAGCTTCGCCTTTTGAAGATGGCGAAGTGCCTCGGCGCAGCACTCCATTCCGTACGGAGGGTCTATAAAAACGAGGTCGTAGACGTCCTTACCCGACGCTTTTCTTATATAATTTCTGTAATCGCTGACGGAGTAGCGACACTTATCGAAAAAGCCCGTCGTCTTTGCGTTTTTCTTCACTATTTCCATCGCCTCACGCGCAAGATCGACGAAGGTGACGGACACTGCCCCTCGTGAGAGGGCTTCAAGCCCCATCTGCCCCGAGCCTGCGAAGAGGTCGAGCACTCGCCTGCCCTCGGTGTCAAACTGTATTGATGAAAAAACCGCTTCCTTTATTCTGTCGGAGGTCGGACGCGTTGCGTCCCCCTCAAGGGTTTCAAGCTTTTTTCCCTTTGCGGTACCCGTTATGATTCTCGGCATTGTTATTTCCGTCCTTTTATTTTTTCTTTGATTTTCCGAGCGCTCTTTTTTCCTTAAAGTATTCGTGAATGCGCTCGGCGTCAGCGGCGCTTATTCCGCTGATCGCAGAGAGCTCCTCCGCGCTTGCCTCTCTTATGAGCGACAGAGGCATTGCGGCAAGGAGAGCCTTCGCCTTCTTTGGACCGATGCCCTCTATCTTTTCAAGGCTTGAGTGCGTCAGGGTGCGCTTTTTCGCGCCCATAGAGTTCTTCACGGCAAATCTGTGCGCTTCCTCTTGGATATTATAAATGAAGGTATAGACGCCCGTTTCAAGAGCTATGGAGATCTCGCTTTCCCCGTCCGTCAAGGCGCGGGTCTTATGGTAATCGTCCTTCACCATTCCGAAGAGCGGTATCTCAAGCTTCATCTCCGAGAGCAGCTCCTTTATCACTCCGACGTGTCCTGCGCCGCCGTCAAGAAGGATGAGATCGGGGCTGTCGGAAAGCGACTGCGAGCCGTCGCCAAGGTGGGCGAGCCTTCTGCCTATCGCCTCTTTCATAGAAGCGTAATCGTCGACGCCGTCAACGCCTTTTATGCTGAAGACGCGGTAATCGCTCTTCTTCATTTTTCCGTCCGCCCAAACGACCATCGACGCGGTCTTATGCTCTTTTCCGATATTTGATATATCGTAAGCCTCGATTCGGCGCGGAGGCTCGGAAAGGCCGAGCAGCTCGGTGAGCCTTTTTACGTTTTTGTCTTCCCGCTCCCCTTCAAGCCTTGACTGCCTTGCCGCCTCCTTTGCGTTTTCAAGCGCCATATCGCAAAGCCTGCGCCCATCTCCGCGCTCGGGCACCTTCACGGTGACCTTATGCTCAGCCACCGAGCTTAAATACTCGGAGAGAAAGGCGATATCGTCCCCATCGAGTCCGAAATCGAGCATTACCTCGCGCGGCACGTTGCCCGAGCTTTCGTAATAATCCGCGATAAGGGATATGGCGTCATCCGCCCCTGCAAGCTGACTCGACGAGAGAATGAATTCGTTTTTGTTTATAAGCGAGCCCTCTCTTACCGAGAGAATGGCGAGCGCCCCCTCCGTTTCCGAGGTATATATAGCAAAGACGTCCCTGTTCACGCCGACGTCAGCAACGACCTTTTGCTTTTCCGAAAGGCGCTCGAGTGCTCGGATGCTGTCGCGGTATGACGCCGCGCGCTCAAACATCATTTCCTCAGCGGCGCGCTCCATCTGCTCGGTAAGAGTGCGCTTCACCTCGCTGATGTTTCCGTCAAGGACTCTTTGCGCGCACTTGACAAGCTCACGGTATTCCGCCGCTGTGACCTTGCCCGTACAGGGGGCGCAGCATCTGCCCATATCGAGGTAAATGCACGGACGCTCCTTGCCTATATCACGGGGAAAGGAGCGCTTGCAGCTCGGAAGAGAAAAGACCCTCATCACGGTTTCAAGCGCGGAATGTGCCGCCGCCGAGCCGCTGTAAGGACCGAAGTAGTGCCCCTTTCCGCTGCGTCTGTCACGGGTGACGTAAAGCCGCGGAAATTCCTCTGCCGTTACTTTTATATAAGGGTAGGATTTTGCGTCCTTCAGCTTGATATTGTATTTCGGAGAATGCTTTTTTATAAGAACGTTCTCAAGAGTCAGCGCCTCTATTTCCGTCGAGCAGACGATGTAATCGAAATCGTGAACGAGGCTGACCATTCTCGCGGTCTTAAGAGAGTTCGGGCTTGATGAAAAATAGCTCGTCACTCTGTTTTTGAGCTTCTTTGATTTTCCGACGTAGATGACCCCACCGTCGGAGTTTTTCATTATATAAACACCCGGCAAGGTCGGCAAGGAATTTGCCTTGCTTCTCAGCCTTTCCATCCTCGTCATCCGTGGGGACACCTCCTTTTCTATAAGCTTCAAAGTAAAAAGCGTCGGTCAAAAATCTCGACCGACGCTTTTTTAGTCAGTTATTCAGCGAATCCGCTTTCAACAAGCGCACCGAGCCCCTCAACCGCGTCAGCCTCGTCCGCGCCGTCAGCGATAAGAGTGATCTCCGTTCCCTGAGAGATCCCGAGGGAGAGAACTCCGAGCAAGCTCTTCGCGTTTACACGGCAATCCTCCTTCTCGACCCAGATAGAGCACTTATAAGAATTTGCCTTCTGGATGAAGAAGGTGGCAGGTCTTGCGTGCAGACCTACGCTGTTTTTGATCGTAACACTGCGAGAAATCATACGGTTTGCTCCTTATAAGAGATATTCTTTAATCATAATTATAACAAATTAAAATTTAAAAATCAACATTTTTTAGCAAATTCTTTAAAATCTATATGTTTTGAATAATTTACGCTTATTTTATGGGGTTAAATCCGTCTATTTGCACATCAATATCCGAGGTTTCCGAGCTTACGACGTCGTTATAATAAATAATTTTGTCGTCGTGCTCGCGCTTTGCTATCCTGAGCGTCGCGCTTCCAAGACCGAAAACGCACCAGAAAAGATAGCACATAGAGCTCTCTTCCCAGATGTAATTGACCGTACCGTAAATAACGAGGCAAACGAGCGCCGTTACCGCGATTCCCGATATGGTTCTGACCTGAGAGGCTCTTACGTACGAGCGGTACTTGCCCCTGTGACGAAGGCAGGTGAAGAGCACGAGCAAGAAGAATATGAGCGCAAAAACTCCTGCCTCACAAGCTATCTCAAGGAAGATGTTTGAGCTGTTCGGTGCGCTCACACCGTATTTTACTATCTCCTCCGAAAACGATTCGGCACCCATTCCGATACCGATAAACGGATGAGCGAGGAACATCTTGAAAGATGCGCCCCAAAGGGCGAGAAGCTCTGTCACGTTATGCCCGAATATTACGCTTACAGCCCTTCCTTCAAGCCACGCGCTCGGCAGAAGGAACGGTACGTACATCACGGCGATAATAACTATTATCGGTATCGCCGAGAGCTTTCGCAAGCTGAAAATAAAGTAGCAAAAAATGCCGATGACCAAGGCGAGGAGCGCCATAAAGTTACCGCACAGAACGAGCGTCGCGAGCTGCAAAAAGAGAGCCGAGAGATATACCGCCTTGCTCGCCGCGTATTTTGCTTCTTTAAGAAGCGACACGGTGAGCAGGATAGCCACTATGAGAAACGCTCCGAGCACGAAGGGCGAATAGAAGCCCGTACCCGCGTATTTATAAACACCTCCGACGGCGTTCTTTATAAAGGCGACGATAACGTAAAGTGACGACGGAACGGAAGAGAGCATAATAGCCGTGGAAACTCTGTCCGCAAGGCGTCTGTTGGTAACGAGGTTGCTCGTCATTATATATCCGAAAGCTCCGAGCACGAGCATTACCGAGTTCTCAAACGACGCCATTCCCTTTATGAAAATACCGCTGATAAGCACGAATATTATCATTATTCCGATAAGGATATCGTACTGCTCAAAAACGTATACGCGCTTGCCCGAAATAACCTTTCTCATAAAGGAAACGAAAGTTATAAGAAGCAGCGCGGCAAGCACGAGGGTCGTGTCGGCGAAAAATTCCGTATACGGCAAAACCAAAAGCGTAACGAGGAACGAAAACTCGGGCGATGCCAGCGACAGTATCGTGAATAGTACCAAGCCCACCGCAAAGAGCACCTGCAGCGGGTGCCACCACACGCCAAAGGCGGCAAGCAAAGCTCCGAAAACGATACCCAAATACGGGTGGAAGCCCTTAGCCGCGTTTCTTGATTTTTGCATACGCTTTATGCAGAAGAACTCAAATAAAAGATAGTCCGTCAGAACGAAGTCCTCCGCGGCGATGGCGATAGGGCTCTCGGAAAAGATGAGAAGAATACCCAAAAGCGCGGTTACAAGACCCGAAATGAGCGCCGTATGCGTATACGCGTCCGCTTCGAAATAAACGAAGGCAAGGTCAATGACCGCCGAGAGTATTCCAAACGTGAGAAGCGCTATTCCGTAAACGCGGGAGGGCGTGTACAAAAAGCGCCTGGCAAGATTATTTATCGCCACGAATATTTTCTTAGACGAAAAGCTTCTTTTTCCCGACAGCGAACCCGTGATAGAACGGGAAAAGAATGAAACGCCCGTGCCGGCGATGGGCTCCCCCTTTTCGTTTCTGTGCTCGCGCGGTATCTCGTAACCGTCGATAAGGTCGAGCAACTTTGATCTTTCTTTTTTCATTGTTTTTTCACGAAATTCCTTTCGTTTTATGCTTAAAAATTCTTATTCGGCCGCACCCGTGTCGAGTTTTTTGCGTTTTTTCCGCTTTTCCTTTGGTTTTAACATCTCCTCAAATTCGGGATGCGAAAGAAGCATATCGGGGCGTCTTTCCCTCGTTATCTTCACGGCCTGCTCAAGGCGCCAGCGATCTATTTTCGCGTGATCGCCCGAAAGAAGCACCTCGGGCACCTCGCGCCCCATAAACTCCCTCGGCTTCGTGTACTGCGGATACTCAAGAATGCCCGAAGCCACGGACTCACCCTCGTAGCATTCCTTTGCCGAGAGGACGCCGTCCTTGAGCCTTGACACCGCGTCTATCACGATGCAAGCGGGTATCTCGCCGCCCGTGACAACGTAATCGCCGATGGATATCTCCTCGTCCACAATCTCGTCTATCACGCGCTGGTCAACGCCCTCGTAATGTCCGCAAAGGAAGATGAGATTATCGTATTCAGCAAGCCTTGATGCCACCCCGTGTGAAAAAATCGTGCCCTTTGGCGACATATAGATCACTCGGGTCTTGTTCCCCTCGGGAATGGATTCCTTCACGCTTTTGAAGCAATCGTATATCGGCTGACAGGTCATAACCATTCCGACGCCGCCGCCAAAGGGGGTGTCGTCCGTCTTTCTGTGCTTGTCGGTCGTAAAGTCGCGAATGTTGTGGCACTCGACCGAAACGTGCCCCGCCTTTTGCGCCCTTCCGATAATGCTCTCGCCAAGCACCGTGCGCACCATATCGGGAAAAAGGGTCATTACGTCAAACTTCATCCGCCTCGTCAAAGAAGCCGGGTATGGGCGTTATAAACACTCCGCGCTCGACGTCTATCTCCTTTATAAATTCGGGCACCGCGGGCAAAAGCACCTCACCCGTGTCACATTTTACCGTGTAGAGCTTGCCCCTCGCGGCATCGGAAACGTCGGTGAGCGTGCCGTAAACTCTGCCCGTTTCGGCGTCTATTACGTCAAGCCCTATCATATCCGCGATGAGCACAGCCCCCGCCTTTACGGGAATATCGCTCCTGTGAAGGTAAAATATTTTATTTTTGTAAGCAAACGCATCCTCGCGCGAGGCGATGCCCTCAATGCCCATAAGCACGAGCTCACCCATCACCGATGCCGAGGTGACCTTGCGCTCCTCGTATCTGCCATCTCCCGTGGCGAGGAATACGCGCTTTTGCGCCGCAAGTACCTTCGGCGAGTCGCACCAGGACTCGATCTTTAAAAGTCCGCGGACTCCGTGTGCCGTGCACACCCTGCCCGCCTCTAAATATTCTTTTTTCATATTATTTATTTTATCATATTAGGAAATGAATGTCAATAGCAAAGACGCGCCTTGCGTTTTAATCGAGCAAAAAGAGAACAAAAGACCTCCCCGCGCCTTTCAAGATCACCGCGTCTATCGAAAAAATATCAACCGTTTTCAGGGATTTTTTCGCCACTTATTTTGCCGATAACGCCGTTTTTGCGGTAAAAATCTTGCCGATACAAATTATCGGCAAAATAACTCAAAAAAGATTGACATCAAAAGCCGAGCGGATCTTTCACCGCTCGGCTCGATTTTGTTTTGTTTCAATATTTGCTTTGAAATTTAATCACCGTCGTAATTGCAGGTTATCGTATAATTGCCTGTGGCATTATCCCACAAAGACCCCATTGATATAGCATTCCACTGCGCCTGCGTACCTCTGTACTTTATGCTCGTAAGGCTGGAGCACCCAGCGAACGCAGAAGAACCGATAGACGTTACGCTGTCGGGGATTACTACGCTCGTTAGGCTGTCGCAAGAAAAGAACGCCCAATCACCGATAGAGGTTACGCTGTCGAGGATCACTACGCTCGTAAGGCCGGAGCAAGAACTGAACGCAGAAGAACCGATTGTCGTTACGCTGTCGGGGATCGTCACACTCGTAAGGCTGGAGCAATTATAGAACGCCCTCTCACCGATAGTCGTTACGCTCTTTCCTATTGTCACGCTCGTAAGGCTGGAGCAATTATAGAACGCCCAATCGCCGATACTCGTTACGCTGTTTCCGATTGTCACGCTCGTAAGGCTGGAGCAATTATAGAACACCCAATCGCCGATACTCGTTACGCTGTCGGGTATTACAACGCTCGTAAGGCTGGTGCAACCAGAGAACGCCCTATTACCGATAGTCGTTACGCTGTCAGGTATCGTCACGCTCGTAAGGCTCGAGCACTCATAGAACGCATAACCACCTATAGTCGTTACGCTGTTTCCGATTGTCACGCTCGTAAGGCTGTCGCAATAACTGAACACATATTCACCGATAGTCGTTACGCTGTCGGGGATAGTCACGCTCGTAAGGCTGTCGCAATCAGAGAACGCATCTTCACCAATAGTCGTTACGCTGTTTCCTATCGTAACGCTCGTAAGGCTGGAGCAATCAGAGAACGCATCTTCACCGATAGTCGTTACGCTGTCGGGGATCGTCACACTCGTAAGGCTGGAGCAATTATAGAACGCCCTCTCACCGATAGTCGTTACGCTGTTTCCTATCGTAACGCTCGTAAGGCTGTCGCAATATCTGAACGCATAATCACCGATAGTCGCTACGCTGTTTCCTATCGTAACGCTCGTAAGGCTGGAGCAATAAGCGAACGCAGAAGAACCGATTGTCGTTACGCTGTCGGGTATCGTTACGCTCGTAAGGCTGTCGCAAGAAGAGAACGCAGAAGAACCGATAGTCGTTACGCTCAAACCTTTATAAACGCCGATTACTATATCAGTGCTTTTGCACGTTCCTAATCCGGTAACGGTATAAGACTTTTTGTCGGAATTAAGTGAGAACCTTAACCCCTCGCTGCTCTCGGGAAGGTCGCAAACCGTGCAATTACCATCCGACATTTTATGTGAACGTAATACTTCCTTTTTCGTTCTTGAAAGTTCGAAGTTACAAGTCTTACAATATACCACGCTGTCGTAGCTACCGTCTTCCGCACACGTTGCTTCAACTCGGTTTTCTTCTACCGCGGTCTTCGGCGTGTGTCCGAGTTTTGTTATAGTTTTCTTCGTTCTTGAAAGCTCGTCACCGCAGGTCCTGCAATATACCACGCTGTCGTAGCTACCGTCCTCGGTACAAGTAGCCTCTACGCGGTTTTCTTGCACGGTGCTCTTCGGCGTGTGTCCAAACTTTGATATTGTTTTCTTTGTTCTCGAAACCTCGTCACCGCAAACCTTACAGTATGCCACGCTGTCGTAGCTGCCGTCTTCGGTGCACGTTGCTTCTACTCGGTTTTCTTGCACGGCGCTCTTCGGCGAGTGACCAAGCTTTGATATTGTTTTCTTCGTTCTTGAAAGCTCGTCGCCGCAAACCTTGCAATATACCACGCTGTCGTAGCTACCGTCTTCGGTGCAGGTTGCGCTCTTATAGTTCTCCTGAACGGGAGCTTTAGGAGTGTGCCTGAGCATCGGTATCGTTACTGTCGTTCTTGAAAGTTCGATGCCGCAAGTATTGCAATAGACCACGCTGTCATAACGTCCGTCCTCGTCGTAAGTTGCTTCAACTCTGTTTTCTTCTACCGCGCTCTTCGGTGTGTGACCGAGATCTGCCTTTTCTGCGTACGTTGTATAATCACAGCGCGTGCAGGTGACGTAAGCATCAAAGCCCGCCTCAGTGCAAGTGGGTGCTTTTGCCGCGTGGCTTACCTCGTCGTGACCGAGAGCCGCCTTTTCCGCATAGGTAGTATAATCGCAGCGCGTGCAGGTGACGTAAGCGTCATAGCCTACCTCGGTGCAAGTGGGTGCTTTTGCAGAGTGGCTTACCTCGGCGTGACCGAGCGCAACGGCGGGTTTCGTTTGAACCTCACCGCACGAGCAATAGCGTGCAAGCTCGCCCGCTTCGGTACAGGTCGCGCTCTTCGTCGTTTCCCATTCTCCGAATGCGTGGGTGTGAGTATTCTCTTCCCCTCCGCAAGCGACAAGGAAAAGAAGCGTCAGGACTGCAAGCAGTGCCGAAAATATTTTGACTTTTCTCATAAAATCTCTCCTTTATTTTGAAAAATAAAATACAAAAGTATTTGGTAAAAAGAATTTTAACATATATTAAAGAAAATGTCAATGTTTTCATCAACAAATATTTATGCACAAAAAAACGAACTTCAAAATGAAGCTCGTTTTTTATAAAATTCCCTTATTCCGCAACAAAGATGAAGGGGTAGACGTCCTGTCCGCCGTCGAGGAAGTAGACCTCAGCGTCGGGGTGGTTCTCCTTTGCGTGGGACTCAAGGGCTGTTTTCTCCTCTTCCGTTGCGTCCTTGCCGCAGAATGCGGTGAGCATAAATCTGCCGTCAAGGAGGGTCGAGGTGAGTTTCTTCACAGCCTCAATGGGATCGGGGTCGGAAACGACGATCTCCTTATCTATGATGCCCATAGTGTCGCCGTTCTGGATATGGACGCCGCCAATATCGGCGTCGCGTATAGAGGGTGAGATATATCCCGTAAGGACGCTGTCCATCGACGCGTTCATTCCCTCGATTATAGCCTCGGGGTCGGAGAGCGAGAAGTCCGCCGTTGAGAGCGCCGCGTAACCGAGACCGATATTCTTCGCGCCGACGACGTGGATCTTTGCCGCCTCGTACATTTCAGCCGCCTGTGACGCCGCCATCATTATGTTTCCGTTATTGGGAAGGACGAAGATGTGCTCGGCGTTTATCTTGTCAAAGGCGTCGATAAATTCATTGGTGGAGGGGTTATGAGTCTGGCCGCCGCGAATGACCTCGTCAGCACCGAACTCACGGAAGAGATTTTCAAGTCCGTCACCGCTTGCGACCGCAACGACGCCGTAGGGCTTTCTTTCTGCGGGCTTTTCGGGTGTTTCCTCCGTTTTTTGCGACACGGGGGTGGGGGTCGCTTCACTTATCTCTTCGTTTGAGGTGTGCTGAAGCGACATATTCTCGATCTTCAAGGTCAAAAATTCGCCAAAGGTATGGCAATACTCAAGCACGCGCTCGGGGGTGAGCGTATGAACGTGTATCTTAACTATGGTTTCCGTTTTGAAAGCAACGACGGAGTCACCGACGGTGGCAAGGAACGCCTTCAGGGGCTCGATATCAAAATTCTCCGCATCGCACTTTGAATTCTGAACTCTGACGAGGAGCTCCGTGCAGTATCCGTAGGTCATAACACTGTCGGGTCCGAACGCGGAAAGTGACACGGGTGCGGACTTCTCGGTGCTTTCGGGCTTTTTTTCGGCACCCTCGGCTGAGTCTACCACCTCTATCTTCTGTCCGTTAAGAACCCTATTAAATCCGTCGATTATATAAAAGAGACCTGCTCCGCCGCTGTCTACGACCTCGGCTTCTTTAAGAGTCGGGAGTATTTCGGGCGTTCTTTCAAGGGATTTGTGCATCTCCTTGACAAGGTCGGCAAAGAAGGTACGTATCGTACTCTCGGGAGTTATTCTCTCAACAGCGTATTCGACCGCCTCTCTTGCAACGGTGAGTATAGTGCCCTCAGTGGGGGTCATAACGGAATTGTACGCCTGCTGAACGCCCATTTCAAGTGCGCGACCGAGCGTGACGGGGTCGGCTTTTCCCTCTCCCTCAAGGCCCTTCGCCGTTCCTGCAAAGAACTGGGAAAGGATAACGCCCGAGTTGCCTCTTGCTCCAAGGAGCATACCGTGAGAAAAGACCTTCATAACCTCGCCGAGGTCGTCCGTGTCGAGATTTTCGACCGCCTTGATACCGCTCTCGATGGTCATACGCATATTGTCGCCCGTATCGCCGTCGGGAACGGGAAAGACGTTGAGCTTGTTGACCTCGTCGGCGTTATGGCTGAGCTCTGCCGCGCCTCCGATAGCCATTTTCGCCATCAGAAGACCGCCGAGATAGCGGAATTTGCTCATCTTTTTCTTAGGCTTTACCTTTTCTTTATTTTTAGCGTTCTTATCGGGCTGTTTCTGCTCGACAGGTTTCTTATTATCTTTCTTATCTGCCATAAAAATCTCCTAAATTTCAAGCTCTCGTGGGCGAAGAACGTTGATTTAACGCTTGGAGCCAACGAAGAACAGCGCGAGCGTTCCCGGACCCGAGTGAGCACCTATAACGGGACCGATGTTTGAAATGCTCTCCACCTTAACGCCGTGCTTTTCGTTAAGCACCTTCGCAAGGAATTCAGCATCGTCCTTACAGTCCGCCTGGCTGATGAAAACGGTGCCGCCCGCCTTATCCTCGGCGAGCTCAGCGTACTTATCCGCGAGCGCCATTATGGCGTTCTTTCTGCCGCGTGCCTTTGAAACGTTTATAAGATGACCGTCGTCGTCCACGTGGAGCACGGGCTTGATGCCGAGAAGATTGCCGACGAAGGCAACCGTCGGGCTGACTCTTCCGCCGCGCTTGAGATATACGAGATCGTCAACGGTGAACCAGTGACAAAGCTTGGGCGCGGTTTCTCTTATGAAAGCCGCGACCTCATCAAGGGACGCACCGCTCTTTTTCTTCTCTGCGGCAAGATAAACGAGCAGACCCTCACCTGCGGATGCCGCAAGAGTGTCAATGACCTCTATCTTTCTGTCGGGATATTTTTCGGCAAGCTCGCCTGCGGCTATTCTGCCGGAATTAAAGGTCGTGCTGAGTCCCGATGAAAATCCGAGATATAAAACGTCAGCTCCCGTGTCAAGAACTTCCGAGAAAAGAGCGATAAAGCTCTCGGAATTTATCGCCGCAGTCTTGGCGATACCGCCCTCACGCATTTTGTCATAAAAGACCTTGCTCTCCATACCGTAATTGGTATACTCACCGTCCTCTCCGTCAAAGCGGAAAGTGAGCTCGGCGTACCTCACACCGAGGGAATCAAGAACCTTCGTGTCAAGATCGCACGCGGAATCCGTGCAAATTACGAAATCTGCCATAATAATTCTCCTTATCCGTTTATGCCCTTAACGAAGGCGAGTAGGTCCTCAAACGTTCCTCTCGGGTAAACGGAAACATCCTTTTCTTTTTTGTTGATCAAGCATTTCTGAACGAGAAAAACTCGCATCCCAAGCTCCTCGGCTATCATATCCTCGTCGACGTCGTTGCCGACCATAAGACAGTCCTCGGGTGCCTCGCCGAGTCGCTCAAGTATCATTCTGTAATAATTGAGATTCGGCTTGGTGTAAGAGGAATTTTCGTACGCCGTGAAAAACTCAAAATCGTCCTCCGAGAGCCCTGCCCAGCGCATTCGCGCCCTCGTCGCAACGGCAGGAAATA
The DNA here is from genome assembly GCA_017503105.1 of Clostridia bacterium. Classification (GTDB taxonomy): domain Bacteria; phylum Bacillota; class Clostridia; order Oscillospirales; family CAG-272; genus UBA1740. The sequence goes on from JAFVTS010000028.1 coordinate 237,983, forward strand.
GAGGATTGGTCGCAAGAACGGTCCTGAGACCCATATCGCGAAGCGCTCTGACCGTTAAAGCTGCACTCGGATCGTGTCCGCACGACGCGCTGACGGCGTCAAACCTCGTTTCGTAAAAACGCTCAAGCGCATCCTTTTCCTTTACCGCGTCCTCGCCGAAGATCTCGCAGAACCTGTTCCAATAAGCTTCCTCGTTGGTAACGGAGCCGTCGTTTAAAACCATCGCCTTCGTTCCGTCCCAAACGGCGGAGATAAGCTTTTTCGGCTCGTATCCGCGCGGCGCAAGCTCTTCTGCAAGAAGCCCGAAGTACGCGTGCATAAACTTTTCTTGATCCATCGGAAGAAGCGTTCCGTCAAGATCAAAAAGCACGGCTTTGATTTTTCTCATCGTTTCCTCTCATTATTTTTGGGGGTGAATTTTTCGTTTCCGTCTTGCTTTTTTTGCAAGCACATCATCTTCAAGTATACCACAAAATTGTTTACTTGTCAACATTTTTACGTCGATGCACCTCAAAATTGCCCCAAAAGCAGCGAAAATTATCGTTTTTTTAATATTTTTGAGAGCTTTTGTTTACTTTTCCTGCTATTTACGGATACAAACGAAGCTCTTTAAAGTACCACGCAACTCGCGTTTGCGTCATTTCCGCTCGGCGCGACGTATTTTTTCTTCCCTTCGTTTTTCCGAGAAATAATCCGAAAGAAGCTTCACGCAATCCTCCTCAAGAACACCGCCGATGACCTCGGGCTTATGATTGAACGGAAGCTTCGACAGATCCACAAGTGAGCCGAATGCGCCAAAGCGGAGGTCGGGAGCACCGAAGACCACCCTCGGTATCCGCGCGTTTATTATAGCTCCCGCGCACATCGCACACGGCTCCATCGTGACGTAAAGCGAGACCCCCGGCAGCCGCCATCCGCCGAGGGCCGCGCACGCCTTTTCGATAGCGAGCACCTCGGCGTGGTGAGTCGCGCATTTGGTAGTTTGACGGGTGTTATACGCCTCGGCTATTATCACGCCGTCCTTTACGGCAAGAGCGCCGACGGGCACCTCGTCTATTTTTTCGGCCTCACGGGCGAGCTCTATGGCGCGCCGCATAAAGGCTTCATCATTATATTTTATGTAATCTTCATTCATAAAAATCACCTGTACTCAAGAAAATGCCGACGTTGCGGCTAAAATCAACGACAGCGCGATAAGCGCTAAGAATTCCGACGTGAAAATACTTGCTTTTTCCGAGCGGATGGCGCGAAATCTTTCCGCATACTTGCGCCGATACAAAAGAGCGGCAAAGAGCGATAGCACAAGAAGAACGGCGAAGACCGAAAGAATAAGCTTCATCCCAAGGGAGAAAGCAAACAAATTAAACGCTACGGAAAGCGAGTTGTTCAAAAGATGCGCGAGGACCGACGGCATAAAGCTGTCTGATATTATATCAATAAACGCAAACGCGAGCCCCGCAAAGAGCGCGTACGGAATTTGAAAAAGATTTGCGTGAACGGCGGAAAACAGTATTGCCGAAACGATGAGCGCCGCCTTCTTTGAATACGGAGAAATAAGCTTCAGCGGGATATAGCGAAAAAGCAGCTCCTCGCCTACGGCAGGTATAACGGCGTACGCGAGAAAAACGTAAAAGACACCGCCCGAAATTCCCGCGCCGCTCGAGGCTCCCGTGAAAGAAAGCAGATAAGACGTAAGATTTGCCAAAAAAATGACCGCAGCGATTGACGGCAATATAAGCGGCAGGGATAAGCGCGCCCCTTCCCCGTCGGGAAAGAGGCGGAGGCCGCCTTCGGCGTTTCCTAATTTTGCCGAAATAAACCGCACCGACACCGCAGGAAGCACGAAGCAGAGCGAATAAAAAAGAACGAAGAGCGCTCCGCCGTTTGGCGCCAAATACGGCAACAGCATAAGAAGTATCATAAAGAAAAGCGCGCCGAATACCGAAAGATTTACAGCTCTTTTCATCTTTCGTCCTCCTTAAAAAGGACGGAAAATCTGAGCTTTCCGCGCATAACGTCAGCCTCCTCAAGGCGGACGCGCACACGCTCGGCAAGAGAGTAACGTACTTTTGACGAGCGGATAGTAAGAGTTTTTTCGTCAAAGACGGGGGATCCTTCAAGCTCGCTTATCGGAACGAGCCCCTCGCAAGTATTTTCAAGCTCAACGAAAAGCCCGAATGACGTGACGGAATTTACGACTGCGGAAAATTCCTCGCCCACGTACTCCGACATATAGAGCGCTTTATACATATTTTCTATTCTCCGCTCGGCGCTTACCGCGCGCATCTCCGCGTCACTTGCCGCCGCGGCCGCTCTTCTCGCATAAGGCGCGTATTGCTCCGCGCGCTTTCCGTCGAACAAGACCTTGTGTATGATCCTATGCGTCGCAAGATCCGCAAGACGGCGGATGGGAGAAGTAAAATGACAGTAATGGCGAAGGGCAAGACCGTAGTGACCGACACCGTTTTCGGAATATCTCGCCTTAGACATCGTCCTTAGCATAGTATAGCTGACGGGAGCGAAAAGTCCCTTCTCTTCTGCTGCCGAAAGCAGGCGCGACATATCTTCAGGACCTGCCGACGTCATCGAAACGTACGAGGTATCGAAGCCTATGTTGTGAACGTATTTTACGAATTCGCGAAGCTTGTCCTCGGGCGGCGGCTCGTGGATTCTGTAAACGCAAGGCACGCCGCGTTCGGTCAGATGCTTTGCGACCGCCTCGTTTGCGGCAAGCATAAACTGCTCTATCATCATCTCGGCATCACCGCGTTCGCGCTTGAGTATGCTGAAGGGGTGTCCGTCCTTGTCAAGAGCGACCTCAGCTTCGGGAAAGTCGAGCTCAAGCGCTCCGCGAGCTACGCTTTTTTTCTTCAATATATTATAAAGCTCGCGCATTTTCATAAGCGTGGGAATAACGCTCTTGTATTTTTTGAGCACGCTAACCGAAGCGCGCTCCTCAAAAATCGCGTTGACCTCGGAATAAACGCCCCTCACGCGGCTGTTTATTACCGATTTTTCGATCTTAACGCCGAGAAGCTCTCCCGCTTTGTCGATATTTATAACGGCGCTGAGCGCGTACTTGTCCTCGCCCGCATTCAAAGAGCAGCAGCCGTTCGAGATCACCTCGGGAAGCATAGGCACGACCTTGTCCGTAAAATACACGCTCGTTCCGCGCGACATCGCAGCTCTGTCAAGAGCCGTGCGCTCCCTTACGTAGTGTGAAACGTCCGCGATGTGGACGCCAAGCTGCCATATACCCGAGGCAAGCTTTCTCACCGAAACTGCGTCGTCAAGGTCCTTTGCACCCGCCCCGTCGATAGTAAATATCACCTGTCGGCGTCTGTCAACTCGCCCGTCTGCGGAAATCTCCTCACGGGCGACGCGCTCCGCCTCGGCAAGCGCCGCCTCCGAAAACTCACGCTCGATACCGCACTCGGCAAGATGCGCCTCGTAATTTGCGCCAAACGACTCCGCGTCGCCGAAAACTCTGACAACGTCACCGACGAGCTCGCGTCCTCTGTTAAGACGAGCCTCCACCTTGTCACCGATAAAGGCATCGCCCGCGCTCTCAATTCTTATGCGAGCCGAAATCTTCGGGTCGTCGGGGATAAGGCGCAAAACGTAACCGCGGCGCCGTCTTCCGAGTAGGACCAGCTCCTCCGTAAGGGTGCCTATAACGGTCTTTCTTCCGTATTCGACGATCTTTTTTACACGCCCCTCGGTCTTCTGCGCGCCGAAGCGGTCTGTATAAAGCTTGTATTCTACCTCGACCGTATCTCCGTCAAGAGCGTGCAGAGTCCTGTCCGCGGGAACGAACACGTCGGCACCGAGCTCGGAGCGTACGAATCCGTAGCCGTTTTTCGTCGCGCAAAAAACGCCCGTAGCCGTCATTTCGCGAACGCCCGAAAAGCGCTTCTGACAGGTGTCCGAATCTTTGATGCGAACGCCGTCAGCTTTTACGTTCGTTTGCTCTATTATTTTTTCAAGCTCGCGGCGCGCGGCATCCTTGCCGCGACGCTTATGAGTGTTTCTTTTAACGAATCTTGAAAGATCACGCTTCGTATTATTCTTCATACCTTTATTTATCCCTCGGATACGTGATTTTTACTCTTAAAAAACAAAAGCGGAAGGAAATCCCTCCGCGTTTGTTGATTAAAGAATGTCTTTATATTCGCTGTAACTCAGCCACTCTTCAGGCGATGCTACCGCGTTCGTAACGTCAGGCTGCATTGCATAAACGAAGAACACCGCAAGAGCGAATACTACCGCGCATATAAGAGTCAGCTTGAAGAGCATTCTGTTCTTGTGAGTAGACTTATCCTTGCCGTAATAGGTATCGGATTTACCGGAGATAGTACCGGAAAGTCCGCCCTCATTGCTATCCTGCATAATAACCGCAAATACGATAAATACCGCGGATATGAGAAGCACTATCATAAGAAAAAGTTCCATAACCAAAATCCTTTCTGTTTCTTAGCGCGTCACCGCGCACACTTACATAGCAGTATTTTATCATACTTTTTTTAAAAATGCAATACTTTTTCGAAAAAAAGTTGATTTTTTCGAATATTATTTTAAAATTATCGATATACTGCCGTTTCAATCGCCTTATCGCTTAGAAAGGACCTCGCGCTCGTATTCGTCGACCAAGCCTATCCACTCGGCACCCGAAGCGACTCCGCATCTTTCGCAGTATTCATCCCAAACCGAGCCGAAGGGCAAGGTCTTGAGCTCTTCGCTGATGGCAAGAACGTGAGTGAAATCGCCCTCCGCCTGAAGCTTCGCAAGGCTCTCGTTCGGAGTAAGAAGAGCGTTTAAGAGCGCCTTTTGCATATTTCTTGCGCCGATGACCCAAGCAGCCACTCGGTTGATCGAAGCATCGAAGTAATCAAGCGCGATAAACACTCTTTCAAGAGCGTCGCACCTTACTATCTCCTTTGCTATCTCCTTAGTTTCGTCGTCAAAGATAACGACGTGGTCGGAATCCCAACGTACGGGGCGCGTTACGTGAAGAGCTATATTTTCATTAAAGAGAAGGAGCGTGGGTATCTTATCGGAAACGAGCTCGGTCGGATGGTAATGACCGTTGTCCATAAGAGGCGTGATGCCGTTCGCCGTAGCGTACGAAAGACAGAATTCCGCAGAGCCCACCGTATAAGATTCAAGACCTATGCCAAAGACCTTGGATTCAAGGGTGACGTACACCTTCTTTCTGTCGAAGGGAACGGCGAGGATCTCGTCAAGCGACTTCTTGAATCTCTCGCGAGGCGCGTATCTGTCAGCAGGAATATCCTTGTATCCGTCGGGGATCCAGAAATTGATAACGGAGGGAACGCCCGTTTCGCTTGCGAAATACTCGGCAATTCTCACGCACGCCTTGCCGTGCTCTACCCAGAATCTGCGAACTTCTTCGTCGGGAGAGGAAAGGGTGAGATTGTCCTTTACCATAGGGTGAGAGAAGAAAGTGGGGTTGAAGTCTATACCCATGTTGCGTTTTTTGGCAAATTCCACCCATTTTGCAAAATGCTTAGGTTCAAGCTTGTCGCGGTCAACGCGCTCACCGTCTTCAAAAATCGCGTAAGACGCGTGGAGGTTGAGCTTCTTTTTGCCGGGGACAAGAGAAAACGCCTTATCAATATCCGCCATAAGCTCGTCGGGCGTCTTTGCCTTGCCGGGATAATTGCCCGTTGCCTGAATTCCGCCCGAAAGCGCCTCGTCGGAGTCAAAGCCGCCAACGTCGTCACCCTGCCAGCAGTGAATGGCGACGGGAACGTCCTTTAGTATTTCCATTGCTTTTTCGGTATCTATACCGTACTTCGCGTAAGTGTTCTTTGCGTACTCGTAATTAGTCATTGTCTTTTCCTCACTTTAAATTTTTCTTTTCATTTGAACTTTAAGATTTCCAATAGCGGTCGCCTCTATGGGAAGAGCTATAACGCGCTTGCCCGTTTCGAGCTCCGTGAGCCTGTTGAGATAACCGCATTTTGCACCGCCGCCGACGATAAATATCTCGGAATAGGTGCACCCCGTGTTAAATTCGAGGTCTTTAATAGCCTCTTTATAGCCTATGGCGAGGCTTCGGTACGCCGAGTTGAAATAGTCGCGCGGCTGGGCGGGAGCATCAGAGCCTTTTTTCAAAAGATACTCTTTTATCGCCTCCGCCATACTCTTCGGAGCGGTGAAGGCGTCGTCGTTTATATCGAAGGTCCCCTCAAAGGAAGACGTTTCCGCCATATCGGCAATATCTGCGTACGAGGTATCGGGGCAAAACTCGCGGCGCAGAGATTGGATGAGCCACATACCGTTTATATTCTTTTGATATCTGTTATATCCTACACCGCCCTCGTTTGAATAACCCGACCTGCGGCTCTTTTCGTCCGTTATCGGTCTTTCGGTCTTGACTCCGAGGAGCGACCATGTGCCCGAGGAGATATAAGGTGCGTTCATTTCCATATCTATCGCTTCCACAGCGCTTCCCGTATCGTGCGTTGCACAGAGAACGACGTCAAGATCTCCGCCAACCTCAGCCTTCACCTCGGGAAGGAGCCTTCCGAGGCACTCACCGGGAGCTCTGAGCTTTGCGGCGATATTCGTAGGAAGTCCGAGCTTTTCAAATATGTAAGAGTCATATTCAAGCGTGTCTTTATTTACAAGACCCGAGGTTGACGCCTCGGTAAATTCGTGGCACTTTACGCCTGTGAGCCTATACATAAGGTATTCGGGGATGTAAAGTATATCCGTAACTCCGTCGAGCCTGCCCGCCATCTTGTCAGCGTAAAGCTGGTATACCGTGTTAAATTTATTGAATTGCGTGCCCGTCCTTGCATAAAGCTCGGAATGCGGAATTATCGCGTGCACCTGCTCGCTTGAGAGGTCCGTACGCGAATCTCTGTACGCGTAAGTGGGAAGGACTTCCTCATCCCCCTTCATAAGCACGTAATCAACGCCCCACGTGTCAATGGAAAGGCTCTCTATTTTCGAATATTTTTTAAACGCCTCACCGATGCCCGCCTTGACTTCCCTGAAAAGGCGCTCCATATCCCAGACGAGCGAGCCGTCGATCTCGTCCTGAGCGTTGGCAAAACGGTACACCTCATCAAGAACGAGCTCTCCGTCCTTTTCAGAGCCGACTATGTGTCTGCCGCTTGATGCGCCTATGTCGATTGCAAGATAATACTTCATATTACCACCGTCCAAATTTCAGTACGGACCGAAACGGTCCTTATTACTTTTATAATAACATATGTATATCTAATATTCAAGGACAAAAATTAAGATAAAAAAAGACCTGATTTAATATTTATATTGATTTTTTCTTCGATTTATGTTAAAATAGGTACAAAGAGAGAAATAAAAAGAGGCTCAGTATGGAGAAATTACTTTTAAAGAGGCTGTCGGAAACGACCGACGAGGAAAAAAGAATACTCGCGGGGCTTCCGTTTGAGCCTAAGCTTTATTTCAGCGATAAAGCGCTCATCAAAAGCGAAAAAATGCTCGGCGCTAAAGGCGCGGAGATCGGAATAAAAGCGCACCCGCGTTACGCCGCCTTTCCCGAGCACGGACACGACTTCGTGGAAATGATGATAGTCCTTTCGGGCAGCATCACTCACAGGCTCGACGCGCTGAGCGTTACGCTCCGAAAAGGCGATATTCTTCTTATGAATAAGCACGTGCGTCACTCCATTGACAGAGCGGAAAAGCCCGACCTCGGGGTAAACATAATTATGACGGACGGCTTCGCCCTCTCGCTTTCGGGCGAGCTTGAAAACACGGTGTTCGCCGATTTTTTGAAGGACAACACGAAGTCTGACGGCACAGGTGCGTTCCTGCAATTTCGCACGGAGGGAAACAAGCCTGCCGAAAACCTTATAGAAAATATAATCTTTGAGCTTAACGAAACGAAAACCAATACGGCGATCCTCTCCCGTACACTCGCCCTACTCTTTTCCTATCTCGCGTCGAAGGAGGATATGCTTGTTGAAGCAAGCACGCCCGAGGACGTGACGGCAAGGCGAAAAGCGGAAATAGCGGCGTATATTAAAAGCAACTACCGAAGCGCGAGGCTTGACGAGCTTGGCGGACTGCTCTTTCTCTCTCCTCCGTATCTTTCAAAGCTCATTTCCGAGTACTTCGGAAAAAGCTTCAAGGAGCTCTTGCTCGAGGAACGGCTAAAGCGCGCGGACACGCTCATAACCGAAACGGGAATGCCGATCTCCGAGGTGATAAGAAGCGTCGGGTATGAAAACGTTTCTTATTTTCATAAGGAATACAAGGCAAGGTTTGGGGAAACTCCGCTCTCACGCAGAAACGGGCGCTGAAAGTAAATTAAAATTTACATAATTTCTGTGCTTCACTCGCAAAACTCGACACGCCCCCATACTAAAAAGCACTGCGGTGGATAAACCGCAGTGCTTTTTTCTCTTTTAGCGCATCAATTCTCGGAAAGCCATTTCTCGGCTGCCGCCTTGGATGCTCTTTTTATGTCCTCTTTCGGATATTTCGACGTTTCGCCGCCGTTGGTATATAAGAAATACTTGCCGTCCGCAGTGACGTAAAGCGTTTCCTCGTATCCGTTGGGATCTCCTATCTCACCGAAGGTGATCTTTTTCACGATCTCGGAGGAGTCGGTATCGTATTCTTTTCCGCAAATAATCTTTTTCATATTTTTTCCTTTCAAAATTATTCTTTACCTATTTTCATTATGTCATACGGCGTGGTCTGATATACGAAATAATTGAGCCAATTTGAGAAAAGGAGCGTAGCGTGAGCGCGCCAGGTAAGAAGCGGCGTCTTCGTGTCGTCGTCATTCGGGAAATAATTTTCGGGGACCTTAGGATTAAGACCCGCGTTTTTATCCCTGACGTATTCTTTATTAAGCGTAAGAGCGTCGTATTCCGAATGACCCGTGATGAATATCTGCTTCCCGTTCTTCGTTGAAACGGCGTAGACTCCCGCCTTCTTCGAGGTGGAAAGTATTCTCAACTCCTTGACAGCCTCTATATCGGCTTTATCAACTGTCGTGTACCTTGAATGCGGAACGTAGAAAACGTCATCAAAGCCACGGAAAAGTATGGACTTCTTGTAATCTACCTTATGCTCGTAAACGCCCGAAAGCTTTTCGGGAAGCGCGCGCTTGTTTATACCGAAATGATAGTAAAGCCCCGCCTGAGCGCCCCAGCAAATATGGAAGGTCGAGTGAACGTGAGTTTTAGTCCACTCCATTATCTCACAAAGCTCCTGCCAATAGTCCACCTCTTCAAATTCGAGCTTTTCAACGGGCGCACCCGTGATTATCATTCCGTCGTAATAGTTATCGCGCACGTCGGGGAAGCCCTTATAAAACGCGAGCAAATGCTCTTCCGATACGTTCTTCGACACGTGCGTTCGAGTGTGGATAAGCTCGATCTCCACCTGAAGCGGAGAGTTTCCGAGAAGACGCGAGAGCTGAGTTTCCGTGTCTACCTTCGTGGGCATAAGATTGAGAATAAGGATCTTCAAAGGTCTTATATCCTGCTTTATAGCCCGTTTCTCGGTCATTACGAAAATGTTTTCGTTTTCAAGCGTTTTAACGGCAGGGAGCTCGTTTGGTATTTTAATGGGCATTTTAAAATGCTCCTTTCAGATTTGATCAAATAGAACGAAGAGCCTGATCGAGGTCCTCAATAAGGTCGTCGGCGTTCTCTATTCCGCAGGAATAACGTACGAGGTCGGGAGAAACGCCTGCCGCGCGAAGCTCGTCGTCGTTCATCTGACGGTGGGTCGCGCTTGCGGGATGAAGGCAACAGGTACGCGCGTCGGCAACGTGCGTCTCAATAGCTCCGAGCTTAAGATTTTTCATAAACCTTTCAGCAGCGGCTCTTCCGCCCTTTACGCCAAAGCTTACGACACCGCAAGTGCCGTTCGGCATATATTTTTTAGCAAGGTCATAATATTTATCCCCCTCAAGACCGGGATAAGTTACCCATTCCACGTTCGGATGATTCTTAAGGAAGGTCGCGACCGCAAGACCGTTTTCGCAGTGGCGCTTCATTCTCACGTGCAGGCTCTCAAGTCCAAGGCCGAGGAGAAAAGCGCTCTGGGGTGATTGAGTACAGCCGAAGTCGCGCATAAGCTGAGCCGTAGCCTTTGTTATAAACGCGCCCTCAAGACCGAATTTGTCAACGTAGGTAACGCCGTGATAGCTGTCGTCGGGAGTGCAGAGCCCGGGGAACTTGCCTGATGAGCGCCAATCGAATTTGCCCGAATCCACGATGCATCCGCCGACAGCACTTCCGTGACCGTCCATATATTTCGTGGTGGAGTGGGTCACGATATCTGCGCCCCATTCGAAGGGACGGCAGTTTATCGGAGTGGCAAAGGTGTTGTCGATAATGAGCGGTACGCCGTGCGCGTGAGCGCATTTTGCAAAGAGCTCAATGTCAAGCACGTTGAGCGCGGGATTTGCGATGGTTTCGCCAAAGACCGCCTTGGTATTCTCTCTGAACGCGGCGTTTATCTCCTGCTCCGTCGAGTCGGGAGAAATGAAAGTGAATTCTATTCCCATTCTCTTCATAGTAACGGCGAAAAGATTGTAAGAGCCGCCGTAGATGGCACTCGACGCAACGACGTGATCGCCCGCAGACGCTATATTAAAAACGGCAAAGAAGTTGGCTGCCTGACCCGACGAGGTTAGCATTGCCGCCGTGCCGCCCTCAAGGGCGCATATTCTCGCCGCAACGGTGTCACAGGTGGGATTCTGAAGTCTTGAATAGAAATATCCCGACGCCTCAAGATCAAACAACTTTCCCATATCCTCGCTCGTCGCGTATTTGAAGGTCGTGCTCTGCACGATCGGGATCTGCCTTGGCTCGCCGCTCTTGGGGCTGTAGCCGCCTTGGACGCATTTGGTTTCGATTCTCATTTGTTTTTCGGACATTTTATTTTCCTCCATTTATATTTCAATAAAAAAAGCCGCCTGTCTCATATCCATTGAGACGGGTGACTGTCATCAACCGCGGTACCACTCAAATTGCGCTTATAAAAAACGCCGCTCAACGGGCTCGTTTTAAAGCCCTGCGCCGATAACGCTGCGCCTGCGTGATACCCTAACGGTGTCGCTCGAATATCAAGCTCGGGAGCCATAAAAGCACGTACCGCGTTACCGCCTCGCACCAAACGGCGGTTCTCTTGAAACGCTTCCGACGTACTTCCTCTCCGTCATAGCTTATGTGTTGATTTTACCACAAAGCCTCCTGTTTGTCAAGACTTTTGCGTTAAATTTTTAAACTTTTAACATCCTGAAGCAAAAAACGTTTCAGATCGGAACAAGTGCAAAAATGCATTTTACGGGCAGGCAAATGCCGTCCGATTTTCAAAGCGGGCGGCATTTACAACCGATCAAACGTCTTTTTTATAGCGTACTTCGTTTTCGTCTATTATACAGTAGTCACTCGACGAAACTATATAATGTGACAAAAACTTGATCCCCACCGATTCGAAGAGACTTTTAGCGGAAACGGTCGCTCCTATGTCGTCTCCCGACGGAGCAACTCCCGAGCTTGGATGGTTGTGAGCGATGGCTATACCGCAAGCGCCGTGTCGCTTTGCTATCTCAAGCATACGTCTTGGCGGAAGGCTCGACGTGTCGACCGTTCCTTCGGCAACGAACTCGCAGGATTTAGGTCTTAATTTTGAATCAAAGACCATCAGATACACCTTTTCAACGGGTTCAAGCCCGAGCAAGAGCGTAAAATACTCCGCGATCTCCTCTTCCGTGTGAGTCCGTCCGAAAACGAATCTGTCAGTCCTTCGCCTTACGAAAATCGCAAAGAAGATCTTTAAAAATATTATATCGGTTTCCGAGTCGATGATCTCCCTCAGAACGTATGAATCCGCATAGAAAACGTCGCACAGTCTTGCAAACCTTTCTGCAAGAGCCGAGGTCGTTTTCTTAGCCTTCTCGCCTTTGAGTATGAGCGAGAGCACGTCAAGCAGCACGGATATCTTTTCATCCGTGCGCAGAAGGTAAGAGCCGTCCATAAAGCACAGCCGATCTATCGAAGACAAGCTGCGCGCTCCCGTAGAAGAAAGCTTCAGATTCACTTCCTTATTCATAATACAAACGTACTCATCGGCGCAAACGACGTAATGCTCCGCGAGAGTTATTCCCGCATTCGCAAGATCCGAACAGACGAGTGCGTTGCTTGCCCTGTCCGCCTGCGACGGAAAAAGCGGTCCGTACGGATGGTTGTGGGCTATGATCACGGTAGTTGCGTGCGCCGCCACCGCCGCATCTATAAACGGACGGCTTTGCACGGCTCCGGACCCGAAATCAAACGCGTAAGGCTCAACGATAGCGAGCAGGCGCATATCCGAGTCAAGCATAGCGGCCACCGTGCGTTGTTCTTCTCCGCCGCTTCCGGTCTTGAAGGTTTTAAAATAATTGACGAAGAAATCCCCCGCCGAGGTCTTCTCAATTATTCTCTCACCCGCAAAAAGCACGTCCGTCTCTTCTAAACGCTTATAAATTTTGAATACGTTAACAAGAAAATCAGCCGTCTTTTCGCCTATGCCCTCAACCTCAAGTATCTCATCGCGCGTTGCCAAAGAAAGTCCGTCGAGAGTTGCGAATCTGTTCATAAGGCGTCTGGCGGTCGGATTCGTGTCCCTGTATGGGATAATATGATAAAGAAGCATTTCAAGAAGCTCGTAGGTTGCGAAAACTTTGTCGCCGTAGGTTCTGAACTTCCCTCTCATCCGCTCCCTGTGACCGTCGTGAAGTCCCCTTTGCTCGGTGGCAAAATTATCCTTGCGCTCTTGCAAAATCAAGACCCCCTACCGTAAGCTCCTGCGGAATATCCGGCATAAAGTCCATCGGTTTTTTTACCTTTACCATATTTATTTTTATGCCCTGAGAGGAGAAATTCGTTTCATACTCGGTCATAACGTTTCCGTCGTTCCACTCCGATGAGTGAAGATCGCGCGTGACGACCTCGGGAACGAGCCCCATTGCCTCTATCTCTTCAAGCGTGAAATCAAAAAGACCTACGTTATCCGTCTTGAAAACGAGCTCTCCGCCGTCCTTCAGAAGATTAAAATACACCGAAAGATACCTTCTGTGCGTCAGACGTCTTTTCGCATACCCCTTCTTCGGCCACGGGTCGGAGAAATTAAGAAAGAGCGAGTCTACCGACAGGGGAGCAAATATCTCGGTGAGCCTGTCCGCCGTCTGCATTATAAACTTCAGATTTCCGACACCGCCCTCGGTGTAAGACGCCGCCCGCTCTGCCGCAAGAACGACGCAATCCGTTACACGCTCCATCGCAAAGTACGCACACTCGGGATTTCTTTTTGCCATCTCACAGGCAAAAGCGCCCTTTCCTGCGCCTATCTCAAGCATTACGGGGGCACCCGTGTTAAGAAAAACCTTGCCTGCGGGGTCGCTCATCGGCTCACCGCTATGCTCGTATATGAACTCCTTCACCGCCGAAAGACGCGACGCGGAATTCTTCTTTTTCCTCATTCTCATATCATTCGTTCTCGTTTCTGCTGAACTCCGCGAGCTTAAGCTCGGGGTTATCCTCAAGCACCCAACGTATAGCCCATTCGCTTGTAAAAATAAGAAGATCCTTGCCCCTGAAGTCCTGAACCCATTTCGTATCGTGAGAAAGCTTCAGCGTCTTCGGGTCAAGCCCCTCGTTCTCTATCCATCTTATCTGCTGATAAGGAAGCGCCGTGCGCCTGAGATCGCATCCGTACTCGTTCTTGAGTCTGTATTCAAGCACCTCGAACTGAAGCACGCCGACGACGCCGACGATAACTCTTTCAAGACCTGAATTCGGCTCGAAGAATATCTGTATCGCACCCTCTTGAGCTATCTGGTTCATTCCCTTTGCGAACTGCTTGCGCTTCATAGAATCGACCTGCTCGACCATAGCGAAGTGCTCGGGAGCGAAGGTAGGGATCCCTTCAAATCTGATCTTCAAGCCCTTCTCACACACGGTATCGCCTATTGAGAAAATACCGGGATCGAAAACGCCTATTATGTCGCCCGCATAAGCTTCATCTATTACCTCTCGCTCGGACGCCATCATCTGTTGGGGCTGAGAGAGTCTGAAGGACTTATCTCCCTGAACGTGATAATAATCGCGTCCGCGCTCAAACTTACCCGAGCAGATTCGCATAAACGCTATTCTGTCGCGGTGCGCTTTATTCATATTCGCCTGTATCTTAAAGACGAAGGCGGTAAATCCCTCGTCAAACGGGTCAACCGTCCTTCCCTCTGCTATTCTCGGAAGGGGCGAGGTAGTCATTTTAAGGAAGTGCTCAAGGAACGGCTCTATACCGAAGTTGTTAAGAGCCGAGCCGAAGAAAACGGGTGAGAGCTTGCCGTGTCTTACAGCGTCAAGATCAAAATCTCCGCCCGCGCCCTCAAGCAGCTCGACCTGCTCGCAAAGCTCCTCGCGCATCCTCTCGCCTATCAGCTCGTCAAGCTTCGCCGTGTCGGTTATATCGCAGTCGATACCGCTGATCCTGTCACGTCCTCTGTGTGAATCACCGAAGGAGAGTATCGCGCGCTTATCCCTGTCGTAAACACCCTTGAACTTCTGACCGCATCCGATGGGCCAGTTCATAGGATAAGTGCTTATACCGAACTCGTGCTCAAGCTCATCAAGAAGATCGAAAGGATCCCTTGCCTCTCTGTCCATCTTATTTATGAAAGTAAAGATCGGGATATCACGCATAGCGCAGACCTTGAAGAGCTTCCTCGTCTGCGGCTCGATACCCTTCGCGGCGTCAATGACCATTACCGCGGAATCCGCCGCCATAAGCGTTCTGTACGTGTCCTCGGAGAAATCCTGGTGTCCCGGGGTGTCAAGAATATTTATACAATACCCGTCGTATTCAAACTGCAAAACGGAGGAGGTGATGGAGATACCTCTTTGCTTCTCAAGCTCCATCCAGTCAGAGACCGCGTGCTTGTCGTTTTGCTTGCCCTTTACGGAGCCCGCCGACTGTATTGCGCCTCCGTAGAGAAGGAACTTTTCGGTAAGAGTCGTCTTTCCCGCGTCGGGGTGCGATATGATGGCGAAGGTGCGCCGTCTTTCTATTTCCGTCTTTAAATCAGCCACTTTAATTATCCTTTTTTATATAATAATATGTTATTTTAGCACAAATGCACCGTTTTGTCAACAATCATACTCGACAGAGATATACGGATATATCTTCCGTCAATGATGAATTTGCGCATCTTGCCTTGCAAGGTCGGCGTCAAAATCCGCTTATCGGCAGATCCTCGTTGTCAACTCCGCGCTCGACGGACTTGATAACGACGTAATAGCTCGTCGTTTCATTGACCCTGACTAAGACCCGATCCCCGACCCTCTTGCCCATTATCGCCTGACCGAGGGGCGACTCCTTGCTGACGAAGCCGAGAAGGGCGTTTTGTCTTAGGGTGGTTACTATCTGTATCTTTTTCTCAGCCCCGAGCTTTTCGTTGTAAATTACAACGTGGTCGAAAAGCCCGACAGCACCCTCTTCCTTTTCGATTTCTATGACCTTTGCGGTCCTTATCATATTTTCAAGATAGCGAATACGTCCGTCGTTCTTGCGCTTGGCTCTCTTTGCTTCTTTATACTCGGCGTTCTCGGAAAGATCTCCATACTCTCTCGCTCGTTTCAGCTCCTCCCCGAGCTTTGGAGCAAGCGTTACCTTGCGGTAATATATTTCTTCCTCTATTTTCTTTATATCTACCTCTGTGAGCTCGTCGTACATTATAACCTCCGTACCGAGAAAAATGACGGGATACGCCCGTCATTTTTCTTTTTTTATTTTACGCCTTCTTTGAAACGAGTTCAAGCGTATCTCTTGCTATAACAAGCTCCTCGTTGGTGGGAATTACGAACACCTTGACCTTGGAATCGGGAGTGGATATCTCTATCTCCTCGCCGCGGATGGCGTTCTTTTCTTCATCGATCTCGATGCCGAGGAACTTAAGATTCTTGCACACCTCCGAGCGGTAGCAAACAGTGTTCTCGCCGATTCCGCCCGTGAATACTATCGCGTCCGTACCGCCCATAGCAGCGGTGTAACCGCCGATGAGCTTTGTGAGCTGATGAACGTACATATTCTTTACGAGCTGACATCTTTCGTTGCCCTCGTCGGCAAGCTTAAGTATCTCCTGGTTGTCGCTGGTGATGCCCGAAACGCCGAGCATACCCGACTTCTTGTTAAGCATCTTATCAATATCGTCAGCGGAATCAAGCTCGCCCTTTCTCATAAGGAAAGGAATGATAGCGGGGTCGATGTTGCCCGATCTTGTGCCCATCATTATACCCTCAAGAGGAGTAACGCCCATAGAGGTGTCGAAGCACTTTCCTCCCTTTACAGCCGCGAAGGACGCGCCGTTTCCGAGGTGGCAGGTAACGACGTTGCACTCGGAGGGCTTCTTGCCGAGCATTGCGGCAGCTCTTTCGCTCACGTATCTGTGAGAGGTGCCGTGGAAGCCGTAACGGCGGATGCCGTACTTCTCGTAATACTCGTAAGGAAGACCGTACATATAAACGTAATCGGGCATCGTCTGATGGAAGCCCGTGTCAAACACACCGACTTGGGGGACGTTCATGATCTTTTCGCACTCGATTATGCCGTTAAGGTTTGCGGGGTTGTGAAGGGGAGCAAGATCGGAGCAGACCTCAAGCATCTTCTTCACCTCGTCGGTCACTATAACGGAGGACGAGAACTTGTCGCCGCCGTGAACGACTCTGTGACCTACCGCGCCGATCTCGGCAACGCTCTTTATAACGCCCATTTTTTCATCTACGAGAGTATCAAGCACGAGCTTGAAAGCCTCTGCGTGAGTGGGGAGCGAGGGCTCTGACTTAAAGTCCTCTCTGCCGGGCACCTTATACTTGAATCTGGATTTGCCTCCTATTTCCTCGCAAATACCCTTTGCCTTTACTTCCTCGTTTTCCATATCTATGAGCTGGAATTTGAGCGAGGAGCTTCCTGCGTTGATGACAAGAATCTTCATTGATAAAAAATCCTTTCGTTTTATGTTTTATATTTTAATGACAAAATATGCATTACCTTATTATTTTAACATTTTCCTTCGCCTTTTTCAAGTAGCTTTTTAAATATTTTCCCGATATTCTCAAAAAAGCCGCACGCGCGCGGAGCGAAACGCATTATTTCAGTCCGTTTTTGACAGCCCAAGCCCGAAGAACGCATACCTGCGTCTTCGCGTCGGGTATCTCACCGCGAATAGCCATCCCGTAAAGCTCGGAGAGCGGTATACGCTCAACGTCAATGAACTCGTCTTCATCGGGCTCCGTTTCGGTAAAGGTAATACCTTCCGCCAAAAAGAGCTGTATCTTTTCGCTTATTATCGCGGGTGAAGGAACGAGCATACCGAGATCGGTCCACCTCTTTGCTAAAGCTCCCGTTTCCTCGCGCAATTCTCTCTTTGCCGCGAGAAGCTTATCTTCATCGGGAAAATCAAGCTTTCCCGCCGGTATCTCAAGAAGCACGTCGCCGTGAGCATAACGGAACTGTCGCTCCATTATCACCGTTCCGTCGTCAAGCAGCGGCAATACCGCGACCGCGCCGATGTGAAGGCAAAACTCTCGCACAGCCTCCTTGCCGTTCGGCAAGAGCACCGTGTCCTTCACGACGTTAAGCACCTTGCCGTCGTATATATTTTCACGATTTACGAATTTTTCTTCAAGCTCCATAAGTACCGTCCGTTCCTTTTCGTTTTAAATTATTTTACCATCAGAGAGAAAAAAAGTCAACAATACAGCGATAAAAATCAAAATTTATATTGCAAAGCTTGAAAAAACTTGCTATAATATACGTAGATAAGAAAAAATCTAAGGAGATATCAAGAAATGAAACTCAGCGTACTTACAAACCTTTTCGCAAATCTTTCCTTTGACGAGGCTCTCGCAAAATTCGAGAAGCTCGGCATCGACGCGGTCGAGATCGGCTGCGGCGGTTACCCCGGAAAGGCTCACTGCGACCCCAAGGAGCTTCTTGCCTCCGACGAGGCACTCAAGGCTTGGTGCGATACGGTAAAGCGCCACAATCTTGAGGTTTGCGCCCTCTCCGTTCACGGGAACCCCGTGCACCCCGACAAGGCTATCGCAAAGCAGTTCCACGACGATTTTACCGACGCCGTTCTTCTTGCCGAAAAGCTCGGCATCGACACGGTCATCACCTTCTCGGGCTGTCCCGGCGGATGCAAGGACGATAAGACCCCTAACTGGGCAACCTGCGCGTGGCCCGACGACTTCCTCGCCGTGCTTGATTATCAGTGGAACGAGGTCCTTATCCCTTATTGGAAGAAGACCGCGGAATTCTGCAAGGCTCACGGCGTGACGAAGATCGCATTTGAGATGCACCCCGGCTTCTGCGTTTACAACCCCGAGACGCTTCTTAAGCTCAGAGCCGCAGTCGGCGATATCATCGGCGCAAACTTCGACCCCTCTCACCTTATCTGGCAGGGCATCGACCCCGTTGCCGCCATCAGAGAGCTCAAGGGCGCTATATATCACTTCCACGCAAAGGACACGAAGATCGACAAGTACAACACCGCTAAGTTCGGCGTGCTTGACACCAAGCATTATTCCGACGAGGCTAACCGTTCTTGGATCTTCCGCAGCGTAGGCTACGGCAACGGTCTTGACTATTGGCGCGATATGATCTCAAATCTCCGCCTCGTCGGCTACGACAAGGTTATGTCCATCGAGCACGAGGATTCGCTTATGACGCCCGAGGAAGGTCTTACTCACGCAGTAGAGTTCCTCAAGCAGTCGATCATAAGAGAGCCGAAGCCCACGGAGATGGGTTGGGCGTAATTTCGCCGAATAATTTAATAGCGGGCACCTGTCCGAAAAACCAAAGTGGCGGAGAACTTCACGTTCTCCGCCACTTAATTTACGCAAAAAACAAGTCGCTTAAATATCGCACTTTCCGCTTTTGCCGCAGCCGTCCTCCGCGAGCCCTTTATGCCAAAGTCCGTGAAGATTGCAAAAGGCGTAAACGTCAAGCGGCTTTTCGCCCTTTAGTATCGGGAAGATAGCCTCGGGGGCATCCGAGGGCTTGAACGCCTTTCTCTGAGTGCCCTTATCCGTAATGAGCGCTATCCACCCTATATAATGCTCCTCGCTCATCGGGTGCGCGGTTTCCGCGACGCTGACCGTCACGGTGTCACCGTCCGAGCTGACCTTGGGAAGGTGCTTTTCCGCAGGTCCGATCATTCCCTCCTCGTCGAGCGGACGCATCTTCTCACCGCAACAGACGAGAGGATGCCCTCCGTCTCTGACGAGCTCGGCTATATTACCGCAAGCAGAACATAAAAAATACTTCATTTCATAACTCCTTTTCGTTTTTTCATTATATTGCCCGAAAAGGTGTTCCGTTAATCACAAAAGAGGCGCAAAAATTTTCACGGCTATGCGGTAAAGCCCCTCGCGAACGCCGAGCTTCGCCGTCTTTTCGTCTATTCTCGCGGATTTTTCAAGGGTTTCCAAGAATCCGTCCCTTGCCGCCCTGACGGTGGGAGAACCGTATATCCAGAGCGCGTCCTCAAAGTGATGCGCAAGGCTTCTGTAATCGAAATTTATACTGCCTATCACGGCGTAATCATCGTCGGAAACGAGCAGCTTTTCGTGTATGAAGCCCGGGGTGTATTCGTAAATTTCTATGCCCGATTTTATGAGATAAGGATACGAGCTCTTCGTCATGACCTTAACTCCTCGCTTGTCCGCGACGGCGGGGGTGATTATTCTGACGTCAACGCCGCGCTCCGCCGCACAGCAAAGCGCCTCGGTAAGGTCAAAATCTATGACGAGATACGGCGTCGTTATATAAACGTAGCGCTCGGATTGGTTTATAATATTGAGAAACGCGTTTTTTCCGACGGAATCGTAAATAGGAACGGGACCCGTTGCGAACGGGATATAATACCCTCCGTCACCCGTCCCACCTTTATACTCCTCGGGGGAAATATAAGCCGAGTCCACGTCGAAGGAATTGTATGCCCAAAGCGCGAGAAACTGCCTCGCAAAGCCCCAAGCGGCACCGCCCGTGACCTTTACGCCGCCGTCCTTCCAGTGCCCGAATCTGACCTTCTTATT
This sequence comes from Clostridia bacterium, assembly GCA_017503105.1. GTDB lineage: Bacteria > Bacillota > Clostridia > Oscillospirales > CAG-272 > UBA1740. The sequence continues at coordinate 258,100 of JAFVTS010000028.1, forward strand.
TATATACTCGTCAGCGAGATTTATACCGCCCGTGTACGCGACGGTGCCGTCTATGACAGTTATCTTTCTGTGGTCGCGGTTGTTGTGGACGGTCGACACCTTTGGAGTCACCTTGCCGAAGACGCGGCAGTCTATCCCCTCGGCTGAGAGCTTTTTACTGTAACCGCGCCTTAAAGTCTTCATACAGCCGATGTCGTCGTAAAGGAGCTTGACCGTGACGCCCTCTTTTACCTTTTCAGTAAGAATGGAGTGCACCGTGTTCCACATCTCGCCCTCTTCTATTATGAAATATTCAAGGTATATATACTTCTTTGCCGCGCGAAGGTCTTTGCAAAGCGAGTCGAAAAGCGCCTCGCCCGAGGAGAAATACTCCGACGACGTATCGGTGAAAACGTCAGCTAAAGCGTCGTCGTGCTTCAGCGCCCTTGCCTTGCCCGCCGCGAGCAGATTTTTTTCGTAAAGTGCGGTAAGATTTTCGGAAACGGAGGGGGGCGTGTTGCATTTTTTCGATATTTCTATGAGAGTGCGGATCTCTTTTTTCGTCATTCTGCGGCGGAAAAACAGCGCGTAAAACGTAGAACCGATGTACGGCAGGACGAGTATCACCACAGCCCACGACACCTTGTATTCGGGATTTACGTCACTGTTGATAAGAGTCACAAGAGCAAAGAGCGATATTATCGCGCTGACGGAGAAAAGGGCGGCGAAAAATTCCGACGCTATAAAAAGAATAGATATGAACAGCGTTATCTCCACTCCGATTATCAGAGCGCAGACCGCGTACCTTGAGAATATCATCCGTCCGAGCTTTCGCATAACAAGACCCCTTTCTTTTTTAAAATATTTTACCACAAACCCTTATAATATTCATTTCTATTTTGTAAACTGAAAATCAAATTTTGTTGAAAAACAAAACGCAAAACGGGAAAAGCCGAGCGGCAACTGATGCACCGCTCGGCTCGATTTTGCTTTGTTTCGATTTTTCTTTGAAATTTATTCACCGTCGTAATTGTAGGTTATCGTATAATTGCCTGTGCTATCATTCCAATAAGAGCCCTTTGATATAGCATTCCACTGTGTCTGCGTACCTCTGTACTTTATGCTCGTAAGGCGGTAGCAATAGGAGAACGCATCACCACCGATAGTTGTTACGCTATTAGGAATTGTCACGCTCGTAAGGCTTTCGCAATGAGAGAACGCATGACGACCGATAGTTGTTACGCTGTCGGGTATCGTCACGCTCGTAAGGCTTTCGCAATTACGGAACGCATCATCACCGATAGTCGTTATTCCGTTTCCGATTACAACGCTCGTAAGGCTGGAGCAAGAATCGAACGCATTTTCATTGATCTGATATTTTTCACCGTTATAGTTTTCGGGAAGTGTGAGATCTGTTTCATTACCTACGTAAGCAATTAAATAGTTAATACCTCCCGAGGTAATAATGAAAAGATAATCATCAACGTTAACTATCTTGCTCTTTCCAGAGTGAATCTCAAGAGCATAGTAGCCTAAATAACCGTAACTTGAAGAACCTTTTGTGATATTCAAAGAGGACTTGTTTATTATTTCGACAAGTTTATAGCAACCAGAGAACGCAGAATCACCGATAGACGTTACGCTGTTTCCTATCGTCACGCTCGTAAGGCTGGAGCAGTTATAGAACGCCTCTTCACCGATAGACGTTGCGCTGTTTCCTATCGTCACGCTCGTAAGGCTGGTGCAATTACGGAACGCCCTCTCACCGATAGTCGTTACGCTGTTTCCTATCGTAACGCTCGTAAGGCTGGAGCAATAAGCGAACGCATAAGAGCCGATAGTCGTTACGCTGTCGGGTATTACCACGCTCGTAAGGCTGGTGCAATTATAGAACGCACGTTTATAGATCTGATATTTTTCACCGTTATAGCTTTCGGGAAGATTAAGATCGGTTTCATTACCTATATAAGCAACTAAATAATTAATACCTTCCGAGGTAATGAAAAGATAATCATCAACGTTAACTATCTTACTCTCTCCCGAGTGGATCTCAAGAGCATAGTAGCCTAAATAACCGTAATCCTCAGAACCTTTTGTGATATTCAAAGAGGACTTGTTTATTACTTCTACAAGTTTATAGCAAACAGAGAACGCATCATCACCGATGGTAGTTACGCTGTCGGGAATTGTAACGCTCGTAAGGCTTGTGCACCGAGAGAACGCATAAGAACCGATAGAGGTTACGCCCTCGGGAATTACAAGATTTTTTACAAGAGTTCCGCCTACGTAAAGATTCTTTGCATAACGAAGAGGATTTGAACAAGCATCTTTAAACTCTATACCGCACCAAGTTGCTATATCTGTAATATACACGCTCATAAGGCTTGTGCATCCATCGAATGCATAATCACCGATAGACGTTACGCTGTCGCCGATTATCACACTTGTAAGGTTTCTGCAATTATAGAACGCCATATAACCGATAGTCGTTACGCTCAAACCTTTATAAACGCCGATTACAATATCCGTGCTTTTGCACGTTCCTAATCCTGTAACGGTATAGGACTTTCCATCGGAATTAAGTGAGAATTTTAATCCCGCACTGCTTTCGGGAAGACCGCAAACCGTGCATTTACCGTCCGACATTTTATGTGAGCGTAATATTTCCTTTTTCGTTCTTGAAAGTTCGAAGTTACAAGTTTTACAATATACCACGCTGTCGTAGCTACCGTTTTCCGTACAAGTCGCTTCAACTCTGTTTTCTTCTACCGCGCTCTTCGGTGTGTGTGCAATCTTCGTTATAGTTTTCTTCGTTCTCGAAAGTTCTTCACCACAAGTATTGCAATATACCACGCTGTCGTAGATACCGTCTTCCGTACACGTTGCTTCAACGCGGTTTTCTTCTACCGCACTCTTCGGCAAGTGTCCGAGCTTCGTTATAGTTTTCTTCGTTCTCGAAAGCTCTTCACCACAAGTATTGCAATATACCACGCTGTCGTAGCTACCGTCTTCGGTGCACGTTGCTTCTGCGCGATTTTCCTGTCTTGTTGCTGTGTCGTGCCCAAGAGGGTCACTGACGGTGAACTTGTTCCTTTCAAGCTCAGCGCCGCAATCCGCGCAATAAATAACGCTGTCATAGTGCGCGCCCTCGGTGCAGGTTGCGCTCGTGTAGTTTTCCTGAACGGGAGCTTTAGGAGTGTGCTTGAGCATCGGTATCGTTACCGTTGTTCTTGAAAGCTCGGTGCCGCAAGTATTGCAATAGACCACGCTATCATAACGTCCGTCCACGGTGTAAGTTGCTTCAACTCTGTTTTCTTCTACCGCGCTCTTCGGTGTGTGACCGAGTGCAACGGCGGGTTTCGTTTGAACCTCACCGCACGAGCAATAGCGTGCAAGCTCGCCCGCTTCGGTACAGGTCGCAAGCTTCGTCGTTTCCCATTCTCCGAATGCGTGGGTGTGGACGGGAGCGTTGTTATCCGCGTTTCCCGCGCCGCCGTCGGGCGTTTCATTCTCTCCGCCACAGGCGACAAGGAAAAGGAGCGTCAGGACTGCAAGCAGTGCCGAAAATATTTTGACTTTTCTCATAAGATCTCTCCTTTATTTTGAAAAATAAAATACAAAAGTATTTAGTAAAAGAATTTTAACATATATTAAAGAAAATGTCAATATTTTCGCAAGAGAAAGTTGTTTTTTGCTTAGGATTCCCATTTAGGCGGGTTGGCTAAAAAAATCCCCCTGCAAAAGAATGATATGCACCCCAAAAGTTAGACACTTTTGGAGGTGCATATTTTTATGGCAAAAAAGGGATCAAAACAAAAAAGTTATAGTGCAGAATTCAAAATATGTGTTATAATGGATATGCGAGAACA
>JAFVTS010000029.1 GCA_017503105.1 Clostridia bacterium
CAGAACCGATAGTCGTTACGCTGTCGGGGATCACTACACTCGTAAGACTGTCGCAATCATAGAACGCTTCAGAACCGATTGTCGTTACGCTGTCGGGGATCACTACACTCGTAAGACTGTCGCAATCATAGAACGCTTCAGAACCGATAGTCGTTACGCTGTTTCCTATCGTCACGCTCGTAAGGTTGAAGCAATTATAGAACGCACTATCACCGATAGTCGTTACGCTGTTTCCTATCGTCACTCTCGTAAGGCTGTCGCAATAAGCGAACGCATAAGAACCGATAGTCGTTACGCTGTTTCCCATCGTCACGCTCGTAAGGCTGGTGCAACCAAAGAACGCATAAGAACCGATAGTCGTTACGCTGTTTCCTATCGTCACGCTCGTAAGGCTGGTGCAACCAAAGAACACATCTTCACCGATAGTAGTTACGCCCTCGGGAATAGTAAAGCTTGTATCGGTCTTTCCTATAGTATACTGAACTAAAGTTTTTCCGTCCTTTGAGTAAAGGTTTCCGTCTATAGATTTGTATGCTGTATTATTCTCATCTACAGTAATGCTCGTAAGGCTGGAGCAAGAAGAGAACGCACATTCACCGATAGTCGTTACGCTGTCGGGGATTACCACGCTCGTAAGGCTGGAGCAAGAAGAGAACGCACATTCACCGATAGTCGTTACGCTGTCGGGGATTACCACGCTCGTAAGGCTGGAGCAATACCAGAACGCATAATCACCGATAGTCGTTACGCTCAAACCTTTATAAACACCGATCACTATATCAGTGCTCTCGCACGAGCCTAATCCTGTAACGGTATAGGACTTTCCATCAGAATTTAGTGAAAACTCTAATCCTGCACTACTCTCGGGAAGGTCACAAACAGAGCATTTACCACCAGACATTGTATGCGATTGGTTGCGCGCTATTTTAATTTTTGACCTTGATAGCTCGTCACCGCAAACCTTGCAATACACCACGCTGTCGTAACTACCGTTTTCCGCACAAGTAGCCGCTACTCTATTTTCTTCTACCGCGCTCTTCGGTGTATGTCCGAGAGGGTCGCTGACGGTGAATTTATTTCTTTCAAGCTCCGCACCGCAATCAGCACAGTAGACGACGCTGTCGTAATGTGCACCCTCGGTGCAGGTTGCGCTTGTGTAATTTTCTTGAACGGGAGATTTAGGGGCGTGAACGTGGGTACTGTTATCCGCGTTTCCCGCGCCGCCGTCGGGCGTTTCACTCTCGCTGCCACAGGCGACAAGGAAAAGAAGCGTCAGAATTGCAAGCAATGCCGAAAATATTTTGACCTTTCTCATAAGATCTCTCCTTTATTTTGAAAAATAATTTGATACAAGAATTTTAACATATATTAAAGAAAATGTCAATATTTTCGCGCGATAAAATTATTTTGTTTACGTTTTTTACAAAAGAAACGAGGACCCTGTTTAGAGAGTCCCCGTTTTGGTTTTAATCAAGCTCTTTCATTCCCGTGTAGAGCTCGTAGTATCTGCCCTTCATTGCAAGAAGGTCGTCGTGGTCGCCGCGCTCGATTATCTCGCCCTTTTCAAGGACCATAATGGCGTTGGCGTTTCTGACTGTTGAGAGTCTGTGAGCTATGACGAACGTAGTTCTGTTCTTCATAAGTCTGTCCATACCGTGCTCGATATGACGCTCCGTTCTCGTGTCGACCGAGGAGGTGGCTTCATCAAGGACGAGTATGGGCGCTTTTGAAAGCGCGGCTCTTGCGATATTGAGAAGCTGGCGCTGACCCTGCGAAAGGTTTGCTCCGTCACCTTCAAGGACCGTGTTATAGCCGTCCTTCAAGCGCATAATGAAGCTGTGCGCGCTTGCGGTCTTTGCCGCCGCTATTACCTCGTCGTCGGTTGCGTCGAGTCTGCCGTAACGGATGTTCTCCATAACCGTGCCCGTGAAGAGGTGAGTGTCCTGAAGGACCATTGCGATATTCTCGCGCAAGAATTCGCGCTTATAGGATTTAAGAGGCTTTCCGTCTATCGTTATCTCGCCCGATTCTATATCGTAGAAGCGGTTCAAGAGGTTTGTGACAGTGGTCTTTCCCGCGCCCGTCGAGCCGACGAAGGCGATCTTCTGCCCGGGCTTTGCGTAAAGGGAGATGTTCTTAAGAACCGTTTTCTCCTGAACGTAGCCGAAGGTTACGTCCTTCATTATTACGTGACCTTCTATCTTCTCTTCGCTTGCGTCACGGGGATCGGGCTCCTCGGGCGTCTCGTCGATGACCTTAAAGACACGCTCAGCTCCCGCGAGTGCCGCAAAGAGCGCCGAGAACTGCATTGAGAGCTGGCTTATGGGCATAGAGAATTGCTTCGAATAATTGGCGAAGGCTGTAAGCTCACCAGGCGTGAAGCCCGTCGTTACGATGAGAATACCGCCGACACCGAGGGTCACAGCGTAGGAAATAAGGCTGATATTGTGCATTATCGGGCCCGTTACACCGCCCCAGAACTGCGCCTTTTCCTGCTTTTGGCGAAGGTCCTCGTTGATGAGATGGAACTCCTCTACGCATTCATCCTCGTGATTGAATACCTTTACGACCTTCTGTCCGCTTACCGTTTCCTCGATATAGCCGTTGACGGCACCGAGGGCGGCCTGCTGTGCTCCGTAATACTTGGATGAATTCTTGGCTATAACACCGACGGCAAATATCAGTATCGGAATAAACACGATAGTAACAACGGTGAGCCACACGTTGGTCGTGAGCATAAAGATGAACGTTCCTACAAGGCTGATAACGCCGCTGACGATGGAGGTCAAGGAGTTATTGAGCATAACGTCGATATTGTCAACGTCGTTCGTAAAACGGCTCATTATCTCGCCCGTGGGATGAGAGTCAAAATACCTTACGGGGAGGGTCTGGAGCTTTTGGAAGAGGTCGTTTCTTATGCTCTGAATGGAATTTTGCGATATCGACAGCATCAGCCTTGCCTGGATATAGCTTCCAAGGGCGGAGATGAGATACACCGTGCCGAGGATTATCAAGGCGGCGATAACGTAGACCGTAACTGTGGCGACGGTGTTGCCCGTCAGGGCGTCCATAAGCGCGGAATCCGCAAACGCTCCTATGACCTTATCGGCAAGCTTCGCCATAGCGCTCGGCTCAAGGGGTGCCGCAGGATTTATTGCGAGGGTTATTCTGTTGATTATCGGAACGAGCAGATACCCGCCGAAAAGAGATGAAAGAGTTGTAAGGAGCATACATAAAAGAACGAGCAGAAGTCTGAACTTGTACTTTCCTACGTAAGACAAGAGACGCTTTACGGTCTTGCCCATTTCCTTGGGCTTGCCCTTTCCTCTTGGACCGGGACCCCTGCCGGGACCGCCGCCTCTTAAAGAAGTGCCGTGAGAGACGCTGTTATACTGTTTTCTGAGTTCTTCAAGCGATCTTGCCATCTCTTACGCCTCCTTCTTATCCATTTGAGAATAGTATATCTCGGTGTACTCGGTGTTATTGTCAAGAAGCTCGTCGTGAGTGCCTATTCCCGTTATCTTTCCGTCGTTCATAACGATTATCTCGTCGGCATCCTTGACGGAGCTTATGCGCTGTGCGATGATGATCTTCGTGCAGTCGGGAAGATCGTTTCTGAACGCTTCCCTGATCTGCGCCTCGGTCGCGGTGTCGACGGCACTCGTAGAGTCGTCAAGAATAAGTATCTTCGGCTTTTTGAGAAGCGCTCTTGCGATACAAAGTCTCTGCTTCTGACCGCCCGAGAGGTTAAGACCGCCCTTTTCAAGCTCGGTGTCATATCCATCCGCGAAGGAAGAAACGAACTTGTCGGCACAGGAGCTGCGAGCCGCCGAAGCCATATCGTCATCACTTGCGTTCATATCGCCCCAACGGAGGTTGTCGGCAATACTGCCCGAGAATAACAGGTTCTTTTGAAGAACTATTCCTATTCCGTCACGCAGATTCGTGAGCGAATAATCCTTGACGTTGACGCCGTCGACGAGCACCTCGCCCTCGTCGGTATCGTAAAGACGCGGTATCATTGAAATAAGCGTAGTTTTTCCGCAACCCGTCGAGCCTATGATGCCAACGGTAGAGCCTGCTTTTATCTTGAGATCAATGTTTTCGAGAACCGCTTCCTCGCTGTTTTTATAATAACGGAAGCTCACGTTTTTGAACTCGATCTCGCCCTTTTCAACACGCTTTTCACGCTCTTTCGCAAGATGATCCTCGATATCTATCTTTTCGTCGAGCACCTCGCAAATTCTCCTGCCCGAAGCAAGCGCACGCGAGGACGTCATAAGAAGCATCGTCACCATCATAAGAGATGAAAGTATCTGCATTGTGTAAGCAACGAACGCACTAAGATCGCCGATTTGCATTCCGCCGTCAAGAACTATACCGTGCCCGAACCAGATGACGGCAATGACCGTCGCGTACATAAAGACCGTCATAACGGGTCCCATCCAGATCATAACCTTAACGGCATTCATTCCCGATTCCTTCAGGTCTCTGTTATCCTCTTCGAACTTATTTATCTCAAAATCCTCACGCACGAAGGACTTTACGACTCTTACGTTCGTTACGTTTTCTCTTACCGTGGAATTGAGCTTATCTATCTTCTTCTGCATTATTCCGAAGCGCGGGAAACTGATCCTTATAAGCACGAGGATCACTATTATCATAATAGGCATAGTAACCGCGAGCACGACGGAAAGCGAGGGCTTCAGTGCGACGGCCATTATGATTCCGCCGATAAGCATTCCCGGTGAGCGAAGAGCCATTCTGAGAAGCATATTGACGAAGTTCTGCACCTGCGTCACGTCGTTGGTCATTCTCGTCACGAGCGAGCTCGTGGAAAATTTATCTATATTGGCGAACGAATATCCTTGTATCTTTGAATAAACGTCGCATCTTAAGTCAGCGGCAAAGTTTACCGACGCTTTGGAGCCGAAGTACGCGCCCGCAACGCCGCCCGCCATCATAAGAAGCACTATTCCCGCAAGTATTGCCGCATACCCGATGCTTGACGAACGCGTAAGAGTCCCCGCCTCGCCCTCGTTAATGATAGCCGCAAGCACAAGCGGCATAAACATCTCACCGATGACCTCCGTTATCATACCGAGAGGTCCGAGTATAAACGACAAAAGATACGGTCTTATGTATTTAAACCATCTTTTCACCTTGTTTAGCCCTCCATTCTGCCTCGCATTTTTCTGCGTTTTTCTTAATTTTGCTTATAATCTCTATAAACGTATTGATTTCTTCATCTTCAAGTCCATCGAACAGGGATCTGTCGACTTTACGGAACGCCTCACAGGAAAGCTCGACCGTTTTCCGCCCCTTTTCGGTAATTGATATCTCGTTGAACCTGTTGTCCGCTCCAAGGGTACGCTTGATATACCCCTCGGATTCAAGGCGCTGAAGCACGCCCGTCACGGCAGCAGGCGTTATCTCAAGGTGCTCCGCAAGCTCCCTTTGCGACGTAAGTCGACCGTTTTTAGCCAGATGCATCAGCGCCCTGTGCGCAGTACGCGGTATTCCGATCTCGCCAACTCTTGAGTCGATGAGATTACGGTGGATGCGACACGTTCGTATCGTTTTATTTATAGCCGAATAGATCATTTCATCACTCAAAGCATTTTCTCCTTTCAACATAAAATTCAGTACTTAATCGTTAACTTCTTAAATATTATAATATCCTCCCCGTACAATGTCAATAAGTATTTGTAAATTTTCTTGATTTTTTCAAAAAAATATGATAAAATATCAAAAGAAGGAGATTTCGCGATGAAAAATACTACGCTTTGTTATATAGAAAAAGACGGTAAATATTTGATGCTCCACCGCATAAAGAAGGAAAACGACGAAAACCGCGACAAATGGATAGGCATAGGGGGCAAATTCGAATACGGCGAGAGCCCTTTCGACTGTGCAAGGCGCGAGATAAGCGAGGAGACCGCTCTTATTCCGACCGCTCTTGAATACCGCGGAATAGTCACCTTCGTTTCCGACGAATACGGAACGGAATATATGCATCTTTTCACGTGCCGCGAATTTTCTGGCGAGCTTATAAAGGATTGCGACGAAGGCGCGCTTGAATGGATAGAAAAGGAGAGATTAAAAGCTCTCCCTATGTGGGAGGGAGATAAGATCTTTCTTGAGCTGCTTGACAAGGAACCGCGATTTTTCTCACTCAAGCTCTGCTATGGCGGCGACAAGCTTTTGTCGCATACTCTTGAGTTTAAATAAAATACGCACACCTCACTCGGCTCGGTTCTTTTGACCCGACGGCCAAGTGAGGCTTTTTTTCTTTGCAAACTTTACTATTTATGGATTTTTAACAAAAACGCGTACGATTTTAACTTGAATTTACATATATTTTATGTTAAAATGAATTAAAAGAAATATTTTATCCGAGCGATCGGCAGAAAGGATGCTTTATGAAAGCTAAAAGAATTTTTCCGTTATTGACCGTGATACTTACCGCGATCCTTCTAATTTGGGGAATTACGGCAAAAAATTACGGAGAAAATCCCGTAAGATCAGGCGGGCAAGATTTCCGCGCCAAGCTTCTTGACGACGGCTCCGTAACAATAATAAAGGACGGAAAAACCGACTTCAGAATAGTCTTTTCGTCAGATACGAGCACGGCGGATCAGGAGTTTGCCTCAGAGCTTCGCTCCGAGTTGCGTACACGCTTCGGTGTTAACGTCCGCAGCGTGTCGGACGTGACGACCCCGACCGATTACGAGATCCTTATCGGTAATACGAACAGAGCGCTTTCCGCAGAGCTCCTTGATACAATAAACGCGCACCGCGACGGCGATAACCTCGTTTGGGGTATAATTTATAAGGACGGAAAGCTTGCGTACGCGGCAAGCTCCGACGAAGCCTTTGCCGTCGGGCAAAAGGATTTTCTCGCGCTTATAGGTGAGAGCGAGTTCACTGTTTCCGACAGTCTCTTCCTTCTCTTCCATATGACTCGGGATGAATACGAACAGCTTTTAAAGGAAGAACAGGACAGAATAGAAGCCGAAAAAGAAGCTGAGAGGCAAAAAAGAATAGAGGAGCTCAAAAGGCTCAATGCGAGCTTTGACGACGCTCTCTTCGGTGAAAGCACCGCGGTATTCAACTCAGCGGGCTACGGAAAACCCGAAGTATATCCCACCGCGGGTGTTCATCCGAGAGTAAACCTCGCAGGGTATATGATAGACGATATAAAGCGCACTATGGAAGACCCTGAGATGGCGGCTATGGTTGAGATGTTCTGGAAGTACGCGGAGCTCCGGACGGACGGTAAGCTTCCCGTGCCCAACGTACAGATCGAAACGTCTTATAACTGGGACAACGATATCATCACGGCGATAGAGGTCAAGGCGCTCGCATACCTTTTGACAGACAACGAGCTTTACGCTCAAGAGGCGATATACGCTATTAAAAACTACATACTTGATCTTGTTATGACCACCGACGCGCAGGGCGACCTTTTCTATGCGTACGGCACGGTTATGAGAGTTGCGGCACAGGTTTACGACTGGTGCTACCCCACCCTTACGGAGAAAGACAAAAATCAAATAATAGCGGGTGTTGAAAACTATCACGCAAGTAAAATGACGATAGGCTGCCCGCCTTACGGTATGAACGGAATACAGGGACACGGAACGTCGAGCCAGCTCGCTTGCGATTACGTTGCTTTTTCGCTCGCTATATACGATGAGCGCCCCGATTGGTGGGAGCTTGTCGGAGCGAGAGTTTATAACGAGTGGTATCCCTTCATCAACTACTATTATCAGACGAATTATTGGAATCAGGGCACGTCGACTTACGCTGACAACAAGTTTTCATATCACGTAAGAAGCGCGTGGCTCATAAAAGCGCTCACGGGCGAAAATCCGTTACCGAACATAGGAAACGTGCTTTTCGGTCTTTTGGCAAATCAACTTCCAAACGGCAACTTCTTCCCTACGGGTGACGGCACCGTCGGTATCGGCGGAGCTACCGCGGGTGCATTTACTCTCGACAAGAGCCTTGCGGTTATTCAAGCGCTTCATCCGACACCCGGTATGCAGCTCATCGTCAAGGATTGGCTGAACGGCTACAAGAAGACGTATATGTCATTCTCGGGCTACCCCTATACCTGCGCGATGGTGCTCGTCTGGCGCTCACAGGGCTCGAAAACGACGGCCGCACCCGAAAACAAGTATGACGATGTAGGAACCGTTTCTTACGCTCCCTCTCCCCTGAGCCAGGTAATTGCCCGCTCCTCGTGGAATGACGCTGACGCCCCTGCTATATTTATGAGAATAGCGGAGGTAAACGTAGGAAACCACGAGCACGAGGATTCGGGCACGTTCCAGATATACTACAAGGGACTTTTAACGGGAAACACGGGCTATTACGGCGGCAGCGAAAACCTGTACGACGCGCCTTACGGCTCCACTCATCATAAATACTATCATCAGGCAACCGTTTCTTCTAACGGCTTCTTGGTTTTCAATCCCTCCCTTGCGGGAGAAGACCCGTCCGTTCCCGATAAGTATTACTACTCCGGCGGGCAGATCTCCACAAGCGGCGCAGAATCGTTTGAGCAATTTTTAAACGAGCCGACCGCGAAAAAAGGTGAGACGACGGGCTTTGCCTACGAATACCGCGAAGACGGCGTTACTCCGAAATACGCGTATATCGCAGGTGATATATCTCAGGCGTACGACTCGCGCACGGTGGAATTTATAGAAAGGCGTATGCTTGCGATATTCACGGACGACGAGAGCTACCCTATGCTCTTCTACGTCTTCGATAACGTATTCTCGGTCGAAGAGGACTTCAGAAAGACCTTCCTCCTTCACACGACGTACGAGCCTACGATCGACGGCAACGTAGTTACGTCGGTAGTAGGAGAGGGTAAGCTCGTTCTCACCTCGCTCTTGGGCGGAGCAGAAATACAAGCCGTCGGCGGTGAGGGAAAATGGTTCTTGGTAAACGGTCACCCCTGCTCTCCTTCCGAGAAAACGAGTAATCAATGGGGCAGAGTTGAGATCAGCACGAGCGGAAGCGTATACACGGGAATGCTCAACGCTATGTACGTGACCGATGCCGCAAACGACGAGTATCTCAAAACGGAGCTCATCGCGGATAACGAGCTTTGCATAGCGGCAAAAACCGACGGTACGATCGTAGTCTTTGCCAAAGGCAAGGAAAAGAACGCCTCAAAGCTTGAATTTGAATTTAGCGAAAAAGGACTTTTCGAATATTACGTCAGCGGAATGAGCGTCGGCTCTTGGTCTATACGAGTTGACGGTGTCACGGTAGCCCACCTTTATTCCTACGACGACGAGGGATTTTTGAACTTTACCGCACCGTCGGGAAAAATAGAAATAGTTCCCGGGGATAACGTCAAGCCCGCTAACAGCGGCTCTATACGTTATAATCTGAACGGAGCAACGCTTCCCGAAGGGACACCCGAGTATTACGTTTACGACGAGGTGTTCGTTCTTCCCGATCCCATCCCTCTTCGGGAAACCCAGACCTTCGCCGGTTGGTATACCGATACTACGTATGCGAATAAAATAACGGAGATCCCCGTAGGAACGAGAGGACCTGTGAAGGTATACGCAATGTTCTACGAAAACTACGTGGAGAACTATGAAACGAGCACGGTAGACTTGTCAGAGAAGAACTCATCCGTAGGTATTATGAATTACGTTCTGAAAGACAAAGCGGGCTCCTCGGTAAAGACGGTAACGGAGGACGGCAACACGTACCTGCTTTGGCAAAAGGGAGAGTTCGACCCGAGAATAGGAATAACCAAATCACTTTCGAAGTTCCTTCTCGGAAGAAAATTCATAACTTTCTCGTTCGACGTAGCGCTTGACGGAAATAATCCCGCCGCAAAATCGTATCTCAGACTCCGCGGTGAGAGCAGCAGCTATTCAATAATGGTCTTTGGCATAACGGCTGACGGAAAGGTATTGCTCGGCAACGATTCGGCATATCCCATCACAACGCTTACGAACGAATTCCAGACGATCACCGTAACGGCGGATCTTGAAAACGAGATGCTGTACGCTTACGACGAGGACGGAAACACCGTAGCGCAAATGGCTATGTCCAAGCCGAGCATAATAGAAAACGTATATAACTGGGCCGCGACCAACGAGCATCACGTATTCGATTGGTACGGCAATAAAACGACGGGCGTCACGAACTCGGCTCTCAGAATAGATAATATCGAGGTTACGGGTGAATATCACGGCGGTGCGCTCGTGCCTCCAGGCGAGGTCGGAATATTCTACGAGAATATGTCGGGAGGTGCGCTTCCCGAAGGGGCGCCCACCTCCTTCAAGCCGGGTGTGGGTTTGGACGCACTTCCCACCCCGAGCTCCGAGATATACGACTTCCTCGGATGGTATGCCGACGCGGAATTTACCTCTCCGATAACGACTATCCCCTCTGACAGGGCAAACGAGATTACCGTTTACGCAAAATGGCAGCTCTCCGATAAGCTACCCGAGGGTAAAGCGGTGATACTCTATAAGACGCTCGGCGGAAAATACGAGCTTGATTATTCTCTCGTCACCTTGGGTGATACTCTGAAACTCGGAACACCCGAAAAATCCGATCTTCTGTTCGGCGGTTGGTACACCGATCCGAGCTTTGACCCCGTGTTCTTCGTCGGAGATGAGATAACGCCCGAAAACGAAGGTACGACCGTACTTTACGCTAAATTTTACAGAGTTACGTTCGAGGACTTCGAGAATACGGAGATCGACGTGACGGAGGCACAGGAAGATATAAAGCCGTTCAGATACGTCGGAAGTAAGCCCGGAGCATCGTTCAAAACCGTGACGGACGGGGACGGCAACACCTATCTTCTCTGGACGCAGGGCACGAACGATCCCGAACTTACGTACAGAACGTCTTTGCCGCTGTTTCTTGACACGATGAACGCGATAAGCTTTGAGCTTGACGTCGCGAAAAACGGCGAAAGCTCACCGATGTACACGACGTTCCGTCTGCGCGGAAAGTCAAGCAAATACGGTGCGCATATTTTCGGAACCGGCAATAGCGGCGCCGTGTATCTCGGCTCGAGCCCCGATAACAAGCTCTTTGATATTTCTGAAGAATTCCAAAAGATAAGGATAACCGTCGATTTTGAAAAGGAAGCGGTATACGCCTTTGACGAAAGCGGTGCGGTGGTGCGCTCCGTTCCCTTCTTATTCTTCTTCGAAGAGGAAATGACAAAAGAAGAGTTCGTCGACTCCTGTACGGTATTCATCTTCGATTGGTATTCGTATACCTCGGGAAGCGACGACGCACAGCTCAGGATAGACAACCTGAAGATACAAACGGGTTATCCCGACGGCGTGAGCATCCCTAAGGAAAGCTACGCGATAAGCTACGAGAACCTCACGGTCGGCACGCTGCCGTCAGATGCGCCCGCGGTTTATTATAAGGGCGAGGGTCTTGCAACTCTTCCCGTCCCCACGTCCAAGGTTTATAATTTCCTCGGTTGGTATAAGGATGCCGAATTCACGGAGCAGATAAGCTCCATACCGAGCGATATGCAAGGAAACGTAACCCTCTTTGCAAAATGGGAGCTGCCCGAAAACTTGCCCGAGGGTATAGCGATAGTGAATTACGAAACCTTCGGCGCGACTTATTCGGAAAGCTTCACCGTCGTGAATACGGGCGAAAGTCTGACGCTCGGTGTACCCACCCTTGACGGATTTGATTTTGTCGGTTGGTATACGTCCCGAAGCTTCAACGCCGCTTCTTATATAGGTAGCACCTACACACCCGACAAAGATGGAGAAGTAACACTTTACGCCTCGTTCGTAAAGACGCATTCGGAGAACTTTGACGCGCTTGAGCTTGACCTTAGCGGCGAAGATACCACTCATAATTCATTCAAATACGTTGCAAGTAAGGAAGGTGCGAGCTTCAAGGCACTTGAAGATGAAAGAGGCGGAAAGTATCTCCTTTGGACCAAGGGAACGAAGGACCCATCCTTTGACCTCAGAAGATCTCTTCCCGAGTTTCTTGACGGAGCAACGAAGCTCTACTTCACCTTCGACGTCGCTCTTGACGGCGATTCCCCTGCTCTTCGCTCCTATTTCAGAATAAGGGGCACATCGAGCAGCAATTCCGTCGTGCTCTTCTGGATAGGTTACGACGGCACGTTAAATCTCGGCGAGGAAAAGGGACCGAACGTTACTACTCTTACGGATGAATTCATCACCGTCAGAATTATGCTTGATACGGAGCGTGAGATGATATGCTCGCTTGACTCCGACGGAAACGTTACGGCGGAATACGCATTCGTTTATCCCGAGGCGTATTCGTCGATAGGCGAATATCTTGACACCTGCACAAGTTACACGTTTAACTGGTACGGAGCTACTAAGAATAATACTGATGCAGCTTTAAGGATAGATAACGTTACCGTTTCTTGCGGATTTTAAGCAAAAAAACACCCGCGCGTCATTCGGCGCGCGGGTACATCATTCAAAAAGAAAGGAGAGTTCCCCATCCTGAAAAATATTAAAGCAACGGTAGCCAAGGAGTGCGACCTTATGAATATAAAGGATTTTTTAATAAAGACTCTCGGGCTCTCCGTTACGCTTGTAAAGCGAGTCAAATACGGTGGTGTTTTCATAAACGGAGAAAACGTCCATATGAGAGCCGCGGTAAAGTGGGGTGATACCGTGGAGGTACGCATCTCCGAATCTCCGAACGACTTTATCAAGCCAATGGAGATACCTCTTGAAATAATATACGAGGACGAGTATCTGCTCGCCGTAAACAAGCCGACGAATATGCCGACGCATCCGTCGAGGGGAAACACGCTTCCCACTCTGGCAAACGCCGTCCTCGCTCATATGGGTGAAGATTTCGTTTTCCGCGCGGTGAACAGACTCGACAAAAACACCTCGGGAATAGTCCTGATAGCAAAGGACGCCGTGACCTCGGCCAAGCTCGGCAGTATGATGAAAAAGCACGAATTCGGCAAAAAATACGTGGCAGTATTAAAAGGCGTGCCGAAATCAAAAAGTGGAACGGTCAGCGCGCCGATAGAAAGAGAGCGCGAAGGAAGCATCAAAAGGTGCGTTCGCGAGGACGGAAAGGACGCCGTTACCGAGTACGAGGTATTGCGCTCGCTGGGGGACGAGGCGTCGCTTTGCGAATTCAGACCTAAGACGGGCAGGACTCATCAGATAAGAGTTCACGCCGCTTACATAGGCCATCCCCTTCTCGGCGATGAGATGTACGGCGGCGGAGAGGGAGAATATATGCTCCACTGCAAGGAAATGACCCTCACCCACCCCATCACGGGCGAGGTGCTCGTGCTTCGCTCGGATAAAAATTTCGACTTAGAAAAGGGCTGAGCCATTAACTTAACAAAAAAGAAAAAAGCGGGTGCTCTTTACCAAAAGGTATTTAGCATCCGCTTACTTTTTCGTATATTTTAATTACCGAAAAAACATATAGCAAAATTCTTTTCCTATAAATCCCTGCAAATGCACGCGGTACAATAGCCGCCGCGCCTTGAATTTTATTCAAATTCTATTTTTACCTTAAACTCGCGTTTCTCACTTCTCACCCGAAGATCGAGTATGTAAGCAGTAATTATCTCTCCCGACCCGTCGTGACGTCTGAAGGTATCCTTCGAAATTTCGGGAATCAATGCTTTACCGTCATAGCGTAGCGTTATTCCCTCCTTGACGTCTCCGAAATAAGCAATGCCGTCGTGAATTTTCGGCTCGTAAAGAGAAACGAAGCGTTCCGATACATCAACCGCATCGGACTTCGAAAATTCGTATTCATCCGTAAGAATAAGCTTTCCGCTTTTTTTATCGAAAGTAAGATCGCGCACGAGTCTTTGCAAGCTCTCTTCGCCATAAGCGCCGGCTATATCCATACGCATTCCGTCTTCACGGATAACAACGTCCTTTGCCGCAAAATCCCTGCCGTTTTTCTGGAAATTACCGTTTATAACGAGAACGTTATGTGAAGCAGAGGATGTATTGAAGAAGGAATAGCGTTTCTCTCTGAAATAATCCTTTACGTATTCGCAAGCACCGAAATCGTCAAGCGCGCGGACTCCGTTTTTAAAGAGCGTAAACGAACCTACATCGTTATGGTTGTGCGCCTCGGCATTATGACCACCCTTCGCGGCTATACTGACTCCGTTTTCCGATGTGGAAATATACCACTGAGATATCGGGAAAATAAAGGTTTCCCGAAGCTCTTTTGCAGAAGAAAGAACCCGCTCATCAACCCAAAGAAATTCACGCAGATCTCTTATGAAACGCGCACGGTAATTTTGAGGATAAGAAAAATCAAGCTTTTTAGGATGCGGCAGATAACTTTCTTCATATATGTTCTTTAAATAGCAAGAAAGTCCCGGGAGTGCTGCAAAGAGTCTTTCATCCCACATATCGGCAAACGAAACCATATTTCCTTCGGTAAAGAAGCACTTCCCGTAAAACTCTGCGCAAAGGCGCGCCTTCTCGTCATTGAAAAGATCTATTTGACCGCCCGTACGCTTTTTAAGAATATCGGCAAAATAAGTGAAAAAGCCAAAGCCGTACGTCCAATAACCTACCCCTTCACTGCAAACGCCATCATCGGTAAAGCTATCCCAAAAATATTCAAGCGCATTTATGCAAGAGGCGAGTATCTCGGAAAGTCGCACCGTATCGTTTTCGGCATAAATTGCCGCAATACCGCAATTTCCATTACAGACTGAAACCCAATTGTTGTGCATAGTGCCGTTATTCCAACGAAAATCGGAATCCGCAATGTCGAGTACTCTCACCTTGATCTCGTGAAGAATACGTTTTTTTATTATAGGAGAAAGCTTGTCACCGAGAAGAGAGAGTATTTCGGCAAGAGACGCGGCGCATTCGGAGGCAAAAAGGTCTATTTCATATCCGTCCGACTGAAGCTGTGACAGACCCGTTCCGTGCAGGTGAGCAGGAAGCGCCCAGGTGTACTCATTGCAAATCGCAAAAATTACATCCTCAAGCTCCCTTATGTCCTCTTCTTTTTCATAAAGCCACGAAAGTATCGCATAAGTGGTAAGCTTCTTTCGCCTTATAAAATATCCGTACTCCGAATACTCAAAATCAGTCCTATTGCCGTCGATCTCAAAGCGCTTGAATGCCGAAAACGGGATCTCCATAGTTCTGTGGCCCCTGAATCTTTCTCCATCTTCGACAAGCTGAGCTATGCGCTCCTTCAAAAGAGGATTTTCAAGCACTCTGTCGCGGTCTTTTTTGTCAAATTCATATTTTGCATCAGCGGTGGTCCGAAGGATCTCATAAAGCTCTTCGCTTGTATATTTTTTCATTTCAAAAGCCTTTCAAAATTTTACGAGTTTTAAATCATCTTAAGAAACGCTTCCTCGTCTATAACGGGAATTCCGAGCTCGTTTGCTTTTGTGAGCTTTGAACCCGCCTCTTCGCCTGCTAAAACGTAAGACGTTTTTTTCGAAACGCTGCCCGTGACCTTTCCGCCGTTTTTCTTTATAAGTGCCGATGCCTCATCACGCGTCATCGTAGGCAGAGTTCCCGTCAAAACGAAAGTAAGGCCTTCAAGCGTTGATGCCTTTTCTTCCGAAACTGCCTCGGTTTTTACCCCGAGTTCCCGAAGTTTTTCGCAAAGCTCACGAGTTTTTTCGTTAGCGAAGAAATCAACTATTGCGCTTGCCGTGATGGCACCGATATCGTTCATAGAGGCAAAATCGTCAAAGCCCGCGTTCATTACCGCATCAAGCGTCCTCATCTTTATCGCGATCTCCTCCGCAGCAACTTCACCGACCTGACGAATTCCGAGAGCGAAAAGAAGTCTTTCAAGACCGCGCGATTTAGAATCCTCTATCGCGGCTATAAGGTTTTCCGCACTCTTCTTTCCCATTCTTTCAAGCGGCTCGATGTCTTCAACCCTGAGAGTATAAAGATCGGGGATCTCCTTTATCTTTCCCTCTCTTAAAAGCAGCTCAATTACCTGCGGTCCAAGACCGTCAATATTCATAGCTCCTTTAGAGGCGAAATGCACGATACCTCTCGCAGTTTGAGCAGGACACGCGGGATTGACGCACCTCGTTGCCGCCCCCTCTCCGCGCTCGTCACGAACGACTCTCTCACCGCAAGACGGGCAGAGCTTCGGCATTTCAAATTCGGGAAGCTCTCCTTCTCTTTCCGACTTTACGCTTTCCACTATCTCGGGAATTATCTCTCCCGCTTTTCTGACTATAACTACGTCACCGATCCTGATGTCACGCTCTTTTATATAATTTATATTATGAAGAGTTGCTCGGCTTACCGTCGTGCCCGCGAGCCTTACGGGCTCAAGGTTTGCTGTCGGTGTAAGAACGCCCGTTCTGCCGACCTGTATATCGACGGAGAGAAGCTTCGTGCGTTTTTCCTCAGGCGGATATTTATAAGCAACAGCCCACTTCGGGGTGCTCGTGCCCTCGCCGACCTTGCGTCTGTCGGCAAGGCTGTCAAGCTTTATTACCGCTCCGTCCATATCAAAAGACGCCTCGGTGCGAGCCTCTCCGAGGTACGCAACGTGATTTTTTATATTCTCATACCCTCGGACCGTAACTCGCTCGGGAAGAACGGTGAATCCGAGCTCCTTCATACGCTCAAGCGACTCCGTGTGTGTCCGGCACTCTCTCCCGTCTTGGTAAAGCGAGCCGTCTTGAAGGTTAAAAACGAATATCTCAAGCCGTCTTGACGCGGCGACGCGAGGATCGAGCTGGCGAAGCGAGCCCGCCGCGGCGTTGCGCGGATTTGCGAAAAGCGCAAGCCCCTCCTCTGCTCTTGCTTCGTTGAGCTCGTCAAAGACAGCTCTCGGCATATAGACCTCGCCTCTTACGCAAAGGTATGGCAAAGGCTCGGAAAGCTTTAAAGGAATGGACTTTACAGTGCGAAGATTTTCGGTTACGTCCTCGCCCACGAATCCGTCTCCGCGAGTTGCTCCTTTTGTAAACACGCCGTTTTCGTATATAAGCGATACCGAAAGTCCGTCAATCTTTGGCTCTACGGAATACGCAGCGTCACCGACGGTGCCGACGGTCTTTTCGATAAAATCTTCAAGCTCTTCGTAAGAGAACACGTCCGTAAGACTGCCCATCTGCACCTTGTGCGTGAACTTTTCGAATTTGTCAAGAGCCTTGCCTCCGACGCGCTTTGTGGGCGACGTAGGCGAATCGAGCTCGGGAAACTCTGCCTCTAAATCACCAAGCTCCCTGAACATCGCGTCGTATTCAAAATCCGATATTTCGGGAGCGTCCTTCTCATAATACAGCTCGGCAGCTCTCGTTATCTCTGCTCTTAAATATTCCACTCTCTTTTTTGCTTCGTTTATATTCATAATCGCTTATCCGTTTCTTTTATTTTACTATTATATTTTATCACTTTCCCGTCTGTTTGTCAATTAAAATCGAAAGTTTTAAAAAAAGTATTGACTTTTTCCTTTTTTGGTGTATAATGTTATTGCAAAGCGATTGTATAAAAAAGTATACACGACTCTGAAAGAGGCATTCTTATGAAAACACGTTCCGAAAAGATACGTTACGTCCTTCTTTTGAATTTCGGCATCCTGCTTATGGCAGCGGGAATATATTTCTTCAAAGCGCCAAACGGATTTGCAACGGGCGGCGTCAGCGGTATCTCCATAATACTTGCAAGACTCTTCCCCGCCGTATCCCAGGCAACGTATATGATGGTCATAAATATCGCTCTTCTCATAGTCGGAGTCCTCGTGCTCGGCAGGGTGTGCGGTTTTCTTACCATTTACTGCGCTATTATGATGTCGCTTGAGAATATGCTCTTCGAGTTCTTCTTCCCCTTCGTTCCGAATGCGGCGGAAGCCTCTGCGATGCCGCCGTACAGATTCCCTATTCCGAGCGGAACGCTGACGGACATTCCCTTAATGGAGCTCGTTTACGCCGTGATGCTGACGGGTATCGGAGCGGCTATAATATTCAGATGCAAGGCGTCCTCGGGCGGCACGGATATAGTCGCGCTCATCTTGAAAAAGTACACGCATATGAACGTAGGTCACGCCCTTTTAGTTTCGGATTTCGTAATAGCGGCATCGACGTTCTTCGTTTATCAGAGTGCTGAAAAGGGGCTTTTTGCCCTGCTCGGTCTTTTCGCCAAGGTCTTTATCGTCGACGACGTGCTTGACTCTATCAATATGTGCAAGTCGTTTATGATAATCACGACGAAGCCGAAGGAGATAGACGAGTTTATAATGACAGATCTTCACCACGGAGCAACGGTGTACGACGCAAAGGGCGCTTATTCGGGCGAGGACAAAAGTATTATTATCACCGTATGCAAAAGAAGCGAGGCTTTAAGACTCAGAAAAAGGGTCAAGGAGATCGATCCCACCTCATTCATTATTATAACCAAAACGAGTGAGATAATGGGCAAGGGATTCCGCGACAATATAAATAATTGACTTGATTTTTCACCGCCTTCGTGCTATAATTAAAGAGCACGGAAGGCGGTGACGTTTTTATGAAAAAAATAGGAATAAGCTCGTATTATCTGCAAAATCTCTTCGGTCCTACAAGGGCGCTTGAAATATTGGCGGCGAGCGGCTTTGACTCCGTCGACTTCGATCTTGGAGAATACGGTGTCGGAAAAGACGAGATATACAAAAGCGACGAGGCGATGCTTGAGCATTTCACAAGGATAAAAGAGCGAGCAGACGAGCTCGGACTCATCATAAGTCAGACTCACGGTAGGTGCTGCACCTACACACCCGAAAAAAAGCAGTGCGACTTTGCGAAATGGGTCAGCGAGCGCGATCTTTTCGCGACGTCGATCCTCGGCGCACCCGCTTGCGTAATACATAATATCTCTACGGGAAAGTGGGGCGTCAGGGATCCCGAATTTATGCACGAAAAAAACGCAGAGTTCATTTCGGATATTTCCCCGTTTGCCGAAAAGCACGGCGTTTGTATCGGCTTTGAAACGTTCGGTGACGTTTGGCTCGACGGAAAAAGACATCTCGACTTCTTCGGTGACTCCTACGAGTTAAAAAAGCAGTTCGATATGACGAAAACGAAAAACAAGGTGCTTTGTATGGATACGGGACACACCAACAAGGCGTGCTCCGTCGGGAAAGAAAAAGGGCTCGACCTTCCGCACGTTGAAGAATCCATCAAGCTTTTCGGCAAAGACCTGAAGCTTTTGCATTTGAACGACAACAACGGTTATACGGATCAGCACTTGCCCCCTTACTTCTCGGGTTATCAATTCTCACTCAATTGGGATTCAATAATGGAAGCGCTTGAGGGCGTAGGATACGACGGAGTTTATAACTTTGAGCTCAATCTTGACTTTTTAAAGCCCGTTATTCTTGATATATTCCCCGTACTCGGAAAATATCTGCGCGAGTTTATAAACAAATACGAATAAAGCATTTACATACGCTTGATTTTTCACCGCCTTTTGTGCTATAATAAAAGAGCACGGAAGGCGGTGGTGTTTTTATGAAAAAAATCGGTATTTCAACAGGAGCCGTACAAAAAGCAAAGGGTCCCTTCGACACCTTGGAGCTTTGCGCGAGGTGCGACTTTGATTCCGTCGACTTCGACCTTGAACGTTACGGCGGAGGAAGTGACCCGATCTACAAAAGCTTTGATGCTATGACAGAGCATTTTACAAAGCTGAAGGAGCGCGCCGATGAGCTTGGTCTTATCATCAGCCAGACGCACGGTCGCTGTAAATCGTACACCCCCGACGAAGAGCAATCAAAACGATTTCTCGCCCTTACGGAGCGCGACCTTTACGCAAGTGCTCTGCTCGGTGCTCCCGCGTGTGTAATACATAACATCAATACAAGCTTCTGGGGAGAGGCAAGCGCTGAATTTATACACGCAAAAAATGCCGAAATGATGGCAGACATCGCCCCATTTGCGGAAAAGAACGGTGTGAAGATCGGCTTTGAAACGTTTGGAGGGGCAAAACGCGCCGACGGAAGGTGCGTTCAGTTTTTCGGCGACTCCTACGAGCTTATGAAGCAGTACAATTTGGTAAAAACGAAGAATAAAGTTATTTGCCTTGATACAGGACATACGAACGAAGCTGTCTATACGGCATCGATAGACGGACGGCGTGTCCCCGACGTTGTAGAGTCGGTGCACATATTCGGAAAGGAACTCGGGCTTCTTCACCTTCACGATAACAACAGCTTCTCAGACCAGCATCTGCTGCCCTTGCAAAGCGGGAAAACGTGCGGTGTTGATTGGGACTCTCTGATGACGGCACTTGACGAGGTGGAATATTCGGGAGTTTACAACTTCGAGTTGAATTTATCGTTTTTTGTTCCCTATATGGACGAATACCTTCCCATAGTTGCAAAATACCTCAAGGATTTTATGAAAAAGTACGAATAACAAAAAGCTCCGTGGAAAAACGGAGCTTTCGTTTTATTAACTATTATGCTTTTTCAAGGAGAGTCTTGACGGCAACGTACTTCAAAACCGTCACGAGTATTTCAGTCGCGAGGCGAAGCTCGTCATCGGTAGGATAGGTGGGAGCAAGACGAAGGTTTTTGTCGTCTGGGTCTATTCCGTAAGGGAACGTAGCACCAACGTCGGTGAGAGTCACGCCTGCCCCTTTCATAAGCTCAAATACGCTCTTTGCCGAACCGACCTCAACGTCAAGGGAGATGAAGTAACCGCCGTTCGGCTTTGTCCACTTTGCAATACCGAGCCCGTCAAGCTCCGAGAGCGCATCGAGGCAGATCTCGAATTTTTTGCCGATGAGCTTTGCAAGCTGCATCATATGAGCGTGAACGGCGTCCGCGTTCTTAAAATAATTAACGTGACGGAGCTGATTTATTTTGTCATAGCCTATCGTCTGAGCGCCGAGATGAGGCATAATCTGCTTTTTGTTATCGGGGCTCACAGCCATAAGCGCGACACCGCCACCGGGGAACGTGATCTTCGAGGTCGACGAGAAGTAGAATACGCGGTCAACGTTGCCGCACTTCTCTGCTTCGGCAAATATATCAAGCAGCTCGTCACCGTTTTCGCCTAAGTCGTGCACGGCATATGCGTTATCCCACATAATGCGGAAATCGGGCGCGGCGCACTTCATCGAAGCCAAGCGGCGAACGGTTTCGTCAGAATAGGTATTTCCCGTAGGGTTTGAATACTTGGGAACGCACCAGATTCCCTTCACCGTAGGATCTTTAACGAGCTCCTCTACCGCGTCCATATCGGGACCGTCCTCGGTCATAGGAACGGAAATGAGCTTAAAGCCGAAGGTTTCGGTAATTCTGAAATGTCTGTCGTAACCGGGAGTTACGCATATCCATTTTCTTTCGGGCTCGAAGCACCAAGGACGCTCTGAGCCGCGGACGCCGAATATCATAGCCCTCGCGATAGAGTCGTACATAAGCTGCAAGGACGAGTTTCCGCCGACGAGGATATACTCCTCTTTTATTCCGTAAAGCTCGGAGAAGAGCTTCTTCATCTCGGGAATACCGTCAAGAATGCCGTAGTTGCGAAGATCCACGCCCGACGCGGAGAAGCAATCCTCACGGCTCATAGGCGTGCTGAGGATAGCCTGGCTTACGTCAAGCTGATCTGCGTTGGGTTTACCGCGCGAAATATCAAGCTTCAGCCCGCTTTTACAATAGTTTTCGTATTTTTCTTTAAGAGGAATATAAAGCTCCTCAAGTTCGTTTTTTGAAAGTTCCGTGTACTTTTTCATTATTTTCTGCCTTTTTGAATATTTTTGAAGTTCAAAATTCAATTTTTGACTCAAAACGAGCAATTTTCCCTTCTATTATAGTATATTTTGAAAGTTTTTTCAAGTGATTTTGCAAAATTCGTCGAAGAAAAGTTAAAAGCAAATGCGACGACTTTCGTGCATATTTCACAAAAGCTTTTTGTCAGTGCGAAAAAACGCCGCTTATCCCTATATTATCCCGACGTGATCAGCCCTATAAAAAGCGGTTCGACGTATAATAACGCGAGAAGAATGCGCTTTTCAAATTAAAAGTCGGTCAAATAATTTTATTTACCGCAAAAACCTTGACAAAAGCTCGGATTTGTTATATAATTTATGCTGATGAATTATATTTTGAAAGGACGCTTAAGTTTAGAAAATGGCAGCAAACGAAAAGAAGCTTGTTGAGCAGATCACGTCTATGGACGAGGATTTTGCGAAATGGTACACCGACATAGTAAAAAAGGCAGATCTCATTGATTATTCGAGCGTCAAGGGTTGTATGATCATTCGCCCTTACGGTTATGCGATCTGGGAAAACATACAAAAAATACTTGACTCAAGATTCAAGGAAACGGGCGTTGAGAACGTCTATATGCCGATGTTCATACCCGAGTCGCTTCTCACGAAGGAGAAGGATCACGTAGAGGGCTTTGCACCCGAGGTCGCGTGGGTCACACACGGAGGTCACGAAAAGCTTGCGGAAAGACTCTGCGTCCGCCCTACCTCCGAGACTCTCTTCTGCGAGCATTACGCAAACATAATCAAGTCATACAGAGATCTTCCGAAGGTATATAACCAGTGGTGCTCGGTCGTTCGTTGGGAAAAGACGACGCGCCCCTTCCTCCGCTCCCGTGAGTTCCTTTGGCAAGAGGGTCACACTATGCACAGAACTGCGGAGGAGGCTGAGGCAAGAACGGTTCAGATGCTGGGCGTCTATGCCGATTTCTTTGAAAACGATCTCGGAATACCCGTTGTAAAGGGTCAGAAAACCGACAAGGAAAAGTTTGCCGGTGCCGTTGCTACCTATACCGTTGAGGCTCTTATGCACGACGGAAAGGCACTCCAGGGAGGCACCTCTCACAACTTCGGCTGTGAGTTTGCAAAAGCCTTCGGCATACAGTTCCTCGACAGCGATAACAAGCTCAAGGCACCCTATCAAACGTCCTGGGGCGTTTCTACCCGTATCATCGGCGGTATCATAATGACTCACGGCGACGATTCAGGTCTTGTTCTCCCCCCTGCCGTTGCTCCCATACAGGTAGTGATCATCCCCGTTCAGCAGCACAAGGAAGGCGTTCTTGACGCGGCAAGTGCCATTGCGGAAAGACTCAAGGCGATAGGCGTCAGAGTCAAGCTTGACGACTCTGATAACTCACCCGGTTGGAAATTCTCCGAGTACGAGATGAAGGGCGTTCCGCTCAGAGTTGAGATAGGTCCGCGTGATCTTGCGGAGAACAAGTGCGTTATCGTAAGACGCGACAACAGAGAAAAGGCGTTCGTGAACCTTGACGAGCTTGAAAGCGCAGTAAAGAGCGGTCTTGAAGCTCTTCGCAAAGCACTTTACGAAAAAGCTCTCAAGAACAGAGAAAACAGAACGTTCGTTGCAGAAAATCTCGAAGAGCTCAAAAAAATCGCGGCAGAAAACGACGGATACATCAAAGCAATGTGGTGCGGCGATCTTGAATGTGAGCTTAAGCTCAAGGAAGATGCTGACGTCACCTCGCGCTGTATGCCCTTCGATATGGAAGCTATCGGAACTAAGTGCGTATGTTGCGGAAGAGAAGCGAAGAAGCTCGTTCTTTGGGGAAAAGCGTATTGATAAATATAAACTGATTAAAAGGAGGTGCTGACAGTGATGGAAGATAAAGACGTGCAAATATTGAAAATGCGTTCATTTGACGGCGGTATGCTTCAAATCGAGTGTCACGAAACCGTCACCTCCACCGCATCTCTTGCAAAGCAGTACGCAAACTCGGGATACCCCGACAGATATATGGTTTTTTCAAGAACGCAAACCGAGTCTGACGTTTTTGGAGAAAAAATTGCCGACGGACAAAAATCACGCGGAATGTTTCTTTCGTGCATATTAAGACCGTCGCTATTCCCCGCTCAGGCAGGTCTTCTACGCGCGATGTCATCCGTCGCTATGATAACGGCTCTTGAAGAGCACACGATGAAAAAGCTCGGAATAGGCTGGGTGAGTGATATTTTCTGCGAAAAAAAGAAGATCGGCACCGTTACTCTTGAAGGAAAACTTGACGATTTCAGATCGTATGAATACATAATCATATCCTTCAGATTAAAAACGCCGAAAGACGTCTTTCCGCCAAGACTTGAAGATATGATACGAAACGTGTTTGAGAATGCGAGCGATAACACGGAGCTTATAATAGCACAGAAAATTCTCGCTAAGTTCTTCCCTCTTTATTTCAACTTGAAAAACCATTCGCGCTTTATGAACGTTTATAAATCAAAATTCATTATGCGCGAGCACAGAGCAAAATACATAGATAAAGATAAACGTTTCCGTTGCAAGATCGTCAACGTCAACACGGATAACTGCTCTTTGATAGTTGAACTCAAGGGCGGTAAAAGGATAAACGTGTCTTCACCTGCGAATATCATTCTTCCCCGAAGGATACGTTTACAAAAATAATAAAAAAGAAAGCTATAAAAGAGTAAGATCAATTCCCTTTTATAGCTTTCTTTTTGTTTTAAAATTCGAATTGCTGTTAAAATGCACGGCTGTCGTAAAACGGCAGCCGTGCAAACCATATTGAATTTATGGATAGATTTTATGCGAGTGCGCCGCACTTATCGCAAGTGAAGTCACCGTCTTCGTCAACGTGCTCAGCGGTAATTTCTCTTGAATCGTATGCGTAATCGCAATTAGGACATCTGAGCTCTTCCAAGCCGGGAGTGGTACAGGTAGGCTCGATAACGACTACCCACTCAGCATCCTCGGGAGCTTCGGTGTGATTAGGAATGTAATCAACCCAAATGGTAGGATTGTTAAGGGTCTTCCAATAGTAACCGCATCCGGAAGGTGCACGGTTAGAGAAGAAGTAAACCTGAGCTGTCTCGGGAACCGAGATATCCAAACCGTTGTTAGCCCAGTCGGTAGCAATACCGTGGAAGAAGATGGTGGTAAGCGAATCAAGTCCCTCGTAGGAAAGTGCGGTAGCACCTATAAGAGTCTTGGGCATACGCATCTCAACGATCTGAGAGCATCCTTCAAACGCACCGTCTGCGATGCAAACGAGAGCGTTATTAAGAAGAACTCTTTCTCCAAGTGCTTCGGGATCAGCCTTGATCAAGCAATTGTTGATAACAAGGAAGCCGTCGTTCCAAAGAGACTCTTCGGTAAGGAATGCAGCACCGGTAAACGCGGTCTTAGAAATTCTCGTCAAGCCTCTGGGAAGAGTGATCGAGGTTGCTGCGGAAAGTCCTGCGAACGCATTATCGCCGATTGCGGTAACGCCTGCACGAACTACGATTGAGGTAACTGCCTCGTTGATAGGCTTGAAGCCAAGGCTTTCTTCCTTGCAGATCATATCAAACGTTGCAGCCCAAGGAGTCTTTTCGCCGTCAAGAACGTCGGGAATTATTCCCTCGCCGCCGACAGAGAGAACGCCGTCAACGAATTCCCAAGTAATTCTGGTAGAAACGGTAGCGTCGCCAACAACGACCTCTACGTCCTTCCAATAACGAATGGTAGGAAGAATACCCTTCTCGGTAAGGTAGCTGATATCTCTGTCAAGGTGAGTGCAAATGATCTTCTTGCAGGTATCGCACTTGCCGTCGGTATTTTCATCTACGTGTGCGCAGAAATCGCTTCCGCACTCGTCGCACTTCTTATCAGAATCAAGGTCAACGTGATCGCAGATGATCTCACCGCAGGTATCACAGATACCGTCGATCTGCATCTCCTTGCAGTAAACTACAAGGTTAGCAACGTTTTCCTGATTGTTAAGTCCCTTACAGTTAAGAGCCTCAAGCTCGTTACCGTAATAGTAAACGTACTTAAGATTTGCACATCCGTAGAACGCCTTAGTGCTCATCTCAACGATATTGCTTCTGATCTCAATAGACTGAAGATTGGGGAAGTTACAGAATGCGTAGTCACCGATATAGGTAACGTTCGCACCGATAACGACCTCGGTAATAGCAGTATTTTCGAAGCTGGAGCTTTGATACCAAGGAGCGGAGGTAACGGTTCCGAAGTCCCACATCTTTCCGCTTCCGCTGATGGTAAGAACGTTTCCTGTGATGTTGTGGTCAACACCGTCACCGACCTTACCGCCGCGAACACCGGTATACTTAACGTCGCCGGTAAGGGTAGTTCCCTCCGCGAATACGGGATTGCCCGTCCAGCCCTCGAACTGATAGCCCTGATACCAGATCGCATCACGGAAAGCGATGTTATCTGCAGAGACCTTGGGATTCTTTACAAATACGTAGTCCTTTGCAATAGCGGTCTGAATACCGTCGGAAGGAATGTAATAGATGGAGTAGCACCACTGTGCGGGAGCACCTGCGGCATCACGGTACCAATACGGACCTGCCTTCTGGGGCTCGTAAGAGGTGTAGTAGAACATATACGCAAGGTCGAGCTGAATGTTATCGAAACCGATCTCTACTGCTTCGAACTGACCCTTGTTGCCTGCGAAGTACGCGTGAGTAAACTTACAGAGATAGAATACACCCGCAGAATCTTCAACAGCACCGTTGAATATTACGTAAGTTGCCTTATCGCACTCAGCAAACGAATACTCGTTAACCTTCTTAAGGTTCTCACCGCCGATGTCTATGTAAGTAAGACCCTTACAAGCTCTGAACGCGTTTGCTCCGATCTGCTCAAGAGATGCGGGGAACTTAACCTCGGTAAGAAGAGACTCGCCGTAGAATGCATAATCGCCGATCTGCTTAAGACCTTCGTTAAAAGTAATAGAGGTAAGACGCATACCGGTGTTAGCGATAGCCTCTACGTAGAAGGAATAGCTTCCGATAGAAGTAATTCTCTCGTCGATAACGACGTTTTCAACGTCAAGACCGTTCCACGGAACGAAGAGAACGCTGGAGAAGTTGAACATTTCGCCCTCACCCGTAAGAGTAAGAGTCTTGGTTGCGGGATCGTGTGCCCAAGTGATATTAACACCTGCAAGGTCACCGCGGTCACCGTAGAGAACGATGTCACCGTCGATCACGGCTGTGGGATCGAACTCGTTAGCAAACTCCTCGTCGGTATACCAAGCCTTGAATCCGTAGCCCTGGAAGCGAACTGCAGCAAGAGCCTTAAGATTCTCTTCGGTCATAGCAGTGTTCTGCTCTACCTTAATAATAATAGGATCAAAACCGTCTCTGACATCCTGGAAGACTCCGAAAGCAAGAGCCTTGAAGGTTACGTTGTAGTAAAGGATCTCGGGGATCTCTTCGATAACGTACTTACAAGTATCGCAAATGCCGTCGGTGTTTGCATCAAGGTGAGGGATATGAGCGCTCTCAGCGGAGCATCCCGTACAAACCTTATAGTGCTCTTCCTCGGTGGAAGTCCAATCTTCGGAATAAGTATGCTTTGAAGGATCTATCTCGGTAGGCGTAGGAGCTACGAGGATCTCACCGCAAACGGAGCACTTCTTTCCCTTGGTTGCTCCGGGAGTAGAACAGGTCGCATCAACCGCAGGAATCGTTTCCTCGGTGTGAGGAAGAACGTCACCCTCGGTCACACCGCACTTAGAGCAAGTCTTGGGAGCGGTACAGGTCGCGGGAGTCCATTCGTGAGCACATTCGCCTTCTTCGAGCTTTCCGCAAACGGAGCAAGCGCCGTCAACGTAGGTGTGCTCACCGGTAGCGGGATCGTCAACGAGTTCAAATCCAAGCTCCATTCCGCAATCATTACACAAGGTGATAACGAAGTGATCACCAGGTGTAACGCAAGTAGCGGGAGTGCCGGGACGGGTTTCGGTTATAATGTTGGTGTGCTCGCACGGAGGAGCCGGAGGCTCGGGCTCGGATTCGCCCTTAACGTACGATACAGCCTCTGCGGTACCCTGAATAACGATAGCGCCGATTGCTTCGACGACCTCGTCTGTAGTCTCAAGACCTTCAACGTAAGCCGTAGCTGCCGCTGCATCGGTGAACTGATATACGAAAGCGTAAACGGTTCCGAACCTATTAGTGAACTGGAATGCCTTCGTTACGCCCTCGGGAAGATCGTATTCAATAACGAATGCGCCGAAGCCGGACTCAGTGAATTTGCTTGCCGTTATGAAGTACTTATCAAAAGAGTTAAGCTCGACTTCACAAACGTCGCACACACCGTTTTCATCAGCATCACTGTGACCCGTTGCGGGAACGATTACAGGCTCGAAGTAAGTAACCGCGCCGCAGATGTTACAGGTGATCGTGAGATCGTAGGAACCTGCCGTGGTACAAGTTGCTTCAACAACGTTGCTCACCGTTTCGGTGACTTCGCCGTGATAGCATATCTCTTTACCGCAAAGATCGCAAATACCGTTAGAATCTTCGCCATCGACGTGCTCGTTGCCGTTTACGGGAATAGTCTCCTTAACAACGTCACCGCAGACGGAACAGGACTTCTGCTGCTCGCCGGCGTTAGTACAGTTGGGATATGTAATTACTTCCCAATCACCGTAGCTGTGCGCGCCCGTTGCGGGAATGACCTCTTTTACAACGTCACCGCAAACAGAACAAGTCTGCTTTTTCTCACCTGCGGTAGCGCAGGTAGCTTCGGTAACCACTTCCCACGCACCGTAGCTGTGTCCCGTTGCAGGGAGCTCAGACGTCGCGGTAATGGTAACGCCACATACAGAACACTTAGTTCCTGCCTTTACACCTGCTTCGGTACAGGTTGCGTCCTTTGCACCGAACGACACAGGCTTGTGTCCTGCGACCGCACCCTCTGTTGCTCCGCAAACCGTGCAGGTCTTAGGAGCGGTGCAAGTAGCCGCTTTCCACGTGTGCTCTTCGCATTCTTCATCCCCGCACGACGTCATAGCGACGACAGGAATGAGGAGAAGAAGTGCCAACAGCAAGAGAATAATTTTTTTCATACTCTAACTCCTTTTTTGGGTATAACCCTATTATTTTGGCAATACCATTATAACATAAGCAAAACAAAATTACAAGTATATTGTTAAATCTTTTTGTTTTTCTACTTTTTATACATTTTTAGGAGCTTTTTTTTATGCATAATCACAAAAAAACGAGTATTTTTGCATATATACGCGGCATAATCGACTCGGTTTTGACCGTTGCGTTCTGGACGATTCTGATTTTTGCGTTTGACGATGCGTACACAGCCGTGGCTACGCTCACGGCGGCTTTGGCGCACGAAGCGGGACACAAGCTCGCTTTCTTCTTTTTCGATTCCAAGGCTTCCCTCCCCTTACCGAGGCTCTCGGGCTTCAGGATAAAAAGTCGGGAACGTCTTTCGTACGGCAAGGATATCATATGTGCCGCCGCTGGTCCGTTTACCAATATTTTCATATGCTTTTTAGGTCTTCCGATCTTATTCAAAAGTCCCGAGGCGTACTGCGTTTTCGCCGTTGTAAACGTCGCCACCGCCGCGACGAACCTTCTTCCCATCAAAGGATACGACGGGTATAAGCTCTTGCGCTCTCTTGCTTTACTTTTCGGCGACGGCAGGTTCTTTATAAATATAATTGAAATTTTTTCATTTCTGTCGATATGCTTGCTTACGTTCATCTCGCTTTACTTTATAAAAAGCTTTGGCGAGGGATATTGGATATTCGGCGTTTTCTTCTTCTCTATGATTTCGGAGATAGGAAGAAGGCTGAAGCACAAAAGAAGAGAATAAACGAGTTTTTAAGAGTTTTAGCGAGAAAACGAGAGTTTTTTGCGTTTTCAACGTGAAAAAATCACACCTAATTTCATTTAATCGCCGATAATTACGAAAAAAATCAAAAAAATATTTCAAAAAACTATTGCAATTGAGAATATTTTTTGATATAATTGCATTCGTTGAATACTGTGCGCTTTTTTTCGACCTTATTCGGCAATAAAGAACACATCCGTGTTTGAATGAAAGGATCTGAGATTTAAAGAAAATGGCAAAGCTCATTGAGTTGAAAGGAATTTCAAAGTCCTACGATTCCGAAAAAGTAATCGACTCTATGGATCTCTATATCAGAGACGGCGAATTTATTACTCTGCTCGGTCCGTCCGGATGCGGTAAAACTACAACTTTACGCATCATAGGCGGCTTTGAGCAAGCGGACGAAGGAGAACTTTATTTTGAAGGTACGGAGATCAGCTCCGTTCCCGCTTATAAAAGGCAAATAAATACCGTATTCCAGAAATACGCCTTATTCCCTCATCTTAATGTTTATGAAAACATCGCCTTCCCCTTGAGATTAAAGAAGATCAAGGAAGAAGAGGTTAAAGAAAAAGTCACAGAGATGCTGAAAATGGTTGCGCTCTCGGGTTTTGAAAACAAGAGCGTCAGCACCCTTTCGGGCGGTCAGCAGCAAAGAGTCGCCATCGCGAGAGCTTTGATTTCTCACCCGAAGGTGCTTTTGCTTGACGAGCCGCTCGGAGCGCTCGACTTAAAGCTCAGAAAAGATATGCAGAACGAGCTTAAGAGCATCCAACAAAAGATCGGCATCACTTTTATATACGTCACTCACGATCAGGAAGAGGCTCTTTCTATGTCAGACACGGTCGTAGTTATGGCAAACGGAAAGATCCAACAGATCGGAACTCCTACGGATATATATAACGAACCGAAAAACGCATTCGTCGCCGATTTTATCGGAGAGAGTAATATCATAGACGGTATTATGCTCGAGGATAAGAAGGTAAAGCTTGCGTCGCACGTTTTCGATTGCGTTGACGGCGGATTTGAAAAAAACGAGCCCGTTGACGTCGTTATACGCCCCGAGGACGTAGACGTAGTCGAGCCTGAGCGCGGTATGCTCATCGGCACGGTCACGAGCGTCACCTTCAAGGGCGTCCATTACGAGATCATCGTCGACATAAAAGGCTTCAAATGGATGATACAGTCCACGGATTACGTCGCTCCCGAAAAAACCATCGGCATTTATATAGAGCCCGATGCTATCCATATTATGAAAAAATCGGAATACTCGGGCAAATTCGGCGATTACTCCTCCTTCTCCGACGAGATGGATTACATCTCCAACGCGGACACCGCGGAAGAATTTTAAAGAAAGAATACGCTAAAACTTGCGTAATTTCATAGGTAACAAACAAAAAATGAAAAAGAAACGCTCATTTATGCACTCAATCGCGGCTGCGCCGCACATCTTTTGGGCTGTGCTCTTTGTCGTTCTGCCTCTGTTTATCGTGGTGTTTTACGCTTTTACCGACGAATCCGGCAGCTTTTCGCCTTGGAACATAGCAGCTCTTGCGGATTATTTCCCCATATTTCTGATTTCCCTTGAGCTTGCCGTTATCGCGACCTGCATCTGCCTGCTTCTCGGTTATCCGCTCGCTTACGCGATAGCAAGAGCAAAGCCGCAGCACCAAAAGATATTCATTATGCTTCTGATGCTTCCGATGTGGACAAACCTTCTTATAAGAACCTATTCAATTATGGCAATTCTTGATGACCGAGGCTTTTTGAACACACTGTTCGACACACATTTTCACATCATCGGTACTAAGGGTGCCGTAATTTTCGGAATGGTATATGACTTTTTGCCATATATGGTCTTGCCAATCTACACCTGCATCTCAAAGATAGACAAGCATATGTGGGAGGCGGCAAGCGACCTTGGCTGCAGCCCGATAAAGGTTATGACGAGGGTCATACTTCCCCTCTCCCGTTCCGGCATCATATCAGGCGTTACGATGGTTCTCGTCCCCTGCATCAGCACGTTCTACATTTCCCAAAAGCTCGGCGGCGGCACCTTCGAGCTTATCGGCGACACCATAGAAAGACAGTTCCTAAACGGAGCGCGCAACATCGGTGCGGCGATATCCCTCGTTATGATGATACTTATACTGATCTCCCTCGCCGTAATGAACAGATTTACGGATTCCGACGGAGAGGACGGAGGTATCATAGTATGAAAAAGTACGCTTGGAGAATATATCTCTGCCTCATTTTTGCCGTGCTTTATATCCCGATTTTGACACTTATACTGTTTTCATTCAACGAAACGGCAAGCACCGCAAAATTCGCAGGCTTCAGTCTGCACTGGTATAAGGAGCTCTTCTCGTCCCCCGAGACCTTTACCGCACTCAGAAACACCTTGATATTAGCCGTGCTCTCATCGCTGATATCCACCGTTATAGGAACGGCGGCGGC
The DNA here is from genome assembly GCA_017503105.1 of Clostridia bacterium. Taxonomy (GTDB): domain Bacteria; phylum Bacillota; class Clostridia; order Oscillospirales; family CAG-272; genus UBA1740. The sequence goes on from JAFVTS010000029.1 coordinate 32,065, forward strand.
GGAAGGCATTTACAAGATGAAGAACAAGCTTGCCAAAAGCGCGGTTATGTCCGTTACGAACATTCCGATGATGAACCCGGAAATAGTGACGGGATTTTCTATGATGCTTTTATTCGTCGCGGTAGCAGGCATTTTAAGAATGGAGTATGAAAGCATCGGCTTTGCGGCAATGCTTATAGCACACGTCACCTTCTGCTTGCCGTACGTCATTTTGTCCGTGCTTCCGAGGATCAACGAGCTCGGAGATTCTCTTTCGGAGGCGGCGCTCGACCTTGGTTGCACACCCGTGCAAGCCTTCTTTAAAGTCAAGCTGCCCAATATTATGCCGGGCGTTATCTCGGGTATGGCAATGGCGTTCACACTTTCGCTTGACGACTTCGTTATTTCTTATTTCGTTGGTTCATCAAACTTCCAGACCCTGCCGCTTCTCATCTATTCGATGACCAAGAAGAAGGTAACGCCCGATATGTACGCGCTCTCAACTCTCATAGTCGTCGCCGTGTTCGTTCTTCTTTTGTTCTCAAATATGAAAAAGAGCAAGGGCGAAACGAAAAAAGTCGGAGGTGGAAAGAAATGAAAAAAATTTCTGCCTTGATTTTAATCCTCGTTATTTCGGTTTCTTGCTTCACGTCTTGCGGAGAACCCGACATATCCAAACGCCGCGCAGGCGACGTTATAACGCTCAACGTTTACAACTGGGGCGAATATATATCCGACGGCTCCGAGGATTCCTACGATACCAATAAAGAGTTTGAAAACTACTTCAACACCGTGCTTTCGGAAAAATACGGAGGCATCAAGGTAAAGGTAAACTACACCACCTACCCCACCAACGAGGATATGTACAGCAAGCTGGAAAGCGGCTCGGGCTCGTACGACGTGATCTTCCCCTCGGACTATATGATAGAAAAGCTCATAGCCGAGGATATGATCCAACCCCTCAATTGGAAAGGGCTTAAGAGCGAGAGTAATTTCAACACGATCGATCCCGATTATATCGGAAACCCATACGACCCGAATGACGTTTATTCCGTAGCCTACACGTACGGCAGGACGGGAATCATTTACAACACCACGATGGTCGACGAAGAGGATCTCGGCAGTTGGGATATTCTCTGGAACGAAAAATACAAGGGAAAGATACTTCAGTTCAACAACCCGCGCGACGCCTTCGGCTCCGCTATGTATTGGAAGAACATCGACGTAAACTCGACGAACAAAGCGGATTGGGATACGGCGCTCAAGCTTCTGGAAGAGCAAAAGCCCCTGCTCCAGGCTTACGTAAACGACGAGATCTTCGACAAGATGGTGGGTGGCTCCGCGGCGGTAGCACCGTACTTCGCGGGCGACTTCGTTACTATGTATTGGGATAACGAGGATCTTGATTTCTATTATCCCGAAGAGGGCGGAAACATCTTCGTTGACGCGATGTGCATTCCGACGAGCTCAAAAAATCCCGATATAGCGATGGAGTATATCAACTTTATGCTGTCTCCCGAGGCTGCGGTGGCAAACGCGCTTTACCTCGGTTACGCATCTCCAAGCCTTTACGTATATAATAAATACGGAGAGGACGTTCCCTCGCCCGCGGTGTACAAAGAAGAATACGAGCAATACAACGCGGAGTACAGCGAAGGAATGGACGACGAATACGTTCTGGACATTCTTTACGGTGTGACGGGCAACGGCACTTACAGCTACGATCCTTACTACAAAAACTTTACCCCCGAGATCCAAAGGCACGTAAACAGCCTTTGGGAGGAACTCAAGGTCTTTGGAACTGCGGAGCCGTGGGTGCATATAACGAGCGCCGTTTTGGTTGCGGCAATACTCATTTTAGCGACCTATACGGTAATAATCAAAAAGCGCCGTTCTCGCGATTACAGAATGCGCGACAAAGCTTTGAAGAAGTCAAAAAATACAAAATAACCAATAAAAAAGATGGCAGAATCGGTCTGCCATCTTTTTTATTTCAACACGCCCGTGTTATCAAAATCGGGAATAAAGCTTTCCTCGGCGCATCCGAAATCTTGCGTAAAGGCGTTTTTTACCCCCTTTTTCAAGGCGTACTCAACGAGTTCGTCATACTCGGCGTGACTCACGCGTCTGTCAAGCGGAGGCTTTTGCCCGGGCATAGGCGTATATTGACTCATAAGACTCACGTATATTCCGTCACCGTAGGTTTCGTAAAGATATTTGACCGTAAGCTTCGCCTCGGCAACGTGCTCGGGCAACAACAGCACCCTAACGACAACGCCGCTTTTTATAAGACCGTCCTCGATAACGGTCATTCCCCGTTGACGTACCATCTCCGAAATAGCCGCCTTTGCAATATTCGGATAATCGGAGGCTCTCGAATATTCTTTTGCCGTTTCACCCCTATAATACTTAAAATCGGGAAGATAAACGTCAACGAGCCCGTCGAGCATCTCAAGCGCTTCGACAGAGTCATACGACCCGGTATTATACACTATCGGAATTTCAAGACCTTTCTCCCTTGCGCGTATTATAGCGTTTCTCACACTCGGTATAAAATGCGTGGGAGTAACGAAATTTACGTTATGCGCTCCTTTTTCCTGAAGCTCCAGCATCATATCCGAAATACGCTCATCCGTTACCCGAATTCCCGATTTTCCTCCCGAAATTAAAGCGTTCTGACAAAAAACGCAGCCGAGCGAGCACCCCGAAAAGAATATCGTTCCCGACCCCGCGCTTCCTGAGATTATCGGCTCTTCCCATCTGTGAAGAGCCGCGCGTGCGACGACGGGAGCCGAGCTCATTTTGCAATATCCAAGCTCTCCGTTTTCGCGGTTCACGGAGCATCCGCGCGCGCAGAGATTACATTTTTTATAAGGCATTCGGGACTCCTTTCGAAGCAAGATGATATTTATGTATTGACAGAACGATTTTTATGTGTTAGAATAAATATAACGATTACTTGGAGGGTTTTGACAATGTCCGACAAAAGAAAAGGTTACATAAGCTGGGAAGAATATTTTATGGGAGTTGCGCTCCTTGCGGCGGAAAGGTCAAAGGACCCCAACACGCAGGTCGGCGCGTGCATAGTAGACGACCAGAACAGAATACTCGCAACGGGCTATAACGGATTCCCTCAGGGCTGCTCCGATGACGACTTCCCCTGGAACAGAGACGAGGCTCTCGGCGAAACGAAATATCAATTCGTCGTTCACGCGGAGCTTAACGCTATTTTAAATTCAAGAGGAAAATCTCTCGCAGGCTCGGTCCTTTACGTCGGGCTATTCCCTTGTAACGAGTGCGCGAAGGCGATAATACAGGCAGGCATCAAAGAGGTCGTTTATCTTTCGGATAAATACGCAAACACCCCCTCGACCCTCGCCTCGAAAAGAATGCTTTCGGCGGCGGGAATAAAGCTGACTCAGCTTAAGCCCACAAAGGCAAGCATCGTACTTAATTTTAATTAAAAATTTCTTAAAAGACTGCCACGTGGCGGTCTTTTTTTATTTGAAATAGGCTTCTATTTCGGCAAGCGAAGAGGCGAATGAGCCTTGTATCATCTCGGGTCTTCCCCCGCCCCTGCCCGCGAGAGCGGCGTTTACCTCCTTAGCTTTTGAGCGAACGTCGCAAGTGCGCGAAGAGATGACGTATCTAAAATCTCCGTCCGAGCCCGCAAGCGCCACGAGCATACCGCCAACCTTGGAAAGTGCCGCGTTTGAAAAATCTATCAGCTCGGGAACGGTGTAGTCTCCAAGAAGAACGACCGCGTTAGAGTCGCTCTGCGGTAAAAGCTCCGCTCTGAGTTCGCTCTCTTTAAGTCTTGCCATCTTCAAGTTCTGCCTCGTATTTTCAAGCGTTTTTACGAGATTTTCGACAGCGTCGGCAACGGTTTCCTGCGGTTCGGAGGTGAGAGCCGATATCTTCTTTATAACGCCGTAGCGTTTTGCGTAATCGCGCTCGGCACGCGCTCCTGCAAGCATATGTATACGCGTACCTCCTCTGTGCTTTTCAAAATCAAGAATGGCGATAGTACCGATCTCCCCCGTGAACGAAACGTGCGGCGCACAGCACGCGCAAGAGTCGTATCCTTCTATATTGACGATCCTCACGTTTTCTTTTAAATCAAGCTTAGAGCGGTACTGAAGAGCCGTTATCTCTTCGGGACTCGGAAAGTGAGTGCTGACCGCGCGGTTTTCATATACCGCTTTATTAGCAAGAGCGCGAACCTCGTCAAGCTGCTCCCTCGTCAAAACCGTGTCAACGTCAAAGACCACGTCATCGTCGCCAAGATGAAAGCCCACGTTCTCTGAGCCGTAAAGTCTATGCATTATTCCGCAAAGAATATGTTCCGCAGTATGGCACTGCATTTTTTCAAACCGCTCATCAAAATCAATAACGCAGCGAACGGCGTCACCTTCGACCGAGGATCGACAATAATGATGCACGACGCCCGCCATCTCCTGCACGTCGGTGACGCGAGAGGCTCCGATATAACCTTTATCGGAGCTCTGCCCTCCTTCCTCGGGGAAGAAAGCGGTTTTATCAAGAACAACGTCGAAGGTGCCGTCCTCCAGCTCGACCGAAGACAGTACGGCAGCGTCAAATTCCTTTATATATGCGTCTTTGTAATAAAGCTTCTCAGTCATTTCAAACCTCGTCATACGTATTTTTCTTCGTCAAAAAGCGACCACGGATATATGGAAGTGTCAGGTCTTGCGCTTACCGTTTTCCCGCGCGATATAAGGACGGTTGAAAGCTCACAGGAAAAAAGCGCGGGCACTCGCGTGCCCTTATCTCGGCCGCCATACTTTCCGTCGCCGACAAGTGAGAGTCCGCGCGAAGCGAACTGTGCCCTGATCTGATGAAATCTGCCCGTTTTTAAGTGCACTTTTACAAGAGTTCTCGCACCTTTGTCGGTTTCTTTTACGTCAAGCACGGCGTATTCAAGGACGGCAAGCTTAGCGCCCTTTCTTTCCCTGTCAACGACGTACGCCTTTGACGTTTTGGAGTCTTTGAAAAGAAGATCTCTCATCTCACCGCCTTCGGCTCTCCCCTCCGTCACGGCGTAATAGCTCTTTCCGAGCGTGCCGTCTGCCGCAGCCTCGGAAAGGCGTGCCGCCGCCCGCTTAGTCCTCGCAAACACCATAAGACCGCCAACCGCGCGGTCAAGTCGGTGAACGAGCCAAAGCTCGCGTCCCTCACCCGCAGCCTCCAGAAGCTCGGACGTCACGCTCATCGCATCGGGGTCCCCCGACGGGTCGGGCTGTGACGGCATCCCGACGGGTTTGATTATTACTGCGCATTCCGAGTCCTTATAAATAATTTTCGGCATATCGACCTCTTTATTTAAAAAACGGCGCATTGAAACTACGCCGTTTTTTTGTTTACTGCTTTGTTTTTTTGATGTTAATGATTCTATAAATAATAGGCGCCAGCAGCATATTGACCGCGAGCTCAATCACGAAATTCCAGCTTATAAAAACTGAAACCACAAGAGCTACTCCTTGTTGGAAGAAAAGAACCGAACCGAGAAGGAAGATCGAGGTATTCGTTACCGTTGCAACGATCGCGGAAATAAAGACCGCGAAATATCGGTTAACTTTCTCGCAAAGCTTATATACAAGTGCCGCAAAAACTCCCGCGAGTGCGCCCTTTCCAAAAACGACGAGAATGGTGCAAAAAGCACTGTACACAAGACTGTCGTCGTAAAACGTAAGATACGCCTGAGTTCCCGGTAAAAACATAACCACAAGTCCGAAAACACAGCCGAGCCACGCACCTGCCCCGACTCCGCAAAGAGCCGCACCGATAATTATAACAGGGACGGACAAAGCTATCTCAAACGGTCCTATCTTGACCGGAAGAAGCTGAAGAACTACTACGAGCGCTGTTAGAATAGCGACATAAGTTAATTTTCTAACGTCTAAAGTGTTTTTCCTTTGAATAGCCATATTAGTGCACCTCCGAAAGTAAAATATTTATGATGCTATATTTTATCACAAACAAAGAAAAAAATCAAGTGCTTTGCGCATAAAACGCAGATTTTTTACTTTATTTTTCCCGTTTTCACCCGATACGACTTTCCTCCGCTCAACGCTATCATTTTCAAAGCCGTCGGGCCGAAGTCGTTTGCGTATACGAAAAGAGGCTTATCAACGCTTCCCCTCGCCAGCACCTTGACGTAAGCAGCGTTTTTCGGAACTATGCCCCGCTCTTTCATCGAATTGACGTCGACACGAGCTCCCGCCTTAAAATTGCGGCTCAATACGTCTATGCCTACGGCGTATTTCCTGTTTCCCGACGTGTACACGCGCGATTCCGCTTCATAGAGCAAGGCTTTTGCAAGAGAATTACTTATTAAAGCGTCCGCGTGGGCGGCATCTATCGGTAAGGAAAACGCCGCAAGAGCGGTATAACAACCTCCCGAGTCCAAAAGAACGTCTTTTTCACAAACGAGCACGGAGCCTCGGGAAGATACCGACTCCGAGCCTGACATAAAAGCTGTGCGGGTGTGACGTTTCCATAATATCAAGACCAAAAGCAAGGTCAAAGACGCCGCAAGAGCAACTATACAGATCAAAGGTCGCGCATCGGGATGAGGCAACAAAGAGCGCACGACGTCCCCTTCGTCAACTATAAGCTTATAATTGGGATTTTTACTTTCCGCCCCCACCTTGCCGACTGAAAAAACGAGTGAAATATCAAGCTCCTCGGCTGTTACGCCTTCGCTTATTATATTTATTTTCGACTCTCCGTATTTTCCGCCGAGATAGCGCAAAGTGTCGGAAACCCTCACCTTTACCTCACGCGGCAATATCACAAACGAGCATAAGCAATCGGTCCTGCCGTTTTCAAAAACGAGGTTTTCTCCGTCGGCGAGCTTTAATGTCAGCTGATACTGACCTGCCTCCCGCATAGCGGCATAGCCGTTTTGCAAAAGTATTCCGTCGGGAAGCTCGGGCGTGCGATATTCTCCGTTATAAACCAACGGCTCTACCGCGGGAAGCTCGACGACGGCTCGCTCTATACGAAACCCGATCTCGCCGTTCGTTACGACGTAATCGGGGTCATCCGACACCGCAAGAGCCGTATAAGATCCCGCACCGACGGCGGCACCGCTAACGGAAACGGAGCACCGCTCAGCACTTGCCGTCGGGATATGAGAGCCGCCGTCGTAGACGAAAGACGTTTTCTCCCACTCAACGGTTATCGGCGCGGGAATTATTTTCACAGTCCGAGAAATACTTTCCGGTGGCTCGTAATCCGTGCTTTGCGTGGAAAATTCCACCGTCACGGAAACCTCACCTTCACTCACGTGTGCCGCGCCGCCCGAAAATTTATATGAAAGAACCGAGCCGTCAGCGCCTCTCGGCATTTCTCCCGAAATCATAGGATAATGCACGTTACCGTCGAAGGTTGCCACGCAATCGTCAAAGCGAAAAAGCGACACGTCATAATGCGCTTTATTTACGGTAATCGGAACAAAAGTTCGGGCAGAACCGTATACGACCTCTACGAACTCATCACCGAATCGGAGTGTGTCTCCCGTCCTGTAAGATACGGAAAGCGCGTCCTGGAAAAGCGTTTTTTCGGTACCGTCCGAGTATTTTGCAAGCACCGAAAGCCCGTCCTTCGAAAACTCTTCAAAGGCGGCGTATTCCGTGCGCAGCGGCGGCGTAAGAATCTCCATACTCAAAACGTCATCAAAGGCGACCTCGGCGTCAGATTTCACGGAAGTGACGCGGGTCTGTTCCGCCCCCACAGAAAAAGAATCAACAAGAAGAAACACGGAGCAAAAAGTGAGCGAGATAACGAGCAACTTGATTTTTTTACACATCTTCCCTTTTCCTTTATATATTTAATTTTAATTATGCCACTTTAAAGCGCCGTTTATAAAGGAAAGCGAAATATTTTTAAACCAAAGAAAAATGACCTCTCTTTTTTTCATTCAAGAGCGGTCATTTTATAAACTTTATTTTTCCTTATAGTAAAGATAGCAGTGGCAGTAGCCTTCAAAATCCTTATCGGCGATCTGTTCTCTGAACTCACGGCACATACATTTGTTGTCTTCTGTGCGCTCACGCCTGCAAGGACAGTAGCCGCCTGTTTTTTCAAGCCCCTCTTTCACAGCCTTTACTATTTCCTCGTCCTCGTTATACCTTATTTTCATATCACTTGTGCTCTTCTATCAGCTTTACGATATTAGCCTTCGGAACGTAGCCGACGGAAAGATCGACGAAGGTGTTGTTTTTAACGAAGGCAAGCATAGGTATGCTCTCGACCTTGAAGGCTCTCGCAAGCTCGGGCTCTTCATCCACGTTTATTTTGCAAAATTTCACATCGGGATACTCCGCGTCGAGCTCGTCAAGCACGGGCGCAAGCATACGGCAAGGACCGCACCACGCAGCCCAAAGATCTATCACTACAAGCCCCTCGTGCTCCTCTACCTCGGTTTTAAAATTATCTTTCGTTACAACAGTCATTATCAAAAACTCCTTTCGACATTTTATCTTTTTATTCTATTTTAACACAAGAGCCGTGTACAATTCTACGTTTTTTTAAAATATTCACACAATTTTTAAAAAAGCAACGACAAAAAGCGAAAAAATGTGTTATACTATAAAAAAATCACTTGAAAAACCGAAAGGATATACGGTATGTCTGTATTCAGAAACAAGCTCAGCGTCGACGTACACGACGTTGACTTTAACGGGATCGCGCGTCTTTCATCTCTTATGAGATACATACAAAGCGCGGCACAAAGCCAACTCACGGAAAGCGGCTACTCGTACGATGAATTAAAGTCCCAAAAACGCGCTTTTATTTTAAGCCGAATAAAAATGGAGTTTACCGAGCCCGTGCGCGCGTACGACGAGCTCGAAGCAATATCCTTCCCCTGTCACAGCAGAGGTTACAGCTTTTTAAGGTGCTACAAGCTTGAAAGGCACGGCGTTACGATAGGAAGAGCCGCTTCCGTATGGGCACTCGTTGATACGGACAAGCACTCTCTCGTCAGGGTAAACGACATTGACCTCGGGCTTACGACGGAGGAGCCTCTTGACCTTGCCGTAAATCACTTCGCACTCCCCTCCGAGCTCACGTCAGTCGGAACGTATACGGTAAATTACGGCGATACTGACCAAAACAGGCATATGAACAACACGAGATACCCCGATATGTACTCGAACTTTCTGCCTCTTGAAAAGAAAAGGATCCGCTCCGCGTCAATATCGTATCTGAACGAAGCGCCTTTCGGAGAAAGACTCACGGTTTTTCGCGCAGAATCAAACGGGATTTTCTACTTCAGAACGCTAAGAGAGGACGGAAAGGTCAACACGGAGGCGGAAATAGAGCTTACGGACGTAAAGTGATTGCAAATCTTGCTTTTCGCCTGTCAAAACGTCATAAAACATAGTTTTTTTCGTCTTTTTTCTGTCATTTTCGCATCATTTATTCGCCTTTTTCCTTCATTATTCTTAAACCAAAGAGCTTATCGCCATATCATCTCGGCATAAAATGCTTCAAAAGAGCACTTTTTGCAATAACGGCGACTTAGAGCATTTTTCGGCACAAAAAAACGGCGTTTTTCTTAACGACAAATTATTTTCGTTTATGTTAAAATAGAAGAGTAATTTTAACACAGATTGGAGAAAACGTCAATGTCACTTAACACCGACACATCACCGAGAACAACGGTTCGCGAGGAAACCAGGGAAACGGAGGACGCCCTTTACACCTACACGCTATCATCAAAGTCGGGCGACAAGGTAGCAAACTACGGGCTCACTCTTTACTCCGTTGAAATTCAAATGACGGACAAAAACGGGATCCATACCGAATCAAGCCTTGAAGATATTTTCTCGGATTCAGGAACGGCTTTCAGATTCTTCGACAAGCTTTCAAAGAATCTTGCGACTCCCATTGACCTGCCCTACATTTTCGAGGACGAATTAAAATAAAACATAAAACCGTTTTCGGTCGTCTGCTTTGACCGAAAACGTTTTTTTATTTTCGCTTAAAGTTGCGAGAAGCGAAAACGCCGAGTTTTGTATAAAACTCGGCGTTTATTTTTTAATCTTCTATTGCGGCTTTTCTCGTGTTCACTTCCCTTACGGCGTCGTAAATATCATCGGAGAACTTACGGCTTCTGTCATAGTAATAAAGACCGTTCTGCTCTTGTTCTATGTCGGTAAGCTGAGTGTAACAAAATCCCATCATCTCTTCGCAAGAAATTATAGCCTCCGTGAGTCCTACGTAACGGTCGCGGAATTCCTCGGGTGTTTTGGGAGCGTTTCCGTAGCCCCAGGAGAGCTTTCTGTCATTCATCGCCTCTTGCGATTCGGGATACCATTTTATTCCGCCGTACTCGCTTACGAAGAACGGTTTCTTTCCGTCGTAAGTACGGTTGTTCTTATGCGGATTTGCGAAATATATTCCCTCGCGATGCTTTTTCACAAGTTCACGGAAATATTCGGGGCTCTGACTGTATTCGTGGATATCGTATATATCGGTCCTGTCAGTATGAACGTATCCGCTCGTATCTATTACGGGACGGGTCGGATCTACCGCCTTCGTTGCGTCGTATACCGCTGAAACGTTGGTATCCATTTGCACTCTGTCGAAATGCGGCGACGTTTCGTTGTGGGGGCACCAGCCTATTATGGCGGGGTGATTTCTGTCACGCGCAACGCATTCAAGCCATTCGGGAAGCATTATGTGCAAGACCTCGGGATCAGACGGATCTACGCCCCAATCGGGATACTCTCCCCATACGAGATAACCGAGTCTGTCCGCGTGATAAAGGAATCTCTCCTCAAACACCTTTTGATGAAGTCTTGCGCCGTTAAATCCGAGCTCCATAGAAAGCTCGATATCGCGTGCCAAAGCGGCATCCGTCGGTGCTGTGTAAATACCGTCGGGATAGAATCCTTGATCAAGGATAAGACGCTGAAATACGCTTCTGCCGTTAATTAACACGCGTTTTCCGTCAATATCCACTCTTCTGATACCAAAATAGCTTGAAACCTCATCGACGGGCTTCCCACCTGCTTCGAGCACGAATTTCGTTTCATAAAGCTCGGGAGAGTCGGGATTCCAAAGCTTCGGATCCGCGATTTTAAATGACACCGTGCTCACTATTCCCGAAAGCGAGAACGACTCTTCGAGCACAGTCTTTTGCTTATATGAAACGAGCACCTTTAAAACGGCATCGCTTACATACTCGTTAAGCTCCACCCCAAGGGTCACAGAGCCGTTAAGATCAGTCGCGTTTACGTCGATCTTCTTTACGTACTTATCGGAAACGAATTCAAGCCATACGCTCTGCCATATACCGGTAGTTCTCGTGTAATCGCATCCAACCGAATAAAACTTCGACGATTGCTTTCCTCTCGGCTGGCGGCGGCTTCTTACGTCATCAAAGGCGTTGACGACTATGCGGTTTTCGCCAAGCTTCAGAAAATCGGTAATATCGAACTCAAAGGACGCGTAACCTCCGATATGCTTACCCACTTCCGCAGAATTAACGTATACGGTCGTTTCATAATCGCAAGCACCGAAATGAAGGATAACTCGCCCCGCGAGCTCCTTTTCGGATACCGTAATATTCCTTGCGTACCATACGGACGGCATAAAATCTTTGTATTCAATGCCGGAAAGTCTGCTTTCAGGGCAAAACGGAACGCTTATGCGCTCGTCAAACGATGCGGATTCAAAAATTCTTCTGTCCTTTCCGGACGCTCCGAAATCACGGTAAAACTCCCACTCTCCGTTAAGAGAGCACCAGCTTTCACGCATAAATTGAGGGCGTGGGTGTTCAGGTCGAGGAATTACGCTCATTTTTTCTTCTCCTTATTTTTAAAAAAGTATTGTTTTTCTGCTTTAAATACATTATAATATATTATATTAGTCGCGTCAATACAAAATATTAGCAAAAAGGTGTGAGATATGAGCAATTTGAAATTAAAGGAGAGCGGCGTTAAGTACCCCAAAAAAGAAAAAGCCTTCGTCATAAACGCTGATAAAAGCGCGCCGTTCACCTCCGCAATAATAGGGATCACCTACCCTGACCCGAATTATAATATGGACAGACAGGGACTAAAGGATCTGACCGTTTTTGAATACGTCCTTGAAGGCGAGGGGGAAATATTTATAAACGGCTCTTGGAAAAAGGCCGTAGCCGGTGACACTTATATATTAGCTCCGTCAGAGGCGCATAAATACAGGGCCTCTGCCTCTGATCCTTGGAAAAAGCTATGGATAAATTACATATCGGATTATATGGGTGAATATCTTTCTGCGTACGGAATAGGAACGGGAATTTACCGTGCGGGAACTCTGCCCTTCTTCGAGAGGCTTGAGAGCTTATGCAAGAGCGCGGAGATAGAACACGCGGACCTTTACACCGCAGCCGAATGCGTACACAAAATAATAGCGTCTATATCCGAAGCACGCACGCAGTGCGATACGGCAGATAAGATAAAAGACGCACTCTGCTCCGCCATATACGGAAAGATAACGCTCGACAGTATTGCCGAGACCCTATGCATCTCAAAATCAGGTGTTATAAGAACCTTTAAACGCAAGTTCGGTATAACGCCTTACGAATATCTGATAGACGCGAAGATAAGCGTTGCAAAGACCCTGCTCAGAACGACGAGGCTTTCGGTAAAAGCAATAGCCGAAAAGCTTGAGATCCTTGACGAGCACTATTTCTCAGCGCTCTTTACAAAGCGCGTCGGCACAAGACCGCTCGAATACAGAAAGCTTGGAAAGTAACGCGTTTTTCCGCATTACGTATAAAAAATCACCGACGGTGGCTTTAAAGACACGCCGTCGGTGATTTTTTCCCGTTATTATTTTTCAGCTCCGTAATTATCAAGCCACCAGGACTTCATCAAGAAGTATCCTTCGTTCTCGCTTTCGTACTTTACGCCCTTCTCGTGACCGAGAGCATAAGACATATATCCGTGCTCACGCTTGTAAAGGTAATCGGTAATTCCGACCCAAGCAAGCTTATATATATCCTCGTTCTCGGGAGCGTCTATATTGTACGCTCCAAGCTCCTTGAGCGAAAGAAGCATAGCAGCTATAAGCAAAAAGTCGTGCGTGCAATATCCCGTGCAAGAACGGATATCGGAGCCGTCCTTTCCGTTTCCGCCGTCACCCGAAGCAAGCTCCTTCATCATTCCGACCCTGCCCTCAACGGGAGATTTCGTGTGATCGGCTATGTAAGCCTTCGGACGTCCGTCGGGATACGTGCCGTACGTGCTTACGACCTCACCGCCCGAGAAATTGTGCACAAGAAGTTTTTCTATTATCTTATCGTATTCGTCAAGAGTACAGCCCATATAAGTATACTTATGACGTACACCGACGCCCGTTCCGCCCGTGCAACCGGGGGTATAGTGAAGTCTTTCGTCGGTCGTGTTTATGAACGCCTCACCGCCGTTTTCCATAAAATCTTTCTGATTTCTTGTCGGAACGCCGTCTACCACCGCGACGGGCGTCGTCCAACGCTTGTGAGCTCTCATAAATCCGTATTTCAAGAAGCGCTCAACCGTCTTGTCGTAATCAAAGGAAAGCAAAAGCTCATCGACCTTCTCTGCTCCGCCGAAATACCTCGCCACAAATATCATAGGCGGGATATTAGCAAGGCGGTAGTTGGGATTCCAATTCTTTCCGAAGTTGCCGCAAAGACCGGGACCCGTGCGATAAGTGTTGGGGTCGTTGGTTCCGAGTGCCTGAACGTAAGCGAAGCACTCCATTATAAAATCGAATTTCTCTTTTTCAAGCGCGTCAAGCTCATCCCACACCGCGGGAGTTTCGTGTGCGAGCGCTATTGCCGCGGTAAGGGGGCAATAGGGCCAGTTGCAAGAAAGATCAAAGGCAGGCGCCGCGTTGTTCTCGGGGCTCACCATATTTTTTAAGTGAGCAACGACTCTGTCGCGGAATATCACGTTGTAATTATGGCGCAGCTCAAGAAGCATATAGAGTATCGAATTTGACGCGGGAATAATGTCGCTCCGATTTTCTTTCGAATCGGTAGAATAACCGAGAAGAGGATGTCTTAGCGCCCAGAGAAGATGCTCGGGAACCTCTTTTACCCATATTCCCTCACACTCCGTGTCCGCTTCGACGGGCTTATCGGAGCCGAGCCACATAATGCGGAAGCCATCCTTCATCGGAGCTTTCTCGGGAGGGGTCGGAAGCTCGCCCTCCGTCACCTCAACTACCTCGGAAAAATCATCGATGAAAAATTTAACCTTTTTCTTTTCGCAAGACATAATCAAAAGCCATCCTTTCAGTTTTTTTAAAACAAATTTTTACCAATCGAATTTAAAGCTGCCCGTGTGATTCTGACCGACTACGTTTATTATAAACTCATCATCCTCGCCCATTATGGCGACAGTCTCTTCGTAAAGAGTGTTAGAGTTTAAAGGGATCTGCTTTTTCTCTCCTGCGTAGTTTACGTCGGCTACCAGAACGCCGCTTTCGTTTTTATGAATAGCCAAAGTGTAAACGGGATTATTCTGCGTTTTTACATTATATATCCTCGCATAAAAAGCATCGCCTGAAATAGTTTCGACCTTGATATTCATACTGATCTTTCCGTCGACGTCTATTTCGTAATTCTTTTCATCGCTGAAGCTCTTATAAGTAGCAGCTCGGCGAGTGCTCTCGTTATCCTCATACCATTCCGCGGAATTGAACTCTCCGCAAGACGCGACGAATACAAGCGTCGCTCCAATACACAAAAGCGCAAGAAAAAGCGCGATAAATCTCGTAAATCTCATTTTTTCCTCCTAAAAAATCATCCTTTGTTTTTGTATTTATCACATTCGAGATAATATGTCGCCTCGCTGTCCGCTGTTGAAAGTGCAAACGCAAGAGGAAACATCTCAAACGCTCCCGACACGTTACGGGGATCCTCCGTTGAAGAATACCCCATATGGTAGCGTATCGCGAAAGCCTCTTCTCTTGTAAGCTTCATATATCCGGAGATAATATAAACGCTTTTTTCTCCGTGCCCGTAAGGAAGCCTGTCGTCGTATTCGAAGGTGTCGACTCGCTGCCAGGTGCCCTTTTCGTCTTTGACGTTTCGGAAGCCTTTTTTGTATACTCCGACCTTGCAAAGGTCGTGAAGAAGAGAAACGATGGCGATGCTTTCCTCGGAATACTCGAAGCCGAAGGTCTCCTTTGCTCTCGGACTCTCAAGATAGCTCTTCAGGCAATCGTATACGTTAAGCGAGTGATCGAGAAGTCCGCCCTCGTAGGAGGAATGGAAGCGCGCACTCGCAGGTGCCGTAAAGAAATCCGACGACGGAGAGAGGAGATATTCAAGAAGCTTATCTGCCCCCTCGCGCTTTATAGATTCCGTGTAAATTTTTACAAATCGCTCTTTGTTCGTCACGTCACACCTCACTTGATTTCAAACAAAGCATCGAAGCTCACGCTCGGATCCTTGAGCTCAAAATCTATAACGTAGGTCTCTCTGTCCTCACCGTGATGAGCCTTATCCATCACAAGCTCGTATTTCGCAATGCACTTATCTGCCTCAAAATATATACTCATTTTTTCGTTTTTCGACTTTATATCAACCCTATCGGAAAGAATTTCGGGCTTGCAAGGAGAAACGAATCTTTCAACGACCGAGCTCGGCTTTGAGTCAAATTCAAAGGAATCCTTGAGCGCCACAGCGCCGCTGTTTGCGTCGAAGCTCAAGCTTCTTCTCAGCGACTTGAGCGACTTTACGTCATACGCTCCCGCTATATCGGAAACTATGCCACCCTCGGTCATTGTCGTATCTTTGGCGGCATAAGAAGCTCCCGCCTTCTGGTACTCCCCGTTGATTATCGGAACGGAGTGGCTCGCGGACGAGTTGCAGAATATCGTGTATCTCGTATCGGGAGTGAAGTACTGACGCGTATATTCGCCTGCACCTATGTCCGCTATCAGAGATTCACCGTTCTTATAGATAAGGAAAGAACCTACGTCGTTGTGATTGTGGGGCTCGCCGTTATTTCCCGCCTTTGCGGCTATTCCGACACCGCAAGCGGAAGATGATATATACCACTCGGCATCCTCAAGGAGATACGTTCCTATAATTTCGTTAGTGTTCGTTTTAAGATCCTCGCGAGCCAAGACCGTGTTTCTGACAGCGAGTGCGAAGCGAGCACAATAATCGTCCGAGAAATCGAAGTTTATATACTCTGCACTCGGTATTCTGTAATCGGGATAATACTTCGCAAGTATCGAAAGAGCGCCAATCGAGCACTTTCCGTGGCTTCCGCCGTCGGAGAAGCTGACGGTCCTCGACCCCTTAAAGAACACCTTGGTATAGAAGAATGCTATATTCTTTATGTGCGGATCGTCGAAGAGGTTTATCTCCCCCTCGGTCCTTCTGTAAAGCATATCGGCAAAATACATAAAGTAGCCGAAGCCGTAGTTCCAATACGAAAGCCCCTCAAGGCACGCGCCGTCCGACGAGAAGCCTTTATAGAAGTTCTCAAGCATTGAAAGCGAGCGCTCAATGAAATGAGCAAGGCGCTCCTCGTCCCCAATCTCATAAATAGCGGTCATTCCGACGGAGCCCGCGCAAACGGCAGACCAGTTGTTCGTCACGTTATGCCAGAAGAATTCGCCTTGATTTTCATAGGCCCTTGAAAGTACTCTGCGCTCTATCTCAAAATGAATTCTGTCCTTGATTATCGGATGAAGATCGTCACCGACGAGCGTTAGCATCTCAGAGAGCGCGTGAGCAGTTTCCGACGCGAAAAGGTCAACGACGTAAGTCTTATCATCTTGCACCTTCTTTAGCCCTTTGCGCATAAGATGCGCGGGCACAGACCACGTATATTCCTCAAGCATTGCCCAGGTTATATCCTGGAGGTGTACGAGCGTGTCGGCATCCTTATGAAGCCAATACTCAAGAGCATAAGCAAGAAGCTTCTGCCGTCTGTTAAAATAGCGGTCCTCAAATTGCTTTCTGTCTCCGTCCTCCTCGAAGCGCCTGAAAAGCGCGAAGCTCAGTTGCTCGTTTGGAGTGGATTTCAAATACTCGACCTTCTTTTTAAGTCCCGCTCTGAATTCATCAAGAGACGGATTTACAAGAGCTCTTTGTTTATCCTCGTCGGTATAACTCACCGAAACGTCTTTATGCCTTTTGAGTATTTCGAGTATCTCTTCTTCTGTGTAATGCTTCATTTCTTTTCATCCTTATCAAAAATATTTTTCAGGTACTTAACGCTTTCACGAAGGCCGTCCGAGGTCTTTACCTCTATTAAGCACGTTCTCTCTTCGGGAAGGCGCGCAAGCTTTTCCTCTATCTTCACCTCGGCTGTTCCGAGCGGAAGGTGAGCGGACTTCCCTTTTGCATCGTGAAGGTGCAGGTGCAAGAGCTTGTCGGGATATTTATCAAAAACGAAAGAGTCTTTGAAATCAAGGCACAGCTCGTGACCTGTGTCAAGCGTAAGAGCAAACTTCTCGCTTTTCATAAACAAATCAAGCGCCGTGAGCTGACTCTTTGTGAAGGGATTGGAATCAACGTTCTCAATACATATCTTGAGATCAGCCTCACCTATCTCGCTCTCACACATTGCGATAAATTCACGGACGCGAGTGAGATATTCCTCTTCGTAAACGTCGGTGAGCAATATCACCTCTCCCGGGAGCGTCACGTACACACCCTTCAGAAGATGCATATTGATGACGGGGATCCCAAGCTCCACCGCAAATCGGATGGTGTCACGCATAACGCCGAAATAGCACTCCGAAACCTTGGGATTAAAGTCAAAAGGATTCAGCTGCTCATCAGCGTGGACGGTGTAAAACAAATTCTTTTCGGTCTTTATTTCCCGAAGGCGCGAAACGTCAAGCGCTGACGGAAGATACTGTGGGAAACTCATATTTATCTCTATAAAATCAAGTCCGCATTCATAAGCCAGATCGGCGCAGTCTTCAACGTCACGGCACTCAACGAGCGTAGGCATTCCAAATTTCATATATTCAAACCTTTCATAAGTTCTGTTATAGGATATATTATACTATAAAAAATAAGAAAAATCAACCGTATTTTTTCACTTTAACAAAAATTATAGTCCAAGTTCTTTATTGCGACCGCCTTGTTTTCAAGAGATGAGATTATTTTCCGCTTTAAAAAATATTTATCAAAAAAGATCGTTTTACCCCTTGACAAACGCAGAATTTTAGTGTATAATATTAACTGTTCTGCGGGAGTGGCGGAACTGGCAGACGCGCACGTTTGAGGGGCGTGTGGTTTTACCGTACGGGTTCAATTCCCGTTTCCCGCACCAGACAGGAATAATACGAACCTTTCAGACGAGGGGTTCGTATTTTTCTTTACAAGAGATTTCTTCGGAGTAAAGATTGGGCGAGATTGCTGACTATCATATATGCCACATATATTATTAACACGCAAGGTTACGAAAAGCCTTGCGTGTTTTTCTTTATTCAAATTCTCCTAAACGGACTACCTTCGAAATTTATATTTGATTGCCTTTCGGGTGGAGATCGTAGCATAGTTCTCGTATATGTAAACGGTCACTCGGAGCTGAAATTTTGCTG
>JAFVTS010000030.1 GCA_017503105.1 Clostridia bacterium
GTGTAAAGGGAGGTGGCACGGCGACGGGGTTCCCCGAAGCGAGGTTACGAGCTTTGGGGGTTCGCGTCTTGCCGTGACGGAGGGGTTGTAAAAAGCGATAATCTACACAAAACAATCCCTCAGTCAGCTTCGCTGACAGCTCCTCGATGTTTGCCTGCAAACTCGACTTTGCTTGCAATAGCTTTACACAAGGGAGCCTTTGACACAAGATCATTCTACGCTGAATTTTTATTTGCTTTCTGCTCATCGGCAAAGCCCTTATGGAACCCCGCCACTATGGCGGGGTTTTCGTCTTACAATAAGGGGCAGAAAGTTTAAACCGCTTTCTGCCTCTTTTTTTGTGCCGTATTATTTATTATTTAGTGCGTCGACTATGACCGAGAGGACGTAGGACGCAAAGCCGTGGTCAAGGCTTGCGCTCGGCGTTCTGTGCTCCCAGAGCGTGCCCGTTACGGCATCCATCGCGGAGAAGAACGATTTTATTTCCGAGAGCATAAGCTCGCGCTCACCGAGCCTTCTCATCAGCTCTATTCTGAGATAAACACCCATAAAAGCGTTTATCGGCTCGATCCCGAATGGACGGCTCGTCGTTTCCATCGGACATTTTTCCATAATGAAGCTGTAAAGCTCCCCGTATTCTTCGCTCTTTACGTCGATGCCGCCGAAGAGTATTGCGTAATACTGCGCTATCTCCGAGGTGTCGGACAAGAGCTCAAGCTCACCGCTTTCCCGCCTTACCGCGTGATCGCGGAAGAGCCCGTTCTTGAAGGATTGACTGATGGCGACCTCTCTTACCCTTTTGCTTTTTTCAAGAAGCTCTTCGTCGCCCCAAAGCTTGTATGCCGCCTCAAGTGCCGCCGAATAGAGGAAGGCTGTCGGGTAGTTTACGTTATGAGTCCAAGAGTTCGCCGCGCTCCATTCAACGAAGTTCCAGGACGGCAGATTTTCGAGAAGCCCGTCGGAGTTTTCGTGCCGCCCGTAGAAGGAAAGAAGCCCGTACACGCTCTTTTTAAAGAGGTCCTTTTCCTTTTCGTGACCTCTTTTATGAACGTATTCTTCTACCTCAAGGATGTACCACATAGTCCACTGCGGAATAAACTTTCCGCCTATTATCGGATCGGAGGGGTAGCACATAGGAATAACGCCGTCGGGATAAGAGCCGTCGTTTTCAAAAAGACGGTAGTTTTCAAGAAAGGCGTCCTCGACGTCGGTTCTGCCGAAGAGGGTATATTCCGTTCTCGCGGTAAAGTAGGAGTCGCAAAGCCAACCCGCGCGCTCACGCGAGGGGCAATCCGTGTAGATGTCAAGGGCGTTATGAAGGAAGGTGCGGATCGCCGCTCTGTAAATCGATGCAAGCTCGGGATCCTCGGGCTCGTCTGTGAGTATGCCCGACGGCGAGTGCATAAAGGTCTTGATGCCGAATTTTTCAAGCAGTATCTCGCCCTTTTTGACGGCGACGATGAGAAATTTCGCAACGTACGGCTCAAAGGACGTAAAATCGGTCTTGCCCGAGGTGAGGATCTCTATCGCGTTGTAAGCGTCAAGCGAGGTGAAGGAAAAGACGTCGGGGCTTGCCATCTCGGAAAAGCCGATGACGATGTCCGAGTCGCTCTTTGCCTCGCAAAGAAGCTCGATGAAGCCCGTTTCGATTCTCCGAAGGTCGAATATAGCGTATTCCCCCTCGGAAAGAGTCAAGGGAAGCGGTGAATTTCCGCCCGTTTTCTTTTGTCCGTGGCTTTCGATAAATCTGAATGGGTCGAAGGCTATAAGCTCACTTTCAAAGTAGCAGTTCTCCTCGTCGGGATTCTGGTACTTAAATTCTCTTACGGGGAGCGAGGCGTCGGGTATCAGCGCTCCGCGCGACGCGGCTGCACCAGGAAGCACGTCGGAATAGTAGGGGTAGGGAGCCACTCGCGCAAGAGGTGTGGGAGCGGGGTCGATGATGTCAAAATCAGAGGCGAAGGATGGGTCGTTCTCGACCTTTTTCGCTCTGTAATCGTATACCTCGGTGAAATGGCGCTGAACGGAATATCTTTTCACGTGCTGAAGCCTCGTGCTCGGTGTAAAGACGCCGAAGTCGTATCCGCTTGCGCGCAGTACCTCGTTGCCCACGCGCACCTCGGCGCGGAGGAAGGACGGCTGTCTTACGCTCGTCAAAGAGCCGCAAGCGTAACCCGCAACGAGAATGAGAATTTCGTTCTCGGGCAAAGAGAGCTCACCGAGCTCTATCTCGTCGACACGCGCGTATCCGCCCGCGCATCTTGCAGGACCGTGGCTTACGAATTTTCCGTTTACGAAAAGGCGGTAAAAGGTAGCCGCCGTGACGTAGAGCTTAGCACCCGCCGTTTTCGGCAGAGTAGTGGAAAAGGCGGCAAAGGTGTTCATTTCAAGGCTCTTGCCTTTTGGGTATATCGCTTTTGCTTTCAGGAACATTTTTTTCGTACTCCGATAGCTTTTTTTATAATTTTATCATATATCGTTATTGATTTCAAGTATCATTTTTAATAACAAATATACGTTTTTCAAAACCGAACCGAAAAGAAGCACTATGAAAAATGCGCGAAACGGCAATTTTCTCTCCCGCATTTAAGAGCCTTGCCTTTTCTTCATTCTCATCCAATTCGTAAAGCCGTAGACGTCGTTTGCCAAGAACGCCGCAAAGCAGATGACGACGCCGAGATACGAGGGGTCGTGAAGGGAAGCGCTTACCCAGAGGACTATAAGCACGACGTCATTCGCCGCGTAGGCGAGCGCGTAGTACGGACTGCGCCGCGCGGTCAAGTATACCGCGAGAAAGCTCGTAGTCACGGAGATGGTACTGAACACCAAATTATTCGTATTTAAGAGATATAAAACGGGGCAGAACACTAAAGTGACCACGATAGTCAATATGACGGCAAAGAGCCATTCGCGCCCCGAAAGCGTGTTTACCTTGACCTCTGCGCGACCTTTTTCATAAGGATTCTTGCACCAGGCGACGAGCGCCCACACAGCCATCGGTGCGCTCATACCGAGGTAGGTCATCATCTCTCCGTAGTAAGAAAAGGTGTATGAGATATAACCGTAAAAGAGGCTGAAGACTATTATCAAAGCCTGTCCTGCGGGATTGCCCTTCGCGCAGAATATGAGCGCCGTGATGCCAATCAGGGATGCGAAAAGCTTCATCACGTCGCCCTCGTAAGCAAAGTGCGAAACCGTCGCCAAGGTCAAGGACGACAGCCATAAAATATATTCAAAAGGCGTGAAATATTTAAGCAGTTTTTTCATTTTTACTCCTAAAAAAGCGAAGCACTCGTTTGTCCCCCCTCTTCCAAGACCTAATGAAGGAGGCGAATGCTTCGCATTTTTTCTACCCGGTGGCAGATGATTATTTAATTATTTAAGTATGAATTTCGCGAAGGACTTCTTGCCGCGCTTTACGAGCACGCCCGCCGCGAGCTGCTCCTCCTTCACGGTCGCCTTAACGTCCGTCACCTTCTCACCGTCAACGCTGACGCCACCCTGCTCAATGGCGCGTCTGCCCTCGGATCTTGAGGGAACCATCTTTGCAAGGACGAGAAGGGAATTGACGTCTATCACACCGTCCGTAAGGCTTGCCGCATCAACGTCGACGGAGGGCGTGAGGTCGCTGTTGCCCGCGCCGAAGAGAGCGTGAGATGCCTCGCGCGCCTTCTTTGCCTCTTCCTCACCGTGGATGAGCTTCGTGAGCTCGTACGCAAGGATCTCCTTTGCCTCGTTGAGCTTAGCACCCTCCCAGGCGTCCATCTTGTCGATCTCTTCAAGAGGAAGGAAGGTGAGCATTCTTATGCACTTGAGGACGTCCTTGTCACCGACGTTTCTCCAATACTGGAAAAACTCGTAGGGGGGCGTCTTGTTCGGGTCGAGCCAAACGGCGCCCGAGGCGGTCTTGCCCATCTTCTTGCCCTCGGAGTTCAAGAGAAGGTTGATGGTCATAGCGTAAGCGTCCTTGCCGAGCTTACGTCTGATAAGCTCCGTGCCGCCGAGCATATTCGACCACTGATCGTCACCGCCGAACTGCATATTGCAGCCGTAGTTTTTGTAGAGGTGGTAGAAGTCGTAGGACTGCATTATCATATAGTTGAACTCAAGGAAGGAAAGACCTCTTTCCATTCTCTGCTTGTAGCACTCTGCGGTGAGCATTCTGTTGACGGAGAAGCAAGCGCCGACGTCGCGAAGAAGCTCGATATAGTTAAGACCGAGGAGCCAATCTGCGTTGTTTACCATAACCGCCTTGTCATCGCCGAACTCGATGAACTTCGACATCTGCACCTTGAAGCAGTCGCAGTTGTGCTGTATGGTCTCGGGCGTCATCATAGAGCGCATATCCGTTCTTCCCGAGGGGTCGCCGATGTACGCCGTACCGCCGCCGATAAGAACTATTGGCTTGTTTCCTGCCATCTGAAGTCTTTTCATAAGGCAAAGCGCCATAAAGTGACCGACGTGAAGGCTGTCAGCCGTAGGGTCGAAGCCGATGTAGAAGGTCGCCTTTCCGTTATTGATGAGTTCTTTTATCTCATCTTCATCCGTTACCTGCGCGATAAGACCGCGGGCAACGAGCTCGTCATAAATTGTCATTTTCTTTATCTCCTCATTTTTATTATCTGAAAAATTAAAAAAGTCCCTGAGCCGAAAAGCCCAAGGACGTGATTTATAACGTGGTACCACCTTGATTCACGGGCAAAGCCCGCCTCAAAAGAGCGAGCAAAAACTTATGCCCGTCTTTCGCGCTTTAACGGGCGCACCCGTCGCAGCCTACTTGCGATACGTCTCGCTTTCGGTACGCACTCAAAGATGTATTCGCCGAACACACGCCACAGCGCCTCTCATCACCCGGCAGCTTTCTGTTGTGCGCGCTTTTGTGTCCGCTACTTGTTCTTCTCATAGCTTTAACGAAGATATTATACAGTATTTTCCGAGAAAAGTCAACACTTTTTTATAAGTTCTCGGAAATTTCGGGGATTTTTTCCACAAGGGCGTCAAGCTTTGCCTTGATTTTGTCCCTCTCTCTCTGAAGCTTTTCTCTTGCAGCCGCCGAGAGCAGGGGACCTTTTAGCTCCGCGTCAAGGCGCTCAAGCTCTTTTGTATAGAAAAGTATATCCGAATAAAGATTCGTGTAATCCCTCATCAGACCTTCTCCACTCTGTAAACGGTCTTCTGCTTGTAGACCTCGCCAGCGTCGTAGAAGCCCTCGCCGTGATTTATACAGTTGGGCTCCGTCTGCGCCTCAAGGCAGAACGCGCCGTGGAATATGGGGGCTATGCCGCCGCGGAATTTCGGAGCGCCCTTGTCAGAGCCGAGGAAGTTTCCAATGTAGAACTGCACGCCCGGCTGATCGGTAAAGACGGAGAGCTTCAGCTTGCCGTTCGTTACCTCTGCCGCAAGAGCAAGCCTGTCACCTCCGAAGCTCTCGTGCTTTTCTTTTGAGAGGATGAAGTTGTGGTCGTAGCCGATGAAGTCGCCGCCCACGCGCTCGCCGATCTTGTGCGGCTCGTTGAAATCAAACGCCGTGC
Organism: Clostridia bacterium; assembly: GCA_017503105.1. GTDB lineage: Bacteria > Bacillota > Clostridia > Oscillospirales > CAG-272 > UBA1740. Next base: position 5,532 of record JAFVTS010000030.1, read on the forward strand.
CCTTGACCGAGGGGCGATCGCCGTTCGGAATAAGGTCGTCGGCGACCTCGGTGTATTCGTCGGCGTAAATAACGGCAACGTGGTCCTCGACCGTACCGCCAAAGCCGTCAAGATTGAAGTAAGAGTGGTTCGTAAGAGCTATCGGGGTCTTGCCGTCGGGAACCGCCTTGTAATCTATTATAACGGTCGCGTCCTTCAAGGTGAACGTAACGCGCACCGTGAGCGATGCGGGGAAGCCCTCCTCACCGTCGTTTGCGGTGTAAGCAAAGGTAAGGAAATCGTCACCCGAGTCGGTGAGCTCCCACATTCTGTAATCAAATCCGACACCGCCGTGCAGGCAGTTGCCGTTATCGTTTTCAGTGACGTTATATTCGACACCGTCCATAACGAAGCGCGCGCTGCCTATCCTGTTTGCGACTCTGCCGATCGTCGCACCCTGGTGAGAGGTGTCCTTCACGTAGTCGTCAAGCGTGTCAAAGCCGCCGACGATCTCCGTGCCAAAGGCGTTGAAGCTCGTTATCCTTGCTCCGTAGTCAAGGACGGAAAGGCTTGCCGAGTCGTTCTTTACGGTATAAACGTGTGTTCCGTCGCCTGACGGAAGTGTGCCGAAAAATGTTTTTGTCATTGTCTTTACCTCGTAAATTTTTGCTTAGTATATTATACACTATTTTTTTTAAAAAGTAAAGGGGATTTACGATAAATTTGACGAGCGGCTCATTTTTTAAAAAAACACTTGAAATATAAATAAATTTATGTTATAATAATCCGTGTTTATAAAAAAATGGAAGGGATACTTAAAATGAAGGATTTCGAGCTTTTGAAAAAGAATGACCCCGAGCTCTACGCGGCAGTAGTTGCGGAGACGGGCAGACAGCAGAACAAGATCGAGCTTATCGCGTCGGAGAATTTCGTTTCCGAAACCGTTATGGAGGCAAACGGAACGACGCTTACGAATAAATACGCCGAGGGCTATCCCGGCAAGCGCTATTACGGCGGTTGCGAGCACGTTGACGTTGCCGAGACCATAGCCATCGAGCGCGCGAAGAAGCTCTTCGGAGCAGGCTACGCCAACGTTCAGCCCCACTCGGGCGCACAGGCGAATATGGCTGTGTTCTTCGCTCTTCTCACCCCCGGTGACACGGTGCTTTCTATGAACCTCGCGCACGGCGGACACCTCTCCCACGGCTCACCCGTAAATATGTCGGGTAAGTATTGGAACATCGTTCCCTACGGCGTTTCCGAGGCAACGGGTACTATTGACTACGAAGAGGTAAGACGCCTTGCCCTTGAATCGAAGCCGAAGCTCATCCTTGCGGGCGCTTCAGCTTATCCGAGAGTTATCGACTTCAAGAAGTTCTCGGAGATCGCAAAGGAGGTCGGCGCTTATCTTATGGTAGATATGGCGCACATCGCAGGTCTTGTCGCCGCAGGCGCTCATCCCTCGCCGATGCCCTACGCCGACGTCGTTACCACCACCACGCACAAGACTCTTCGCGGTCCTCGCGGCGGTCTTATCCTTACTAACGACGAGGAGCTTGCAAAGCTCATCAACAAGGCTATATTCCCCGGCATCCAGGGCGGTCCTCTTATGCACACCATCGCGGCAAAGGCTGTTTGCTTCGGTGAGGCGCTTAAGCCCGAATTCAAGAGCTACGCGGAGCAGGTCGTTAAAAACGCGGCAGCCCTTGCAGATCAGCTCCTTAAAGAGGGCTTCAAGCTCGTTTCGGGCGGCACCGACAACCACCTTATGCTCGTTAACCTTACGGGTATGAAGGTTGACACGGGTAAGGAGGCTGAGCACCTTCTTGACGAGGTAGGAATCACCTGTAACAAGAACGCTATCCCCTTCGACACTCAGAAGCCCTTCGTCACAAGCGGTATCAGAGTCGGAACGGCGGCTGTCACCACTCGCGGCTTCAAAGAAGAGGATCTCGTCGAGGTCGGAAAGCTCATCGGTATGACTCTTAAGGACTTTGAGGCAAATAAGGAAGAGGTCAAGGCAAGAGTTGCGGCTCTTTGCAAGAAGTATCCTCTTTATAATTAAATTAAACTTTCATGGGCGGTTATCGTAATGATAGCCGCCTTTTTGTCTTACGCGGGAAGAGGCGCCTCTTCCTTCGCTTCAAGTATCGCCACGTCAAAGGGCAGAGCGACTATCGCGGCAAGATACGCCTTCGTGTAGTCAAGCGCCAAAACGGTCATAGTCTGAACCGTTCTTCTCAGATCCGTTGTGTAGCTGATGGTGTAGGTCTTCATTTTTAAATCCCCCGTTCTTTTCTTCTGTGTCTACATTATACACGGGCAACTGTCCAATAATTCGGACAGCAAAAACGCTTTTGAAAAAATATAATCAAAACTTCGCTGTTGACTTTTTGGTTTATATGTGGTATCATAAATGTATAACGACTTGTAAAAGAGAGTGTGATATGAAAAAGCTCTGTATTGTAATAAACGGCGCGGGCGGTGTAGGCAAGGACACGCTTTGCGATTTTGCGAGCAAGTATTTTAAGGTGATGAACATTTCGTCCATAACTCCGATAAAGGAGCTTGCCGCGATGTGCGGCTGGGACGGGCGCAAGGACGACAGGTCGCGCAAATTTCTCTCCGACTTAAAACTTTTGACGGTGGAATATAACGACTTTCCGACGAAATGGGCAAAGGAAAGGTACACGGAATTTCTTTCTTCGGACTGTGAGCTGCTCTTCGTTCATATAAGAGAGCCGCGCGAGATAGAAAAGTTCGTTTCGGCAACAGAGGGAGAGGCAAAGACGCTGCTTGTCCGCGGCGGCGAGAGAATGAAAAAGGCTCATTACGGCAATTCCTCGGACGACGAGGTAGAGAATTATAATTACGATTTCTACTTCGTAAACGACGGCTCGCTCGAGGACGCGGAGCGCGATTTCACAGCTTTTTTAAGAGGAATATTAAATTAAAATATACATAATGAATTATAGCGCTTTTGAGTGAAAAACTCAAAAGCGCTGATTTATTTTAGAGCAGAATGCAGATAAGTCCGTTTGCGCCCTCGTCGAGGATCTTCTCGAGCGTCTCACCGAGCTTTTCTCTTGACTCGTCGGGCATATGTGAGATCTTCGCGTTCAGGCCGTCGTTGACGAGGTCGTAAAGAGATCTGCCGAAGAGGTTTGACTCCCACACCTTTGACGGGTCGTCGGTCAGCTCGTCGGAGAGGTGCTTTACTATTTCCTCTGACTGCGCCTCCGTGCCGACGACGGGGCAGAGATCTGTCTTTATTCCCGCTTTAATCATATGAATGGAATTGGCTCTTGCCGTCACCTTGACGCCAAAGCCGCCCGACTGCTTGACAAGCTTCGGCTCGTCAAGGGTCAGCTCCTCGGGTGCGGGCATAACTATGCCGTAGCCCTTTTCTTCAACGTCGCGCAGAGCCTCTTCGACCTTTTCGTACTTTTCCTTTATCTCTGCAAGGGTCGAAAGGGTGGAGAAGAGTGAGCGCTCGTCACTTATCTCAAGTCCCGTAAGCTCGCTCAGGGTCGCGTAGTATTCTCCCGACTCCACGGGTATCTCGAATTCTCCTACTCCGTCACCTGCCGAGAGCGATACCTGAACTATCCCGGGCGTCTCGGAGAGCGCGCGTGAAACGTCACCGAGCTTATGCGTCTTGTCGGTGAAGGCGTCTATCTTCGCGAGAATCTCACCTATCAGCTTGTGGTCGCTCGGCAAAGCCTCGCACCACTCGGGCAGCTTGAAGTTCAAAACGCGCACGGGAAATTCGCCGAGCACGAGGGCGAGGATCTCCCTTATATCGTCAGCGTTAAGGTCGCGGCAGCTCACGAGCGCGACGGGTGCGCCGTACTTTTCTTCAAGCTCCTCGGCAAGAGCGCGCGCCTCGTCACTCTCGGGAGCCGCAGAGTTTAAAACTATCGCAAACGGCTTTCCGAGCTCCGCAAGCTCCCTTGCCACTCTTTCCTCCGCGGGGACGTAGCTCTCCCTCGGAATATCCGTGATGCTTCCGTCCGTCGTTATCAGCATTCCTATCGTCGAATGCTCGCCTATGACCTTGCCCGTACCGAGCTCCGCCGCCCTTTCAAAGGGCATAGCCTCCTCAGACCACGGAGTGATGACCATTCTTTGCTGTCCGTCCTCCTCGCCGCCGAGAGCTCCGTCCACCATATATCCGACGCAGTCGATGAGCTTTACGTTAAATTCCGCACCGTCACCGAGGCGGATGCGCACGGATTCGTCGGGCACGAATTTCGGCTCCGTCGTCATAACCGTCTTGCCCGAGGCGCTTTGAGGCATCTGGTCAAGGGTGCGCTCCTTGTCGTATTCGTTGTCGATGTTTGGAAGAACCACATTGTCTAAGAATTTATGGATGAACGTGGATTTTCCCGTTCTTACGGGTCCTACCACGCCGATGTAAATGTCGCCGCCCGTTCTTCTCGCTATGTCCTTGTATATAGAGTTGTCAGCCATTGTTTACCCTCCGAAAAAGTATTTCAATCGATTGATATGCAAAAGGGCGCACGAATATTCCAAAAGCCCCTCTTCAATTTTGATTTTCTCGGGATACGCAGCTCTCTTTGTCTATATTGCACAAAAATCACGCCCCGCAAACTCTTTATTTTGTAAGCAGACCATACTTACAAGCTCGGAGCCGTGTGGTAGAATAAAAACAAAAACAAACAAAGGAAAGAGAAAGGCGGAAAAATGAAAGGGGCAAAGGGGGCTGAAAATTACACGGTGTTCGGATTTATGACGCGGGGGCTTGGGCTTTCGGGGGCGGAGCTTCAGGTGTACGCGGTCATATATTCGTTCTCGCGCGACGGTAAGGGGACGTTTTCGGGATCAAGGGAGTATCTTGCCGCAACGGTGGGGTTTTCCACCGCAACGGTGGATAGGGCGATAAAAAAATTACTTGAGCGCGGAATAATAAAAAGAACAAGAGCGTACAGAACACATCACGAATACGCCGCTGTAATTCCGAGCGGAATTTTCGATGATACTCGTCAAAATGATGACAATGAACGTGCTCAAAATGATGAAATCACAGTGCATCAAAATGATGAACGAGAGTCATCAAATTGCGAAGGCAGAGTCGTCAATTTGACGAACAATAATAAAGATGATAATAAAGAGATAATAAATACATCACCACCACCTCCTCCTCTGAGTGCGCGACGCGATGGCGGGTGTGCGCACACGCAAAAGAAGGAAAAGAAAGAAATTTTTAAAAAGACGAAGGGAAAGGGCACCGCAGGACGGGCTTGCGACAAGGAGGAGGAAGAGGACGAATACATTTCGTTAAAATGCATCGAGGGCGCGGCTTTCGATCATTACCTTACGTACGAGCAATACGAGCACCTTTGCGATATAGTGGACGAGCGGACGGTGCTTGATTATTTCATCAGGCTCGACTGTTATATGTACGAGAACCGCAGAGCGCGTCCGCACAGCGCGTATCGAACGGTACTCAAGTGGATAAAGGAGGATTTCGGCGGCATCGAAAAATAAGCGCGAGCTTTATCCGCCGCAAGACCGCGAAGCGGCGTTTACTTAGCCTTTCTTTATTCATCAAAAAAAGAACCGAGGCTTCAGTTAAGAGCCTCGGTTCTGAGAACTTAAAATTTTCGGTTTTAAAAAGGGAATCAAGCCTTACCGGCGGAGCCGAAGAGCGTGATCTTCTCTCTGACGGTCTCTTGGATAGCCTTAACGCCGTCAGCGAGGAGCTTTCTCGGGTCAAAGCCCTTGCCCTCGAGATCCTTGCCTGCTTCGATGTACTTACGCGTAGCTGCAGCGAAAGCGAGCTGGCACTCGGTGTTAACGTTGATCTTGGAAACGCCAAGGGAAATAGCCTTCTTTATCATATCCTCGGGAATGCCCGTGCCGCCGTGAAGAACGAGGGGCATCTTGCCGACCTTCTCGCTGATAGCCGCGAGGGTCTCGAAGTTAAGACCTGCCCAATTAGCGGGGTACTTGCCGTGAATGTTACCGATACCTGCCGCGAGCATAGTGACGCCGAGATCTGCGATCATCTTGCACTCCTCGGGATCAGCGACCTCACCGCCGCCGATAACGCCGTCCTCTTCGCCGCCGATAGCGCCGACTTCAGCCTCAAGAGAAAGACCCTTTTGTGCGCAGACCTTAACGAGCTCGGTGGTTTTTGCGATGTTTTCCTCAATGGGGTAGTGGGAGCCGTCGAACATAACGGAAGAGAAGCCTGCCTCGATGCACTTGTAAGCGCCCTCGTACGAGCCGTGGTCAAGGTGAAGAGCGACGGGAACGGTGATACCGAGACCCTCGATCATTCCTTCAACCATACCGACGATGGTCTTGTAGCCGCACATATACTTTCCCGCACCCTCGGAAACACCGAGAATAACAGGGGACTTCATTTCCTCCGCGGTGAGAAGTATAGCCTTCGTCCACTCAAGGTTGTTGATGTTGAACTGACCTACTGCGTAGTGACCAGCCTTTGCTTTTTCAAGCATTTCCTTTGCCGAAACTAACATTTTTCTTTTCTCCTTGAAATTTATTAAAATCCAACATAAATATTATATAATAACTTTGGAAAAAAATCAATAGTTAAAATCAACAAAAGAATTGGATTTTGGCAAAAAAAGATAGAAAAAGGGACGAAAGTGGGTAAACGAGGCAAAATAATCTTTTAATTCTTGACAAAACAAAGTGTTTGATATATAATTATTAGGCAATATAAGAAGTAGGTGGATTTATGAATACACTTCAGATAATATCGGCGGTGATAAGCGTTTTCACGACCGCGACGGCGATAATAGGAATGCAGTGCAAAAGTATGCGCTACGTAATATTAAGTCAACTCACGGTAAACGTGCTCCTCGGGCTTCAGTACGCTCTTGAGGGGGCGTGGAGCGCGGCGGGAACCGTGCCCTTTGCCATCGTGCTCTCCTTCGTAAGCCTTATTTATAATTTGAAGGAACGCAGAATGCCGATCCCCCTCGTCGGCGCGTTCGTGGCGCTCTTCGGCTTCGTTGTCTTTTACGGATATAAGGGAGCGGCGGATATTTTAGCCTTTGCGGCGCTCTTCTTTTGCGTCCTCTCCATCACGGCGAAGAGCTCTGCTTTGGCACGTATCTTCACCTCGTTCAACTGCCTGTTCTGGCTCGTATACGACGTCCTGAGAGCCCCGACGGCGGTTCTCACGCACGCGGTCGTGCTCGTCTTTACATTGATAGGCATAATCAGACTTGACCGCGAGCTTTATAAGTCCTTGCCCGCGCGTCTTTTCGGAAAAGGCGGCAGGGGAAAATAAAAAATCCTTTATTTTAGAAAAAGTTCGATTTTCCCCTTGAAATTTTCTTCGCTTTGGTATATAATATAAAGGCAATGACGAAAGAAAATGCGTTTTTCACTCATCAAACAGAGAGTCCGCCGCTCGGTGCAAGGCGGATATGAGACGGACGCTTTCCGCTTTCGGAGCGTTGGTGACGAACCAAGGGGTGCTCCCCTTACAGGGCGTGTGAGAGGCGGCGCGCTTTTTCTGCGCTCCGTAATTTGGGTGGCAACACGGAGTTTTCCTTCGTCCCATTTTCGTGGGATGGGGGATTTTTTGTTTTTCGTTATTAAAAAATTAACTTATATAGGAGAGAAAAAATGATCGACATTAAATTTTTAAGAGAGAATCCCGAGCTTGTAAAGGAGAATATCAGAAAGAAGTTCCAGGATTCAAAGCTTCCCCTCGTTGACGAGGTCATAGCGCTTGACGAGGAGCTTCGCAAGAACAAGAAGAAGGCTGACGAATTAAGAGCCAACAGAAACAAGGTCTCCAAGTCCATCGGCGCTCTTATGGGTCAGAAGAAGTTTGAAGAGGCTGAGGAGGCAAAGAAGATAGTTGCGGAGCAGGCGGCTGAGCTTGCAGAGTGTGAGAAGCTCGAAGAGGAGCTTGGCGAGCGCGTTACGAAGATAATGATGACTATTCCCAACATTATTGACGACACCGTTCCCGTAGGTAAGGACGATTCGGAAAACGTCGAGGTGGAGAGATTCGGTGAGCCCCTCGTTCCCGAGTTCGAGATTCCTTATCACACGGATATTATGGAGAGCTTCGCGGGTATCGACCTTGATTCCGCAAGACGCGTTGCGGGTAACGGCTTCTACTATCTTATGGGTGATATTGCAAGACTTCACTCCGCCGTTATTTCCTACGCGCGTGACTTTATGATCGACCGTGGCTTCACCTACTGCGTGCCGCCCTTTATGATCCGCTCGGGCGTCGTTACGGGCGTTATGTCCTTTGCCGAGATGGACGCTATGATGTACAAGATCGAGGGCGAGGATCTTTATCTTATCGGAACGTCGGAGCACTCGATGATAGGAAAGTTTATAGACCAGATACTTCCCGAGGCTGAGCTTCCTTACACACTCACGTCATATTCTCCCTGCTTCCGTAAGGAGAAGGGCGCTCACGGTATCGAGGAAAGAGGCGTTTACAGGATCCATCAGTTCGAAAAGCAGGAGATGATAGTCGTCTGTAAGCCCGAGGATTCGAAGGCTTGGTTCGATAAGCTCTGGAAGAACACCGTCGATATGTTCCGCACCCTTGATATTCCCGTAAGAACGCTTGAGTGCTGCTCGGGTGATCTTGCTGACCTCAAGGTGAAGAGCGTTGACGTCGAGGCGTGGTCGCCCCGTCAGAAGAAGTATTTCGAGGTCGGCTCGTGCTCTAACCTCGGTGACGCTCAGGCAAGAAGACTCAAGATCAGAGTCAAGGGCGAGGACGGCAAGACCTATCTTGCTCACACGCTCAACAACACCGTCGTAGCTCCTCCGAGAATGCTGATCGCATTCCTTGAGAACAATCTCAACGCCGACGGCTCCGTGAACGTTCCCGTGGCTCTTCGTCCTTATATGGGCGGATGCGAGAAGCTCGTTCCCAAAAAATGAAAGAGATGAAAAAGCTGTTGATACTTGCGGGTCTTTCCGCCGTCGGAAAGACCACGCTTGCAAAATATATTACCGAAAAAGATCCGAATTTCGTTCTCGTCCGCTCCGCTACGACCAGAGCGCCGAGAGGTGACGGACACGACGCTGAGTACGTTTATCTCTCGGAAGCCGAGTTTTCCGCCGCGCTTGAGTCGGGCGGAATGCTTGAGCATACCGAGTACGCGGGCAATTTTTACGGCACGCCGCGCTCGGAGATAGAGGACGTCTTGGGTGCGGGAAAAACGCCGCTGCTCATTCTTGACGTCGAAGGCGTTAAAAGCATTAAGAGGGCGGGGGAATACCCGTCGCTCGCGGTATATCTTTACGATGACCCTAACGTGCTTGAAGAGCGCCTTTACGTGCGCTATATCGGTGATGCGCCCACAGTAGACGGGCTCGCGCGCTTTTCTAAGCGCAAGGAGCAAAATATAGCGGATATTCTTTCCCTTGACGAGTTCTCGGGGAGCTTCGACCTTTTCGTAAGAAATTCCGAGCTCTCTTCCTCCTCGGACGCGGTGCTCACGGCTCTCGGCTCCGACGGCGTGCCCGATAACGGTGCGGCAAAAGAAGAGCTCGCAGCCATACGCGAGTACGTAAAAGCAAAGCAAAAAAGGTAAGAATAAATAATAATAATCCACCCGCATAGCGGGTGGTATTTCAGTTTCGGGCATAGCCCTAATACTACAGGCTACGCACAAGTGCGTCTTTTATTGGCCTGTCAGCCATGCATTTGTTACGAAACCCCGCTCAAGCGGGACTAAAACCAAGCCTCCCCCTGTGTAAAGGGAGGTGGCACGGCTTGCCGTGACGGAGGGATTGTAAAAAGCGATAATCTACACAAAACAATCCCTCAGTCAGCTTCGCTGACAGCTCCCTTTACACAAGGGAGCCTTTGACACAAGATCATTCTACGCTGAATTTTTATTTGCTTTCTGCTCATCGGCAAAGCCTTTATGGAACCCCGCCACTATGGCGGGGTTTTCGTCTTACAATAAAAAAGATCACTTCCTACCCAAAAAAACAGGGCTTCGGACGTGATCTTTTATTTTTTCACAGCGTCAGAAATACTGACTCTCGTGCGGCTCGTTTTGTATTTTTGAATCCGAGTACTTGATCTTGAAGTCGTCGGCGAGCATACCCGTAAAGTAAAGGGAGTAAACGAACCAAACGACTGAGATGCCTGCTATCGCGGCACCGAGCCACGGAGCCACGTTTGGAATGAGCGTTCCGCTGTTGAAGGTCCTCTCGTTGTCCGTAAACACGTACAAAAGCCTTGCCAACGCGCTGATCACCCCGAACGCCGCGAAGATACCCGCCCTTACGGTAAGGGAGCGGTGGTAGCGCTTGTCGTGGCGCGAATACTCGCCGTCGGACTCGGTATCGGAAAGAGGGTCGCTCACACCCTTCGGCGTTTTGCCCGTGTGCGTCCTTATGAAGCGCTTTATTACCAAAAACGCGAAGACGATAAATACGGTAAATAACAGAGTCTCGGCTATTGACAGAAGCGCGTAGACGTTGAACATAGCGTCCGCTTCTTTATAAAGCGCGATCTCGGCGTGCGAGTAATTGTCGTGATAGTGTATGCTGACGAACCAGACCGCCAAGGAGAAGAGTGAGTAGACGAGCCCCGAGAAAAGAAGGCAGAGATCAAGGACGCTCGTTTTGAACGTGCTCAGTCTCTTAATTGCCGCTAAAATCAAAAATCCTGATATAAAAGCGGGCAGAATGTTCGTGTTGTTGAATTTGTCAAGCGTAAATTCAAAGGTGAGAAGCGCGCCCCAGGGCAAGAGCTTAAGAGCTGAGAGCACTCTGTCAAGCTTTATCTTGCGCTCGATCTCGACTTCCTTTTTC